>JBBRUX010000099.1:0-1502 GCA_038247415.1 Chitinivibrionales bacterium | reverse complement strand
GAAGAAGGTTGTTTTTATTGAAGGTTCGCTTTCAACCCATAGGCTGGCACCCAATAGATCTGCAATTCCTTTTGCAATGGTTAGTCCTAGTCCCGATCCACCAAATAGTTGACTGCTATTATGGTTCGCTTTGTAAAACAAATCAAATATTTTTTCTTTCTGTTCCGTTACAATCCCAATCCCACTATCCTCAACGAAAAAAATCACTGTTGAGTTCGATACAAGAGCACCTATCTTTATTGTGCCCTTGGCAGTGAATTTTATGCTATTCTCAAGCATTTGTGAGAGCATTTCGTGCAGTAGAAAAATATCTGTAAGAATATAGGCCGATTCGTTGGTTGAATTGTTTTCGACGATTAGTTCTGTTTCCTTCGAGATGACATAAGTGCCTCTATGCTTTTTATATACCTTAAGTACCGAATCCAAAACGTTGCTTACCGATGTTCTTTCGATCGAGGCTGAGAGGTTTCCGCTTTCAAGTTTTGAGGCTTGGATCACATCATCGAGCGTACGCAGTAGAGCATATGCATTCTTAACCACTAGGTTCGAAAACCGGTATTTATCCTCTTGCGAAAGCTTTTCTTTCTTGATCAGTTCAGAGAACCCGATTACTGCGTTTAGCGGTGTTCTTATTTCGTGCGAGATGTTGGACAGGAATGCTGATTTTAGGCGATTCGCTTCTTCCTCTTTGCGGATGGCTAGTATCAGTGACTCTTTAGTTTCCTCCAACTCTGTTACCTGCCACTGCATGCGGGCCATGAAAAAGTTGAAATTTTCTGAAAGTGCTAAGATCTCTGTCGTTGGAGAATTCGTGGAAGTCCTAACAGATAGATCTCCTTCTGCTCCCTTTTTAAAAATGGCGATAAACCCAGTTAATGGGTTGGTTATATTGCGCGAAAGGTTTGTGCTTATTAAAATAGCTAAGACTGAAAGTAGGAGCATTAGCCCCATAATGATTATGGTAATTGTTCGTTGTTGTTTGTATATTTCACTGTAAGGCACCGACATGCAAAGAGTCCAATTGTTTGATAGCCGCTTAAACGCAAGCATTTTTTGCTTTCCTTGGTATTCGTATGTTAGGTTTCCTTCTCTCAATTTTTGTTCCGATATTTTGTCGATAATATTGCCGCTGTCAATTGTTCTCACGTTAATGTTTTGAAGCGTAGGGTGAAGAATCATTTGGTAATTTTGATCGACAATCCAGAAATACCCAGAATCAAAGGATTTGGCAGAGGCTATTTTTACTTTCAATTTGTTGAAGAAAAAGTCCGATCCAAAGACTGCGATAAACTGATTCTTTACCGTAAGTTTCCTTGCATAGCTGATAATCGTTTTGTTCCATGGCTTCCAATAGTATGGGTTAGTCCAGGTCTCTCCATTTTTTTGAGCATTTTTCCACCATGCTATATCGTATATTGTAGTGTCAATGGTCAATATGTTGTAATCGGGTTCGAAGGTGTAATTTCCTCGCTCGGTGGAGTCGAATAGGCTTAGTACATAAG
>JBBRUX010000098.1:0-1543 GCA_038247415.1 Chitinivibrionales bacterium | reverse complement strand
ATTCTTGTTGAATTTTTGGAATATCTGAGCAAATAATGTGATCTTCATACCGGAGTTGGCTTGTTTTAGTTTAGCGATTTAAACATACCGGATTTTTCCGGGCCAACTCCATTTTTTTTATCTCAGTTTAGAAACGTCTTGAACAGATGTGATCGAATATAAGAAAATCCCGCCATAAATTATATGCGCAGTTACAGGGCGTATTCTTTCTTGTTTCACTTCATTATCAGAAAAATGCCTTTGTCTTTCATTCTTGAAATGTAGAATATTTTTCGCAAAATTCCAGATTCTTCCAAATCTCCTTTTCTCTTTTCCAATATTTTTCTTTTTACGCGACGCGCATTACGCAATTTGAACCTGGATTTTTTGCTCTGGGATTTCTTTCGGATGCCAGATACTGTCTCCCATCAACAAAAGCATTTTTTCAAGCTCTGCTCTCTTTGCCGGTTATACCACGTCCTGCACGTATTCTTATATGCCCTGTCACATTTGTATACATAATCGCCTCCCAACTTATTGTGCATATATCGCATATGTGCGATAGTCGAAACCGAAGGCAATCAAAATTTATGTCGGCTATTCAAGTCCATTCATGCTATAATATAGAATTGATTGAATAAGTATGTATGCTTTCTTTCAGATCGGGGACCTTGCCTGGGTAGATTGAAATAAGGATCGAAGCACCAAAAATCATCTTTCGAGATTGAGATGTAAAATCCACCATCCTTAGAGATCCCAGTGGCACCAAGGTTTTATTCGAAATGTTATGGATACTTACGTAAAGTTCCGTAAAGCATCCAACTCCGCTTTCCGCTATCCCACACCTTTTACCTGATGATCAAAAAGCACGGGTCAAGGCGTAGCCTATCCAAATAAAAATCTAATATTGAACCCGCCCCCTGCGAAGTGCCTTAACCCCGCTTCCAAGCGGCACGAAAAAATGTAGAAATTATGCAAACCCTCGTAAACAAAGTACAACTGATTGGACGAATCGCTATTGATCCCCGAAATTAAAACACCCGCCAATGGCTCCAAAATGCTCCGCATGAGCATCGCCACCGACGCATCTTACAAAGACGCCAAGTGTAAAAGTGCAGGACACCCATTTGAATACCCTCACGGCACGGAACAAAACCGCCAAACTCGCCGAAAAGCATTCCACCAAAGGAAAATAGATCGCCGTGGATGGCGCGCTGGTAAACCGCCAATGGGACGACGAAGACGGCATCAAACGCTACGCCACCGAAGTGCGGCTGGAGAGCTTCTTATTGCTCGGGAAGAAGGAAGATTGGATTTAAATTCACAGCTTTGAGCGGGAAAGGTGCGGCTTTAGCCGCGCCTTTTTTTACAGCACATCTGAATGCGGGAAACCATTGACCGATAAAACTAGAAAAGAATGAGCATTAATTAGAGTCTGTCAATACACTTTATTCTGTTGATAACTAATTAGTTGAAGGTCATTTCGTTGATTCTCTTTTTGTATTTTCATACAATGAGGACACCTATATTCGAGAATTGGCGATTAAAATTTGAGCAACCTGAT
>JBBRUX010000097.1:0-2457 GCA_038247415.1 Chitinivibrionales bacterium | reverse complement strand
CCGGATTGTTTGGATGATGAGAAACACAAAAACAACGTCGCGAATCTACGAAAGTCGCTCATTGGTGCCGAATACGATGTCGCAACAACCGGATCGTATGATGATGAAGTTTACATCGCGCATGTTCAGTATATGGCTTCGCGGATGTCAGGCATTTCAGGCGAAGCACTTGGCGAATTGCAAGATGATGAAAACCCACGACAACCAATCAAAGGTACGAAGTCATTCTCAATCAAGCTTAAGATAAAGCCTAATGATCCAGAACGTCAAGACGATTCCATTATTCTATATAGCACCGATCGTGACAAGTCGTATCAACAGATAAAAACGGTTAAAGATGATGCTGACCCGACTAATGATACGCTTGACCTTGTTTACACGGAGCTTCGGGAGGATTTAAGTTATACATTGGAAGTCGATCTGGGATCGACAGGTCAGAAGGAATACTATTTTAGAAATCGACCTTATGGAAAGTGGTTTGATTGATGAATGATAAGAAAACATACAAAGTTGAAAGCGCAACAGCAGATTCAATAACTCTTGTAGTAGCATCTACTGTCAAGAAAAAGATCACAATTGATCCGGGGCACGGTGACAAGAATGATGAAAATGCGCAAATAGATCCAGGGGCTATAAACGGGAAAGATTATGAAAAGGATATTGTGCTGAATATTTCTAATTCTGTAAAATCAAAAATAGAAGTAAAGGGATATGAAGTAATAATTACCAGAACAGGAGATAAGGATAAAGCAGGGAAGAGAATATTGTGGAGGATCGATGCGGCGAAAGGAACTGATATTCTTGTAAGTATTCATTCTAATGCCTTCACAAATGCATCGTCAAAAGGTTTTGCAGTTTGCTACAAAAGCAGTAGTAGCGAGGGCAAGAAGCTTGCGCAAGCGATTCAAGATAAGAATACGCTATTTTTCAGCAAAGGTGTCATGGCGAAAACAGACCTAAAATTACTTAACAAATTCGATGGAACATCGGTACTAGTTGAGGCAGGATTTATTAGCAATACAGAAGACCTTGCAATTATGAAGGAGAAATCCGAGAAAATAGGTGAAGAAATTGCTGCGGGAATTCTTGCTTATTTGGAGGCAAAATGAAGCGCATTATATTGTTAATTTTGGTTACCTTTAGTGTTTGTGCAGCTACTGAAGAAGACTGTTTTGGCGAATATTTTGCAAATCAAAAGGACTTAAGTCTACGTTTTAAAATTGATGAAGACGGCGCACATATCTTACATACCAATAAATTGATAATAGATACCTCTTCTGTAAAAATTAGTTACTTGGGGATTTTCGGCAGTACTCAATTAATAGAGATTTCTTTCGAAGACAGTCAGAAATTCAATAACAATATCCAGGTGCTCTTTATCTTCAATCATGGCAATTTTGTGATTGGATCCGGGTATTACCTGCGATACAAAACTGGCAAAGATGAAACTTTGTTAGTGAATTTCAAGAAGACCATTGACCTTAAGTATAAGCCGTTGCCATGAATACCAATTCACAATTGCTATCTTTGCTTTTGCATGGGCAACAAACGGAGCCTGTTCTGCTGCTATTGATACGGTCTATGGCACATTGACAAACCTCTCGAAAATGGGTTCAGGAGAAAATGGAATGACGGTGGAGCGGTACCTATTTTAATTGAAGCAGGTTTTCTAAGAAGGGAATTCCAGCAATGGTTGAAATTGGAGCTGCAAAGATTATTTCAATTCATTATCAAAAAACAAAACGTCCATTGTTGGTAGAGGTGAATGGATGAAACGACATGCAATACTTCTAAGTCTTTTTATATAAAGAGAGCGACTTTTTATTTCTTAATCGATAATTGTCAACTAATATTTTTTCTGCTTGTACTACCTATCGTACCGTGCGTATTTACACGGTAGGATCAGATAAATGGGTAAATGCGGTTTCGTTGTTGAGCTTTCCTAAAGCAAAAATGAAAGTGCTTCTGTCCTTGATGAACTGCAAGGCAAAGAACGGTTCATTTTTATTTGTCATGTTCAACCGATATTACTGGCTTGTAGTTGGAGATTGTTTGTTATTGCTGGAGACCTACGATTGGCATGATCCAGCATGCAAAGATATGCGAGAAAAAATATGCAATGTCTTTAATACCGTTAAAGTAACTTCAAAGAAGTCACTACAGAATAGCGGTACACTGTGTTCTATTGAGAATAACTAATTTTTGCGCCAAGGAAATCCTCCTGCAATTAAAACCTACACCACCAAACCACACGACTCCCTGGGCAGCATTGCCCGTAAATTCGGCATGCCGTCATGGAAATATCTTTACCAACTCAACAAGGACAAGATCGGCGACAACCCTGACCTGCTTGCGGAAGGAACCGTTCTCAAAATTCCCCAGTGGGACTCGACCAGCGGCGACGAGAAGATCAAAGCCAAGGGGGCGGATCCGTTCAAGTACACTGGAGGGTTGCGG
>JBBRUX010000096.1:0-2761 GCA_038247415.1 Chitinivibrionales bacterium | reverse complement strand
TATTGACTTGCGGTGCAGTAATATCGATGGTAAGGTTCAGCGATTTTGAGATCTCACGAGTACCATCATCTGCACTTATTTCAATCTGATACGAGCCGATATTCTGCTCGGAAATAGGAATTTCTGCCGAAATAACACCACTTGTTGATACACTAGCCGACCGCCCATTTACTTTCACACTCACCGGGGGTGTTGCAACGCTTGTTTTTGCCACAATGCGGATAAGTTTTGTTTTAATTATCTGGCCGTTTGTAGGAGAGCTGATATCAAGGGTAAGTGGCTTTTTAACTGGTTGATAGGTAACCGTACGATCTAACGACAGTTCCTCATAGTCAAGTTTTGCAACCACCGAAATTTCATAGTCCATGGGTTCATCGGGAATTGGCATGCGCATTGAAAATGCTCCCGATCCTCCTACAGTTACACCCTGACCATTAACCGTAACTTTTGCATTGGGAACGGTAGTTCCGGTAACGATAATCATGGGCTCTGTAAACGTTTGACTTTGTACTGGACCTGTAAGGGTTAAGGCAAGTTTGCGCATTTTTTTATACACTACCGAAATGGATCTTGTTGACGTATTGTTATAGGGATCCCAGGCTTTAAACGCAAGCACATTATTTCCCGGTGCCAATTCAACCGACGATACCCCCTCTTTGCCATTAACAGAATACTTGGCATTTTCTGAGACCGTAACATTTATCGGCAACGTGGAAGCGGTTACCTCCATGTTATCGGTAACGCCTGAAATATTCATGACCAGGGGCACGTGATACTCAACATTTGCCGAGACCGGTTTAGACGCACCCGAAAGCGATGCCGCCGCAGGAATAGAATCGGTCTTGGTAACAGGCACCTTCAATGAATCGAGCGGTGCTTTACGGGCAACAGTGTCTTGCACAGGTTTTTTTGCCAATGAGTCTGGCGAGGGCGTTGCTTTGGTTGAATCGACGGCCGCAGGGGGATCCTGCGCAAAGGGATCTTTTGGCGCTGCCAAAGCGTTTTTTCCTTGAGTAGAATCGGGCTTTGGAGTCCCTTCGAATTGCTTAACATCAACCAATGCACTACCTGGGGCGATAAGGGCGCGATTTTTTGTTGACACAGGAACATCTTTGTCCGAACCCTTCGAACGAACCATAACAAGGCCTTCGTAAACATCGATTGCAGTTCCATCTTTTCCTACATTAATACCCAAACGGGTTCCCCGAATGGAAGCTGTTGCTGTTGGTGTTTCAAAATCAAATTTTGAAGTTTGATTGGTAAGTTTCTTAACATTTGCCCATACTTGACCTGTTGCTACTTTGACCGAAGTTGCAGACGTGCTTGCTTGTTGATTAAAAAACGCTTTTGTAAGATCTACTACAGAATTCTCACCAATTTTAATAATGGTGCCAGTTGCAAATGCTAATTCTGCTTCCGATTCGACATAGGTACGAATTCCCCAGCCAGACTTAATAGGCATACCTATTCGAGCAGGGCGATACACAACGCTTGATGGAGATCTAACTTCTACTTTGCCAACAAACGACTTGAGCGTAACGCTTTCATCCTGAGCCATGCTCGTAAAGGGCACGGTTAGCAAAAGACAAAACATTAGAAAGAGACCCGTTTGAAGTTTTTGCATGAATACCTTCCAACTCAAAAAAAGTTTCTCACTAGTTCGTTAGCGCATAAGCGTTATGCGTCCAACTGACCGATATTTACCTGCTGTCATAATACATATATAATTGCCCGCGCTCACACGGTGCAAACTCGAACTTTTTCCATCCCAAAAGGTAGTATAGATGCCAGCCCCTTGAGGATGATTCACAAGCTCTCGTACCGTTCTACCCATCATATCAAATACTTTAATTGACACCTGATAAGAACTTTGATCCAGCGACCCATCGGGGCCAAAACGGTAGGGCAACACATATTTAATAGTTGCTTTATACGAGCAGGGATTTGGAAATGGAGTTCCCATCGCAAAGCGTCGAGGAAACGTTGCGACAAAGTTTTTATTTTCCGAAACAAATACTGTAGCATAGCTTACCCCGCTGCGAACTATCGGTTGCACTGCGGTTGCAGCGGTAAGTGGAATAATCGAATCGGTTGTGGCATAGAAGAAATAAAGCGGTCCGTCTTCTGGAACACCGCTAAAGGTGATCTTTGCACAAGCCACATTTTTTGACGATCGAGAAATTCCAACAGAGAAAATTGATCCATCTTGCCAGAATCTACGAATATCCGATGCATACTCCGAAACAGTACGTTTCCATTCGGGATGTGGGAAAAAGAGATACGAACTCGATTCCATGCGTGGCGGTTCTGGGCGGTTTAAATGATTATACCCTGGTGTTGCGTCATGCGAAAATCCAAAAATATTATCAGCGTCCTGTGAGCCATTGTCGGACAAAATGGCCTGAACTTGCCAATCGGTCTTTGCAGCAAAGAAGGATTTGCTCGCTTTCGCCATACCTGTTGCAGGAAATGCTGGGATTTTTGATAAGGCCACGGTTTTAGCCACATCAGTGAGCACCCAATACCCTTGCCAAGGCTCCAGGATTGAACCGGCGTCAACAAAATCCTGCGCTACGCCATCCCAACGCCATAACGTTGTGGGCCCGCCATTCCAAACGGTTGCATAGGTATACGGTGAGGCAATCTGGTTCCAGCCGTATTTATTTTTTGACAATGACAACACAACATTAGAATCTATTCGTCGCGAAGGATCGATAGAAATAACGAGCGGATTTGATGATTTTCTCCAATACCCTCTCCC
>JBBRUX010000095.1:0-2899 GCA_038247415.1 Chitinivibrionales bacterium | reverse complement strand
GGCTTGCTGCCCACCGAGAACAGACTGTCCAGTGTCCATGATGTGTCCTTTTCTCCGCCCGAGCTGCTGACCCTTACCTGTACAGCAACAAATTAGTTTAATTGGAACGGGAAAACGGACAAGAACTCAGAAACGGTGGGGTTGGGATCAAGACTTCTCTTAAATCAACATTATCAAAGAGCTTGCTCACTATTGCTTCATCGGGAAATAATCGCATTAAACTTACCTATAAGCTTTCGAGTCCATCTGATCTACGCATCCAACTACTTGACTTATCTGGAAAAACTCTTTTGACAAGTTCGCTCAATCGGATGTCAGAAGGAGCGCACATTTCTTCTCTGCAGGTTCCTTCATCACTCAACGGCACCTATATTGTTAAGTTGACTACCGACAAAACAAGCTTCCAACAAAAGTTTTCTGTTGTTAGGTAATTTCTTATGCCCTCCGTGCGGAGGGCATTTTTTTCTCCTTGCACACGCAGCAATCAAAACACTTAAACAATCTCGTTTTAACCTCTTAAAGGAGTCTCTATGAAATTCCCTTCTTATACAGCCGGTATACTAGCTATGCTTGCCAGTATACTCTTCGTTTCATCTTCATTTGGAGCGGCCCCTCTAAAAACTTTTCCTGGGCGATCTGGAATGCTTGACATGACTAAAAACAGTGCAAACCCGCACGATCTTGTTTCAGATAGAGCTGCAATCCAGGCTGCTATTGGCAAAGGCGGGGATTCCCCTTTCCCTCTTGTTATTTATTTTCCTGCTGGAACCTACCTGCTTGACGACACCATCGACATGTCTGGTACCGAAGATAAGTGCTGTGTCACTTTCCAGGGTCAAGGATCGGAGTATACGGTCTTCAAAGTCATGGAAAACTCATCCCGTTTTCAAAATGTTAACAATCCAAAAGCGGCTATTAAAACTGTCGCTGGCAATATGGCTTTTAAATTCAACATGTATGACCTTAAAATTTTAATTGGCGCTGGAAACCCCGGTGCAATTGGAGCCGATTGGATTTCAAACAACGCAGGTGCATTAGAGAATATATCCATTGAATCTAGTGATGGAAATGGCTTTTGCGGCCTCGCAATGGAACGGGCATGGCCTGGACCTTGTCTTGTTAAGAATGTTACTATTGATGGTTTTAATTATGGCATACGGGTGGCAGGTGCAGAATACGGCCCAACCTTTGAAGGTATAACGCTCAAAAATCAAAAAATAGCAGGCTGGAATAATTCTGGTAATATTTTAGCAATTCACAACCTCACGTCAATCAATACGGTTCCTGCCATAACAGGCAATGGGGGATTTATCATATTGGTAGATGCTAATTTATCTGTTCCAGCAACAAAAACAACTACATCCAATGCAATTGAGATTTCTGGGACAACCTTTTACGGTCGTAATGTTGCTCAAACTGGCTACGTTGCCACGATGAAAGACGGCGCTACCCAAGTTACCCAAAACCCCCTTGTTGAGTACACTAATACGACCAAATACTTTACACAATTCAATGACCCGTGGGGATCTTTAAAACTTGAGATCAAAAACGCCCCAGAGTTTTTTGAAACTGACACTACAAAGTGGGTGTGTACACTAGACCACTTAGAAGCACGAAATGCAGAATATCCTATTCCACGAGCAAGCCTCAAAAAGGCGATGGAGTTTGCAGCCGCCAATGGAAAATCAACGGTTTACATTCCCCACAATTCGCAGCAATCGCCGTATCCAATTTTTAATGGGCCTGTAGTAGTGCCTCCACAAGTCAAAAATATCCGTGGATTCAGCTCATTTATTAGCCCCCCCCAAGGGGGTCGCACGCATTTAGATATTACTGGATCAACCACAGAGCCCCTTATAATCGAAGGGGTAAACTTTTCAGAGGTTACCATCCATTGTCAATCGAACAGACCTGTTGTTCTCAAGCATTGTCAAGTCGATAGCATCATCAACGATCCTGGCTGTGGCGACTTGTTTATAGAAGATATGGACGCCGTTGTTTATTTGGCCAACCCTCAAAAAGTCTGGTTACGTCAGTATAATCCCGAACGCCTTAAGGCTAGCGATACTCTTGCCTATCTCAAAAATCGTATTGTTGTCAATGGAGCTCAAGTCTGGATTCTTGGGCTTAAAAGTGAAGGCGCCGGCAATATTATTATTGCAAACAATGGTGCACAGGTAGAAATGCTGGGAACGCTCCTGTATCCAGTAGACCAATTTAACGATGCCATGAAAGCAATACCTGCATTTATCTGCAATGAGTCTTGTATGTCGCTCATGTACGATTTGCATGCGTATAGTTCAAATCAAACCTGGTATACCACCGATGTTGTTGAAACGCGGGATGGCGTTAAAAAATCGCTTACGCGTGCTGCTATCGGTAACATTGTACCTCTCTATAATGCGCGAAAAGGAAACTGCGTATATAACCCTGTTGTTGGTGTTACAAGCCCCGCTCATGTTGTACCACTAGCAAAGGCATTGCCACACCTATCAACAATTTCATCGATGGGAGCGCCGCAGCGGATAACCTTCGCAAAAGGAACTTCAACCTGCAAGATATTCTCGATACGGGGAGAAAAAATCTGGGAATTTAAATCGGGCGCTCAAAAGGTAAATGCAGTAAAGATCCCTCAATCGGTTCTTGCGCGAGGCATCTCGGTTATCAAGTATTATAAGTAAATGTAATGATGGAATTTAAGGGGAGCCTTCGACACTGGTTCGCCAAACTTAGGACGTAAGCAGGGGCAGAATCTGGACGCCTACCTGCGGTACCGGCCCTTCTTACGTGCTCTTGCTTCGCAAGCCGGTCTGTCAAGCCCTGCGGTGCTTTGCACCTGGGTCTTTGCAGACTGATGGATTCACGCTGTTCATCCATCACACTTCAGTCCTGCCTGACG
>JBBRUX010000094.1:0-3149 GCA_038247415.1 Chitinivibrionales bacterium | reverse complement strand
TGAAAGTCCGACATGTTTCCTTGTCGAGCGGACGTCCTCGCCATCATTCTGCACGCTCGGCATGGCTGCCCAGCTACCACTACGATGCAGGGTTTTCGTTATATTTTTCCATGGCACGGCTTACGACACACAGACGAGAAATACGTCCGCGCGAGCTGGCGATTGATAGTGTAATGAAATGTCGAATAATTGATAATTTACATTAATTTCGTCTTTGTATCACTTTTCTCCTACTATGCTGTTCAACTCCATCTCGTTTATTCTTTTCTTTATAATCATTACGGGCATCTACTTTCTTCTGGCGCATAAGTTTAGATGGATGCTGCTACTGGCCAGTAGCTGCTACTTCTATATGGCGTTTGTACCAGTTTACATTCTAATTCTTGCATTTACAATTACGGTGGACTATTTTGCTGCAATTTGGATGGAGAGCAGCCAAGGAAAAAAAAGAAGGTATCTGCTAATCGCAAGTATAGTTGTAAATATAGGAACTCTTGCACTATTTAAGTATTTTAACTTTTTTAACGAGAACCTTACAACCATATTGGACCAAAGCGGATTGCATAATCCTGTGCCATACCTTAACTTGTTACTGCCAATTGGACTTTCGTTCCATACCCTCCAATCGTTGAGCTATACCATTGAGGTGTATCGAGGGAATCAGAAAGCTGAACGGCACTTTGGTATTTTAGCGCTTTACGTTATGTTTTTTCCGCAGCTGGTTGCTGGCCCCATTGAGCGCCCGCAAAACTTGATTCACCAGTTTCGAAAGAAACACCCATTCAATTATGAGATGGTTGTTTGTGGGTTGCGGCAAATGCTCTGGGGCTTCTTTATGAAGCTGGTTGTTGCCGACAGGTTAGCCATTTATGTGGATGCCGTTTACAACAATCCTAGACATCACACTGGAGGGAGTTTGGGGTTAGCTACGATTTTTTTCTCCTTTCAAATTTACTGCGATTTTGCCGGATATTCCAACATTGCCATTGGTGCAGCAAGGGTTTTGGGTATCGATCTAATGACCAACTTTAATATACCATTCTCTGCAAAATCTATTACGGAGTTTTGGCGACGGTGGCATATTTCGCTTTCTTCCTGGTTTCGTGATTACCTGTATGTCCCTCTTGGTGGCAACAGAGAAGGCATTACTCGATTCTATCTTAATATATTCATTGTTTTTCTTTTAAGCGGTATTTGGCATGGCGCTGGTTGGCTTTTTATTGTTTGGGGAGCCTTACATGGGTTTTACCTAGTTTTTGCTCGAATAACACAGCAATGGAGAGCACAATTATCTCGCTTTTTAGGAATTACCAATTATCCGGTAATTCATGGTATGCTGCAAATGGGAACAGTTTTTCTATTGGTTGGATTCTCTTGGATTTTCTTTCGGGCTACGAACCTTGAAGATGCATTCCTGATTGCCGGGAAAGTGTTAAAATCTCCATTTAGTAAAGTGTTTATTCCCAGTCTTCCCATTTTTATCTACTCAATAATTGCCTTGGCGGTATTAATCTTTCATGAGGTTATTTCATATCGAAAAAAAACGGAACTCTTTTGGTTTGCCCAGCCAAACAGAGTTTTACGATGGGGGGCCTATATTTCTATCGTTATGCTTATTTTAACCATGGGGGTATTTGATGGAAGCCAGTTTATATATTTTCAATTTTAGGATATATGAAACCTCTGAAGCGTTTTGGTTTAACATTAGTTGGTTTTGCTCTTGCTCTTGCAATCTGCGATTTTGTGGTTGGGACTGCCTTGCAGTATGGTTATACCCACTCGTCCAACGATAGTCATGTAAAACTTCGATACATATTCGATTCGGTTCACCAGGATGTTCTGATCTTTGGGAGTTCTAGGGCTTTGCGGCACTTTAACCCTGCAATAATGGAGTGTGAACTAAATAGGAGTGTTTACAACTGCGGGTTTAGCGGTCAGGGCTTGATGTTTTCATATATATTGATCAGTGATGTTTTAATTACCAAAAAGCCACAATTGATTATTGTAGAGGTGTCTCCGCGGTTGATCCTTGATTTTGTGAGTGATCAACGGCTAAAGATATTCAACCCTTACTATGGTCACGATACCTTGATTCGACAAGTATTGAATGATGCCGATAGATATGAATGGCTAAAGCAGCTGTCGTTTACCTACCCCTATAACTCTACTTTTGCAAGCATGGCGCTTAAAAGTAAGGGGCTGAATGTTGATGGTTATCTTCCTTTAAATGGGATTATGGATGAGGCTGAAGAGCGAAATACCATTGGAGTGGAATCCTTTAACGACCAATCGTGTAGACGAATGGTTAAGCACATGCAATTGATTCGGGATATTTGCCGGGAGCATAACATTGCGCTTATATTTGTAACTGCCCCTATTTATAATGGCGATAAGGTCCAGAAAAAGTTAATAGATCGGATTAATTTGTTTTGTAGAGCGAACAGAGTCCCTTATTTCGATTTCAGCGATAATAAAAACTTCAAGGAGAGGAAGTTGTTTCGGGATAATATGCACCTGAATAGACAGGGAGCCGATCTCTTTTCGAGAAATTTTGCAGTCCAAATTAAGGGATACATACAGCGATGATGCTCACATAAAGATTGCAATGGATAGCGGCGCAAAAGCTACTACTGCGGACAGGTGGCGCGGTACATGAGGCCGGTGGATTCCGCACATTCACATCTTCCAGTTTTAAAAAAGGTGCCGCACCTACGGCGCTCCAAAGTGCTCAATATTACAGTTTTTTACCATAATGTGTGGCCTACGGCACCGTTCTGCAAGCACTTCTACTTGCAGCGGGGCTGGTTCAACCCCCGAATATCTTAACCGTTATAGTATTTACCAAGCCAGCAAACGAGTTTATTCCGCCGCCTCTGTGGCGATGCAGACGCTAGCTGCCGAACTATGCTCAAATGATGCCGGAGGCATCGCATGTTTATAGAATGCGATAAATAATAAAATTATACGACCCCAGCAGGGGTCGAACTTCGCGCAAAAAACATTTGAATCGATAAATCGGGATCTTCGATACGCTTTGGCCAGTGCTTTTACCTTTCGGAGCTTCGCCCCTGTTGTTTATGCAGAAGAAAGATTAGGCCTGAAAGGCCTGCCTGTAAAAGCACAGGGCGCAGCCCTGTGTGAACGCAAAG
>JBBRUX010000093.1:0-3185 GCA_038247415.1 Chitinivibrionales bacterium | reverse complement strand
TGTGCTGGTCGACTTAATTTGACAGAAAAAACGTATTCGTTAGTTGGATTCCCCTTTTTATAGCATCACGCTGCCAACGGCAGCGTGACTTCGCCAATATAAATTTCCATCGGGTAATTGTAAAGTAATGCCGAATGTTCCCTTCTGGTATTGTATCGGATAAAGAATTCTTCAAGACCGGTTCTGCATTCAGAAACTGAAGTGTAGCCCCGGATGTAGATATCTTCGTACTTGACCGTGCGCCATAGCCTTTCAACAAAGACGTTATCCAGTGCCCGTCCCTTTCCGTCCATGCTTATCCTGATCCCGTGCTCCTTAAGTACCGAGGTGAAATCCTCACTGGTAAACTGGCATCCCTGATCCGTATTGAAGACTTTTGGATTGCCATACTTGGCCAGAGCTTTCTGGAGGGCCTCAATGCAGAAGCCGCTGTCCAGCGAGGTAGAAAGACGCCATGAAAGAACACACCGGCTGTACCAGTCTATCACCGCACAGAGATAGGCAAACCCTCCACTAAGCCGGATGTAGGTGATGTCGGTGCTCCACACCTGGTCGGGGCGGCAGATTTTGACACCACGAAGCAGGTAGGGGTACTTTTTGTGTGCTTTGTTAGGTTTGGAGGTATTGACGATCCGATAGATCGCACGGAGACCCATACGAGCCATCAGGCCACGGATCTTGCTGCGGCCCACATCAAGACTGAACTGACGCTTCAGGGCAGCCTGAAGTCGTCTGGTGCCTCGTGCCGGATCCTCGGTAAACAACTCGTCGATCCGGTCCATGAGCAGCTTGTTCATTGGACTGGTTTGCGGTGTGTAATAGATCGAAGTCCGGCCTATCGAAAGCAGAGCGCACTGCTTCGTTAGCGTCGGCACATCGCCATCCCGCTGGATCATCTCGACCTTCACAGTATGCCCAGTTTTTTCAAGTTTTTTTTTAGAAATTCCACGTCCATGGTCAACTCACCAACCTTGCGAGCGTATTCGTCACGTTCTTCACGAATGCGTTGAAGATCCTGTTCAGCATCCTTGTCCCCAGAAAAAGCCATCTGTGCATTGCCGAGAAACTGCCTTTTCCATTGACCAATCTGATTGGGATGAACCTCGTAACGACTGGCAAGCACGGCAAGGGGCTCTGTCTCTTTCAATGCCTCTAAAACCACTTTGGTTTTTAGGGCATCGTCAATCTTACGCCGATTGCGTTTTGCCGGCTTTGACGATACCCCTGTAGAAACCGACGACGATGAATGCTTTTTCTGGGCCATCTTGGACTCCTTTGGTTTTGTGTAAAATACCTTGGAAATCCAACTAAGAAATTGTTATTCTCTGTTCAAAAAATCCATACCCTCTCAGTGCTTACTGTGAGCTACGTTTTGACCATTGTCTTGTAAAGGTTCGTGATTGTGCGACATGCGGTATCCTTGTGTTTTTAGGACTTATTATCACTGCAAAATGCATATCCCTTGGTACGAAGAAAGAAAGGCGGAGCTTGTTTCAATAGTCATAAGCACTACAATGTAAGCATGGCAATAAGCATTTATCGTAGTGTGGCAACCCCCCCCCTCTATTAATATATCTGTAAATCATACAAAAAGTCAACAATTACTAAATCCACCCGTTTTCTGCGAACTCGGTAATATGGTATATACGATTTTCGAGCTCTCTATTTCCTACCGCAGCAATAATAGCCGCTACACCAGATCCATAGGAATCGTGACCAAGTACATTTGTTTCTATCTCGATAGAAACTGAGCCGTCTTTGAGGGATAGTTTGTGATAGGCGTGTTTTGGCAGGAATTCTGTCGGGATGTTGAGTTGTTTCGATTGAACTTCTGGGTTTCGCACTGAGAGAATATTGTCTTGTGGGAGTCCAATCGCATTAGCAATTTCAACCGCAGTTCCAGGGAGTGATTTTTTTGAGCTTTGATGAGATTCTAGTAAAGCTATCTCAAATGAATGTGAAGGGTTTTTAAAATGCTTTAGCATTGCTAAAAATTTGATCATTAAAAGCGATGTGTTGGGGCACAGTACTATGGGAAATGAAAAGGCGCCGTTGCCAGTTGCGGTCCCGGTTGCTAGTTCTATCAAAACAGAGCGTGTCGATTTACAAAATTCGTAAACCTCCGGCAGTTGACGGCCAGATCCAGCGTGTACAATTATAGAAGCTTCGGCAATATTGGTATTTCTGTTTTCCCACGTCGAAAGATTTAATTGCTGATCTTGATGTAAAGTTTCTAAAACAGCCCTTGCAAGTTTTCCTGATCCTACGACTATCACTTTGTTTTTCATGGCTAGAAATTCCTTTGGTGCATATTTTAAAATTGTAAAATACATTTAGGTCAATAAGTGGATGTCTTTCCGCAATGAGTATACGAGGATGCAATCTTGCTCAGAGAAACTTTGATCAGATTTATATTGTGCTGTTGGATAGTCTGAATTTTAAGTTGCGCATCGGAGTATCTTGAGAAGGGATCTTTGCGTTTTAGAAAAGCCCTTAAAATTATTTGTCGATTATATTGCCTGTTGTATGAGATAATTTCAAATTATATTTATTATTACTATTTTTATCGACATTGTTTATTAGGGATCAAATGGTTTAGTTTTGCTCGATTAGACTACAATTAAAATTTAACATCAATAACAGAATGAACAATCATGACAAAAAAAATACAGAAGCATATAGAAACATCCCTGGCTCATGCAGGATTGCGTTCTGACCCTGTAACCGGGTCGATTAGCACGCCTATATATCAAACAGCGACATTTGCTCACCCAGAATTTGGCAAATCTACCGGGTACGATTACTCCAGGACAAAAAACCCAACGCGGGATTCACTGGAATTGGTGCTTGCGGATCTCGAAGAAGGAGCTCGTGCATCTTGTTTTGCTTCGGGGATGGCTGCAATTGGTGCTTTGCAATCGCTTTTTGCTCCGGGCGATACTCTTTTAGTGTCCCATGATTTGTATGGTGGAACGTATCGCATGTTTGAAAACATTTTTAAGCCGTGGGGTTTAGGAATTCGGTATGTTGACTTTGCAGACATCTCACACGTGCATAAAAATATAGATGCATCGGTCAAAGCTTTATATATCGAAACGCCCACCAATCCGCTCATGCGCATTGCAGATATCACAGCGCTTTCTGCCATAGCTCATAAGCATAACGCACTTGTAATTGTCGACAAT
>JBBRUX010000092.1:0-3514 GCA_038247415.1 Chitinivibrionales bacterium | reverse complement strand
GTTCGGCGTGATTTGGGGATTGGCAGTGGTCGGAATCCTTTTTCAGACGGTGTTTGCGCAGCGGTTTGAAATCTTGTCGACGGTAGGGTATCTACTAATGGGTTGGATGATCGTTTTTTTGGCCAAACCGTTGGTGGAGGCATTGCCGATGCCGGGCCTGATCTGGCTGCTGGCAGGAGGGATTTCGTATAGCATGGGCACGGTGTTTTTTTTGACCCGCCGCGTGCCGTTTAATCACGCAATCTGGCATTTGTTTGTGATTGCCGGCAGCGTGTCGCATTTTGTCACCGTTTATTTTTACGTGTTGCCGTTTTAAAATTAGCACATTGGAGAATAGCCGTGATGGTTTATGTGAACGTGCTATCGGATTCATGCAAAGCAGTTACGGAGCGACCAGGCAGAATTTTCAAAACGTTTTACCCCTTAACAAAATTCCAGATATGCTAAAAAATTTAGCATATGCACTTAAAGTTTAGAACATTTACAAAGCCCGAAAGCGGTCCCAACATGCTCTTCACTTTTGTTCGGAACTATGTTGTTTTATGTTCGCCTGGACGTGGTTCGGGCGTTTTTTTTGGTCCGCGGGTCGAACGTATACGCTAAATGATAAAAAATGTTAAGAATGGGAAGGATTTTGCGAAAAAGCATGGAAACATTAGGAAGTGGTCTAAACATTTTAAATCACTTGCAGCTTTTCAAGACATTTAACAGTTTTATAGTTCACAATATTACTGAAAAAGATGTTGAAGTAAAATAATAAGAATATTTGTTGCAAATAAGAATTTTTTCCGAAAGTGAATATTTCGGTGCGGCAGAGCCGCGAGGTTAGTATTTTTGAGCCACGATGTTAATAAAACAGAGCCACAGTGTTAAGAGGGGAGAGCCACCAGGCGAACTCCGATGGCTCTTGAACATATCGGTAACCTTCTCTACTTTTGAATTCCTTTTCTCTTGCGCATCGAATCATCACCGTCGATGACAATTTCATAGGAGTCATGGACAATTCGGTCCAGGATTGCATCGGCAATCGTGCTTTCGGTAATTTTAGCATGCCAGCCTGCGGGAGCGAATTGCGAGATAAAAATCGTCGAGGCATTTTGATGCCTGGTCTCGATAATTTCCAGCAAGTCTCTTGCCTCATTCATCGTCGGAGAAGTCAGCAACCACTCATCAAGGATTAACAATTTAATCTTTTTATATTGGGTTACGACTTTTTTGTAGGTTCCATCCCCCCTTGCGATTGCCAAATCAGTCAATAGTTCCGGCAGACGAATATACTTGGCTGTAAAGAAATTGCGACAGGCGGAAATCCCCAGCGCACAACTCACGAAGGTCTTTCCGGCCCCAGAGGCCCCAAGGACGATGACATTGTGCTTCTCGTGAATATAGTTGCAGGTGGACAGGCGGAGCAACTGTGACTGATCCAGATGCCGGTCTTCGTGGTACTCGATATCCTCAATACATGCACGGGGGAATTTAAAGGTGGCTTTCTTAATCAGCCGGTCCAGATGCCTGTTCTTACGCCGAGCCCACTCCTTATCGACGATGAGACCAAATCGTTCTTCGAAGGATAGTGTGGAATAAGAAGGCTGTTGCATTTGTTCTCGCAATGCATCGGCCATTGTACGCAGGCGCATTTCGTTCAGCTTGTTGATCGTCGTTTCGTTAAGCATTATGAATTCCTCCCATAGTACCCGGCTCCACGGGTGAAGCCGTGAACATTCTGTGAGTCCCCATTCTGCTTGCTATCTGTACCTTTCACTTCTATCGACACGGTATCCTGACCGGAGGTAAGAATTGTACTGATGTTTTTATAGCTTGGGTTTGGCGTATAGCTCAAGGCGCGAGCGCAAGCTGCCTCCAATCGAACCAAGGAATATTTGTCCGCCAGCTTGAGCAGAGCCATGCACGCCCGATACCCTTGTTGCTCAATCCTATGGAAGGCTAATATGGCTTTGACCACCGTGGTCGTGCTGGAACCGACGCTCTGCGCCCAAGATACAAATCGTTCCGCATTCCATTGGGTAAACAGCTTGTGATTGTCCGGCATATGATCCTCAATGGTGGAATATTGGCCGGGGCGCCCATAGAGTCGGGGATGGGAACAGATCCGATGATTATTGTAGAAGACTTCAATAACCCCTTTGGTAATGCGGACGTCCACTTGGTGTTTGATATATTCATAAGGAACGCTATAGTGCATGGTTTCAGTGGATATGTGATAATTGAACTGTACGGTTGCAATTTTCCAGGTTGCCAATTCGTACGCAGAAGCTGGCAGGGGCTGTAGTGCGTGGCGTTCTTCGTCAAGAAAAGTGCTCAGCCTGCTGCCGGGTCTCTTTTGAAAAGGCTTGCTGTTAAATCCGCTTAACTTTTGTGCAATCGCTGTATTGATTTCAGCGAGGCTGAAATAGGTCTGGTTGCGCAAAGCGGCGATAATCCAAGTGGATATATTCCCGACAATCCCTTCTACGTTTGGTTTATCTTTCGGTTTCCGAACACGCGCTGGAATTACCGCAGTCCCGTAGTGCTCTGCCATTTCGTGATAGGTTTTATTAATCACCGGAGAATGCCAGGACGCCTTTTCTACGCCAGTCTTAAGGTTATCTGGCACCAGGATTCGAGTCACTCCACCCAAAAAGGCGAACGCATTTACGTGTGCAGCAATCCAACTTTCCTGGTTTTGCGAGAGGAATCCTTCAACATAAGCGTACTGGCTGCTGGATAAGGCTGCGACAAATACATATACAGGAAGCAGTTCACCCGTGTCTCGGTCCACAACAGTTGCGGTTGATCCAGCCCAATCCACTTCCAGCTGTTCGCCGGGTTTTCGGCTAATATGCATCGTCGCCTTTGTTGTCGCTGCAAACTTTCGGTAGTAGTTGCAGTATTGCGTGTACTTCAGAGGAATCTCGTTGCCCAGGCGGCATACTTCACAGTATTCGCTCCATAGCAGGCTGAGGGTTACGCCGCTTTTGGCCAACTCTTTGTGAAGGGCCTCACAGTCCGGGATCTTGCGTGCTGAGGCCTGCATTCGTTCCGGAAATAACATAAGCTGAAGGTCTGGATCTCCGACATCGTCTGGCAGCGGCCAGGTCAGTTCCTTCTGGGCGGCTCGGCTCAGCACATCGGAAACGGTGTTGCGGGAGCACTGGCAACTTGATGCAATGCTCCGCTGGCTTAAGCCCATGCTGCTCAGCCTTAGGATATCTCGATACTTGGTCATTCTGGGTCCTCCTCATGTTCCTTTATTTGTGCCCTGCTTTTCAGTAGCACATGACTCCATTTTACCGGAGAAAAACATGGGTGGCTCTCAGATTAACAAAGTGGCTCTATTTGAGTAACAGGGTGGCTCTCGTTCATTAACCCAGTGGCTCAGTTGGCATTAACTTATTCAATAATATCATTGTTCCGGGTTATATTACATACGATCCATTTATTTCAATGGCTGCCGGAACAGTTCCAATTTATTTGCCAATGCCGGATTCGAACCAGTTTATTCCTGCCAATACAT
>JBBRUX010000091.1:0-4000 GCA_038247415.1 Chitinivibrionales bacterium | reverse complement strand
TCAAGAACCGCAAGTGTATTTCTTTCAAGCCTTCTTGTTCTTGCATTTGACAATCCTTTTTTTCTCCTTTCAATAATTTCAATGTCTGCCCCGGTATGCCGCTGATTGGGAGTGACAAAACCAATTTTGCCGTGATATCTAAAGTTGTTGTAGAATTCAAAAAATTCCACGAAGTAGATAGTGGCCTCAATGTCATCTGTAAAAACCACCGGAAATTTTGGATACCCTTTCACAATATAGCAACCTTTTCTTCCACAAGACGTGCATGTGGGGCAATCATCGGCCCTGGTGTTCGATCTTCAAGACTTTCACGTCTCTTGCGCCAATGGAGAATACGACGTTCATTCATCTGAAGCAACCAGCACACATGCTTGATTTTCATTCCATTACTTACTGCGCTTTCTATCAGTTCGAGAACATCTTTCAGAAGTAATCGGCCCTATTATTCCCTACTCACTTTTTTTTTAAGAATGGTAAGTTCCAATGCAAAATCGGCACGAGCCTTATCTTTTCTGTCAAGTTCTCTTTTAAGAGCCTCGTATTCATCATAGGAAATTTCCCGCTGGCCCTTTTTCTTGCGACCAGGACGGCCGCTGTCTTTGAGCGCGCATTCTAATATCCTATGTCGTCGAGCCAATTGACACCAACGTGTGCGCCACGCGCCCGAAGTTGTGGCGTTTGTAAAACGCCAAGTGAAGGCTGGGCTGCAATTGCCCCCAACTCCTGACTTGACGATACCGTCAAATCACCCAAAACGGGTACGTAGGGTGCTTTTATATTACGTTAAATGTTCCTTAAGGTGCTGCATCTAATACAAATGCGTTTTGTTTTGATACCTGTGTCTCCTAAAAACTGTTGAAACACGTCAAAAAGCTACCTTTATTGCAATATAATTTGCAGATACGATAGTGGGAGCATTTTTTTGTCGAGGTGGAGTAATGCAAGGTTTCCCCCATATCCCTTTCCCATTTACTCTCAAAGTATCAATAATGCAAAAATGCTCAACGAGAGGGGATCAATTTCTCCCCGCTAGGCAGCATTTACAAAGATACATGCTTTGGTGGCTCGAATCAAGAAAAAGAGAAAGGATTTTTGGGAGGTTTCCCTTTCGAGTAAACGGAAAGGCTTTCTGAGGCAATTATATAGAGGTGAAATTGACGATCTGCAATTTCGATCAGGTAGGATTGTTAAATGCATAAAGTGAATAAGGCGTTTGTGCAGGGGCTTCGCGCAAGCATGAAGTGTGCAAGGCCTGAACACAGTCAGGTTGCTTAAGATCTTGATGCGAATCGAGCATGCAGTTTCCCGCAAGGGATTCTTAAAAAAGTGAAACCACTCACTTTTTTAACAAAATTTCTGATTGTCAATACTCTGTCTAATAATTTTGTTGCTATCCCTTTACCGGCGTCATAACACGCCCAATAAACAACACGTGCCCTGTTGCCACGTCGCGGATGAAGAAAAGGAACGGGTGATCGAGCGTAACGATGATTTCGGGCTGAGGAAGAGCCGACAGGCGGCTAATGACGACTGCCGTAGCTGCTGCCGCAGTTGTCCCCTTCTCGTCAACAGCCACGAATGCCTGGTGTAGGACATCTGCTATGTAAAGGTTCCTCGTTCCGTCGATGCCGGAAAAATCCGCATCACCGAAAGCTTGGAGTATACCCATGCTCTTGAGTGCAGTCTTTAGGCTTGTGGTTCCGTATTTGAAGGTGAACTTAGGGAGACTAAGCCGTACAAGCGTGTCCTTCATGCCGGCCACAAGAGCGTCGATTGATTCCCTATTCATCAAGCCCTTTGTGTCGGCTAGAGTTCCATTCTTGGGCTCGACCAGAACCATGGAGATGTCGCCGCCGTCGTAGAGCAGCTCAACAGCCTGGTAGTTTGTGCCCTGGGAGAATTTGAGATGGCTTGACTTGTGCATGAAATCGTGCGAGATTGAGTCGCCATTAGCAAGAAAGAAAAACTGTGGTCTCGTTGCGCTCTGAACGAAGGTGTCGGCCCATGCTGCATCAAAATACACCGCGTTAACAAGCACCATTCGCGTGAGAGGGTCAATGATTCCTTGCGGGATAAGATCCTGTATCTTTTCCTTGGTTTCGCTGGATACCCAATCGTTGATGGTGAGACGGCACTGCTCGGGCTGATTTACGAAATCTAACAACCGCATGCCACCGCCGTAGTTGAGAGCGATTTGGTCAAGGTACGATTGAAGAAAAGTATAGGTTTTTTCTCCCCATAGAGAGTTGGCGATGCGCAGGGTGAATCCTTGGCCTTCGCGCCCTTGTGCTCCCTTGCCGCGCGACATGAGCGCTATGTCAAGAGCGTTGAATGCCGCGTGAAGGTAGTTTTGGTCGAGTATGAAGTGCAAAGCCTTTGCCATCTCTTCGGCGGTCTGCGTGCGAGTGCCGGCGTAGGTCATTGCCAGCGCCACTGAGATACTGTAGGGAGAGTAGAAAATATTACCCGTATCCTGGGATCGGAGCTGTGAGTACATGTCCCAGGCAAAAGTGTTGTTGCCGATTACAATCTGGGCCAGATCCGCGGGTGTGGCATCGGGAGTGGTGTCGCGGCATAAGGAGGACTTGAGCAACGTACCATCTAAAACTTGCGTTCCGGTGGGTTTTAGCGTTGGCGACACGGACTGTCCGGCTTCTTGGCTATTGAAGCAGCCCATCAGGGCTCCCATTGCACTGGTCAATATCACCGCAATTGTATATCGGAGCGTTGAGGTCATGTCTGCTGCCTTTGATGGAAAAGTGATTTACAGAGTTGCTGTCAAGCAAAGCATGGTTATCTGGTCGCTCATAACAAATATGCCAATTGGGAAGAAGGGAAACAAGACATTTATGAGATTTGTGAATCCTCATGAATACGTATGATGTCGAACAACCATAAAAATTGATCTGGTCATCATATATTTTAAAAAATATAAAGCTATCGTGTACTATAAAAGCATAAAGGGGGGTGCACATGGAAATTGTATGGTGGCAGTGGGTAAGTGTTGGAATTGTCATATTGCTTACCGAGGCTATTACCCCCGGTGGGTTTTACCTGCTTTTTATTGGCATTGCAGGAATTATTGTGGGCGCATTGTCCCCGATTATCAAGTCGACAAGCATTGAAATTGCTCTTTTTGCTGTTTTGTCGGCGCTGTTAATTGCTCTGTGCCGTAAACCATTGGTTCGCCGGTTGCGCTTAGACACTCCTACCGCAGAAACGCCTGAATTTATAGGGGATTTCGCAACTACCAACGAGGCCATTATGGTTGGGAAAGAGGGAAGCATTGAAATGCGTGGAACTATATGGAAAGCACGCAATGGGGATACGGTTGATCTACCCGCACAAGCAGCGTGTATTGTTACTTCTCGTGAAGGGTTGCTTTTTGTGATCACGTTAAAAAAGGCATAGTCCTTAGGCGACGATAGTGTTTTTAAGGATGAATGCAGTTGGGGTAGCGCATATAAATTTTAACCAATGCAGTTTTTATCTATCATTTTTTTAGGAGGTGTGTATGTCGGGTTTTGCTATTGTCGCAATTGTCTTGATGATTTTTGTACTCATTGTTATTGCAAAAACAGCAGTGGTGGTTCCTCAGCAAAGTGCATACGTGGTAGAGCGTCTGGGACGTTACCGCGATACACTCAATGCGGGGTTCTATATACTAATGCCATTTTTTGATGCTATTCGCTACAAGCATAGCCTTAAAGAAGAGGCCCTTGATATACCGGAACAAATCTGTATCACGCGCGACAATGTCCAAGTAGGCGTAGATGGGGTGCTCTATTATAAAATCATCGATCCCCAGCGCGCATCCTACGGTGTTGCCAGTCTCATTTTTGCCATTACTCAATTATCCCAAACAACATTGCGTTCCGAAATCGGAAAGATCGAACTTGACCGCACATTTGAGGAACGTACTCACATCAATATGATGGTTGTCACCGAGCTGGATAAGGCAACAGAATCGTGGGGAGTCAAGGTTTTGCGTTACGAAATC
>JBBRUX010000090.1:0-4182 GCA_038247415.1 Chitinivibrionales bacterium | reverse complement strand
CTGGCGCAAAAGGCAAGGGATCTTTCCAGAAGAAGAACTGTGGGCCTCACCCCCGCCCCTCTCCGATGTAGAGAGGGGCGAATAGGCAGGCTCGCTCATGTCAAGCGCGTTGGCCAGGACAAAAGGGTGAAAGAAAAACGGAGTGAAGCTTTCAGTCTTGAATGCCTTGGGCACGAAGTGCCACATGGCATGAAAGACCGGCTGGCAAAGCCAGAGCCCGTAAGAAGGGGCGACGGGGAACCCGGAACGCCCAGAATCTTATTAAAGGTTTACTTAAAAGATTACGGGTACGTCTTCGCTTAAAAGTCTCTTAACCGTAGTTAAAAGCGTTGTATGGTCGAAAGGTTTGGTGAGTGTTGCGTGTGCACCAATTTTTCGAGCGCTTGCAAGATACACGTCGTTGTGGGTTGCGCCTGATATTGCGAGGCATTTAAGACCAGGGAAGTTTGTCCGGATGTACATAAGCAATTCGATGCCATCTTTTTCGGGCATGACGATATCGGTAATGAGGAGATCGATAGCAGTAGTTTTAAGCACCTGTTGGGCAGTTTTGGGGCCATCTGCTTCGTAGACTGTGTAGCCTTCTTCGGAGAGAACAACGGTGAGATAATCTCGAAGAGATGCAAAATCATCGACAACAAGAATTGATTTCATACGATGTTGACCCTTTTTAGCGAGGTGGACTTTTATTACGTTTGCCTCAATAAAATAGGTGTAATCATCTTAAAAATCTGTGATGGGGATCACACTGAGAACAGAAAAATTAAAAAAAAGTGGCGGAGGAAGAGGGATTTGAACCCCCAAGGCCTTGCGGCCGGCGGTTTTCAAGACCGCTGAATTACCATTATCCTATTCCTCCGAAAAGTTCATAAAATATAACTCGTTGCTTTTTATAATGCAACTGCAACTATCAATCCCGCGCAAGGGAAAATACTGAAATGGATGCTGGGCCTGTTTTTGCGAGTGTCTTTGCACAAAATGCTGTTGTTGAACCAGTTGTAACCACGTCATCCACGAGAAGAATGTGTTTGTTTTTGAGAAGCCCCTCGGCGTTCTTGGCTACAGAAAAGGCATGCGCAATATTATCGATGCGTTTTTCTTTATCTAATTTAGTTTGGGTTTTTGTAGCTCTTACTCGAAGTAGCGCATGCGAAATCACGGGCGGTCGAATTTCTAGTGACCTTGCCAATCCATCGGCGATATGCTGCGCTTGATTATAGCCTCGCATAAGTTTACGGCTCCAGTGGAGTGGAACGGGGATGATAACCTCTGGCATGGGGTAGAGCGGAGCTGGAAGAGCATTCCCTGCCAATAATCCGAGATCAAAAGCCAGCGAATGGAAACCTTGATATTTAATTCCATGCATCAGTTTTTTTACAGCATCATCAAAATCTAAAAGCGAAACAATTTTATCGAACGGATGATCCCACGCCATATCGCACGTGCACGATGTATGTGCGGTATTTTGTCCGCAGAGCCGACAGGCGACTCTCGTGCGAGCTTTCGCAATAAGATTTGCTTCGCACGACGAACATAACCAGCGTGAGCTGGTTGACTGATACTCATTGCAAATAATGCAAAGAGGTGGAAATATAAAACCAAGGATATTGTTTGCAATAGCCTTGGTTTTTATAAATCGTGGATTATTCTGCTTTGGGAGCAGGTGCTGATGGTGGTTCATGTGTTGTCCCACGTGGTTGGTTTTGGGCCCCAGAAACAGAGTTTTGCATAAGAATTTTAAGGAGTAGTCCACCAAATACTATAAACAGGGCAATGCAAAGGATTTGGTTATGGGATAAACCCGCAAAGCGTTCCGAAGGAGTGTAAACTCTTGTAAAGTCAACAAAAAACCGAAGCACTGCGTATAAAAGAACCGTGGAAAAAAATTCTCTTCCTGCAATAACTTTTTTATTTCCAAGCATAAGCACAAAGAGGGCAATAATAAGTCCACCTAAGGCTTCAATGAGTTGTGATGGGTTAAGCGCCACCGAATGAAGATGTTGTCCTGCAGATACCATGCCCTCGCTTACATGATGAGCGTAGGCGCCTGCTGGTGATTCGGGCGGAAATACAATTCCCCAGGCAGACTTTGTTGGGGCTCCATAGCAACATCCGTTCATGAAGCAACCAATTCTTGTTAGAAAAATCCCAATGCCAACTCCTGGCGCCAAAAGATCGGCGTAGGGGAGAAATGCAACTTTCTTGATGCGAAAGTAAATGATTCCGGCAAATATGGCTCCAAGAAATCCGCCATACATAACTAATCCACCAATACCCGTATAGCCGTTTTGAAAAGGATTGAAAATGTTGGTGAGGTTACCTTTGAATTCGTCGAAATGGAGGCCGACATAATAGAGTCTCGCGCCAATAATTGCGGCGAGGATAACATAAAATCCAAGATCAGCAACAGTATCAGTATTTAACCCACGTGCCTGGGCGCGTTTTGTAGAGAGCCAAATGCCAATAAGAAACGAGAGGGCAAGCATGAAGCCATATGCGTGAATAGGAAAATGGAAGATCGAAAAGAGAATCGGATGCATTGGGTTGTCCTTTCTTTACAGTAGTTAGAAGTCTTGTCGAGAAACATGTGCATTGAGTATGAGGCCTACAAGTGTTGCAAGTGTGAAGGTAAATGAGCCTCCATAGCTAAGAAATGGTAACGGTATTCCGGTAACAGGCATCATTCCCATGGCAATTGCCGTATTGACAATAATATGAAATGCAATTATGGATGTAGATCCCACTATCATAAGATTTGTAAATCTGTTTTTGATGGAGTGGGTGCCAAGATAGCCTCGCAATATAAGGTATATAAAGAGGCCAAGCACAAATGAGCAACCTAGAAAACCAAATTGTTCCCCGAGCACCGAGAAAATGAAGTCGGTATGCTGTTCTGGCAAAAATGAGAGGCGTGTTTGTGTGCCCTGAAGATATCCTTTTCCAGCAATGTGACCCGATCCGATGGCGACTTTTGATTGTATGACCTGGTATCCAGATCCGAGCGGATCGGCTGCGGGATTAATGAAACTAATAACCCGCTTCTTCTGATAATCTTTAAGCATGTTCCAGGCAACATTTGTAACCCCACCAACAAACAGGTTGCCAATAACCACGGCAACAAGAACAAACATAACCGGTCTGCGAAGATAGAGGAGAAAGCAAATAATTACAAAAAAGATTCCCCATGGAATTGCTCCCCAGATGCCAAGTTGCGTAGAAGCGTTATACGCCAGAATAAGCGGAATTGCAGAAAGCGCAACGGAAAGCCCAGGTGATATCAGCAGGAACAGATCGAGCATGGGAAGGCCAGCCCAGAGAAACATAGGGAGTGTCATTCCGCAAATAACCATGGCTGTTCCCATGTCGGGTTGCTTGACAACAAGAAGAAAAGGGATGAATATAAGAATTCCTGGTGCAATGAAACTTGATACTTTGTCAAGGCTTAGAGTTTTTGTTGAAAGATACCGGGCCAAGGCAAGCATGATCCCTATCTTTGCAAATTCAGATGGTTGAATTCTGAGTCCGCCAACTGCAATCCAGCTTTCGGCTCCTTTTGCTGAAACGCCTGCAGCAGTAACATACATAAGCATTAATAGGGCAATACCATAGAAAACATAGGAGAGCGAAAAATAGGCGACGGTAGGAACCGATACGACAACAAGTATTATAAGAATTCCGATAGAAACCCAGATTATTTGAAGATTTGCAAGCCCTGCCAAAGGTCCAGACTCATGAAGATGCGTAGCGCTAAAAATGAGAAAAATCCCAATTACCCACAGCAAAATCGCTGTAAGAAAAAAAGGAAAATCGAAACGTGTTTTCGTTTGAGTATCTTTCATTGTTTTTTTTCTAATTATCTACCTGTGCGGCAATCGGATGGTTAGCTTCTGGGTGTGCGGCCAGATCTGCTACAATCCTTTTTCCTTCGGGAGTGTTCTGAAAATAGTATCGTAATACATCCCCTGCAATTGGGGCCGCTATAGTTCCGCCGTGGCCTGCATTTTCTACCACAACTGCAATTGCAACCACAGGGTTATCAACAGGTGCACAAGCAATAAGAAGGGCATGCGTCTTTTTTCCCTGAGGGTTTTGTGCACTCCCCGTTTTACCGCCCACAGGAACGCCAGGAACCGATGCTCGACCACCAGTTCCTCCAGCCTCCATAACGCCACGAATTGCGGT
>JBBRUX010000089.1:0-4243 GCA_038247415.1 Chitinivibrionales bacterium | reverse complement strand
GGTAGGGGGGTTGGGCTATCTGGAAAGCATTTTCCAAGTTGGATATAAAGGGCCACCTGGCCCTTTCCATCATAATCAGTATCAGTTTTTATTTTTCCAAGTTGGATATAAAGGGCCACCTGGCCCTTTCCATCATAATCAGTATCAGTTTTTATTTTTCCAAGTTGGATATAAAGGGCTACCGAGCCATTTCCATCATAATCAGTATCAGTTTTTATTTTTCCAAGGTGGATATAAAGGGCTACCGAGCCATTTCCAGCATAATCAGTTTTATTTCCCAATCTAATATTATACCGAGGGAGGAACAAAAGCCTTTTTCTGGGCTTTTTTCCCTTTCCCTTTCGCAATATCCTTATAAACCTTAAACGTCCGCAATGCCATATCGCTAATGGTCACGTCGTTATTATTCATAAGTGATGTTTTAAGGCGGTTGTTGAGTTTGTTGACAAATGATTTGGGCATTTTCTTGGCACCAACGCGCATGCCCATTATAGATCCAACGGTTGCACCGTTGCAGTCGGTATCAAACCCGGGCCATACAGAGCGGCACATGGCGGTACCTGGGTCGTCGTTGCTCCATAAGAGGGCTATTGCACAAATAGCAGCGTTGGAGTTTGTGTGAGTCCAATCGTGCCACTTGAATTCGTCCCAGCGTTTGTGGAGGCGAACGATGGCTTCGTCGTAGGAAATCTTCTCTTTGTACCATCCCAAAACCATCGTCAAATCTTCGTACAAGCGGCTGGTATTAGGAATTTCTGATAATCCTACCGTAACAAGATCAACCACATTTTTTACAAAGGGAGAAGCTGCGATCATGGCAGCCATAAGCATTTCGCCATAAATCCCATTTTTAATATGCGTAGTCATCGCATCGCGCCAAGCAAATTCTGCTGCAAGTTCGGGGTTTCCCAATGCGGCATACCCAAAGCCGTCGGCACGAATTTGCGCGCCAATCCATTCACGATACGGATTGCGATAGGTGGCTGATAATGGTGGATAAATATCCATCATGAAATTGCGATACGCAATACGCTCGGCTGTGCAGGTTCCATGGCCGGGGATATTGCTCAGCCAAAATTGCGCCACGTCAACAGGCGTAAAGTCAACGCCATTTTGTTCCATGATCAGAAGCCCCGTGGTGGTATAGTTGGTATCGTCGTCAATGGGCATATGATCTATCGTGTCGTAGCGAACACGATCCACCGAGAAAGGATGATTTTTAGCAATTTTTTTGCCATGAGAAAAAACAATGTAATTGGAAAGAGGAACCTGATTTGTTTCTTTAAGAAAGGGCCAGGCAACGGTAGTTTTTACGCCTTCAACAGGTTGACCAAGCAAACAACCGCAGCAACGTCCAAGCCATGCACCCAAAAAACGATCTTTGAGGTCGGCGTCGGAAAGTTTGTTGACAAATTTGCGGGGCCCTGTATCGCGCAGTTTTTTAATTCCTTCGAGGTCGGAAGGTTCTTTGTATTTATAGCCCTTGACCATAGGCAGTTTTTGTGTTTCGTCAAAGAGCTCGTACACTTTTTGCTGATATACTGGGAGCGCTAATTTTTTTTCATCGAGTTTGAGAAGCGCTGTAAATTTCCCTTTAACGGTAGAGATGTCTTTGCCTTCTTCGGCGAGCTGGCGAAGTTCGGTGTTAAGATCGGTGGCTGTCATATGGAGCCAGTAGTTATCGAGCTTGGTCCTCATGGGAACTCCTTAAATGGTAGTATATGTAAAGACTAAACAATAACTTCGCTTTTAATGGGAATTGAGTCTGCGGCACCTGCGCGCGTTACACACAGTGCAGCCGCAGCATTGCCCGATTTGAGCGCGGTTTCTATTGAATCCCCCGCCGCAACCCCTGCAAGAAAGTAGCCAATAAAGGTATCGCCCGCAGCAGTTGTGTCTACGGGAGTAACTTTTTTGCTGGGCACAAAAATCCGCTCAAATTCATAAGCATACAGTACCCCTTGTGAACCTACTGTCAGGACGATGCGTGATGTGGGGAATTTTTTAACCATGGCGTCAAGTATTGCATCGGGCTTGGATGCTCCGGTAAGATCCGCGCCTTCGATTTCGTTTACCACAAAAATGCTCACAAGTTCAAGCGGATACGAAAGTACCGCTGTGTTCATAGGGGCCGGGTTAAAAACAATGTTCAATCTTAAGGCGTGTGCTTTTTTCATGATTTCGGTTGCAGCATTAATCTCGTTTTGTAAAAGAACATAATCGCCGGGTTTGCAAGTCGATAAAGCCGCGTCTATAGCAGCCGATTCGAAGGTCTGATTAGTTCCGCCATACAGAACGATGCAGTTTTCGCCCTGAGGGTTAACCTGAATAATAGCATGTCCGGATGCTTCGGTTTTTGAAACAGTCACACATGAGGTATCGGCACCAGCTTTTTCAAGACGTTCTTTAAGAAAAATCCCTTCGGCGCCAATTTTACCAGAATGAAAAACAGGTGCGCCTGCATGTGCCAAGGCTATCGATTGATTACAACCCTTGCCACCAACAAACCGCTTGTAGTCGAGGCTGCTCATCGTTTCGCCAGGACGCACGAAATGATCAACCGAATAAACGTGATCGATATTCATCGAGCCAAAATTAAGGATGCGCATAAGGGCCTTTCGAAAAGATTCTTGAGTAGATTGTTTTTAGGGTTTTGATAGCCTAGGGTTACTTAAGTTTTAAATTTCTCAGCAAACATATATGTAAAATAGTATTATGATAAGATTGAGAATGCTTGTTTTTATCTTTAAAACGTGCAAAAATTGGTAAAAAGAGGTTAATTCTTAATGGGCAACCAGAATTAATTAAAGTAGATTCTCTGTAACACGTAATGTAAGACGGCATATAAAGAAGAAAACATGTTATTAGTATCTCAATATGGCCTACTTATTAGGCCAGATGGGTCTTAAACAGTTCGGGATGGTTGGCGCGTATCTCTCAAAAAAATTATATTATCTAACATCTACTCTAAATGTAAAAAAAACAACCAATTGAGGGTGTTTCATTTTACAATAAGCAGATCAAACATTAGTTGCGAATATCTGTGCTACTTTCAATTCATTTTTAAAGGAGGATTCAATGGGTAATAGTTTTTCACGCATGGCATTGGTTATTGCGATGTCTTCATGTGCTGTATCAGCAGCTTTGACTGTTGATGCTGGGGCTGATGTTACAACGATTGTTGGTCCATGGGCCAGTGTTACTGGTTTTAGTGGGTCGGTTACTTCCGATGATACTGCTAGCTATGTGGCTGCTTGGACAAAACGATCGGGTCCTGCTTTGGGTGATTCAATTTATTATCCCGATGCTCAAGGATCAAAGCTTCAATTTTATAAACCTGGCGTATATCGTTATCTCCTTACCGTTACCCTTGGCGCAGAGGTGCAATCCGACACGGTCAAATTTACAGTACAAGATTCGTTGCCGTTGAAGGTTCTTTCTCCCAGTGCAAACGAGAAAATGCAGCGAGGAAAGCCGTTTGTCTTCAATTGGCAGATCGACCCTTTAGAGGCAAGCCCAAAAATGAAAATCTATATTTCCATTGATGGAGGAAAAAGCTTTATTGGGCTTAAAGAATCCCAGACAGTGCCTCCTTGTACATTGACAATACCAGATACTTTAGCGTACTCAACAAACTGTATTGTTAAGTTGCAGAAGTATTTCATAAGCGGAAGATCTGTAGTGTCAAGTGTATTCTCCTTAATTGAACCCGTAGTGATTACGCCCCCCGCTGCTAAAAAAAGTGGTTGCGGATCTGGCGCAGGGCTTGCGATTATTCCTCCTATTCTTTTTAAGTTAGCAAAAAAACGGAAGAAAAAGGTAGCATAAGTATAGTTTGGTTTCTCGTAGCGGTTTGTAAACACCCCATTCACTTTTGCCAGGGTCGGCTTGAGGAAAATGGGTGTGTTCTGTTTTAGCCCAAAATAAAGGCATATGCATTTGGGCACGCCGGCGCCAAGAGCGCCGTCGGGCCTCACCCCTTCGGACGCCCAAAGGAAGTACCCTTGGGGTATTTTCCGATGCGGCTTCTCCTAGGCTCTCGCTTCGCGAGCCGGTCTGTCAATCCCTGCGGCGCATTCGCGCCTGAGTCCTCCCGCACTGCCGGTGGCACTCCGTTTACACCGTCACCTTTCCGTCCTCCCTCGTGCAAAAGAGAAATCCAAACCCGCTTCGCGAGACTTAGGGGTGGTCAGCAGCAACCACCCCTAAGAACCCCATGCCGCCCCGCCCTTCGTCCTTAACG
>JBBRUX010000088.1:0-4401 GCA_038247415.1 Chitinivibrionales bacterium | reverse complement strand
TCCTTAACGGATCATCTTTCGGCGGGCGTGTGAACTCGGCCCACGACTGGGCCTCAAACAGCACACGCCCGTAATCCTCAAGCTGATCCTGGACGACGTGATGGGTGTTTATAAAAAAAGAATACAAAATCCACTCTGGAATCATAAGTATTCTCTTATGTTTTGCAAACCCCCAAGTGTGGGGGTAGGGGGTTGGGCTCTCAAGGAAAGCATTTTCCAAGTTGGATATAAAGGGCCACCTGGCCTTTTCCATGCAAACTCATATTCCACTCCTAAGTCAAGCCGTGCTGGATTAAAATGTAGTATGTGAAACTCCAAATCGGACTAAGCCCTTTCTAAAATTTTTAAAACGAAATAAAAAAAATTGAATAGAAATGTTGCATTTTTAATAAAAACATTTTATTATTACTGTAATGAAACCAAGCAAAGAAACCTCCCAACTCTTACGAATTGGCGAACTTGTCCGCATGTATCGCGAGAAAACCGGCCGCAATTTGGCGGATGTGGCTGCTGCGGCTGGAATATCAGTTTCTATGCAAAGTCAGATTGAGCGGGGGAAGGTGTCGCCATCAATTGATACCTTGTATCGGGTCTGTGAAAGCCTCGATTTGGAAGTTACCGATTTGTTTGCGAGGCTGTCACTTAAGAAACCTGTTCGTATTTTTTCATCGGGGGCCAGGCTTAAAACGTCAAGCAATGGAGTGAGCTACGAACAGCTTGTGTCAAGTCCCGATGGCAAGTATCCTGTTGAAATGTTTTTGCTGGAAGTTGAATGCAAAAAAACAAGTGGTATGTCGGGTGGCGGACATGATGGGGTGGAGCTTGGCTATGTGCTTGCCGGTAAAGCCTTTCTTACCATTGGAGAATCTGAGTACACGCTTACTCAAGGCGATAGCGTGTCTTTTGATGCTCATAGCCCGCACAAATTGACAAACGCAGGACCTGAAAAATTTGTGGCTGTGTGGAGCGTTGCTCCGCCTCATAAAGATTACCTCGAGGTGCCAAAAAAATCGCAGCCTCGTCACACCGTGAAATGAAGCGAGCGCACTATGGGATCGATAATTTCTGATCGAATGGCCGATGTGCCCCGATCGTTTATACGAGAAATTTTAAAGGTAACTGCCGATGCGAGTATTATTTCGCTTGCCGGGGGATTACCAAACAGGAACCTGTTTCCCATAGAGCCCATAAAGAAAGCTATCGATTGGGTTATGACCCATGATGCAGCGGATGCATTACAATATAGCACAACAGAGGGCTATGCTCCGCTTCGCGATTGGATTGTCAAGCGCTATGCGAAAACAGAAGGCCTGAACATTGACCCCAATCATATTCTTATAACGAACGGTTCGCAGCAGGCACTGGATCTTATTGGTAAAGTTTTAGTGAATGAGGGGGATTCGGTAATCATTGAGGAGCCAGGGTATTTGGGGGCGATACAGGCGTTCTCGATGTACCGTCCAGAATTTGTGAGTGTGCCCCTAAATCTTGACGGAATTGATATGGATAGAATAAATGATGCCCTTATGTACAAAAATATAAAGCTTATGTACGGGGTACCCAATTTCCAGAACCCATCGGGCATTTCATACTCAGAAGAAAAACGGCATGAGCTTGCAGCGGCGTTAAAAAAAACGGGAGTTCTGTTTGTCGAAGATGATCCGTATGGAGCATTGCGCTTTGAAGGAACACCAAAAACGTCACTGTATAAGCTGTATCCAGGTAAAACTATTCGGCTTGGATCTTTTTCTAAGGTGTTTGTTCCGTCAATGAGATTGGGGTGGCTTGCTTCGCCACCCGAATTGTACGAAAAATTTGTTGTTGCAAAGCAAGCTGCGGATCTTCACACTAACTACTTTGGTCAGCGTGTTGTATACCAATACTTGACCGATAACGATCTTGATAAGCACATTGCTACTATTGTTACTGTTTATGGAACGCAGTGCAAGGCAATGATTTCGGCAATAGAGCGCTATTTCCCTCCATCGGTTACTATTTCGCATCCCGAAGGGGGAATGTTTCTATGGGCCATACTACCAAAGAATATTTCTTCGCTTGATGTTTTTGAGAAAGCTATTCGGGCAGGTGTTGCGTTTGTACCAGGTGATCCATTTTATGTAGGAAAAACGGGGTCAAATACTATGCGACTCAATTTTTCGTGTGTTGACCCCGATACGATTGAAAAAGGCATTAAGATATTAGGCTCTCTCCTTCACACATTTACGAAAGGATAAGATGATGGGTAAGACTATCACCCAGAAAATCTTTGAGGCGCATTTGCGCGATGAACCATTCGAAGGCACTAAGGTAATAAACCTTGATGCTGTCTTTTGTCATGAAATAACAACGCCCATTGCGATCAACGATCTTATCAGTCGCAATAAGGATCGCGTCTTTGATGCTACAAAAGTTAAGGCTGTTATCGATCATGTTACGCCATCAAAGGATACTCAGTCGGCAACGCAAGCAAAAATATTGCGCGATTGGGCACACCGCAACAACATCAAGGATTTCTTTGACATTGGGGCAAATGGTGTATGCCATGCGCTTTTCCCCGAGCAAGGATTTGTCCGTCCTGGGTATACCGTAATCATGGGCGATAGTCATACCTGTACTCATGGGGCATTTGGTGCATTTGCAGCAGGCGTTGGTAGCACCGATCTTGAAGTAGGGATACTCAAGGGAGTGTGCGCATTTCGTGAACCTAAAACAATCCGCATTGACATTGTTGGTTTAATGCCTCAGGGAGTATTTGCCAAGGATGTGATCCTTGAAATCATTCGTACGCTTACCGTTAATGGTGCAACCGATAGAGTTATCGAATTTCATGGAGCCGCAGTTACGGCCATGACCATGGAAGAACGAATGACCCTTGCGAACATGGCAATTGAAGCTGGTGGTACCAGTGGCGTCTGTATGCCCGATGAAGTAACTGTTGAGTATTTGTGGAAATTTGTAAAAGATGAATACCAAAACAACAAAGTGGTTGCCTTGGCGGCCTTTAAGAAATGGCACTCAGATCCCGATGCCGTTTACGAAAAGACCATCAAAATTGATATCAGTGCACTTGAACCTTTAACTACGGTTGGCTTTAAGCCCGATCAGGTCAAAAAAATCAAGGATTGCGCCGATGTAAAGGTTAATCAGGTATATATTGGTTCATGTACCAATGGTCGTCTCTCGGATTTGCGCATTGCAGCAGGAGTTCTCAAAGGCAAAACAATTGCTTTTGGGGTTCGGGGGATTGTAAGTCCAGCAACACCCGAAATTTTTAAACAGGCTAATGCAGAAGGCCTCATCCAGATTTTCATGGATGCAGGTTTTTGCGTAACCAACCCAACCTGTGGTGCGTGCCTTGGCATGAGCAATGGAGTTCTGGCTGAAGGGGAAGTATGTGTTTCAACAACAAACCGAAACTTTTTTGGGCGCATGGGTAAAGGTGGAACAGTGCATTTAGTAAGCCCTGCTAGTGCTGCTGCGAGCGCACTCACCGGGCACTTGACAGACCCACGAACCTATCTTTAAGAAAATACGAAAGGAATACAGCTATGAAATCATTTGGTGGTCCCGTACTTATCCTTGATAGATCAGATATTAATACCGATGAGATAATTCCTGCAAAATATCTTACCGAAGTTTCTAAAGAGGCTCTTAAAGCGCATTGTTTAGAAGATCTTCGGCTCGATGGTTTTAGCAATGCAAGTGCAGCTTTTACAAGCGCGCGAGTTGTTATTACTCGTGAGAATTTCGGCTGTGGATCATCGCGCGAGCATGCGCCGTGGGCTCTGGAAGTAAATGGAATAACCGTTGTTATCGCTGAGTCGTATGCTCGGATTTTTCGTCAAAACATGTTTAATTGTGGTATGCTTGCTATCGAACTGCCGCGTGAAACTATTGATGATATCATGGGATTTTGCGGTGCATATGCAAACTCAACGTGCTCTGTTGATTGGAATGGTCAGGCATTGACATTTACGGGTAATACTAAAAGCTTGATTATTCCCTTTGTGCTTAATCAATTTGACCATGCGCTTGTGGTGTCGGGTGGTTGGGTTGAATTTGCGGATGCTAACTACTAATAGTAAAAAGAAATAAGAATTTGGGCCCGACGGCGCAAAGAGCCCCTTCGGGCCTCACCCCTTCGGGCCCCCAAAGGAAGTACCCTTGGGGTATTTTCTGATACGGCTCCTCCGAGGCTCTCACTTCGTGAACCGGTCTGTCAATCCCTGCGGCACTGCGTGCCTGGGTCTCTCCAGACTGATAGCCGCACTTCGTTAGGCCATCACCTTTCCGTCCTCCCTCGTGCAAAAGAGAAATCCAAACCCGCTTCGCGAGACTTAGGGGTGGTCAGCAGCAACCACCCCTAAGAACCCCATGCCGCCCCGCCCTTCGTCCTTAACG
>JBBRUX010000087.1:0-4926 GCA_038247415.1 Chitinivibrionales bacterium | reverse complement strand
GATGACCCTGACTTTACCATTCCCATAAGCACACTGGTATCTTTTACAAACGCGCTACCACTCTTTTTCCAAGCCTGATAGAAAAGTTTGGGCACATCTGTTGAGCGATTACCCACTACTCGTTCCAGAGGTTCCGAATACGTAATGGTAATAAGATCCTTTGCATGATCTGATGTTTTATCGATCGAATTAACAACACGCCAAATTACGGGGCCGGCACTATCTGCAACTCTGACCGAAGATGAAGAAACAGCCCCATAGCCTGAAATTATGAGATCGGGAGTTAGTGCGGTTTGTGGTACATTTATTACATGATCGTCGGGCGAAATGCTGAGGGCAAGTAAACTGGATTCATTCAGATTGACATAATATCTTTTATGAGTCGTATCACCAGGAACAGCCTCAATCGAAATCGCTCGAATGGTACCAGCTGGTACCTTTACAGAAATGTTTTCGGCGAGAATGCTATCGATAGATACTGCACGCGCAAATGTCAGGTCGAGGCGATCGAGATACCCGTTACCGTTTACATCACGTGTAATTGCAATATAACCAGTAGGAGCAACTTTTACCTCAAAACAGATGTTCTCAGTTGCCAAAGGATTTGCATCGGCTGCAACAGTAATGCATAGTTTACCCGGTTTTTCGTCGAGTGCCTGATACCGAATTTCGGGAGATAAAGTATCTACAAACATCAAAGAGCTTGAAGCATCATGACGCCAATTGCCATTGATAGCCCCTGCAATAAGATTTCCATAGGCATCGTAGCCAACCAGTGTTCCATAAAACATACCATAGGGAGCCATGAGTGAAACCGAAGGATCCGCAGGAGCCCCGGTAGAAAGATCTATGATAACAATCGAATCGACAAGGCCTGGCGTAACTAAAAACTTTTCGGTAGAGGCTATTGGAATGCTGGTAAAACTTGCGCTCAGTTGATGAAAAGATGTTTTTGATGCTGGTGCATAGATTACAAACTGCATAGTATCTATACCGTTAGTAAAACATTCGTTCACGTTTTTTGTAGTAGCAGGCGACAAAAGAATTGCAGCAGAATCTTCTGTGGAATACGCCTTATTAACAAAGGGCGAAACGGAATTTAAGATATCGAGATATGCTGCAGTTTTGCCTGGGCTTGTGCCTGTGCACCATGTTCCAGGAACAGGGCCATCGTTATTAGTAACTACTGCAAGCACTCTAAATTTCTGCCCAGCAATTGGATTTTTGTCAATGAGGGTAAGCTCAATTTTGTTAGGAGGTGCAACGGTGACCGTTATGTGGACTGTTGCAAATTTTGTGTTGTTATCATTATTCACGCGTAGCGTTGCGGTACCGGGAACCTTAGGGCTAAACGTCCAGTCTGATGCAGAAATAGTTGGAAGCGGATTATCGGAAGCAATAGAAGGAGTCATGCTCCAAGAAGCATTAAAATCGCTCCAAACGCCTGGTTTATGAGACCATTTTCCCTGAACCTTAAACTTTTGTGTTCCATCGGTATTTATATTCACCGTAGTAATAACATTACCAGCTTCGTCAACAATTCTAAGGCTATCTAAGGTGCCTGTATTTACTTGTACCAGTACAGTATCTGGAATTAAAGCACCCTGCCGCGCTTCAACCGAATCGTTGCCACTACCAACGCGCGTTAAAACGCCTTCCCAGGTTTTATTTACAGAAGGGGCTGCTGTTATGCCCACCGAGGTTCCCACATCTCGCCAACCGGTAGTTGTTGCATCTGACAATCCAATGATATTGCCAAACTTATCACGCACCACGGCGTAAGCATAGGCTGTATTATCGGTACTTCCAAGAGAAATTGATGCTTTTTCTCGTACGTTTGTAGAATCATCATAAGACTTAGGCAAAACCTGGGCCGCAGTGAGCGGGGTAGTTTGACCTGCTTCAATCCACACATGATACGGTGCTGCAGGTGTTACGTTAATTGTCGCTGTTGCATAGCTCGTATCTTTTGTCGATTCATCGTAGAGTCCTGCCTGAACAACAATGGGACGAAATGCTTTTGTTCCTGTAACGCCAACTTGAGCTCCAACCAATGATGTTAATACAGATCCAGGTTGATTTTTCCCAGGAACTAAAGTCCAGGTAACTGTTTTTGCCAAGCGATCTTTTTCAGCTTGCGGCAGATCGGCTGGTAAAATTACAGGAGTTAAAGTTACAGTGTCGCCGGCTTTTAAATTAGGTGAGCTCACGGCTATCGAAGCTATTGAAACAGGCTTAAGTGTATGAGCCAAGGAAGCAAACATGATTGCATCGTACACCAACTGTTGCGCAGCAATAACATCTCTAAAAAACTGCGGCTGAAACGACAAGCCCACACCACGGCGAACCGTATATCCGCTTCCTTGAAAAATGGTATCTTGAAATGCTGCAATAGTATTCCATTGATCAGGTTTTCCAATAACCCCCTTCGTTGCGCCAGTAGGATCATCATAATCGCCAGTGTTAAGCTTGAGTGTTTGATTCCAACCTTGTTGATACCCTAAAAAGGTAACTTTATTTTCGAAGCCCGGCAAAACGGTGTATGCATCTGCATCAGCTTCACACCTTTTCCATCCACCGTAATCGATAAAATAAAAGGTATTGCCTTTTAATACCTTTTGTGTTGCATTACGCACAATACCCGTAAGATTAGGATAATTAGTACTATCTACCAGAGTGTCTTTAAGAGGGTTTGCTTTTATCCATAAAGAATCTCCCACTTGACTAAGCCATTCTCCAGCACCCATAGGAGGGGGCATATTGTCAACTAATTGAAACCCAAAAATATCTTTTGCAATCGAACTCGCATCATCGCCAACAGAAACTACTCCAACATAATTAGCTGCCGCCGAATCTAGAATGCCTTTAATGGTAGGGCCATCATACATTCCCCATCCAGCATTAGCATAGACTATAGCATGCGGAAGCTTGCCGGGCCACAAAGCCCTAATTGAGGCAAATGTTGGATTTGCTCCCGTTTGAGTTTGTGCATGCATATCCCAATTATTTAGCGTCTGCTTTGTAAAAACAAAATTGGATGCCTTTAAAGCCTTTACATTCTTCACATATGTTGTATCCAGAGAATTTACCACAAAATCAAGTGTCCCCTTACCAACTGGGTTTGGCGCACAAGCACCAATTGCAGGATTCCATAAAATTGCAATGCGCACAGTATCTTCATATTTTGAATTTACAGGATAGGGAACCCGGGCTTGGGCTACTGAGCTCAGCAAAAAAGCCATGCCCAAAGCCATGATGCTCATACGAACAGTATTCACATTGCGGTTCATACAGAACTCCCTGAAAAATTTATAAAATGTATCAAATTTGTTTTTCGTGATCAATCTCCTAGAGTATACCTTAATTTTTATCACTTTGCCGATTATTTGGCAAATTTGTGTAAACAGGAGCTTTCACCTTAGATTATAAACGTGTTCCAAAGCCTCAATGCACGGCTATTTGCGTCATCCGTCATTTCAATTCAAAAAAAATTACTGCAATTAATTTTCGAAAAAGCGCCGCACTAGGCAAATCATTTTAAATTTTATATTGCAGAAATTACTAAAGTTTTTAAAGGTTACATCTTATCTATTTTAGGTTTCTTTATTGAACTTGAAAAGCATTTTTATCTCATACCATAAAAAAAGAGCGTCGTTGGCACAAGTACCAACGACGCTCTTTAAAACTGCTGTAAAACTTTTAGATCAATTTTTTAACGAGAAACACCAACAATAATCATTTGCTCGATAGGTTTTGTTACGTTAATATTTCCCGGTACAAGATTACCATCCTTATCTTTATCCAAATTTTTTGTTGAATAACTGAGTGTCATTTTTAAAATCAGCCGATATGCACCAGGTGCAGACCGTGTTTTCTTATCGTTAAAGCCATTCCAAATCACTCCAAATTGTTGAACTTGACTCACTGTTGCCTGTCCCCAAATTTCAGGAGCAAGATTTTTGCCTCCATCTGAACGGCGGTGAACCAAATTTCCTGCCATGTCGTATACACTAAATGATCCTATAAGACGCAGCGACCCTGAGTTTACAACAGGTATAGAAATATTTATGATCGTTGCAGAAACGCTCGTACTTTGTGCCGTTCTTAAAAGCTGATCGGCAGGTACATAGATAAGCTCATTATTGCGCGTTGATGATTGCCCTGGATTATTAGGGGTGTTTGCATTGGGAACCATAGGATTTGGTGCGCTCTTTATAGTAGCAACCACGCCGTCTATAAAAACCCGTACCGGCACATTGTTTACAGCGGGAACTATTCCCTTTACATCAGGAACTAAGGGGCCGGCGTCTGTTTTAAAACTGATGTAATACGAATCGTCGAGATAATTCCCATTGCTCATCACAAACTTGCCCTCGGTAGTGCTGGATGTAGAAAAGCTAATTTCAACGACTGTTGACCCTGACTTTATCATTCCCATAAGCACACTGGTATCTTTTACAAACGCGCTTCCACTCTTTTTCCAAGCCTGATAGAAAAGTTTTGGGACATCCGTAGACCGGGTTCCCACTGCTCGCTCCAAAGGTTCCGAATACGTATTGGTAATTAGATCTTTTGAATGATCTGAGGCTTGATCGATTGAATTAACAACACGCCAAACTACGGGCCCGGCACTATCCACACACCGGACCAACGACGAAGAAACATCCCCATAGCCCGAAATGATTACATCGGGAGTTAGTGCGGTTTGCGGTGTATTTATTACATGATCGTCGAGTGAAACAACCGCATTAAGAAGACTTTTTTCGTCAAGATTCACATAATATTTTTTATGGGTAGTATCCCCCGGAACTGCTTCAATCGAACTCACTCGAATGGTACCAGCTGATACCTTTACCACAATGTTTTCGGCGAGAATGCTATCGATAGATACTGCGCGCGCAAATGTCAGGTTGAGCCGATCGAGAT
>JBBRUX010000086.1:0-5435 GCA_038247415.1 Chitinivibrionales bacterium | reverse complement strand
GCCTCCTTTAAGCTCTTATAATGGCGATCTTCGTACCCTACTTCGAGGGTTTTAAGTTCGTCGTGCCATTTGCGATAGCGCTTAGCTTTTTCTACCTGGCGAGCGAGTGAAGCAACATCTTTTTCACGATCGAGCACTTTATCGTTGATGCGCGAAAGATCGATACGAGTATATTCGAGTTTTTTCTCGGATTCTTTGCGGCGTTGCTTATACTTGCCAATTCCAGCAGCCTCTTCGAACAGGATTCTGCGTTCTTCGGCTTTATCGGATAAAATGGTATTAATCATGTTGTTTTCGATAGTAGTATAGGCATTTGATCCAATACCGGTATCCAAAAACAAATTATGAATGTCGCGAAGGCGGCAAGGCGTCTTATTGAGGCGGTATTCGCTCTCACCGTTACGAAAAACACGGCGAGTAATTGCTATATCATTATATTCAACAGGAAGAATTCCTTTATTGTTCTCTATCGTTATAGTAACTTCGGCCATATTAAGCGGCTGACGATGCTGAGTTCCCGAAAAAATCACATCCTGCATATTGCTAGAACGAAGAGCCGACGCCTTCTGCTCGCCAAATACCCATCGGATAGCATCTACAACGTTGCTCTTGCCGCAGCCATTGGGCCCTACCACCGCAGTGATACCTGTACCGAATTCGATCTCACTTTTATCTGCGAACGATTTGAAGCCGAATAGTGCAAGTTTGCGTAGAATCATGCTGTTATTTCTCCTCTGATGTTAGCCAAATCCACTACGAATAGCTTTTTAGGTCTATACAAGATACTATATATTGTGGGTGAGGTCAAGAGGGAGGAAGAATATTTTTGGCAAGATTTTTGATCTTAGCTTAAAAATATTATAAGATTCTGGGCATTCCGGCTTTGCCGTCGGGCCTTCTCCATACTCCCGCTTCGCGAGCCGGTACAAAAATCCTTGCGGCGCAAAGCGCCTGAGTCTTTTTGCACTGAGGGGTGTCACTACCGTTTCCACCCTCACATTCCGTCCGCCCTAATGCGCTTGACATGCGACCCTTCGATAGGCTAAGGGCCTGCGGATCTGGGGCAAATTGATCAATCGCCCTGAGCCGGTCGATGGGTCGAAGTGGATGAGGCTAAAATATCTAGAACTCAAGCGGTTCTTCTGCACGGCAGTTCCCTTGCCTTGCGCGCAAGGCAGGACTGGAAGGTGTCGCCAACGGCGACAGTGCCCACTAAAAGCTTTGGCGCTTTGGACAAAGCGCTATAATCGTGGCACCAAGGGCGAACGCCCGCGCCTGTAAGGACGGCCGACGGTGTACACCGTTGAGCCCAGATATATGATAAAAACGTTATGTATCATTACTTTTAATATTAATCCCCTCCCCTGCGTATTCTTTTTATAGCAATTTTATTATGTATTAAACTCATTTTCGAATTAAGGAATTATCCATGTCTGCAAAACCCCTTGGAATTTTCACCCCTCAAAACCCCGTTTTCATGGCACCTATGACCCGTTGCAGGGCAACAAATCCCGAATGTGCCCCCACAGATCTGCATCGCACGTATTATTCTCAAAGGGCAGCGGCTGGGCTTATTATTACCGAAGGAACTGTTGTTTCTCCCCGTGGAACTGGATATCCTGGAGTTCCCGGCCTCTATTCTCAATCCCAAGTAGCTGGCTGGAAAAATGTTGTTGATGGCGTCCACGAAAAAGGTGGCAGCCTAGAAAATAGGGGCAGATTTTTCTTCGAAATTCTCGATGCCCTGTTAACCGTGGTACCCGTATCAAAAATAGGGGCCCGACTCAATCCCATGCTTAATGGCATGCAAGGAATATTTGTTGATGATGAAACACAAGCCATGTTCGATTATATTATTGACAAATTAGATTCCTATTCCATTGCGTATCTTCATCTCACTCGGCCATTCATGGCTCCACTGCCCCAAGAACCCAAGTTTATCGCGGATGTAATAGGCCATTACAGAAAGCGATTTACAGGATTTCTTGTTGGTAATGGCAATTATTCTTGGGCCGAAGCACAAAATGAGATTGCTGCAGGGCGCCTTGATGCCGTTGCTTTTGGCAGACCATTTATTAGCAACCCAGATTTACCAGCGCGGTTTGTAAATAACATTGCCTTAGCGGCCTCTAATCCCGAGACCTTTTATTCTCCGGGAGCTCTAGGGTACACCGATTATAAAATTTACGAAAAAAACAATTAGAAACGCTGCGTTTTTAGACGTTGCTCAATTATTACAAGGACATTTACAATGCAAACAATTTTAGGCGCTGGCGGGGCGATAGGATTCGAACTCGCAAAATCTTTACAGAGCTATACCAAAGACATTCGGCTTGTTAACCGCAATCCAAAAAAGGTTAATCCTTCCGATTCCCTTTTCGCCGCAGATCTTTCCAATAAAGACCAGGTTGCCGGGGCTATTAAAGGGAGCGAAATTTGCTATTTGACATTAGGATATAGCTATTCTACAAAAATCTGGAGAGAAAAATGGCCACCCCTCATAAAAAATGTTGTTGAGGCATGCATTACCTATAATGCAAAGCTTGTTTTTTTTGACAATGTTTACGCAATAGGGCGTAACAATACAGGCCACATTACCGAAATCTCACCGATAAGCCCCACAAGCAAAAAAGGGGAAATTCGGGCTCAGGTCGACAGGCATATTCTTGATAAAATTTCTAGTGGTTCACTTACGGCAATCATTGCACGCGCACCAGATTTTTTTGGCCCTGTCAAGGCAAATAGCGTGCTCATGAATCTTGTATACGACAATTTGTTTAAAAACAAAGCTGCCCAATGGTTTTGCAATGCAGATGTACCTCATACTATGGGATACACTCCCGATTTAGCACACGGTACTGCTCTTTTAGGGAACACGCCCGATGCCTACAATCAAATCTGGAATTTACCAACCAGCCAAGATTCATTAACAGGACGCGAGTGGGTTAAAGTCTTTTCAGAAGCAATGGGGAAAGAAGCAAAAGTTCAGGTTCTTCCTGCCTGGGGAATATACGCGCTCGGCTTATTCGTCCCGATTCTTGCAGAAATGTATGAAATGCACTACCAATTCGACAGCCCATACCACTTTGACTCCAGCGCATTTTGCAAGAGATTTTCGTTTACTCCTACAACAATAAAGGATGCAGTTAAACAAACGCTGGAAAGGGTCCGGGGTTGAATAAGAGAATAAGCTTTTGGGCACGCCGGCGCCAAGAGCGCCGTCGGGCCTCCTCCCTCGTGTATAAGAGGAATACAAAATCCACTCAGGAATCAAAAGTGGTTTTTATAGTTTGTTAACGATACGTGTAAAGGTTTCCTTGACGTTTGAACCTCCCCCCGTCCCCTCTCCGCCGCAGAGAGGGGTGACTTACTCACTGAGCTTGCAGAATGAAATTGGATTTTTGATTTGTTTTAATTGTAAACACCCACCACTTCGTGCAGGATCTGCTTGAGGAAAACGGGCGTGTGCTATTTGAGGCCCAGTCGTGGGCCGAGTTCACACGCCCGCCGAAAGCAGATCCGACCGGACGAAGTACGGGGCGGCAAGGGGTTCTTAGGGGTAGTTGCTGCTGACCACCCCAAAGTCTCGCGAAGCGGGTTTGCAAACCCCCAAGTGTGGGGGTAGTGGGTTGGGCTTTCAAGGAAAGCATTTTCAAAGGTGGATTTAAAGGGCCACCGAGCCCTTTCCATGCACATTTCCTTCACCCCTAAGTCTCACGAAGCGGGATTTGTATTTCTTTTATGTGCGAGAACGAAGAGAAAGGCATCTTGCCTTGCGAAAGCTTAATAATTTAATAGGACTTTATTCCACATTTACTCAAGTTTTATGGATCATATTCCAGAAAAATGATAGCTAATATATTGATTTATATTATATTAATAAAATGGATAAATCATTTCTAAGATCATTAACTATCGATCTGCCTGTTGGGCAGTCAGCATTTCTTTGGGGACCTAGGAAGGTCGGGAAGTCGACATTCCTTAAGCAACACTTTCCAGAGAGTCTGCGGTTGGATTTTCTAAAATCCGATCTTACCCTCGAAATGCTTCGCGAGCCATCGCGCCTGCGTGAGCGGATTGTCGCTGGTCTGGATGCCGGCACTATCAAAGCCGGCCAACCGATTATACTTGACGAAGTGCAAAAGGTGCCGTCGGTGCTAGATGAGGTGCATTGGCTCATCGAAGAAAAGGGGTGTTCTTTTATTCTTTGTGGCTCCAGCGCACGCAAACTCAAACGCGGTCATGCCAATATGCTTGGAGGACGGGCGTGGCGCTACGAAATGCACCCGCTTACCGTTCACGAAATTCCTGGGTTCGATCTGCTGCGCGCGCTCAATAATGGTCTAATCCCTGCACACTATCTGCAAACGAATGCGAGAAAGTCGCTCCAGGCTTATGTTCAGGATTATCTGAAAGAAGAGATCATGGCTGAGGGCCTAACACGAAACATCCCTGCATTCGCCCGGTTCACCGACACGCTGGGTTTCTGCAACGGAGAAATGATAACCTTCTCCAACATAGCCCGTGATACAGGTGTGGATTCCAAAACAATTCGCGAGTACTTTCAGATATTATCCGATACCCTGATCGGGGTCCTGATCAATCCATTCAGTCGTACGAGCGATCGGGACATTATCAGCAAAACCCCAAAGTTTTACCTTTTTGATGTTGGTCTAGGGCAGTTTCTCTCAAAGAATCATATCCAAGAGGAGCGAGGCCCCGCATTCGGACAAGCATTCGAGCACCTAATCTTCATGGAGTTGTATGCGTATCGTTCCTATACCGATACGGACTTCCCGATTTCCTACTGGCGAACAGCCAACGGATATGAGGTTGACTTCGTGCTCGATCAAGGCCGCACGGCAATCGAAGTTAAAAGTTCTATCCGATTGACAGCATCCGATTTAAAGGGATTGCTCCGTTTTGTCCAGGACTATGCTCCATCGCGGGCCATTGTGGTTACCAACGAAACGGCTCGCAGGAAAGTTGGCCCCTTAGAACTACTGCCCTGGCGAGATTTTCTTGACGAACTTTGGGCCGGGAGGGTTATATAAAGCAATAAGAATCTGGGCCCGACGGCGCTCTGCGCCCCGGCGTGCCCAGATTCTTATTGCTTTGTTTTGCCCTTTATAACCAACTATTCCAAGATTCCCGGTGCACAAAAAGCGAGAGTTTTACAAGTGCCTCTTTATCATGACTTTTGTCTCAACCTGACAATTTCATCAATTGTCATTTCGGTTGCCTTTGAAATCTTGTCGTCTTCTATTCCTAGTGCAATAAGTTTTTTGGCAACCTCAATCTTCCCCTTCATTGCCCCTTCAATCAAACCCTCTTCTTTTGCTGTATCCAATGAATTCTTCATATCTCGATAATACTTCAAACTATCTTCATACGCTTCGCGTTCACCCGGCTTGAATTGAGCAATCTCCGCACAT
>JBBRUX010000085.1:0-5513 GCA_038247415.1 Chitinivibrionales bacterium | reverse complement strand
TAGATAGTACTGGTGGCCGCTTGGTATAAGTAAGTGGAACCCATTGAATGCCTTGCGCTGCGCAACGGGCTTCGATACTTGCCCGATGGCTTTTGTAACGGTCTGGCTTTTCGAAAGAGACAATGGTGAAGGCATAGCCAATGCCTGAAAGCCCATCGACATAGGGCAGGATTTGACTCTGACCAAGGGGGTCGGTAAGGCCATCGTACGAAAGGTAGAGTATATTTTTTTTGGCTTGCAAGGGCGCAAAGATGGGTTTTCTCTACTTAACCAAAAAGAAGGTGCTTGAGAATGGCAAGGCTTCTTCTATCAGCAATTGATGCTGGAGCCGCGTATATAGATTTGAGCCACCATTTCAAGCTATTTTTTTTAGCTCCACGGAGCATGGCTAAGTGTAACGCGATATAGGAATAGGTATTTGATTTAAGTTGGGGCATCCAATTCGCAAACGTTTCGCGCACGGCGACATCTTCCAGCACAAGATCCAACATTCTGAGTTTTCTCTGGATCAAGGCATCGGGTTGAAAATTGAATACACTGCGCTGATCGTGTTGGACCAGGGCAGATGTAACAATGGGATTGGTGTATAGCGTGTATCTCGCTGCGAGCTTGAGCCAGAGAGCGTAATCCTCTGATCCGGATAATTCCCGATCTTCATTAAATGGATGTTTTAGGGCAATATCCCTTCTTAAAAAAACCCCGTGGCAACTCATAAAATTTCCTTTGGTGATCAATGTTCGAAGAGGGTTGTTTCTGTCGTATTTCACCTGACTTGAACGCTGAAACCCTTTTATCTCGTATTCTTGAAAAATCCATTCCGGATTTCCCAAACCGATAATAAAATTCTCCGCTTCTCGAAGGTGGTTGGAATACAGTAAGTCGTCGGAGTCTAAGAAATAGATGTAATCACCAGTTGCCATTGTTGCACCTATATTTCTGGCTGCACCTCGCTCATTGTTATCCGTTTTAATGTATCGGACCTGGACGCCAAAATTGTCTCGTATCGTGGATTCTGTAACGTCGGTGCTGCCATCGTCCACGATAATAATTTCCTTCGCCAGGCAGGCCTGTTGCAGTGCGGAGTTGATAGTCTCGGTAATAAGATGGGCTCTGTTATAAGTGGGAATTATGATAGAGAATTGAAGAGCCATTACATTACCTCGGTATAAGCCTGAATTACGTTCTCCACTGAAAAATTATTCAGGACATTTTTATGAAGCTCTTCACCCATCTTAGCGAAATTAGCATGATTACCGTATATCACTTCGACAACATTCTTGAAGTCTTGGCAAGGGTCTTCTTTTGATAAAACAAACCCACTTTTGTTATTTTCAACATAGTCATCAAAGTCGCCAACATCTGAGCATATTGCGACCAGTCTTTTCATAAGCCCTGCTTCTTTGATTACAGAGTTACTCGCTTCAGAATCGGAGAAATGGACAACCATGTCCGATGCAGCAATGAAACTGATGACTTCCGTTGTAAAACCTATAAAAAAGATTCGATCAGCCATCCCCAATTGCAATACTTGATTTTGCAATTCCTCCCCGAGAGGGCCATTGCCTAGAATTATTAGACGAAGGTCATACCCTGTATTAATGAGCTCTGATACGCAGTTAATAAGCACATCATAGCGTTTGCAAGGAATAAATCTTGAAACCGTGCACAAAAGTAACTTAGCTGGATATTGATTGCGAATTTCTTGCACGCGGTGTGCTTCCGGTTTTTGGTAATCATTAAAGTCGTATGCGTAATTAATGAGCCTGACTTTTCTGGGTTCTACTCCTTCAACCGCGGTGATCTGATGGAATACTTTTTTGGATGGAACGATAAAATCACGGCCTAATCTATTGATTACCTTATCAAAAAACATGGCATTTTTGTTGCCTTCGGTCATTATATAGTCGCTGTGATGGCGGCAGATGTAGAATTTAGCTCGGGAAATGTATTGGGTAAAAACTGCGATGAAGTTGACAGGTTGGGTATGTGAGTAAACAATGTCAATTCTGTTTTTTGAAATGAATCGGCTTAAATAAAGAATATGACGAACGTAATAAAGTGCCGAAGGACTTCTTGGAATCTGATAGACCGATGCCTTCACACCGTAATTCTCCGCGGTATCATGAATGGCACCTCGCTCTTCTATACCCAGTAAGAAAACTGTGTGTCCCTTTAGCGCAAATTCTTTCATCAATGTTTCCAGAGAAATCGAATTCTGATTAGTAGGGAAGTAAAAGAGAATATTCATTTGGCGTAAGTGGTATCAAAACTAATTCTTTTGTATTTTTTTGTGCTATGAATCGCAAAGTATCCTTTTAAGAAATGGACTCACTTCCAATTCTGAGCATTATTATTCCTACGGTGGGTCGTGGAGAAATCCTTCTCAACACATTGGAAGCTGCTTTCAAGGCAATTGAGCTGTTGCCTGTTGAAGTTATTCTGGTGGATGATTCCAAGAATGGATTGGATTTGAAGATTCCTTATCCTGCAAAGCTACTTCGGTCGGGAGGAAAGGGAGCATCGTTTGCAAGAAACAAGGGTTGGAGAGAAGCAAGATCGAAATTATTGCTTTTTATGGATGACGATATTCTGATAGAGAGCAAGCACATTGAAAGGACTTTACGGCTGCACGAATCGGATTCATATAAGGCTTACAATTTCTTTTGGGTTTATCCGGATTTTCTGATGAAGCAATTGCCGAACTCCAAATTTGGTAAATATATTCTCGAACATGAGCTTTATTCGAATTCGCATCGTCTGACTTACAATATAGATGAAAGGACAGATCTTTTTGAGGAAAAAGGCTTGACGAGTCAGTATTTTTCGATTGAGAAGCGCTGGATGGAAGCGGTTAACGGATATGATGCCATTCCTTATGCAGGTATTGAAGATTTATTGCTTTACAAAAAACTCCAGGCGGCTGGAGTATCCGTATATCTCTCGCGGCGCGATGTTATTTACCAGGATGAATCCAATCGACTCTCGATTGAAAGCCTCGTGAACAGGTATCGAACAGGAGCACTTACGCGCAGAGTCGCAGTTGAAATGGGTCACCATGCATTGGGTTTGAATTTCTCATCAACCCAAAGACTATTGGGAAGTTTTCACACCGTATTTGGTCCTTTGGCATCTTCTCTGTCTGCAATTCTTCCTTACGGCTTTGTGTACAGGAAATCGGTAAATGCACAACTGTTCTTTGCAAGCTATAAAGGCTTTTATGAAGATAGCCTACCGCGTAAATAGACGGGCAAATCGAATCAAAAAAGAAGGCAAGGTTAGCCGATTGTCTAGTTTTTTATAATGCCATGCATCTTCAAAAGAGAGTTGATTGACATCGAGCAAACCCGATAGCTTTTGCGCTTTTTTGCGGTTTAGCTTATCGTACTCTTCGGCAAACCTTTTAAACAAGTAATAATGAATCATGGCTTTTCCCGATTCAGCTAAAACTGGTGTTTCGGAAATTTCCAATACGCCTGATTCTGCCCTTTCAGCCAAAGACCACAGGTATTCAGCTTCGCGTGACCTGTTCAAGAATGAGGCATATTCGGCATAAATAGCATCCGACTCTTTCTCGAATTTACTTTGCTGCAATACTGATTTAGACGCATCGTGGTAGCGAAAATTCAAAATCACCTCATCTGAATTTATGGCTTTGTCTTGACCGTGGAGCAACAGGTAACGCAAAAACCACTCTTTGTCCATGCAGTAGTGCAAGTTTTCGTTTAAGAGGCCCATCCGTTGAAAAGCGGCTTTTGAAAAGAAAGTCTCGGGCTGATCAATTCGCGTGTAAGCCAATGTTTTGGGCAAATTATCCTGGAACAGATCCGTTCCCCGAGAAACTCGGGTCTGCAGCCCAAACACATTTGCCCGAAAAGAGATCATCGAGGCATCGGTTTCCATAAACTTCTCGGCCACTGTGAAAAGTGCTTTGGGCTCGTAATAATCGTCGCTATTGATCCAATTAACGATATCGCCTGTAGCCCGTTTCAAGCCTTTGTTAATGGCATGGCTTTGGCCTTTGTCCTTTTCACTGACCCACCAGGTAAGGTGCTTGCTGTATTTCTCAATGATTGCATGGGAATTATCCGTGCTACCCCCATCCACCACAAAATACTCCAGATTGGAATATCCCTGATCAAGAACCGAATTGATGGTCTGTTCTAGAAATTGCCCCTGATTAAAGGATGGGGTGACAATGCTTATACGTGGTAGGATCACACTGTAATCGTTTAGGGTTGTGAAAACCTAATTGGAAGCCGATATTGCACACTTACTGTTCTGCCATCCTGGGAACCCGGTATCCAAGCTGGCATGGAATTTACAAGGCGAATCACTTCATCGGAAAAGAGGTTATGCGGACTTTCGAGAATTTCAACATTCGATATTGAACCATCCTGATTCACTGTAAAAGTCGATAAAACCATTCCAGTAATTTTTCGGCGTCCAAGTTTACGGGGGTAGGTGATGTTGTTTCCAAGGTATCTCATAAGCGCTTGATCCCCTCCGGGAAATTCGGGGAATCTCTCATAAGGCACGTAGTCTATTTCTTCACCGCGCTCGTTAAAGCTCTTACCGGAAATACGTTTTCCACGGTCATATACTTCCAATGTTCTCGGAGCACCATTTGGCCACCATGACTGTAAGGTATCATCAAATTGCTGGTTGTAAATCACACGGGCATGACGCATTTGTCCTATATCGGCACTGTTTTCGCCGGGATAATAAAATCGTGCTATACCGGATTCAAGTTCTGTGCCATAGTTCTGGTATGCGCTATATTTCCGAAGACTGCCATTTATGTAGCGCTCCATGAAAACCCTTTCCAAGTCATCTTCCGGATTGACGTATTCCACTGCCCAATACTCAGCGGAGTCTGGACTGACTTCGCTTTCCGTATATTCCAGTATGTGCCAGGTCGTATCAGTAGACATCCAATCCTTATAGTTTTGTGATTGCGCACCAAAGGCAGTTGTCATTAAGAGAAAGAGAAAAACGGCTCTCATATCTTTCAATTTGATTTGAGTGTCTTAATTATTTAACGATTTATACAATTCAAGCAAGCCTGATTCCAGAGCAAATGAAGCGCTAAAGTTCATATCCCGTTTAATTCTGGAGACATCCGCACAGCTCTTTTCCACATCACCCATTCTTGGTGGAGCGTATATGGGTTGCGCTTTATATCCTGCAATATCTGCAATTGTTTTGAAAAGTCCATTTAGCGAAGTGGGTATGCCGGTTCCAACATTGTAAACGCCCAGTTTTATATCTGATTCACTTGCAGTGATAAGGGCTTGCACAATGTCATGGACATAAACGAAGTCCCGGTACTGCACGCCATCCCCATAAATGGTTACAGGGAGTCCTTTGAGTATGCGGTCAAAAAAGATGGAGATCACCCCGGCATAAGGGGAATTTGGTTTCTGGCCGGGCCCAAATATGTTGAAGAAGCGTAAGCCAATGGATTCCAGGCCGTGGGCCTGGTTAAAATATCTGGCATAGTGCTCATTGTTCAG
>JBBRUX010000084.1:0-5779 GCA_038247415.1 Chitinivibrionales bacterium | reverse complement strand
CCAATCAATGTATTTGTTAAGGTTATTCAGTGGATCGCCTAGCTTACCTAGTTTTTCCATGATAAAATGATCATCAAATAATCCAAGTGGGTTAATGTTTTTCATCGTTGTTGTTTTCAGCAAGTATACTAAAATTAATTCAGAAAAACAAGCATATTCAATTAATAATCAGAGACATGCATCAGTTTTAGGTTTTTAGAGATGCCCATAATTAATATAGTATTTGAAACAAGTTTCATTTTTTAAGCGCAGGAACTGTTGCGAAACCCTTTCGCAGCACGCTGTTGGATTTTGTAGCAGCATTATTGTAAATTGATCAGAGTGATTGAAGAGTATGGGGGATTGCTAGGTGATAGTGTGCAGCCTTTTTTAGAATAGTGGTGATTTCAAGTTTTTTTGGATGATTGTTGACAGAGGCTCTGATTTCATTACGGTTTTAAAGAATATTTGTATTAGCTATTATTAGGAGTTTTCTAATCCATCGATGCTTGTAAAGTTTGTTTTTTCCGTCTTCGAGGTATTACTATGAGAAGTTTTTTTGCTGTAACAGTTGGCATATTTTTAAGCAGTTTCACCTGTTTTGGAGATAACAATACAACCTTTTCAAACTGGTTGATTGATTGGTTATAGGTGACTATTTCGCTCGTCATATCGCCAGCTAAATCGAAACGGCTTAGTAAACCCTGCTTTATTACCAAACATTTGCACAGAGCATCGAGTTGCAGACTGAAAAATCCCCGAAAACCATCAAGAGCCTTTTTTCTAATTAAATTCTGGCCAAAAATCACAAAAAAATTCGGCTTTAGAATTTCTTTCGCTTGTTGGCGCTTGGAAAGACGATAGACAAGCTGGAGATATCATTAAAGAAATAAAAAAAGCTAGAATTAAATCAAAGAGGTTTGGAGTTGACAATGGTCTATTTGATTGATACAGATATTATAATGTATAGCCTCAAAGGTAATCCAGATGTACAAAAATGGATGCTTCTAAATCAGAATATTCCAAAATTCATTTCTGTTATTGCTTATCGAGAGCTTACGTATGGAGCACGAAAATCAAAACATCCGGAAAAAAATAGTGCACCCGTAAATCGTATTTCCGAGCTATTTCCAAATAATTAATATCTCGTATTTGCGCCAGGTACTCGTAACCAACCCCGGGTACGATAGTAGGTCACCCGCGCAAAGGAACGCTTTAATTGAATATAGATGACATTCTCATGCGCCCGGGAGAGTGATCCAACCCACGTCCGGCTGTTGACATGTGCCAAGGCCCAGTCTATCGCAGATAATTAAGCAATTGGATACACAGTGGGGGCTTGCCGACATCATAGCGCTGGATAATATCTTTGAGTATCATTATCAAGGTGGCGTACCTGGCGCAGTGAATCTATTGAGGACGACGATTCAAAAAATTGTGACAATGTTCGTTAGAATTATTTGAAGTCAGTAGGTTTATAACCGGGATAAACACTATATTAAATATCTTAAATTAAATATATATATATAATGCTAATTGAGCTTGGAATGTTGGCACATGAAGCAGTATTTTGAACAATTATGTTCCCGGATTTTCGGCAATCCGAACTCTTTTACGGTGGAGCACCGTGTTTTTAATGCAACACTGTTTTTGGTAATTTGCGCAGGTGGACTCTCCCTGGTTCAATGCATAATCTGTGGCCTTACCTGGCAAATGGTTGCAACAAATAGCGCTGTTTCGGTAATAAGTTTTTTGATTTACATTCAGTCACGCGCCAATAAAAATTGGCGTAGAATGGTTATTCCGGGGTACTTGATTTTTGGTGGAATTTTGGTTTTTTGCTGGTTTCAGGAAGGTGGGCTTTTTGGTGGTATTGGATATTACTTTTTCATTCTGAGCGGTGCAGCGATAATTGTTTTTTCCGGCTTTCAAAAATTGATCGCTTTGGTTTTTGTTGCTATAACGATTATTCCCTTGGTGCTTCTTGAGTTTTTTCATTCTGATTTTGTAAATCCTTATACATCCAGAGCTCAACAGTATACCGATGTAACATACTCGCTTTTGCTTGGTATAGTTGTAAATGCCTTAATGGTGCTCTTTCTTTATTTTGAATACCAACGAGAGCGTACCGCAAAAAACGAACTTGTTGAATCGTTGACACAGGAAAAAGCCAAGGTTGAAGAAGCCGTAATTGCAAAGCAGCGGTTGCTGTCCATGATCACCCACGACATTTCCAATGCGCTTTTTGTCATCAATAGTAGCGCGCAGGATCTTTCGCATCAGGATAATGATGGCGACGAAGAGATTATTGAAATTCGGTCTAATATGCATTCGGCGATCAATAACATGCGAGAAATAGTCGAGAGTGTTCGCTTGCTCGAAGAGAGCGCCGCAGGACAAGAATCACTCAAGATGGAGCTTGTGTGTGTTCGGCCACTGGTTCAAAAGGTTCGCGACATGTTTGCAGTTCAACTAAAAGAGAAAAATGTACAATTCGAAATAGCTATTCCACCCGACGATCCAAGTGCCATGTATGTCGAAGCGAATATTTTTTGCAATCATGTACTGAGCAATCTGATTTGGAATGCCATCAAATTTTCGTATCCAGGATCGCGTATCATCGTAAACACCGTTACAACGGGTGATGAAGTAGAAATAAGTATCACTGATTTTGGTGTTGGCATTCCCGTAGATAAACTGGAGTATGTCTTTGTGCCAGGAATGAAATTCGGACGCTGCGGTACTGCCGGGGAACCGAGTAGTGGACTCGGCTTGCCTGTTGTCAAGAGTTTTGTCGAGATGTTTGGGGGGCGTATCGCGCTGTCTTCGAAAATCGCTACTATAGACGATTCAACGCATGGTACTACTGTGCATGTTTATTGTCGGACAAGCGCGTGCAAAGCCACGCAACCGGTTGCCTTATCGACGGGTGCCGTATCATGATTATCCGAGAAGAGCCTGCCCGTTTTGATCCCCAATTCCTTAACGGAATGCTACGTTTGTTGATTCTTGATGACGACCAGCTTGCTCGTTCTACGTTTGTTCGTCATTTCAAGGGGGTTCCTATTTATTCGGTTTCGGCATGTGCAACGCAACGAGAAGCCTTAGACCTTATCGAATCTCGCGGATTGTTTCATGTCTGTTTGTATGATTTAAGTGTTTCGGATCTCGACAATGATCCATTCTATTTGCTCCGTCGTTTTTCATCGCAAACTTCATTTGTCGTAGCAACCGGATCAACATCCCCGCGGGAGGGTGCACTATCACGTGATTTGGGCGCGAAGGGCGTCCTCGAAAAGCTGACTCTTTCGCGTGAAAAGTGTCGCGATACAATCAATCGGTGGGCTTTGATCAATCTTTTATGCCCCGAATTTGACATGCGCGATACATCAACGATTGCAAAGTCGATAAAAGTGCTCTTAGAAAAGAAAATCAGCACTGTGGATGAATGGGTACGAGAACTGAATTTTGATGATTCGGCATTTCGAAAACTTTGGCGTGCACGCAATATCCAACCCAAACATGCCTTGACTTTATACAATCTGTTTTCCCGTTCGTTTCGACGCTTTGATAGCACCACAGGGGAGAGCATTGATGAGGATCGCGAATTGCAGCACTATCGTGAATATTTTTTGACTCACCGCAATGTCCTGATGGAAATTATTGATAAAAAGCCAACCACCTAACATCTTTGTTGTTAAGAAAATGAGAAAACGGGACAATTCTACCCGTTTTTTGCCAACCTGATAACTTATTTTAAATTTATTATTAATACTTGAACCGTGCATTGTACGAGCGGTATCAAGTCTTGGCTTATTACCAGTTTTTCGTGGAGGATGTATGAAGTTTCTCTGGTCAGTTCTCGCAGTCGCTGCACTATTTGTCATGAATGGCTGCCTTCCAACGGACAATCCCGTGGACGTGCCGATTGTAGTCAACGGTGCACCGGTGATTACTGCGTCGACGCCAGTTGATTCTGTCAACGATGTAGCTCGCAGCGGCCAGCTCACTTTTTCGGTAACTGCTACCGATCCCGAAAGCGATCCCCTCACGTATAGCTGGAGCGCTCGTGGCGGAGTTCTCGGCACGAATGGCACACATCAGATAACATGGACACTTCCCGATAGCATCAGTATGCGATCCATATCTGTTGCGATTTCCGATGGGAAAGGTCATTCGGTCACCAAAACATGGACGGCAAGCGTTGGCATATTACATGTGAGGGGAACCATAGCAACTCCCACGCATTGGCTGGCGGGCAACGTCTATTTGGTTACCGGAGATGTCGGTGTGACTTCAACATTGACCATCGATTCAACGGTTGTTGTACTCTTTTCGGCTGGCACGGGGCTTTCTGCAGATGCGAACGGTACTATTACTGCTAACGGAACAACGGGCAAACATGTCGTTTTCTCATCGATAAAAGACGACTCCAAGGTTGGCGATATCAATGGGGATCTTGCAACCAGCACTCCGGCAAAAGACGACTGGTATGGCGTGGGTGTGTATGGCGGAAATAATTCCACCTTTAATTACTGCGATCTGAGCTACAGCAATCATGGCCTGTATGTCAATGGCAAGGCAACGGTCAATGGTTGTGTGATCAGTCAGAATACCCTCGGACTGGACGTGAATGATGCATCCGTGGGCACCACCTGCACAAACAACACAATTTTTGACAATACGGATCCAATGTATATAAATGGCAATGTTTCCATCGATGGAAGCAATTCCTTTGGTAGCGGTGCGGTTAGAAACACACACCAGTATATCACGATCAGCCAGGCAACGGTAAATGGGGCAATTACGTGGGACACTACAGGTATTCCGATCGTATTGACGCTCGGGGTGGAGGTTGAAGGCGCCCTCACGATCAAGCCGGGGGTGATTGTGAAGTTCCCTGCAAATGCCTATATCGGTGTCACCGCAAACGGCACAATCATCGCAAACGGCACCGCTACTAATCGCATTATCTTTACCTCGATCAAAGATGACATCCATGGTGGTGATAACAATGGCGATGCGGCTGCCAGTACTCCTGCGCGATCCGATTGGGGTCAGATTCGTACCGAAGGCAACAACTCCTCCTTTACCTATTGTGATATTCTCTACTCTGAAGGTGGCGTAGTAATTTCTCATAGCAAAGCAACGATCTCTTATTGCCGTTTTGCGCATAATAAAAACGGCCTCGATCTATCTAGCGCCACGACCGGAACCGTGTGGCTTAGCGATACCTTATTCGACAACGAAACGCCGGTATTTGCCAATGGCGACATCAACATCAATGCATCAAACATATTCCACGATCCTGCTGGTATTTCGCCATTAAATACGTATCAGGGCATTTTCATGGGGTACGTGTCTGTCAACAATTCAGTCAATTGGAATAGCAGTGAGGTTGGCCTTGTTTTTGATAACTACCTTGAGGTGAATAGCACGCTTACCCTTGGTGCTAATACGATTCTTAAGTTCAAGGCATATGCGGCTGCAAGCATCGACGCAAACGGCTCGATACCTGGATTTTCGGGCGCAATATTTACCAGCTATAAAGATGATGCACAGGGCGGTGATGCCAATGGAGACGGCACTGCAACCAGCGCATCTGCCGGCGATTGGGATGGCGTACGGAGCGACAGCGCAAACGACTGGCTACACAGTTCCGCTCACGCCAATATCCTTTACGCCGCTCATTAATCATCATGCGACAAGCATAGCATGGGGAGCTGGCGCGAGCCGGCTCCCCTTTTTTGTTTATGGAACGAATGCGGCTTTGATGCAAATTAGCATGGGGCTTGTGATT
>JBBRUX010000083.1:0-5921 GCA_038247415.1 Chitinivibrionales bacterium | reverse complement strand
TTTTTGAGTCGTAGGAACATGAGAAAAAGATATATCGATACAAAAGGAAAAGCAAGAGAAAATTTAATCTATGGGCACTACAAACGACTTTCAAAATCAAAAATCAATGACTTACAGCTATTTTTATGAAAAAAAAGCTTTGGTGTACTCTTTTACGGTAGCTTCGATATTCGGTCTGATTTTTCGACGTTCAAGGGGAAGCAGTTCGATTGCTTTAACACGTTTTTGCATCTGCACCATTTGTTAGGTAAAGTAATACGCCCGGCAGTCATTTTGTACTACCGAAGGACAGCTCTCCGAGTGCGGACAGCAAGTGCAGATTGACATATCAAAAGACGCTTTGAACCTTGTTTTTGTTTTCTCCGAAACCGTAGATTGTAAAGGACAAGAAACGTTATGCTGTTCCGGGGTAATGGGTTCTATCGAAATATCCACAGCAGGGGTTCTACCTCGTACGGCTGTTTGTATATGGTTGATAGTATGCTCATTTATTTTCCGGTCATTGGCGCTGCTGCCGTATGCGCCATCGGTGTGCAGCTCATTGATATCGGGGCACTTATCTTTAATAATGTCAAGGCGCCCGTTGAGAATCGTGCTGTCGTCGGTATTATTTGGCGCAACAGTAACGTCAGTGAGAAGATTCAGCGCATTTTCCGGGTTTGCTGTTTCAGTAACATTAACCACCTGACCTTGATAATTTTTGCTGCGTTTATTGCGAAAAGTCGCATCAATATCATCGGGTGACTGCAGTGAGGAAGAGGATATTTCTTTTACGTCTCGAATCGCGATTTTGTCCGACACCATGCAGAAATGCTCATTGTAAACACGATCGAAAATCCTGAAGATTTCAGTATCGCCATATTGTTGTTTCAGCTCTTGATGAAGCTGATGGTATACCGATGCGATTTTTTGCTGTTCATGGGGGATATCGGTCTTTTTCAAACCGTAAATAAATGCTCCCGATGTCTGTTCAACATACGGAGAAAGTGTTCCTTTGAACTTCTGTTTGTCTCCATCAGAAAGAATCCGGTAGAGTCTGATCAGCGTTTCAACAAGAAGCTGCGTGCGACTGTAGATCCGGATATTGGACATGACCTGAAAAGAATCCGTGCGCTGAATATCAGTTTTGAGCTTCAACTTTTTCAACTGAGCATCAGTTAAATGATCGAAAGTTTTCTCGATAAGGTTTTCTCGATAAGGTTTTCTCCGGTTGTCACAAAATGGTTCAGGAGACGGTTTTGAAAGTTGAAGAACGTAGCAGGACAAAAGGGTGTATCTTCCAGATTATGCAAGCCCAGAGCAGTGCGGGTCCGAAGATCGAAATCGATTCTTTCGAAAAGTTCTTCGGTGGTCCAACCTTTTTTCATATAGAGAATTATTGAAGAAACCAAAGCATTTACCGCAGCGTTAGGTCGACTGCCGGTTGTTGAAAAAGTGGGGCAAAATCTTGTTCGTTGATAGTCGAATAGATGAGTTCATAGAAAAAAGCATCTGATGAAGTCCGCAGCTTTTTACGCTTTGACTCCGACAGTTGGCTTTCTATGCCGAAGAGATCTTGTTGCAAGTGTGCCTTGTTTTCTAAAAATATGGTGTCCCTTTGATTTTTATAACTATATTTATAATCAAAGGGTTAATATAATAACAAACATATGTTTAGTCAAGCATTTTCTTGGCTTTTTTATAGTCTTTTTTGCTGATAATAACCGATTATAAACTTTTTAGAGTGGACTCAAAATTTATAACCATAAAAATACCATCATTATAATTAACCTGCAAGGTAAATACGATATTTAAATTATTTGATAAGGCTATTAACCTATTCGGTTAATTAAGCTAGTGCCTTGTTTCCTTTTGAATATGATATATAAGATGTGTTTTGGTCAAGAGCAAAGGGGAAAATCATTCCAGTAGGTATCTAACTGTAATCAAGGGATATCATTAGAGTTTGACGATAGAATAAAAAAACTCTTGGCATTCGAGCTCGTTTTGTGGTCTCGACAGCAGGCGGCTTGCTTTTTCGTATGAATATTGTTGCGACCCATTTTTTTGATGATGTCTTCTTTTTATCTCCCATCCGCAAAATCTATATTTATTGTTTTCCATTTCCTCCTTTTTGAAGGCGTTTTCGCATGACCCAACCTAAGTCATTAAGCTATGCAGATGCCGGCGTAAGTCTAACCGCTTGGAACGATGCCAAAGATCATATCGGCAAACTCGTTAGTTCAACATATACGTCAAATGTAGTGGGGCATTTTGGCCAATTTGGCGGAATGTTCGATATATCGATGTTGAAAAACTACGATAAACCCATTCTCGTGTCATCGGTAGATGGTGTTGGAACTAAGCTTAAAATTGCCGTTGAAATGGGTATCCACGATACCGTAGGCGAAGATCTGGTTAATCATTGTATTAATGATATTCTTGTCTTGGGTGCCCAGGCGCTCTTCTTTTTGGATTATATTGGTACTGGCAAGCTTTACCCTGAAGTTGCAACTAAGATTGTTGCTGGTTTTGCTCGCGCATGTAAAGCTTCGGGCGTGGTGCTCATTGGTGGCGAGACTGCCGAAATGCCGGGGATGTATCAGGAAGGTGATTTTGATCTTTCGGGGACTATTGTGGGCGTTGTTGACGAAAAGAATGTTATCGATGGTCGCACAATTGTTCCAGGTGATGTTATTATAGGTCTGCGATCGAATGGGTTGCATACTAATGGATATAGTTTAGCGCGAAAAATTGTTACTGATGCGGCCAAGAAGTCGTATCGGGATATTTTTGAACCCACCGGTAAAACGCTGGGCGAGGAGTTGCTTCGTACCCATCGTTCGTATGCGCCGGTCATTTCTGTGATGCGTGCGGGGCTTATTAAAGGATGCGCGCATATCACGGGCGGCGGTTTTCCCGATAATATAGATAGAGTGTTGCCTCCACATTGTGATGCAGCCATTGATACAAAATCTTTTGTTCCCGATCCAATCTTTACCTGGCTTGGTGAACAAGGCAATGTAGAACCCGCCGAAATGTATCATGCATTTAATATGGGAATCGGACTTATACTGGTTGTCGATCCCAAACATTTGCAAAGCGTTAAAAATAATCCCGATGTCGCGCAATTTGATCCTGTGGAAATTGGCACAATTGTATCGGGAAGCGGAAAGGTTTGCCTAGGATTCTAATATGCAGAAAACACTGCACCTTTACAATACAGCATCGCGCTCCAAAGAAGCTTTTGTGCCATCGTCTTCCACAGTTTCAATGTACTGTTGTGGCCCTACGGTGTATGGCCCGGCGCACATGGGAAATCTTCGTACCTATATGTGGGAAGATGTTTTAAAACGCACGCTTCTGGCACTTGGGTATTCTGTCAAGCATGTTATGAATATTACCGATGTTGGCCATCTTACATCAGACGAAGATACCGGTGAAGACAAAATGGAAAAAGGTGCTCGACGCGAGGGCCTTTCTGCATGGGATATTGCAAAACGATACACACAACGATTTGTTGAAGATACCAAAACGCTTGCTATGCTCCCTCCCGATATAATGCCGCGGGCTACCGAGCATATAGCCGAAATGATAGCGCTGGTTGGAGTATTGCGTGACAAGGGGTTTGCGTATCAGACTTCCGATGGTATTTATTTTGATACCCAAAAATTTCCTGAGTATGGTAGTTTTGCTCGCATTGATATTGAATCTTTGCAGGCAGGCGCGCGTATTGACATGGGTGAGAAAAAATCGGTAACCGATTTTGCCCTGTGGAAATTTGCCGATCCTGCTGTAAAGCGGCAAATGGAGTGGGATAGCCCCTTTGGAAGAGGCTTTCCGGGTTGGCACATCGAATGCAGCGCTATGTCCGTTACATATTTAAATCAGCCAATCGATATTCATTGTGGTGGACAGGAACATGTAAAAGTCCATCATACAAACGAAATAGCCCAAACAGAAGCTGCAACAGGAAAACCGTTTGTTAGATATTGGGTTCATGGTGAGTGGCTGCTCTTTGGAAATTCAAAGATGTCGAAATCCGAAGGTGGGGTAGTGCTTCTTTCAGATATTCTCGAAAAAGGGATTTCTCCGCTCGCGTGTCGTTTGTTTTATTTTTCGGCACATCATCGCATGCCGCTCTCATTTTCAGAAGAGAGCCTGCATGCAGCAGTTCAAAGCTTAAAACGACTAAAAGCGCTTATTGCAGCCGAAACAATCATCGACAATGGCGTAGTAGACGAAAACTTGGTAGATAGTGCATGCAATCCCTTTTTTGATGCATTGTGCGATGATCTTAATATTCCAAAGGCGATGGGCTGTTTGTGGGATATGCTGCGCGATTCAAGTATCGATAAGCGTGTTCGTGTTCATGCTGTTCGACGTATCGATTCGGTTTTGGCACTCGATTTACTTACGCCTGTGCAAAGCATCATCACAAAAGATCTGGCGCTAGCTTGCGGCATTACGGTGGTATTTGCAGGTGGTGCTCCTGAATCGGATGTGCTTGTTCAGGAAATAGTTAAAATTGTCGAAGATCGGTCTGCTGCCAAGAAAAACAAAGATTTTGCAGCCGCCGATGCGTTGCGCAATGCAGTTGGGGTTTTAGGGTATTCGCTTAAGGATTTGCCACAATCAAGAGTGGAAATTAGCACACTAGTATAATTGGACATATAGACTAAGTCATTGAAAAGGAGCTCTTTATGGGATCAATTCGTGCGGCAGAAGATGCCGATATGATGAAAAATATGAAAAAAATGTTTTCTGGTAATGAGATCGAAGAGCAGATGACCAAGCATCGCAAGATTTTTCTGTGGGGTGCCATCGACGATGAATCTGCAGAAGGCATTGTTAAAAAGATTCTCTACTTCGATTCTTTAGAAAAAGCAGATATTACTATCTATATCAATAGTCCTGGTGGAGTAATTTCTTCGGGTTTTGCAATTTACGATGCAATGAAGGGTGCTCAATCTGATATCGCAACCGTGTGTATGGGGCAAGCCGCCAGTATGGGTGCAATCATTTTATGCGCGGGAACCAAGGGTAAGAGAAGTGTCTGGCAAAATGCGCGAGTCCTTATTCATCAACCACTTATATCGGGAAATATTCTAGGACCAGCGTCAGATATCCAAATTCAGGCAGAAGAAATTCTCCGTATGCGATCGACGCTCAATCAGATTCTGGCCGATGCGTCGGGGCAAACTTTGGCTAAGATCGAAGCGGATACCGATCGTGATTATTTCATGTCTGCTCAAGAATCTAAAGATTACGGCCTTATCGATTTTATTGTTCCGCCAAAATAATTAGCCATTTTTTTGACTTGGATTATTGCGTATATTATTTTTGCAAAGTTTTGCATCAAGCTAAAATTGTGCCGATGTAGCTCAGTTGATAGAGCATTCGATTTGTAATCGAACGGTCGGGGGTTTGAATCCCTTCATCGGCTCCATTAGTTCTTTGTAAGTTATAGTTTATGGGTAGGTGCCCGAGTGGTCAATGGGGATGGACTGTAAATCCATTGGCGTCAGCCTTCGGTGGTTCAAAACCACCCCTGCCCATTTTTTAATTTGCGGGTATAGCTCAATTGGTAGAGCTCCACCCTTCCAAGGTGGTTGTTGTGAGTTCGAGTCTCATTGCCCGCTTTTTGAACTCAGCGCCCACGTAGCTCAGTTGGTAGAGCACTTCCTTGGTAAGGAAGAGGTTCACCGGTTCGATCCCGGTCGTGGGCTGATTACGTTGCTACTGAAAAAAAAATTCGTACCGAAATATGTAACACTCATTCATGAGGTGCTCGTATGGCAAAAGAAAAGTTTGATCGGAGTAAAGTACACGTCAATGTCGGAACGATCGGACATGTCGACCATGGTAAAACGACATTAACCGCAGCAATCACGGCGGTAATGTCAACAAAGGGTTGGGCATCGCTTGTGAGCTACGATCAA
>JBBRUX010000082.1:0-7957 GCA_038247415.1 Chitinivibrionales bacterium | reverse complement strand
GTTTCCTCGGATACTCGTTCGCCTTGTATCGGCCCGACTATTCCCCATTCACTTTTTTTTTAAGCGCCATGAACTCCACCGTCAGCAACAAATTAGTTTAATTGGAACGGGAAAACGGACAAGAACTCAGAAACGGTGGGCGTCCAAAATGTCTTACATAAATTAATTAGGATCATTACTAAAGTCTGTGACGCTCGTTACACAATGTGTACTATTTTTTTGAGGGGTTTTTAAACAAAGGGCACTCTAAAAGCGGGCACAGCAGTTCGCATATTTACGAACTTATAGCGGTATACTTTGCGTGAGGAAAAAGCAGTGGAGAAACTTCACTCTCGTTTTTCATGTGCAGATAAACAACTCCCCGAATTGTTGGATGTAACACAATAAAGCAAATCCTCGCTCAGTGCTCTCATTGAGAGCGCGCTTTGGGTCTTACCCCAAATGTAACCGCATAGCCATAATGATCCGACAATTCTATCAGGCCACTATTACTCTTCACAACTTTTTCTTTAAAAGTCAAAGCGGCATGGGCCACAGCAATACTCCGATTACCCTCACGATATAGTATATAATCGATATGCTGGGGTGGCGCTTGTGCTCCATATGAAGCGAATGAAAGTGAGTTGCAGTCTGTTGCAGTAAAGCACATCGAACGCAAACTATCGCAATCGCTTTTTCCCAAGGCATATGCTGCAAGCGCACTCAAATTATCCACACTCTTGCCACATGCAATATCATTTGTCATACTACCATGAGGCATTGTTTCTTGTAAATTTCCATAGTAGCGTAACACGGGGTACATGGTAGCATTGCCCCACCATACCGAGGAGGATTTTTCGGAGGGTGAAATCCAAGAGTTTGTGTGATACTACGGTGCTGCATTGCAATCGCCCCTAACAATTACCAACTCATCTTGAGGAACCTGATTCACAACTAAGCCAAGCTCTCTCGCTTGCGCCAGATACCTTCCCTCAAGTGTTGCGGTTAGGGGTAGGTAATCTTTGGCAACAAAGGCGCTTTTGAGATTATTGCATACAATAAAAAGGCAGCTTACCGCTGCCACGATCATAACAACAGTGCCTTTTCTCATGAGAATCATCTCTTCTCTGGTATGTTTTTATAGTTCTCTTTTGTTTAGACTCTCGCCCCTTTAAAAAAAAAGCCGAAGGAGACGATTGTCTTCCTTCGGCTTGACACATTAAAATTGAGCGAATTAGAAGCCTTGCAATCCGCAGCATCGAGTACAAACAGGCATAAGGCCCTTTTCCATTTGCCGCCGAAATTCTTTATATTTTTCGCCATTCCAGATATCGTAGAACGATTTTTCATTAATATTTCCTGCATCAAAATCTTGATAATCGCGACACGGGGTCATACGGCCATCAGGGGAAATTTCTGCAATAGAATAAATGCTTTCGCAACTGCTGTAGCCACAATCCCAGGCATGATCGTTGTAATAGCGACGTATTTGACTTTCGGTAGTAATATCGGGTAGAAACTGAGGAACCGATGGATATCCCTTTGAGCATCGGATAATCTCTTGAATCTGCGCTGCAGTTATTGTGGGATCGACATCGTTAAAGCACGATTTAAGATACCCAAGATATTTTGTGGGTCCAAAACCAAAGCGATCTGTAAATACAGCATCGTGAAGCTTGGCGCGTTCTTCGGTAATAAACCATCCAAAATAATACGGGTGCAATTGTGTTTTTTCCCGAACCAATTTGTGGATTTCTGCCAAATGAGCATGATTGGTATTTGATATTACAGAAATTGGAATGACCAGAGGACTCTTGAGCTTTTTGCGGCGTTTAATTTCGTCAACCTTATCGATAACTGCCATGGTCTTTTCGAAATTATCCGATTTACCGCTTGCTGAGCTACGCATGATGTTCTGAGAATCTGCATCCCACCCATCGAGGCTTAGATACAGAATTGACAACGCGCCAGTATCGATAATATCTTCGATACTACCATCGAGCGCCTGCGCATTAGAAACAATTGATCCATACAAATGATATTTTGCGAGCTCCTGAAAAAAGGGAACTAATGGTTTCCAGAGCGTTGGTTCGCCACCCCATACATAATAAAAAGGTTTGTCGCGTCGGGTTTCGAAAATAACGCGTTTGACAACATCGAAATCGAGCTGGTCGAATTTTTCTCCATTTTCCTGTTTTTTGCGGAGATGCCCATTTTCGCCCCATTGCCCGCATGATCCACACCGGAGATTACACACTTCGTTGACTCGAAGCGAAATTTGACCCACGGGTGTATTTTTTTCTGGATTGCGCTTTCCAAAATATTTGCGCATTGCATACGGAATAATGGTTGGCCACGAACGAATATCTGCCATCATGGCTGGTAGCGCATGACGAATTACAAAATCTGTTGGAAGAAGAGCTTTGCCTCTAAATTGAGCCATTCGGATATCCTTTGTTGATGATAAACTTTTTGTTAAAAATATGTTATGGTTAAACTAAATCTGTAAGAAGTCGCAAAGCATTACCACCTAAAACAGCTTCAACGTGGGCCGTAGACAGTCCAATTTCTTCTATCCAGAGTCGGCAGGAACGCTGATCATCCCACGGGCTATCGGATCCAAATAAAATTCGATCGATCCCGTGCTTATGAGTAAGCTTAATAAATTCTTGAGGTGACATGCGATTGCGTACTGCCGAGGTATCAAAATACACCCCTAATCCAGCAATCTCATTAAACACATCATCCCACACCATAAGTCCGCCCATGTGAGCGAGCACAATGGATAACTGCGGAAAGGTATCAATAACCTTTTTAAAGGCGGCAGGCAAACCATGATCCGATGTAAAGGGACCAGGATCTTTTCCCGCATGAAAAACGATAATGAGGTTGGCTGCACAACACGCTTCGTACAAAGGAAACAGCAAGCGATCATCAACATGAAAATTCTGGTATTCTGGATGAAGCTTAATTCCTTTGATGCCGTTACTACGCAAATACTCGCATTCGGATGCACAGTCTTTGAGGTGTGGGTGCAATGCTCCAAAACTAATAATACGATCGCTTTGAAGCGAAACAATTGACCGATTAATAGATGATACCTGCTCGGGTTTTGTTGCCACCGGCAAGGTAACAGACGCTCCAATACCTGCTAAATCCATCGATTCAATAAGCCCCGTCAAGGTCCCATCGGTGTGGTTTGTGTGTCCAGCCGAATTGGCTAAAAGCGCGTCAAGTGCTTTGGGCGCCAGCGTCTTTGGAAAAACATGGGTATGAAAATCGATAACTGTCATGGATGTAGGATTACGATCGCTTACGACGGAAAAAGAAAACGAATACAGAACTAACCAGTGCCACAACACCAATAATAATGCCGATAAACAAAAAAACAGGAGAACGACGATTCTTCATATTTATTCTACTTTCGTTAATTATGGGAACACACTTTTTGATGCACGATTTTTAGTTAATCAAGAACTGGCATTTGTAGTGAGCCAATACCGTCTTGATCTTTTGCATTTTTTTGCTTAGTAAATCTATCTTTTGCGTCCAGACTCATACGATCCTTTCTTTTGTCAACCATCTTTTCCCACACAGCATCGTGATTGAGGCCAAAAAGTTCCTGAACAAGTTTCAAATAAAATGCTGCCCCTTTAGAATACAACCGATGCAAAAACAATATTTTTTGATCGGTAACAATTTCATCAAACACCGGATCGATGGGTATAATGGTAGCTGTTACCTTCCCTGGGAAGAGCTCCTGCAAGGTTGCTAAAAAGGCATTTTGCCGTTTAGAATCCTTGTAAAAATTGGGAATTATTTTTGTAATGCCAACCGTAGAATGGTAACGCTCAGAAAGAATTCTATCCATTTCCACAACCCCATCAAGGGCAAATTGACCAAGTTCGGTGGGTACGAAAATTTCATCGGCAGCATAAATGGCCGATCCCTGAATAACATCGAGCCCTGGAGGATTATCGATAATGACAAAATCGTAAAATCTTTTAAGGCCACACAGCTCAATCACATTTTTTAAAAAGAGCGCCCCCGGAACATCGGCGTCACACAAATCGCGATGTGCTGTTATACAATGCAAGTTCTCGATAGGCGATGTGCGAATGGTACGCAGAAACAATTGCGGGGCTACTCGAATTTTAGATTTGTAAACGTCTCGAATGCCGGGTATGGAAACCGGCACCCCAAGCAAAGTACCTAAATTGTGCTGGCTATCGTTATCGATGGCCAAAACTCTATTTCCCATAAGTGCAAGTGCCTGGGCAATACTTCCCGCAAATGTAGTTTTTCCTACGCCACCTTTATGATTTAGCACTGCAACGATTTTCATAGCTGTGTCTTACCCTCCTGCCATTTCTTTACAAAGAATATCAAGGCCAAAAGCCCTGCCAACACTGGTCAGTTTTGTAAGGTCGTTTGCATTTTTAATGACTGCAAATCGCGTGTGGTCTACAGCAACCACAGCGGGGTGTTTTCCTACCCCCACAATATCGGTTGCGGCATATCCTGCTTTAGGGGCTTTGGGGATATTGGGGAGAATCTCTTTTGGTGGGGTTGCATAATCGGGCAACGGGGTCGTTAACAAAGAGAGATCGAAAACATACAGACCTGTGTTATAAGGCAAATGATACGTTCTTGTTGGATCTTTGCATGCATAGAGCGCTAAAGAACGCATCTCCTGCTCTATAATCATGAGGCGTGCGCCTGCGTTATTCTTAATTAGCGCAAAAGTTCCATACGGGTCTGTGTGCGGAAATTCGCTCCGCATAATTCCTGCGCCTACACAGTCGTAGGACATCCCTGCTTCTGCCAAAATGGGAATAAGCATAGGATCGTAGAGTGCCGTTGCCTGAAGTGCAATAATTTTTTTGCAGCCGCATTTTCTTAACCACGAAAGCACATCGGTTCCCTGGTCTGCTCCATCTAAAAAAGCCATAAAGGGCCCGCCGGTTTCGTCGGGGTGCGTAACCGGGACACAACCGTCTTCATGTTTACGAAACACAATCTGATTCTCGAGTGTTAGATGTAATCGTTCCTTTTGCAAAACAATACGAAGATTTTTTACACCAAAATTCTTGTGCTTGGCTAGAATTTCGGGAATAACCCGGGCGGTTACCGACGATGCAGGACCCACCGTAACAACCACGGGAATGTCAAGATCATATTTTTTTGCAAGCGTTGCAATAAGCGTGAGATTAACCTGTAGCGCCCCATAATCTTTATACAAACCAGCCAAAGGCCATGTGGCCTTTGTAAAGGTTTTTAAATCGTGTGCGCGAGCACCCGATTGCAAGAGGCTATCGCGCAAGCGTTCACCATCCCCACCCGCCGTAAGAACAATGCCATAGCCCGAGGCCATGGCACGCACGGCCTGCTGATCTGGAAAAACAAGCGAGGGATACTCGATTGTAGCGTTTGCAACAAGCTGCTTTTGAACCCTATTATTTTCGAGTGCCAAAGCTCGGAAAGCCACGTGTGTTTGATACACACCGTAGGGGATATTCTTTTGAAGATACGCAAGAATACAAGCTTGCTCGTTTACGTCAAACGAAGCAAGCTCATATACTACCTCTTTGCAAAGATCTGATGTCCAATCTGCCATACGCTCTTTGGCTACCTTATTATTTGTACATGGTATCAAAGGCTTTTTGAGCCTTTACAACTGCATCACGCATCATGTCTTCGGCTTTTGCCGTTTCACGATTAGCAAGATAGGTAAGCAATTGCTTGGTATTAAGAGATGCAGCAGCTTTTGCACACGCTTCCCAAGAAAGAATAGAGCGAATAACACGATCGATTGCCTGAGTTTCGTTATCGTAGGCACGAGGCTGCATATCATGTCCAAGCCAACGATTATACTTGGCGTCGGCAATGAGACCTGCAACGGCAATATTCATACCATTGATGCGGGTACCATTGTCGATATCATATTTACCAGGACCACCAAGAATAATACCATCGTTATATCCTTGGCTATTGAGATGCATATGAACAAGACCATTATTGTCGATTTCTTCGACCGTATCGTATACTAGATCTAGTCCTATCATTTCTGAATGGCCAAACTCTTTATTGGTACCCTTTTTAGCACGAGAAATACCAAATTCTTCTTCGAGACGACGCCAAAAAAGAAGAGCACTCGCAACCGTAGGAAGAAGCATTGCAGGATGACCTTCGTTTGGTTTAGGTTCGATGCCCATGTACATCAATCCGCCAGCTTTTTCTTCGTATTGACATAGCCCAGCAACCGATTCTTTAAGACTCTGATACATTCCCTTAACGCCAACCGTTGCCAGATCGTAACCATACGAACCATTCCACAACACAAAGGTTGGAACCTTTGCAGGATCTTTGTGCCAGGTCTTGCGCATAACGCCATATGCCAAATCAACTGTTTTTCTCCCCAAGAGATTAGCAGCCTTACGTTCTTTTTCATCGGGAGAACCAATGCCGCCGTATGCGAAATGAGAGTGCGCACCAGGGGTAATCATGGCCAAATACATGCCAGATTCAACAATAGCATCTGCAATTTTTGGTGCAGTTTTATCGTCTATTTCTGTATTATAATGAAGCTCAACACCAAGCTCGATATTTTTTGGAATACGAGGAGCTATTTCTTTTTTGACAAGCTTTACGAAAGCAACTGTATCAAAATTTTTTCCACCAAATGCTGGGCGAACATTACCAGGAACAAAACCACCTTTACCAGGATTAAACGTCCATCGGCATACACTATGAGAGGTCTTTTTTTCTGCCATCATCTACTCCTCGTTAAAAAAAAAGTACAACAAACTACTACTTAGAGATTCTTCGAAAGTAATGAAACAAAGTTACCATAGGCATCTGCATACTGTTGAGCCAAAGCTTTATTGGGCTCTAGTGTGCCTACTTTTACAAGGGACGCAAATGCATCTTTAAATGATGTAAATATACCAGCGCCAATTCCTGCTCCGCGAGCAGCACCTGCAGCTCCATCGGTATTATAAAGTTCAACCGTTGCATGTGCAAGAGTTGCAAATGCAGTTCCAAAAATTGGGCTTAAAAACATATTTGCTTTGCCAGCACGAACGGCAGTTACCGACATGCCCATTCCTCGCATGATATCTAATCCGTAATTGAGCGCAAAGACAATCCCTTCCTGCGAGGCTCGAATAAGATGTGCTTTGGTATGCCGATTGAAATCGAGACCATGTAGGGAACTATGAATGTTTTTATTGCCAAGAGTACGCTCGGCGCCATTGCCATACGGCAATATGCACAAACCATCTGAGCCAACAGGCGCGGTTGCTGCGAGCGCATTCATTTCCTCGTAGGATAATCCTCCTTGATCGGTGCTTAAGCACGTGCGCTTAATCCAAGAGTTGAGAATCCCTGTTCCATTGACACAAAGCAAAACGCCATAATATTCTTGAGTTGGCGTATAATTGACATGCGCAAATGTATTAACGTGCGATTGAACATCATATTCGGGTTTATTTCCAACGCCATACACAACACCCGATGTCCCGGCTGTTGCAGCAAATTCCCCTGGGTTTAAAACATTTAATGATAAAGCATTATTGGGTTGATCTCCGCCACGATACGAAATAGGAGTTCCTTCTTTAAGACCAAGAAGCTTAGCCACCTCTGTGGTAACCGTACCTTGTACTGAAAAGGTATCTACAATTGGTGGAATAAGCGAAGAAGAAATCCCATAATAATCCAGAACCATGGTGGCGACAGCTTTGGTTCTAAAATCCCATAACATACCCTCAGATAAACCCGATGCGGTGGTCGTTATTGTACCCGATAGTTTGTAGGCAATGTAATCGCCGGGGAGCATGAACTTGTGTACTTGAGCAAAAATCTCCGGCTCGTTTTTTTTGACCCATGCAGCCTTTGATGCAGTAAAATTACCGGGTGAATTAAGAAGATGCCGTAGAGCTTTTTCTTCGCCAATTCCTTTAAAGGCAGCAATGACCAC
>JBBRUX010000081.1:0-8507 GCA_038247415.1 Chitinivibrionales bacterium | reverse complement strand
GTGCCGGTGTAAACGGAGTGCCACCGGCAGTGCGGGAGGACTCAGGCGCGCAGTGCCGCAAGGACGAACGTACCGGCTCGCGAAGCGAGAGCATGAAGAAGGCCCGACGGCGCTCTTGGCGCCGGCGTGCCCAGATTCTTAATTCTTAATCTTATTATCTAGGCCTCAACCTATTTTCATCCCATCATCTTATTTATATTCTTAAATTCTTATCTTGATTTTTAATTTTAATTTTAATTTTTAATTTTTTTCAAATAGATTACCCCCTTATGCCCCATTTCTCGTCTCTTGCCTTAACCAAACAAATGGTCGCGAATCTTACCCAACATGGGTACATCGATTTGACACCAATTCAGGCGGCAAGCATACCTGATATTCTCCAGGGGCATGACGTTCTTGCGCAAGCCAAAACAGGAAGCGGAAAAACTGCAGCATTCGGCATTGGACTTTTGCATAAACTTAAGCCCTCGATCTTTAAGGTGCAAGCACTTATACTATGCCCTACGCGCGAACTCTCGGAACAAGTGGCACAGGAACTAAGGAAATTGGCCCGGTTTACAGCAAATATAAAAATTCTCACGCTTTTTGGTGGGACGCCTATTCGTCCACAATTGGCATCTCTTGAACATAGCGCCCATATAATTGTAGGGACACCTGGTCGAATTGGCGATCATGTGCGCCGTGGAAGTTTGGACCTTTCTTCTATTTTTATGCTTATTTTTGACGAAGCAGACCGCATGCTTGACATGGGGTTTGAGCAGGAAATCATGGAGATTATGTCCTATATTCCCATAAACCGACAAACGCTTCTTTTTTCTGCTACCTATTCTGATGCTATCAAGCGACTGAGTAAAAATTTTCAAACGAAGGCCAAAGAAATAAGCGTAGAATCGCACCATGCAACCAACGTAATTGTTCAAAAATTTTATGGCATCGACAAAGGGGAAAAGGCGCAGGCAACCGTACGGATTTTATGGACCTACCGACCAGAATCGACGCTTATCTTTTGCAATACAAAACAGCAATGCCGAGACCTTCTGGAATTTTTGACAAAGAAACATATTAGCGCCCTTGTTATTAATGGCGATCTCGAACAAAAAGAGCGAACCGAAATGCTCACACAATTTTCTAACCGAAGTGCCTCGGTGCTTATTGGTACCGATGTTGCAGCGCGCGGTTTAGACATTAAAGATTTAAGTGCTGTCATAAACTTCGACTTGCCATTCGACCCAGAAGATTATGTGCATCGTATTGGCCGAACTGGCCGTGCCGGCAAAGAGGGGCTTGCATTTTCGCTGGTTCCCTTAGGCGAAACGCGCCGCGTGGATGCTATTAATGATTTTCAGGGAAGCTCGTTTACGTGTGAAAACACCAATGAACTTTCTCCCCTTTCTGGGGATCCTTTGCTTCCTCCCATGATGACAATCTCAATTAATGGGGGTCGCAAAAGTAAAATTAGGCCAACCGATATTTTAGGCGCACTTGCTAAAGAAGGCGGAATGGATGGAAAACTCATTGGCAAAATCGACATTTACGATCTCTTTGCCTATGTGGCAATTGAAAGAAACCATGCCAAACAGGCTGTTGAGATTCTATCATCGATAAAGGTTAAGGGAACGCGTTTTATAGCGCGACTGCATGAGTAAACAAACTTACGGGCGGACTCCCGAGGCATCTTGCTTGTTCTTGCCTATATTCATAGCCGCAGCAGCGCACGCCGCTCCAAAACCATTATCGATATTTACAACAGACAATCCGCTCGCGCATGAATTGAGCATGGCAAATAAAGGAACCAACCCATTGAGGTGGCTTCCATAGCCTATTGATGTGGGTACCCCTATAACAGGGCACGACACGAGCCCGGCCACAACCGATGGCAGAGCTCCTTCCATTCCTGCAATGACAATAATTGCAGAAGCTGCAGCAAGTTTTTCTCTATGAGCAAGCAAACGATGGATACCTGCAACCCCAACATCGGTGAGTGTTTCGTAAGGGTGGCCTAAAACCTCAAGCGTACAGGCAGCTTCACGCGCAACGGGAACGTCCGAGGTTCCTGCTGTTGCAATGATGATGGTTCCTTGTACCGTGGTTTTTAAAGCCCAGTTAGATGATTTCTCGTAAAAGCATCTGCCAGATTCATCGACATGCATGGCGGGATATCGCTCTTTTACAGTTTGCAAAACCGACGCGGATGCTCGCGTGCCAAAAATGCTTTCGTTATGAGTTTTTTGATTATCAATAATTGCACAAATCTGATCGGCGGTTTTTCCCTGACAAAAGATAACTTCAGGAGAGCCCGTGCGCATGGCACGATGATGGTCGACCTTTGCAAACCCTAAATCAGAAAAAGGAAGATCCTTAAGCTTTTTTAGCGCATCTTCAGGCGATATCCCTTGAGCAGCTACCTGCGCAAGTAACGCCATAAGTTCCGATTGTTCCATAGTAAATATCCTTGCTACTAAATGTTTTGCCGAATTGTACAATTCGTCGTTCAAAAAACTTGTACTATGACCTGATTGCCGTTAAGACTACTGCCACTGAACAAAGATAGGCTTGGAGGCATCAAACCATGGGAGGCAGCTTTTACGCTGTTACGTTAGTTAAATGCCATATCACGTGCCCTTTTTCTTCTCCATATCCTTGAGAAGCTTTCTTTCGTCACCGTCTAATTTTCTTTGTACTTTTTTAACATCCTCGGCACGAGGCAAAGCTTCTGGCTTTACGCCTCGTTCATAAATAATGCCGGATAACTTTTTTTCTGATTTTGTTAATTTGTCGCGCGCAATAACACGATCGACGTCTAAGAGCCTCTGCTCGATGATTTCTTGTTTACGAGTCTGAACTGCAAAATATGTCTGAGCAAATGATTTTTCTATTTTTGCCGAATCGCTGTTTTGGGCGATAAGATAGCAGGCATAACGGGTAAGGGCACTATCAGCGATCTCTCGTTTTGAGTTGCTGCCAGCGTCTACCATTTTCCCGACATCGGCACAATGGTCTTGAACTCTTAATCCTGCATTTTCACATGATATAGTAGCCTTTTCAATAGCATTTTTGAAGTTTTCCCACTTGGAATATCCTAATATTTCCTGAAGCTCGCGCGCACTCCAGCATTCGATTTCATTATAGATATAATATGCGTCTTCAAATTTCTGAAATAGTTCGACAATGTGTTCTTTTTTCATAGGGCTATCCTAATTATCTAATCTGTGATTGGTATACTTTGTACGATTTTCCTGATTCATTTGATAAAAATATTTACACCCATATTTTCTAAGCCTGCAAACATTTTGATTTCTTTTTTCAGCGCGCTGCACTTAGAAAGCAACTAAAATTCCAACAGCTCTCTCTAAATGCCCCACGCTTCTTTACATAAAGATATCAGCAAATCGATGCGATGATCGTAGGTGTGCAGCGTTAGCACTTTTTTCTGACCGCGCAGAGCAATCTCATGTGCTTCATCCTCATGATCACAATAATACTGCGCACGCTGTATACATTCTTTAAGCGTTGAGAATTCTACAAGCTCCTTATCTTCTCCATCCATAACAAAAAAACTCTTATTCAAAAGGCGCGCATCGGTCAGTAAAAATGCTCCGCTCGCCAGACAGTCAAATACTCTTTGTGTAAATGATGTGCGAATTTGAATCCGATTGATATCTATGTTGACACGTGTAGAGCGATAATAGGTGCAGAGGTTTGTGTAATAGCACGCCTGGGTACTCACAAGCGACGCATCGATAAATCGTGTCCAATAGGCATCGCCAAAACAAGTAAAGCGAGTGCCAAAACAAGCTGCAAGCGCCACAATTGCATCGCGCCGAAACAAATAGCCAACCAGCCATTGTACCGAAAAGAGAAAACGCTCTTTAGAAATACGCAACGCCGATTCCCACTCGGATGCACGCCCCAGCAAAAACGCTTCCAGATCGATCTGTGGGTTTGCGCAGTAGTGTTCGTGTGCTGCAGCAAGTAAAGGAGCACAACGGGTTAGTTCTTGTTCGATTGGTTCGGAAATGACCGTATCGAGAAATTCAAGACTCGAGTTTCCCACAAAAGCAACGTCTCGCTCAAGTGCTACAACGCCGTGGCTATTAAAAAAAGCTGGATCTGCTGCCAAGGGCAGAAAATGCGCAGCATAGCCTTGATTCCGAAGCAGGGGAACAAACGTTGCTTCGGTAACAAAATCGATACGGGTTGCACAAGGCTTAATGACGCGGGCATAAAAGAGAGGCTCGTAGGTTGGATCATCGGTATACCAATTAACAACATGCGAATCGGTAGCTGCTATTTTTTCTAAGAGTACGCCTGCGTAATCGGTTCCAGCATTATTGACGGTCATAACGATTGCCGGCAAGTGGTGCTTGATTTGAGAAAAAACGATTTCAACCATTTCGTCAACAAGAACAAGCCAGGGGATATCAACAACAACGGTCGTGATATCGGAGCGCTTTTTGAGGGCCCCAATAATTTCGTGCGTGAGAAATGTTTTGGAAGAAAAGAATAGTATTTTCATTGCGTGTAAAAAAAGCCCCCGAATACGTTTTTACCAGATTTTCTTTGAACTATGCAAACTCTATCATGTTTTCTTTTAACTGCCCAGGGGTTTGACTCCCGATCGGCATACGAAATCACACTCTGGGGAAAGAGCGCCGATGGACGTAGTATTAAAATAATAGTAAATGATTTCCATCCGCTTTTTTTTGTTGATGCCCTAGCTCCCGAAAGTGCCACATCACCTGTTATGCTGCGAAAAGGATTGCCGCTCAAAAGCCTGGATGGCAAGGCAGTAGATTGCCTGTATTTTGCAACCCAAAGCCAAATGATTGACTGCGCACGAAATTTAAGAGGCCAAAATATTCCCCTTTTCGAATCGGATGTTCACCCTACCAACCGCTATCTTATGGAACGAAATGTCTTTGGTAGTTTTTTGGTAACTGGTAGTGCAGAAGAAGCCCCCCAGGGCCTTGTTTTCCGGAACCCGCGATTACGGGGATCAAACGATGAAATCTCCCTTAGTGTGCTTTCGTTTGATATAGAAACCGATGCCGATGAAGGCACCATTTTTTGCGTTGCGCTCCATGGTAAAGCCGACAGTGTGATCATGATTGGTTCGGGAACTTCGTCGGAGACACTTTTTTACGTACCCGACGAACGGACGCTGCTGACTACTTTTTTTAGCATCTGTCAAAAAGAAGATCCCGACATCATTATTGGATGGAATGTTATCGATTTTGATCTTACCGTTATTCAAAAAAGATGCGACGCGCGAGGGGTTCTCTTTTCATTGGGGCGCGATGGCCGTGGTCGCATTATTCCTGCCGACGATGCCAACAACAAGCAAACTATTGTTCGCATTGGAGGTCGGGTGATTCTGGATATCCCCGTTATCCTTAGATCCAACTTCCACACTTTCGACCAATATTCTTTGGACTTTGTTGCAGCTGAGGTGCTCGGGGAACATAAACTCATTACCAAAACCGGTCGGCAAAAAATCGATGAAATCAAACATCTTTTTGCAACCGACAAAGAAGCACTCGCCCGTTATTGCCTCGAAGATACGCTGCTTGTTTCCCGGATTTGCGAAAAAACCGAAATCATTACCGAGGCCATCGAACGATCAAAAAGAAGCGGGGCCGAACTTGGTCGGGGCGGAGGGTCTGTTGCAGCATTCGATTACGTTTACCTGCCACGACTGCATAAAGCCGGGTATGTTGCAAAAGATCTGCTTGACATAGAGCGTCCACTTGCGCCGCTATCGGGCGGATATGTCATGGAATCGCGCCCAGGGATTTTTGAAAACGTCCTGATTCTCGACTTTAAAAGCCTCTATCCCTCGCTTATCATGACATTCTGCATCGACCCACTAGGCTTTGCAACCCAAGACATTGACCCACAAGAAAATCCATATGGGACAATCTTTTCAAAAAAATCCAACGTGTTGCCCCACATTATCAGGGAGCTCATGGACGCACGTGCGCGCGCAAAAGCCGAAAACAATCCTCATCGTTCGCAAGCTGTCAAAATATTAATGAACAGTTTTTATGGAGTGCTGGGATCAAACGGGTGCCGGTTCTTTTCGTATGACGTTGCGCAATCCATTACGCAGAGTGGCCAATTTATCCTTAAAAAAACCATCGACTATATCCAGAAAACAACTCCCTATACCATTCTCTATGGAGACACCGATTCTCTCTTTATATTGCTTGGGCCTGGCCATAGTAACGATGCCGAAGAAATTGCGCAGACGCTTTCAAAGACTATAAATCAGTGGCTTAGTAGCGAGCTTTTAAAAGATTATGATGCAGAATCGGCTCTCGAGCTCGAATTCGATGTGCACTTCAGGCACTTTTTCATGCCAACAATTAGAGGATCGACGCAGGGCTCTAAAAAGCGTTATTGTGGAACGATCCAAACGCCATTGGGCCTTAAGCTCATGTTTAAAGGGCTCGAATCGGCACGTTCCGATTGGACCGAAATTGCCAAAGAGTTTCAATCGGAACTGTATATGCGTATTTTTTTAGGTCAAGCCTACGAAGCGTATATTGCACAAATTCTTGCGGGAATTAAAAATGGCGCCTATGATAAAAAATTAATCTATAAAAAAAGACTTAATAAATCGATCGCCGAATATACAACTAATATTCCGCCGCATGTAGTTGCAGCAAGCCTTTTGGATGAACCAAAGTATCATATATCCTATTGTATAACCCTAGATGGGCCGCAACCCATCGAAAAATTAACTTCTAAGCTCGATTATGATCACTACATCGAAACCCAAATCAAACCAGTTGCCGATGCCATACTCGAGCGCATTGGAACCTCGTTTGACCAGATTATTTCTGGGCAAACGAGTTTAGAGTTATAAAAATAAAGCTAAAGTTTTTCAGAATTACGCCGATAATTATAATGGGGAAGTTATGAGTAAACAATCTAACATGCGCTTTGGCGTAGGTTAGGTACTATTTCACGCACGTCACAGGGAGGTGTTGTATGCAAATCGCAAACACGTCGACTGGAATTGGGCGCATTGTCGGCCAATCTACAGCTCATGCAGCCTTGCAAAAAACTAATCGCGAACTGCAAAAAATTCTCGAGAGACTTTCGACTTCACAACGGATCAACCGAGCCAGCGACGATGCTGCGGGTTTGGGGATTTCGGAGCAACTGCGCACGCAAATTCGTGGTTTTAAAATGGCATCCCAAAACGTATCGGACGGGATGGCTGCATTAAATATCGCTGATGGAGGTGCCAACGAAACGGCTTCTATTCTTAATCGTCAACGAGAGCTCGCACTCGCATCGCGTAATGATACCTTAACAAATACGCAACGATCCGCTCTGGATACCGAATATCAGCAGCTAACTCAAGAAGTAGACCGCATTTCCAAGGCGTCTACCTATAATACTCAGTCGGTTGCAAACGGAACAGGCTTAAGCAGTGGAACAAGTCAGCTTCAAGTTGGACCCACTGCAGGGGAAGCCCTGACCTTGCCGGCCAACAATATTTCTGCACCAGCTCTGGGCATTAGTGGCACCTCTGTGAGCACACAAGCCCAGGCAAGTGCGGCAATTACAGCACTTGATTCAGCGCTTTCAGTGCTTTCTAGTCAACGTGCCACAACAGGCGCAATTCAGAACAGACTCGAATCAACACAGCGCAACTTGTCAATTTCTGAAATCAATACGCAAGCTGCAGAATCGGTGCTACGCGATCAGGATATGGCCGAAGGCATTTCCAATCTTATTAAAGAGCGCCTTAAACAAGAAACCGGCACACAGGTTTTTTCTCGGTATCAACAAATAGGTTCCAATCACCTTTTAAGCTTGTTGTCGTGAGGAAACCATGCCTCGCTTATCTGAATTCGCAATTGCCGCGCACTATGCGAAGCACCAAATAAGCACCGCGCCGCATGCAAAAACCATTTGCCTGCTGCACGATCGCACGTCGTTTCTTCTTCTGTCGGCACGATCAAGCGATGCCGACAGAAGATTATTTCTCGACAAAACGCAAAATATACTTTCTCAATTGCAAAGTGCATTACGACAAACCGACCGGGTTGCGAAAAGCATTTTTCTGCTGTATGATTATTGCTATGTTCTTTTAGAACGGGGAGATGAATCCGATTGCATCAATGCGCAACGGGTTCTTGGGACAATCGGGAAGGCACTTAATGATGCGCTACGGCAATAAATTGCTCACCAATTACTTTTGATTAATAACTTCAAGTTAATTTTACCCTTGGACGATTTTTCTTAATTCTATCATAATTTCTTTCTTAGATTAACAATTTCATCAATAGTCATTTCGGTTGCTTGTGAAATTTTCTCGTCTTCTATTCCAAGCTCGATAAGTTTTTTGGCAACTTCGATCTTACCTTCGATCTTGCCCTCAATCTTGCCCTCAATCCAACCTTCTTCCATTGCCGTATCCAAAGAATTCTTAATGTCCCGATAGGATTTCAAACTGTCCTCGTAAGCCTCGCGCTCTACAGAAGTAAATTGCG
>JBBRUX010000080.1:0-8896 GCA_038247415.1 Chitinivibrionales bacterium | reverse complement strand
TATCGCTTGCGATATAAAAATAATGTTTATATTTGTGTCGTAAACGATACAATATAAAACGATAGAATATATGAACACAATTTATCAGACCAAAGCAGTAGCCACCGGCGGAAGAGATGGCAAAGTAGTAAGCGAAGATGGTATTTTGAACCTCGATGTTCGTGTGCCCAAATCGATGGGTGGCGCAGGAGGTGCTTACACAAACCCCGAGCAGCTCTTTGCTGCAGGCTATGCCGCCTGTTTCGATAGCGCGCTAAACCATATTGCACGTCTTGAGCGGAAAAAGATTCAATCGAAGGTTACCGCTACGGTTGGTTTGCAAATGGAGGAGGCTACAGGGTTCAATATTATAGTAAATATGGATGTAGAGATTACTGGAGTTGAGCGGAGCGTGGCGCAAGAGTTGCTCGAAAAGGCTCACGCTACCTGTCCATACTCCAAGGCCATTCGCAACAATGTGGATGTTACCGTTAATCTAGTTAATGCTTAATACCGAAGATGATGAGCAATAGTTTTCACAATTTTTCTGCTAAAACTCTTCAAGGAAAAGAGATTAGCATGGACGCCTACAAAGGGAAAATGGTGTTGGTGGTGAATACGGCAAGCAAGTGTGGGTTTACACCACAACTCGAAGGGCTGGAGAAACTCAACCAGCAATTTAAAGATAAAGGGTTGGTGATTCTCGGTTTTCCATGCAACCAGTTTGGTAACCAAGAGCCCGGCGATGAAAAATCGATTGCCGAAGGGTGTGTTATAAACTATGGCGTTACATTCCAAATGTTTTCGAAGGTTGATGTAAACGGCAGCGATGCACATCCTATCTTCAAGTATCTAAAGAGTGAACTGGGTGGTTGGTTTGGGAGCAAGGTTAAGTGGAACTTTACCAAGTTCCTTATAGATGCAAATGGTAAACCCGTAAAACGCTTTGCACCAATGACAAAGCCGGAAAATATCGGGATATATTTAGAAAAGATGTTGGGGTAATAATCTGGTTGCTTAATCTTGTAACTCTACTTTATCGCATCAACCTTGGAAGCAGAGCGAATGGCTTTGTTGCCAAGGTTAAAATAGATAGAAGGTTTTGTTTTGGTGTTTTTAAATCACTGTTGTCCGATAAAAAGGCATATTACTCTTATAACGCCAAACTTTCTTGAACCTCTACGAGGTATTTAATTATTTGGGGTTAATCTCTCTACAGTACTAAATCTCCTAAGGAGAAAATTCCGCGTAGCGGATAAACTATTGTAGAATATTTGTAAACCATCTTTGTTTTTCCCTGTAGGGGATTAAAAAAAATATTGAGCCATAGTTTTTTGAATTCCTAAAGAAGAGTCGAAATTTTAATCTAAACATTGAAGGTAATGGAATATGACCAGCTGAAGTTGAGTAACCAGCTATGTTTTCCGGTGTATGCCGCCTCGCGGTTAATTACGCGCGAGTATCAGCCCTATCTCGATAAAATGGGAATTACTTATCCTCAATACTTGGTGCTTTTGGTGCTGTGGGAGAGCGATGGCGTTTCGGTTAATGAAATTGCACAGAAGTTACTCCTTAACACCAACACGGTAACTCCGCTGCTTAAGCGGATGGAGTTGCAGGGAATTATCTCGCGTAACCGTTCCGAAAGCGATGAGCGAAAGGTGATTGTGAACCTAACAGCCAAGGGACGTGCGATGAAAATAGAGGCATCTACAATTCCGGGGAACTTGACTGCCACACTAAATACCGAGAACATTACAACCGATGATTTGGTTGACCTTCGAGATAAGCTGAATACCCTAATCGCATTTCTTATGGAAAAGAATAAGGCGATTGAGTAATTAATCTATGTTTATATGTGCTTTAATCTTTTCTCAATATTTGTTCTTGCTATACTAAGCAAAAGGTCAGTTATATTAGTAATTCTTATTTCAAAAAGCGCCACTCAATGAGAGTAGCGCTTTTTGAAATGTTTTTGCATATGCGTAGATAGATTCTACTTTTTTATCTCCAAAACTACCGGTTCTCCATACGATTTCCACTCAGGAGTGTAGTAAAGGTAGCAACTCGATAGGGTAGCACGATACACTCCAGGAATTTCTGCTTTCAGATCGAGATTTATGGTAAGAACCGCTTTTGCTTCTAGAGTCCGAAAGTATATGAACAATTTGTTCTCCATAATTTCGTAGAAATCAAATACGTATTTCTCCTGTAGTTCCTTAAGTTGCCACGGCTGGAAACTGAATCCGCAAGGTATGTTGATTGCTACAACGGTCATCGCATTGTCCATATTTTCAGTATTCCTAATTGTAATTGCCATGCGTATGGTTTCAGCCCTTCGAACCGATTTTTGCTTAAAGGTAGTTTCTATAACTATTGGTGTAATTAGGGATTTTGTAGGTATGTATGTTGTGTAATTCACATTTAGTTTGAAATCGGCTGGTATTATGGTCTCTTTAAAATCAACGTCGATATGGTTATCTCCAACTTTAAAATTATCATCCAGCGATTGAATCACCAACGGTTCCCTTTGCTTGGTATCATACGACTCAACTCTAGTCTGTCCTCCATTAAAGTTTACTGCTATTATTCCTGGTTTCAGTAAATCAGCATGGGTTTTAAAGTATTTTGAAAGCACCTTTAATCCAAGTATAGATGCTTGGGTGGAGTAAAATGAACCAAACTCACGAGAGTCAATAATATAGCGGACACATAATTGCAAGAGTGGTTCGTCCAGCTGTTGGTATTTTAGTAAAGCTAACGATATTAGCGAAACGGTTTCAACGCTGAGCGACTTTTCTCTTGAGCCGGTGATTGAAGTTTCGGATTTAAGGCTGGCAATGCCATGCTCCGTTATTTGTTTTTTTAGCTTAACGAGAATATTGTTTGCCTTAGTTGTATCCTTTAAATTTAGGGCAGCATTTGCCACTAAAGCCATACAATAAGTATCGTTTCGGTTGATGTTGTCTTGGTATGCACGTTCGAATTCTTGTTGAATATTCCTGATTCCAATTTCAGATAATGCATATACAATGTAGGAGTTGTTCAATATGGTCGCATTATTGCTGAAGCCATATTTTCCGGAAGCGAGCTTAAATCCACCATTATAGTCTCTACGGCTAAGTAGCCAAGTTTGTGCTCTATCCACCATCTTATCATCAACCACAGAGCACACGCTTTTCATGTCATAAAACGCCATTAAACCGAAGGCAGTAAGGCCTTCGTGTCCCGGCGATTTACCAAACCAGTCAAATCCGCCTGTTGGTGTTTCATGAGCTTTCATTAATTTATAACCTTCTGTAATTAAGTGTATTATTTCCTCTTCTGTTTTCTTGTCATGTTGATTTATATCTTTCAGATATTGCAACACCATTATGTTGGGGTATGTAGCTGCTGACACTTGTTCGAAACACCCATGAGGTTCGCGAACCAGCGCTTTTATGGTTGAAGTTAGCGACGACTCAAGGCTTGGATATACTACCACTTCAGCTTGAAGCGAACCAGGAATATATTCGGGTATCGATAGTTTAAATAGATTATTCAGACTTCCGCCTGAGTATGATATTTTGCGAGGGAGTCCATACGTATTAGAGGTCATGGCTGATGTAATTGCATCGCTGGACGAATCGGCTTCGAACAAAATTTTCAGGATACCAGTATCACGCTTATTTTGTACTGCAAATTCAAGGTAGATTGCAACGGTTTCGTTTGCAGGTATGGTTATCTCCTGCGGCATTGGTTTTAGTGGTGTTAAAAATGCGGGGTATTCAATGCGAACTTTACCGGTAAGTGCGCCGGGTGTGGTGTTTTTGAATGTAACAGGAATGGCAATGGTGTCGGAGAAGTTTACACTTCTAGGTATTCTAGCATCAACTGAAACAGGTTTTTTTGTATAGAAGGTAAACTCATTTCTTCCAATTTCACCTTTTGAGTCAATACCTTCGGCGGTTGAACGGAAAGCTGTTAGCTCGTCGGAGGTATAGAACTCCACTCGGCCAGTTCCGGTGCTGTCGGTGGTAAGCGTTGGATTCCAGTATATTGTTTTTCTGAAATCCGTACGCTGCTCTACCACTTCATTAGAGGAGTATATAGGAGCATAAAACTGGCGTGCTCTATAGTAGTGGTGAAGCTGTTCTGTTACTCGTTCTTCGTTAGCATAGTTTTGATGATTGCCAACAAGCCTGAAGGTCAAAGGGATTGTAAATTCTACATTTACTGGTTTTCCTCTCTGTGTTCCAGGTCTCCAACGAGGCGTTGTTTTTATGACCCGTATAGCTTCTGCATCGAGCAATGGATCAACACCACGAATAATTTTAGGGTTTATAATAGAACCATTCGCTGCCACCGTGAAACGCACATAAACCTTACCTTGAATTCCATATTCTTGGGCAATCTCGGGATACCGAAGGTTTTCTTGAACATATTTAAGAAATTTCATAAGGTCTCCACCTTGAAAACTAGGCATCTCTTCTACCATGCAGAATACATCCTCTTCCACCTGTATGTTCTCTTCACCCACATCTCTAACATCATTGTCTGCAAATTCGATTGTCGTACCTCTGTTTTGCTTAATTGTAAGGGTTTCCTTCTTTACCACTTTGGGCTTCAGTGGCTTTTTTACAACCTGCTGCTTGTTGTTATCCTGCTTAGCATCAACTTTAATAGTGTTATTATGAATACTTCTAACTATTGTATATCCAACGATCTTTCTTTTGCGTTCAACGCCAAAAGCCGTTACAATAACCTCATCTAATCGTAGTGCTTCTTTTTCTAAAAGAATAGTCGAATATATTTTAGTATTAGCTTCTATTTCTACTCTATTATAACCTATACATGATATTACTAGAATATCTTTTTTGTTAGCATCCAAAGAGAACCGACCATCAATATCGCTGGATATGCCTTTGCTGGTTCCTTTAACGTAGATACTAACGCCAGGAATAGGTTCGCCTGTTTCTTTATCCTTAACTGTGCCTTGCACTTGTAGCCCATTCCACCGGTCGTAGTAATAGTTGTTACTACTCTTTACCGATGTATAGTCATTAATTACTGTTTTAATAGTGTCTCTGTTTTCGCTTATTGCAATAAGGGTAAGAGGAGTTGTTAAATCGAGCCCTTTAAATTCGTAGTATCCTTTAGCGTCTGGTTTAGCCGTTTGTCCTGTCTCTTTTATGTAGAGGCGTGTCATTTGAACCACTGAGCTACTTTTTCCAGTGATTTGGCCGCAAAGAATTCTCCGCTCCTGGTTGTAGTTTACGTCATTGACCAAATCGGAGGAAGATGTCTCTACAACCTTCTCCCAATTAAAGCGTCTCCATGCTTGGGTTAAAAGTAGATAGTCGAGGGCCGAGTCGGCCTTAGATTCCTCCGGATTGAAATAGAAGTTTGGCTCCTCTATTTTACCTTTTACTTCCGATGAAAGCAGCAAATAGGAGAGGATGTTGTCTGATTTATCGTCTGCCATGGAAAGTAGTTTGTCGTCTACCACAGCAAGCGCCATCTGTGTGGCAATGGGCTTCCCATTGGCATCACTGGATTTTACCAGTAGTTCTACTTTTTCGCGAGGCAGATAGGTCGATTTATTTGTTGTTATGTCAATTTTCAGCTTTTGATTTTTTTTCACAAATACCAATCGTTCGCATACTTCTATACTGTTTTTTGTAAATAGTGTCAGCTGTGCCAATCCGCATGGAAATGCAGCTAGCGGTAGCGATATAGTATTCTCTCCCTTTTTAACGTTTAGCGTTGATGAGTATACTATTTTTCCTTGCACTTGCGCAATCAGCAAAACAGTGGTTGATTCCGGCGCTACTATTCTAACGGTAGCCAGCTGCTGTGCGTTGGGGTGTATAAACTGCATTGGTTCGGTTAGTTCCATTAGGTAGCTGTTATCCACAGGTTGAGGTAACGGATATAGCTGCATGATACCTTGGGGTCGATCGATTAATGCATAGTATTTTTCGCCCTGCTGTGGTGTAAAACGAAAGGCACCCATCCCATGGTGGTAGCTCTTGAATTTTGCCACTATTTCGTGTTTGGAATTAAATACGGTGCCCTCTATATCCGATGGTTTTCCAAATTCATTTAGCCCTTTAAACGCGAGATTATTTCTGGTTCCTGTTACTAAATCGCCACCTTCAGGGAAGAATTGTAGGTCTATTTGGTTCAATACGATGGGAATGGAACGTGATATCGATTCTATATTTCCTTTGTAGCTGATTACAACTTGCAGTATACCATCGGCGCTTTGAAGGGTTGTCGGAAGCACAAAAGTGACTAAGGCCTTGCCATCGTTATCAGTTTTTGCATCGGAATGCTGAAATTCTTCGCCGTTAAGATTTACTTGGTAGGTAAAGTCAAAATTCGAAAGAGGAACATTCTCTAACGTTTGCAGCAGCAGCTTACCTCGAACAGTATCGTTTACCCCATAAGCTTTTCGCTCCATGTCCAGCTTCATTAGCAACCTAGGTATCTCAACCTTTTGAATCTGTATTTCCTTAACGAATACGTTCTCGTCTCCGAAATTCTTCATCCAGTTGGTGTAGGCCTTTATCTTATATATGCCGCCTGCGGCTGCAGGGTCAAGAGTAAAATCGCAGGTGGCTCTACCATTGGCGGCCAGTATCCGCTGCGATTTCTCAATCACCCCTTGAGGGTTAATAAATTCAACGGTTAGCATTTCACTTAATTCTGATGGTTTATTGGTAATGCCATTGGTTATCCAAACTGCCATCCAAACATCTTCGCCTGGTTTATAAAATGGTCTATCGAACTGAACATACACTTTTTCGAAGGGCAAAATTGTGTTGTATATTTTGAGCTTAGCCTCAATTGTTTTTAGTAGTGGTTCTTGTCCCCAGCAGTTTATCACAGCAAATGTGGCGATAAGCAAAAAAGTTATCTGTTTTTTCATAAAAAGAGGTATTGACAAGGGGTCTTTAAAATTTTGTTTCGAAGTGAGACAACAACAATTTTTTACTTACACTAGTGTAAATCATGACGAACTTTACACAAATATAGCAGAATTGACTAGTTCAACAAAAATATATTACTGAGATAATTAGGCAATGTGCTCATAGAAAGAACAGCAAATGAACATAATGCTATATTTCAAAGGTAATAAATGTGTTTACATGGTGTGTTGAGTACAACCCATATCTGTAAGTTTTCATTCGACTAGGGTTAAAAACCACAACTCCATCTCTCTACTTTTTTCGATATGTTTTATTTCGAATGGCTGGGGATAATTGCTACTTTTACTTAACTAAAATTACTTTTGATTGTGAGACTAGTAACCCTTGATGATTTTACGGAAACACTGAGCAAGATAAAGCAGCGGGGTTTTGCGTTTGTGTTAAGTAAGCTGAGCTTAAGCAAGCATAACCGAACAAAGTCATCGTTCAACGAAGTTGATTTTAACGCTGCTAACTGGTGGAGTATTCCCGAAGTAAAAAATAGGCTTGCTGAAAAAACAACGGGCGATAGCAATTCACCTTACGAAGATTATGTGGTAGAGCGATACTTAAAGGGTAAGCATGGATTACGCTTGCTTTCGCTGGGCTGTGGTGTTGGTTCGCATGAGCTCCGTTTTGCACAACACCAAACCGTATTTTCGGAGGTGCTCGGTGTCGATATCTCTGATAAGCTGGTGGGAAAGGCCAATAAAATTGCTCAGCAGGAGGCGCTTACAAACCTCCGCTATCAGGTGGGTGATGTAAATAGGTTGGGGTTGGAACCAAATTCTCTCGATGTAGTTTTTTTCCACGCTTCGTTACACCATTTTCCTAATACAGACAGCCTCTTGGGTAAGGTAATTTTTACCGCACTTAAACCCGATGGGTTGCTAGTAATGAATGATTATGTAGGTCCTTCGCGGCTTATGCTCACAAGTGCACAGGTTTCGGAGGTTAATTCAATTTTGAAGAATCAATTGCCCGAAAAGTATAAAGTAAGGCTTGGGTCGAAGCGCGTAAAGCGTTCAGTTACTGGACCAGGTGTGTTGCGAATGATACTATCAGACCCTTCTGAGGCAGTGGATTCCTCGTCCATAATGCCTGCTCTTAGGAAATATTACAACGCAGTAGAAGAAAAATCGCTAGGAGGGAATATTCTCTCGCCGCTGCTAAAGGATATTGCTCATCATTTTCAATCAGATGACGTTGAGGCCATGACTCTGCTCCGAGAACTATTTGCTTTAGAGGATAAATTTCTTGCGAATAATCCCTCCGATTTTGTATTTGGAGTATACAAAAAGATACTGTAAGCTCGGGTAATGTCAAAATAATAGCGCCGCACAAACTCAATTTGTGCGGCGCAAGTATAATTGGTGCAACGCCTACTTTTCGGCGTATAGCTTTGCAATATTTACAATTACCTCGGTAGCTTTTACCATCGACTCTAGCGGAACGTATTCAAACTTTCCGTGGAAGTTGTGACCACCTGCAAAAATATTGGGGCAGGGTAGTCCCATGTATGATAGGCGAGCGCCATCGGTGCCACCCCTTATGGGCACTACCTTTGGTTCTATCTTGGCCATCTCCATTGCCTTGATGGCGGTATTCACAATATGCATATGTGGCTCTACCATCTCACGCATGTTGAAATATTGATCCTTCATTTCGAGGGTGGCAATGGTAGCGCCGTAGCGCAGGTTTATTAATTGTAGGATGTTGGTAATTAACTCCTTTTTGCTTTCAAACTTGGTGCGGTCGTGGTCGCGAACAATATACTGAATGGTGGCGTTTTCCACGCTGCCTTCCATATGCACAAGATGGTAGAAACCGTCGTAACCGGTGGTAAATTCGGGTCGCTGGTTTACTGGCAGAATGGCGTTAATTTCCATTGCAACCAGCATGGCATTAATCATCTTATCCTTGGCATAACCAGGGTGGATGTTGCGGCCTTGGATTGCGATTTT
>JBBRUX010000079.1:0-8978 GCA_038247415.1 Chitinivibrionales bacterium | reverse complement strand
GGCCAGGTGGCCCTTTATATCCAACTTGGAAAATGCTTTCCAGATAGCCCAACCCCCTACCCCCACACTTGGGGGTTTACAGAACATAAGAGAATACCTATGATTCCTCTAGTGGATTCTGTAGTGCTCTTATGCACGAGGGAGGACGGAATGTGCCAGTGTAAACGGAGTGCCACCGGCAGTGCGGGAGGACTCAGGCGCGAATGCGCCGCAAGGACGAACGTACCGGCTCGCGAAGCGAGAGCATGAAGAAGGCCCGACGGCGCTCTTGGCGCCGGCGTGCCCAAAAGTTTACTTTAATATTGCCCTTTAAATCCAACTTGGAAAATGCTTTCCAGATAGCCCAACCCCCTACCCTCACACTTGGCAAATGATTGGGCATTATCGCAAGCCGTAACATTAACATCGGGCACCGGAAGCTCAAGAATGCTGGAAACTATGGTCTTTACAGAATTGAAACGCCGGGGCTATTTTGTTATCCGCAAACGAGGGGTTGGGGCATGGGAACCGTATCAGGTTTGCTTGAACCTGACCACCGAAAATGCAACGCGTGAGATCTCTTCCCTACCCACTGTAGCAAAGTTCTTAGGTTGCGACCGAGCTACTGTTATTGTTCTTGATGAGGAAAAAGAGTTTTCGACCGACGGGGTAAAAATCAGGATTGTTCCTGCCTGGAAGTGGCTTCTGGAAGAATAAATGCACGTGATTCTGGGAGTTCCGGGTTCCCCGTCGCCCCTTCTTACGGGCTCTCGCTTCGCGAGCCGGTCTTTCATGCCATGCGGCACTACGTGCCTGGGGCATTCAAGACTGAAAGCTTCACTCCGTTTTGCTTTCACCCTTCAGTCCTGGCTAACGCTCTTGACATGAGCATGCCTCTGCATTCACCCCTACGGGTGTTCCGCGGCGGCCCCCGACGGTGAAACTGTGGCGCCCAGATTTTTACCATGCTTGATTCTTAAGTCTTGCACCCAAATTCAGATTTTAAAAAAAATAGAGGCATTACATCCCTATTTTGTTCTTGAATTTGACAGTGGAGAACAAGTATTTTTCTCGAACAAACAAAACAAGAGTCGATAGATCTGAGCCCTACAAATAGCATCATCCATAGGGCGTTCTTAAGCAGATCGCCCACACAACTTTAGTAAAGAACATCGCTTTTATGCGTTTCCTCACGCTCCTCAAATCGAAAGCGAAACAGCTTAAATCGGAAATTCTCGTTCTGTATCTCGTGCTTAAACACCCCAAAACACCGTGGTATGCCAAAATAGTGGTAGCTGTTGTTGTAGGGTACGCATTAAGCCCAATTGATCTTATCCCCGATTTTATTCCGGTACTTGGGTATCTTGACGATTTAATACTTATACCACTTGGAATATTTCTTGCCCTTAAGTTGGTTCCACAATCAATAGTGCTCGAATGCAGGGCAAAAGCATCAGAACTTCATATTAAATTTAAAAAGATCTTGATGAGCGGCCTGGTGATTGTGGGCATCTGGATTTTGTTAGCTGCAATAGCGATTTTTTGGTTGTTGAGAAGATTTTAAAGCTTCTTCTCATTATCATAGGTTATATTTACATAACAAAATAAAATGATCATCTTTAAAGCCAAGAAAAGGGTTGCTGTGCATACCCCTACCTACGATCCTCAAAACAGCTTCTCTCATGTCAAATGGATTCTCAAACTAGCTGAGGCACAAGGGCATCATGCCGGAATATTCTCTTCCTGGCTTCGCAGAACTCGGCTTATGCTTCTTGGAAGAACCGAAGCAAACGTACCTTGTGGAACATGCCGTGGATGCTGTACTTCATCAAAATTTATTCATATCCATGCTAACGAAACAGCATCTCTCTTACATATCCCCAAAAAACTTTTATTTGACGCACCGATGATTCCCAAAGGAACTAAGCTTTTAGGATATAACGAAAAAGGCAATTGCCCCATGCTTATTGGGGGCAATTGTTCGATTTACCACTATAGGCCAATAGCGTGTCGAGAATTTGATTGCAGAATATTTGCTGCGGCAGGATTATTGCCCGACAACCGCGAACCTGAAATTGTCGCTCGAGTCAATCTTTGGGAGTTTTCATATCCAACTAAGCGAGATTTAGAGATGCACAACGCGGTAAAAAAAGCCGCGCACTTTATCCAGAATAATCACAATTTATTTCCCGACAAGCGAATTCCAACCACTTCTATTGATAGCGCAATTCTTGCTATTAAGGTATATCTGGTTTTTGTTCGGTTCAAACATTCTTTAAAAAAACTCAATGATTTAAAAACAGCCCAGGAAATTGCCAATGCTATCGTGGAAACAAGCACAAGATTTGAATTACTGCGAATGGAAGGAAATTAATTGTCGTAGTGGGAACGCGGCGTAAATACTCTACAGTACGGTACAAAAGAGCTGTTAACCAGCTCTTTTATTGAATCACTCCCCTTTATAAAACTTCTTATGAAACTCTCTAAGTAAGTCTTTAAGCGGAAAGTCCTTGGGTATTGACGCATCGGGAATTTTTGCAATATTCTCATCGGTAGCAAAAACACCTGGGAACCAATGATCTTTCTCTTGAAACATATTATATCGATAATCACACCAATCGGTCATATTCCAGCATTTCCACATAGTTCTAAAACGCAATATCTCCGGGATATTAATGCCCGAAGTACCAGGATCTATCGCATAGCCATCGATTGACGAATAACTATCTTTGCTGCGCTGGGCAGTGAGTGCATTAAGAATTTCTATTTCTTGTGCGCCCCACAAAGGCTCCTGCGAACAAATGCCGGCCATTTCCTCGAAGTGCGAGGGTTCTGTCATGCCAAAACTCAAAGTATGCGCCTGGGGTGTGCTCAAGCAAAACCGGGCGTTCCATTGAGTTGGTGTGAGAGGTTCAGTAATGTTCTTAAGCAGCGTGGGAGACTTATAGAGCAAGCCACCTTTATCGTTGGGAGAAATGATAAACACGCCCATATTTCGAGCGTTGGCACTTTCAACAGCAGGCCTATTTCGCTGGAAAAAATAGTAATAATGAAGATTTACAAAATCAAAGAGATTAGTTGCAATAGCATCCTGTATCACATCGAGTGGCCCATGGGTGCTAAATCCCACATGACCAATAATTCCCTCATCCTTAAGCTTTACAAGCGCTTCAACCGGTCCACCAGTTGCGCATGCATTTTCAAAAATTGCGCGATTATTGATCCCGTGATACCCATAAAAATCGATGTGATCTGTTTTTAAGGCTTTAAGCTGAGCTTCTACAAATGCTCTGGTTTCTGCTCCAGTTTGGGGAGCGCCCTTTGTCATGAGAAAGTAATTTTTTCGCGGGATAGCCAAAATATCGTTAAGCACCCGTCCATAACAGTGCTCACTTTTGCCGTACCCATGCGCGGTTTCGATGTGATTGATACCATGCTTAAAAGCCAGCTTAACGCAGTTTGCACATTGATCTAACGTTTCGGTAGAAACAACGTCGCGAGGGTCTTGCCAGCTATTGTTATACCGCATGCCACCAAGTGTAATAACGCTAATTTCTTTGCCAGTTTTGCCAAATTTTCGATAATGCATCGTTAACCTCAATAAATATGTGTTTACTGTAACCGTGAGACCTACCTGGCCAGGATTTTACTCGTCTTTAAATATACAAGATTTGCATCATATTAGTATTTAAAGGAGTCTTCCTCGTGTTTTCCAATTCACTCTGCACCGAAAATTTGGAGAAAACTCGTGAACTATTCAAGGAATGTCGCGTTGTTTTGAACCTCACACAGAAACAAGCTGCAACAAGGGCAGGTGTAAACATCAGGACATTACAATATTTTGAGCAAAAGGACGACATCAGCTTTATAAATCTGCTTAAATTGATGAGCATATACCGTATTGATGTGCGTTTTATGCGATGCATCGAGGATCGAACGTGGTGGACTATCGAACAATTGGAACGCGCAGAAAAAAAACGAGCACGGTGAACCATCCTCCTTTTTTATAGGTACTTTACATGAAAAAAAAACTGAACGTCATACTTGATTTTAAAAACGAGAGCCGATGAACCGTTTCTAAGCAATTTATTACTTTGTCTATATTTTGTTTCCCTATTTACAATCAAACTTGTTTTTAAACATTCTTAATTTCTGCTCCAATCGATAGCGTTTTGCACTAGTCCTGTTAGGCGTTGTGCTGAAAGCATCCCTTTATTCTCTGTGGGTGTTTTCGTTATTTTTTCTTCTCAATATTTATCGACTTAAATAGCTCAACAAGATGTTTTGAATTTCCTCCCTACTCGGCTTAGGGGCCTCTTTATCTGCCCCATTACCATCTTTGTCAATAATCATGAATCGTGGGAAGCTATGAGGGGTCGATCGTACCCGCGGTGTATCGCGTAAGACTGCGCATTCAGCGATGTATCGTATTTCGTGAAGGTATTTAAGCGCTTTGCTGGCATAATAATCAAAAAGTGGGTGGGAAGGAATCAGAAATAACAGGACGGGCCCTTGACCGCTTCTCGTCAGTTTCATTGATCAAGAATATCTGCAGCCATTACACTGTGGTCGAAGTACCTGCTCTGGGCCAGTGCCTTGTCTGATCCGTAGAGGCTTATGAGTTACCCTGGCATCACCCTTTGCGGATTTGGTTGACAAGAAAGCAGCGGCGGAGCTAAACCGCGTGTTGTTTTGCCAATATAAGATACCGTCTTCATCCTTCTCGGATCCAAGTTCGAAGTTGAGTTTTTGCAAACTGGCACTGTTTGCGCAATTGCGCATTTAATTACCTGCGACACCTGCGCCGTTGGCTTTTAATTGAGCGAGCCAACTCATGTCTAACAGCGATCATTTTTCCAACAATTTATTGATATCGTCAACGAGCTTTGGATCGCTTGGACGTTTAGCATTTGCATCTGCTATTTGACCGGATTTGTCAATGAGTACATATTTTGGCAAGCCAATTACATTCAGATCTTTTTCAATCCCGCTATTCTTCTTTGAAAGCCATATTTGACAACCAGGGTTCTTAACAGCTATGTTTTCGGCATCACGAAAACTTCCCCCGATTCAAGACGCCCCATGCGAAACTCTAAACCAAAAACACACTCCAAAATAGCAGGGCATTCTGCTAGAAAAGCTTTTGTCGGCCCGGCATAAAATGCCTTCCCGTCAACAAGTGCCAGAATATGGTCGTAATAATGCAGTGCCTGATTTAAATCGTGGGTTACCGTAACTACGGTTACATCAGCTTCTTTGTGCACGCGATCGAGGGCGCGCTCGAGCTGTACCTGATGAAGGGGATCAAGGAATGTTGTTGGTTCATCTAAGAGCAGCACTTTGGTTTGCTGAGAAACTGCCCCGGCAAGAAGCACTCTCTGTTGTTCGCCGCCAGAAAGCTCGGACATTGGCCTATCACGAAGATGGATACAATCGGTAAGAGCGAGGGCATTTTCAACAATTTCTTTATCTTGTATCGATGCAATTGCAAACATGCCTTGGTAGGGATACCGGCCCATCATGACATAATCAAAGACAGAAAAAGGCACTGCGCGGTCTCTTACTTGAGGAACATACGCAATAAGCTTTGCCATTTGAGCAACCGAAATAGATCCTATTTTTTTAGAATCGATCGAAACTGACCCAGCACTAGGTTTTTCTAAACCAGCCAAGCACTTAACAAAAGTGGATTTTCCTGCGCCATTTTTTCCAATAACTGCCCAGCGTTGTCCATGTTCCATGGGCACCGAAACATCGGTGAGAACTTCTCGTTCTCCATACGAAAAGGAAATGTTTTTGGCAGAAATCATAGTTAAAAAACCTTGGGCCGACCATTGCCCCGAACTTGCCCCAAAAGCAAAATCAGAAAAAATGGGCCGCCAAGTAATGCAGTAATAACACCAACCGGCATTTCTGCAGGCGCAACAATAACCCGTGCAATAGTATCACACACAACAAGAAAGGTACCCCCAAAAATCATCGACATCCATACCAGCAGCCGATGATCGTTACCAAAAAGAATTCGGCACATATGAGGTGCCATGAGGCCAATAAAACCAATTGGGCCACATACCGAAACAATAGCGCTTACCATTAAGGACGTTGCAAAAAAGAGAATTATCTTCTCGCGACCAACGGCAACACCGCGGGTTTGAGCGATATCTTCACCGGTAAGAAGCAGATTAAGAACCGGTGATTTAACTAATATTATGAGGGCAGCAAGTGCAACTAAGGGGAACATAGAAAAAAACGGCGAGTAACCAAAGACATCAATGCCACCCATTAGCCATCGAACAATCTGAAAGCTATTTCGCATGCTACTTAAATATTGGGCAAACATGAGTAGACTCGAAAAAAGAAGACTTGTTGCAACACCAGCAAGCAACATGGTGATGTTGGAAAAGGTCTTTTGGATTGATGAAAACATATAAACCAGTGAAATTGCGGCCATCGATCCGAGAAATGCTCCAAGGGTGATAATGGGTATTCCTAGAATATTCCCACTTAATCCGGCAAGAACGGTGATGGCAGCACCCAAAGATGCACCACTTGATACCCCCAACGTATCGGGTGTGGCTAAAGGATTGCGAAACATTGCCTGAAACACCATTCCAGCCAAAGCTAAGCCAGCCCCTGCACACATACCGGTAAATAGTCGTGGAAGCCGAATTTGATAGAATATAGTGCTCAGTAAGGTGGCGTCATTACTTGAAAAAGGATTAATAAAAGCCATGCCAATCATGGGAGCAAGTATGCACAAAATTAATGCAGTACAACACACTATTAATATATGTACTCTTTTATTTAATAATACCTTACGACATTTATATAACATCAAATATGACCTATCTTATTTAAAATCGATATCAAGGTGTGGCCCCTGAAATTATGGGGATGTTCATCAGTAGGATTGCAGTAAACAAAAACACAATTTCGGCAATTTCATTCGATGCACCAATGGTATCACCAGTCATGCCACCGATTTTTTTAAGGCAATATAACGAAAACAGCAAGACGCCAAACAGGGAAACCACAGTTGAGATCGATATAATCAGCAGATGCGACCTAAAGAGTTGAGCACCTGCAAAAGCCACAACAATAAAAGGAATAAAGATAGATGATTTCATGAAATTGCCCGTTGAACTAAAGGCATGTAACAGGCTGCTTGTCCCACGAGCATTCGGTAACCAAACCAGCAAAATTGATTGAATGGTACGAGACAAAACCAAACTAACGCTAATTGCCAAAACGCCCAAAGAGCTTTTAAATAAAAGTTGCCAGGCAAGAACCTTGAAGAGCAGATCGAAAACAACCGCAATAACTCCAAACGTTCCAAGTCGCGAATCCTTAAAAATTTCAAGTATGCGCTCTTTATTCCCGCGTCCGCCACCAAAACCATCGCAACTATCTGCCAGACCATCAACATGCAAGCCGCCAGTTACAACCGTTACCAAAAATACCGCTACAATTGCAGCAATTCCCGCATCAATTCCAACATCAGATAACTTGGCACAACTTATTGGTATTAAAGAGATTGCAACACCTACAATCCAAAATAATGGCAACGCATTCGAAAAGTGCTGTGCATCCTTTCCGGGCAGTGGAATTATGGTAAGTGTTCGAAACGCTGTAATCAAAGGTCGCATATACACCTTGAATTCTTCTCATTTAATGAACCACCCCGCAGCAAGCTGCGAGGTATCTAACTTGACATTTACGCCTCACCCCATTTCCCTCTCCGATGGCGCAGAGGGGGGGATGGCTGAATCCTCACTCCTTATTGCTCACGCCGGCCGAACTGAATGTTGCCATTGTATTGTAGCATGCCATTGCCTGTTCAATAATCTGCATCGCCAGAACAGAACCGGTTCCTTCGCCTAAACGCATGTCGAGATCAAGTATCGGTCTAATACCTTCGAGCTCAAGAAATCCTTTGTGGAAACTTTCGGCGGAGGCATGGGAGAAATAAAGATACTCTTTTACCACAGGTGCCATGCGCATAGCCACGAGCGCAGCCGATGATGCAATAAAACCATCGACAACCACTGGAACTCGTTTGGTTGCAGCGCCCATAATAAGGCCAACCATCCCTGCAATTTCGAATCCGCCCACTCGGCAGAGTGCTTCGAGCGGTGTGCCGTCCCAGCTTTTCCTATGAAAAGCCACAGCATCCGAAATAATCCTTTTCTTGCGTTCTAACAAATCTCCATGCGACCCAGTTCCAGGACCAGTGGTACGATCCGGTTCTACATTCAATAGCAAACTGTATAAAGCGGCTGCTGAAGATGAATTCCCAATACCCATTTCACCAATGCCAAAAAGATCGGCCTTCGCCTGGGTCCCCACTTCGTATCCAGACTGCAAAGCCGTATTGCACTGATCCGAACTCATCGCAGATCCGTTAAGAAAGGTTTTTGTACCACGACCAACTTTCTTTTTAATAATTAGCGGATGATCAGGAAAATCGGCATTCACTCCCATATCAACTACAGAATACTCAAAGCCAGCTTTTTTGCACATAACCGTAACCGCGGCACCACCCATGGCCATATTCATAACCATTTGAGTTGTTACTTCGCTGGGAAACGGCGTGATTTTTTCTGCGGTAATTCCATGATCCCCGGCAAAGGTAAACAGCATTGCTGTTGCTATGGACGATTTCTCCGAACCGCGGCAAAGGCAGTATTGCATCGCAAACTCTTCGAGACGACCAAGACTTCCTAATGGTTTCGTAAGATCGTTTAAATGGGCTTGAATTTTTGCTGAGAGCCTATCGTTTTTAGTGGAAACCACTTCTTGAATAAAATTCTTAAGCATTACTTGTTATCCTTTGATTTTTAAAGAGATACCAGATACACACAAGTAGACTTCATCGGCAATTGTGGCAATTTTTTTATTGCATATTCCTGCACAATCTTTAAACATGCGAGCAAGCTTATTTTCGGGAATAATCCCAGAACCAACCTCATTGGTAACAAAAATCAGATCCGCCGACTGAG
>JBBRUX010000078.1:0-9147 GCA_038247415.1 Chitinivibrionales bacterium | reverse complement strand
GGATACACCTCATTGCAAACGATACTGATAGCTCCTATGATAACGGCGATATCTCCCTTCATTTTTCGCGCTATACTCAAGCAGGACACAATATCACCTACGATGTTTTTCTTTCCGATACCATTCGCCCATTCACAGCTCCCATTGGTTTGCGCACTGGTTATTTGCCCGGCAACATCTGGATCCACGATTTGTACGCAAGACCTATGGCCACACAGCCTTCTGCCGAACTTATTACCATAGAAAAAGGGGAAATCTCCGGTGATCGCCCTTACTTTTAAATACTCAAATCTGTTTACAAAAAATCACATACTTAGGGCGACGTCATGTACCCATGCGCTTATGTCACGACTGTGCATACTAATAATTGCGGGGGCTCTGTACGTGTATGCTGCAGCAGGACTTGCGCCTGTCGGATTCCAGAGCGCAACCTGGGGGATGAATTCTGCAACCGTTAAGAGCGCCACAAACCCAAAAGCATGGACAAAGGCACCGGCAGATTCAAGTTTTCCGGCGGCCCTTGCGGTAACCATGTACACAACGCCCCTTTCTGTTGCAGGATATCAAGCACTAGCCTCATACTACTTTGCAGAAGATCGTTTTTTTCAGGTAACCCTCAAATTTGATGCAAAGGCATTAAAAAACTTCGACTTTAATTACAACGTGTTTCAGAGTGTAAACCGTTATTACTCCGCAATTCACGACCAAACACGCGCACTCGTTCTTGACATATTCGATCTGCTCGAAAAGAAATATGGCCATAGACAGCCGATTTTTGATGGTTTGGATCCTCGCCGGATGTTTGATGAAAGCGACCGCTATTTAGCCCGTGAACGATGGAATCTCCGATCGTATCCGTACGATTTTTATAAAAAAATTATGGTTTCTTCGTATGCGCGATGGAACTTTCCAAAAACGGTGGTGATTTTCTCACTCGCAATCGATGCCCCAAACAAGATCTTCGATTACTCGCTATCCCTTACTTCTACCGATTTTGCCGACTATCTCAATAAAAAGAAAGATATCCTCCGCATGCAGAATCTCTAAAAAGACTTACGCATCTCAACATCGATACAATAAGTCTCCCTCTCTAGCCTAAAAAATTGTATTTTATACCTCTCCCAAAAAATTGACCATCATCGTATTGAAAGGCCAGTGACTTCATGCCCGAACGAATTTATGTAGGAACCAAACCACATCATCGCGACAGCGCTGGTGAAAATGTGCGCAACCGTATCGCATCCGATCTGGGTATCGGCACCGCTAGTTCGGTGAGAATTGCTCGGGTATATATCCTTAATGGCGCGTTCTCTACCTCCGAACTTATTGCGCTGGCCAATGGGCCCCTCTCCGACCCAATTATTCAGGATTATTCTATTAATGGCACTTTTTGCACTACGTTTGATTGGTTGGTTGAAGTAGGATTTCGACCCGGCGTAACCGATAACGCGGGCCGCACCGCAAAAGAAGCAGTTGCCGTGTGCCTAAAACGAGACGACCTCGATGCAGTCTCTGTTCACACAGCATCTCAGTTTTTTATTCAGGGAAAAATTTCAAAAAAGCTTATCGAACGAATAAGCCGCGAACTTTTAGCCAACGAACTTATTCAAACAATAGCCATTTATTCCAAGCAAGAATGGCTTGGCATTCACACCCGGGTATTTGCTGCGCCTATTGTCACCGACACTCATGCCATTACACCTTTTGTTCCCATAGATCTTGCCGTATCGGACGATGCATTACTCAGTATCAGTAAAAAAGGTATGCTTGCTCTTACACTCGACGAAATGAAAATCATTGCCAACCACTTCGCAGCTCATGGGTCAGATCCTGCACGTAAAGCATGCGGCCTTCCTGCATCTGCCACGAATGTAGAACTAGAAATTTTAGCCCAAACCTGGTCGGAACATTGCAAACATAAAATTTTTGCAGCCCATATTACCTACCTTGAAGAAGGTCGCTCTACCCAAACTATATCAAGTCTCTTTAAGGTTTACATTCAAGGAACAACCGAAACTGTTCGTTCTATGAAGGGTGCTGCGGATATCTGCCTCTCGGTATTCAAAGATAATGCCGGAGTTGTTCGCTTCAACGATACCTGGGCAATTGTATTCAAATGCGAAACACATAATAGTCCCTCGGCCCTAGACCCTTACGGTGGCGCGCTCACGGGTATTGTGGGTGTCAATCGCGATCCCTTTGGAACAGGTATGGGTTGCCAGCTCATTGCCAATACCGATGTATTCTGTTTTGCATCGCCTTTTTATACCGACACAATTCCTCCCCGTATCCTTCATCCAAAACGCGTTTTTGAAGGTGTGCGCGAAGGGGTTGAACATGGTGGCAATAAAAGCGGTATTCCAACCATCAATGGCACCATCGTTTTTGACGACCGGTTCTTAGGCAAACCGCTTGTTCACTGTGGAACATTGGGTCTTATGCCCCTTGTTATAAATGGGCAAAAAGGCTACGAGAAAAAAGCTCTGATAGGCGATCGTATAGTCATGGTGGGCGGGCGCATTGGTAAAGATGGAATTCATGGAGCAACCTTCTCTTCCGAGGCGCTGCACGAAGGCTCTCCCGCAACTGCCGTGCAGATTGGCGATCCCATAACGCAAAAGCGTATGACCGACTTTCTTTTGGCAGCGCGTGATAAAAATTTGTATTCGTCAATTACCGACAACGGCGCAGGGGGCCTCAGCTCTTCAATTGGCGAAATGGCACAAGATACAAACGGGGCAATAGTACACCTCGACCGTGCTCCTCTCAAATACCATGGCTTAGAGCCCTGGGAAATATTTGTCTCCGAAGCACAAGAACGTATGACACTTGCCGTGCCTCCAAGCTCCCTAAACGCATTTATGGCTCTTTCGCGCGAGTGGAATGTCGAATCTTCCGATGTGGGAGAGTTCACAAATTCTGGGCACCTCGACATCCGCTATAACGAACAGGTTGTTGCATTTTTGTCAATGGATTTTTTACACAATGGGCTTCCTAAAATGCAGCTTACTGCGCGGTGGACACAGCCCAAAGACATTCATGCCGGCCCACTTTCGTCATCCGATCATAATGCCGATCTCTTGGGTCTTTTAAAACGTCTTAATATCTGCAGCAAAGAATATGTCATTCGTCAATACGATCACGAAGTGCAGGGTGGTAGCGTTGTCAAGCCGCTTGTTGGGGTAAAAAACGATGGCCCCTCCGATGCTGCCGTTATCCGCCCCATTCTCGAATCATTCGAAGGAATAGCTGTTTCAAATGGCATCATTCCTCGCTATAGCGACATCGATACCTATGCCATGGCATCGTCGTCAGTTGACGAAGCAGTACGCAATGCCGTTGCCGTGGGAGCAGACCCCGATTACATGGCAGGCCTGGACAACTTTTGCTGGTGCGATCCAGTGCCAAGCGCTCAAAATCCCGATGGTGAATATAAGCTTGCTCAACTGGTACGTGCAAACCAGGCATTATACGATCTTTGTATCAATTACGGCATACCGCTTATTTCGGGCAAAGACAGCATGAAAAATGATTATCACATTGGGGATACCCGTATTTCGATTCCGCCATCATTGCTCATAAGCGTTGTTGGCAAGGTTCATGATGTACGCAAATCAGTCACCATGGACTTTAAAAAAGCCGACAACATTATTTACGTAGTAGGCACAACCTACCGCGAAATTGGCGCATCGGAATATGCACTCATGAAAGGCATAGCCGACACAAGCGTTCCAAAAGTTCACGAACCTAGCACTTCTATGAAAATGTATCGGGCAATGCATACTGCAATGCAAGCTGCACTCGTCCGTTCATGTCACGACTGCTCTGATGGGGGCCTTGCCGTTGCCTTGGCAGAAATGTGTTTTTCTGGCGAACTTGGCGCCACCATCGAATTAAGCCGTATTGTCAATGATGGCTGCACAACAAATACAGAACTTCTTTTTTCTGAATCTACAAGCCGCTTTATTGTAGAAGTTGAACCAGCACGTGCACAAGCGTTCGAATCATGTTTGAGCGGATTGCCCTGCGCTGCAATAGGAACGGTTACGCGACAAGATGCGATTCTCGTTACCGGCCTAACAGGTGAAAAAACACTCAGTCTTTCGCGTATCGATGCAAAAATAGCTTGGAAAAGTACACTCACGTTTTGATTTGAAATAAGGGAGAAATGCATGGGCAACACTATTGCCGCATTGGTAGTATCGGGAAATGGTACAAATTGCGAACGAGAAACAGCACACGCTTGTCGCTTAGGCGGGTTTACTCAAGTAGACATTCATTCGATATGGGAAATTGTAGCAGGCGATGTTTCGTTTGCCCCCTATCATTTTTTATGCCTGCCAGGAGGTTTTCTCGATGGCGATGATCTTGGAAGCGCCAAAGCGCAAGCTAACCGGTTGCTGCATAGTGTCGATGCAAAAACCAATACCGCGATCATTGAACAAATCCTTGCTTTTATAGCAGCTGGCAAAATCATTTTAGGTATTTGCAATGGGTTTCAGCTCATGGTCAAGCTCGGATTATTACCAGCATCCAGCGGCAACTACACAGAACAACTGGTTACCCTCTGCGGTAACGATTCGGGAAAATTCGAAGATCGCTGGGTGGAGCTTTCTGTCAACGAAAATTCTCCCTGCATCTTTACACGGGGAATCAGCTCCATGTACCTGCCCGTGCGTCATGGAGAAGGTAAATTTATTGCCAAAGACAAGAATGTTCTCGATTCTCTCATGAAAAGTAACCTGCATGTTATTCAATATCTGGATCAACAGACGCATAAGCCAACATTAACCTACCCCGATAACCCCAATGGCGCTCAACATGGCATTGCAGGAATCTGTGATACCACCGGCAGACTTTTTGGCCTCATGCCGCACCCCGAAGCATGTGTGCATCGTACGCATCATCCACGGTGGACACGCGAAGACCTGCCAGAAGAAGGGGATGGATTGGCAATTTTTAAAAATGCCTTTACCTATGCACAAGAGAAGTTTTCATGATAGTCGAAACTTTGGATGCACTTGACCGCTACCTTGGTTTGCATCCTTGTTTTCCTGCTGCTGTTGATTTTTTAAGACACTCTTCTGTCAAGGGGCTCATGCCAGGAAGTTACGCACTAGACTCCACGGGTACAAAAGCGCTCGTTTCCTATTACTTCACAAAAGCCCAAGAGCAAGGAAAACTCGAATACCATTCCAACAACATCGATATTCAGTATGTTGTTTCGGGATGCGAACGTATTGGGTACTGCCCTCTCACGCAACCCGATCCCCTGTTCGACACCACGCGCGATGTTGGGTTTATACACGGCACCTGCGAATTTGTAAGCCTAGTTCCCGGCCGTTGCATAATATTATTTCCTCATGATGCACATATGCCCGGTATCAATCACGATACCGATTGCACCCCCGTTCAAAAAATTGTTATCAAGGTACCTGTTACCTATCGATAAATTAAATCATTACTTGTGGTGATCGACGACACAGATAGCTTGCCTCATATCCTAAACCAGTAGTTTATCATTAGAATGCGCTAACATTGAAGGTTGAAAAGAGTTATGTGCCTTCAGCCTCAATAAAAAGCATGCATTTTTTCGTTTCTTAACGTATATTTAAAAAATGCAACCTGTGCCCATGGCAACCAAGGCCCGCACGAAGCATTGTTCTTTGTTTTTTCTGTCAATAAACCCACGCAAGATTTTGTCTACCAATTTCTTGCACGTTTACCTCGATATAATAAGGTAAAGGGTTTATACACTTTCGACCTTCTCTACCCTGTTGTTTCGAGCAGCAATTAAGGAATCTACATGAAGAAACTGATTTTTCTGGGAGTGCTATTTTTTTGCTTTTCAGCATCTGCAAACGTCTCTCACGATCCCGATTTTTCTCAAGTACTCTCCGATACTTTGAGTTCCGACTCATCCGACACATCCGAAATTTCTGAATTCGAATTCCAGAACAATCTCGACACGCTCTTCGACTCCGATATATATTCCATCGATACGACAAAATGGAATACCTGCCGCATAAACGCTGAACACCTCGACTATCTATCATGGAACGACTCAGCAATAATTCCCCTCATCGATTCTACCCAGAACAAAACCTATGTTCATCCTTTTAAGAATAACATAACCAGCGATTTTGGGATGAGACACTATATGTGGCATTATGGTGTCGACATTAAGCTTAACAAAGGCGATTCCGTTCGGGCAGCATTCGACGGCATTATTCGTGTTATACAATACGACAAATATGGCTACGGTAATGTTGTGGTTATTCGGCATGCCAATGGGTTGGAGACCATTTACGGACACCTTTCCAAAGATTTTGTAGCAGTAAACCAACGCGTGGCTGCAGGAGAAATTATTGGACTTGGCGGTAATACCGGGCGCTCTACCGGAAGTCATTTACATTTAGAAATGCGCTACCATGGCGAACCATTTAATCCACACTGCATAATCGACTTTGAAAAAGGCACACTCAAATCCCCAACACTTGTTCTGACGCGAGCTGATTTCCTCTACCTCGAAGAGAGCCGCAAGGCATTATGGCATACTGTTCGCAGAGGCGATTCTATTGGTCGTATTGCACGAACCTATCATACTAGCATTCGCAAGATCTGTATGCTCAATCATATTACCAAAAAGACAATCCTTCGAGTAGGACGCAAAGTACTTATTACCCCAGACCGACGTGCAACAGCAACAGCCATGAGTGCCCGTGCATCAAATTTAGGAAGCTAGACAAAAGCACCATCTCAGAGTGATTTTTCACATCAAGGATAGATCATGTTTGTAACCACTGTACTAGTATCCGTCAAGCCCGAATATAGTCGTGCATTTATCGAAGCCACCACAAGTAACCATAGAGCATCCATTCTTGAAGAAGGTAATTGCCGCTTCGATGTTCTTCAAAGTCAAGACGATCCCGACTCATTTCTTTTATACGAAGCCTATCAAACCAAAGAACATGCAGCTGCACATAAAGAAACAGCTCATTATGCACGTTGGAAATCTACCGTCGAACCTTACATGGCCCTGCCCCGCAAAGGCATAGTGTATACTTCAATGTGCCCCTGATCAAAAATATTATGTTGCACACACTTGCCTCATTTGAGTTTTCTCCAACACCCAAAATTCTCTTTGGTGTTCCCGCGCAAGCAACCATTATTAACGAGCTCAAACAACGCGCCATTTCAAATCTCTTGCTTGTGCACGGATCTCTTTTTGATCCTGGATCACCTCGGGGTTCCGGCCTTATTGCAGAATGTAAAGTATTCCATATTACTGTTCATACTATGCTTATTTCCCAGGAACCATCTCCCGCTGTCATTGACACTGGTGCAACTATGTGCCGGGAGATGAAAATAGAGGCGGTATGCTCTATTGGGGGAGGGAGTGTTCTTGACGCAGGGAAAGCAATTGCAGCCATGGCAACGCAACCCGGATCGGTAATCCACTACCTCGATGATGTGGGCACAAAAATGCATCCTGGTACAACGCTGCCACTCATTGCAGTACCCACAACCGCTGGCACAGGATCCGAAGCAACTAAAAATGCGGTGATCAGCACCATTGGGGAAGGGGGATTTAAAAAATCGCTTCGCCACAACAACTTTGTTCCTGCTGTGGCCATCGTCGATCCAACTCTGGCGTTTACTTGTCCTCTTGATACAAGCCTTGCCTGTGCTATGGATGCGCTTACACAACTTATCGAATCGTATGTTTCACCTCGCGCAACACCTTTAACCGATGCACTCATTGAACATGCGCTTAACGATATAGTACTGCACATACAAGCAATAGCATCGGGCGATGAAGAAAATCTTCCCGCGCGAACTAAACTCGCTTACGCTGCAATGATATCGGGCATAACATTAGCAAATGCCGGACTAGGACTGGTACATGCATTTGGCTCTTCTCTGGGAGGCTTGTTTACCATTCCTCATGGCGTGGTTTGCGCAACATTGCTGCCTTGTATAACTCGAACTATCATTACGCAAGCGATTGAAAGTAACCATACCGCCACCCTTGATCGCTATGCAACAATTGCATACCTTCTCGACCCCACAAGCGATAGCGACAACCCCTATGCATGTGCAGACATTCTCGATATGCTTATTGATTTTTGTGAAATCCCAAAACTTTCCCACTTTGGCATTGTTTTTGGCGATATCCCTCTGATAGTAGCCGCAACGCACCTTAAAAACAATCCCGTTACTCTTACACAGGACCATTGCACTAAAATTCTTTATGCGAGAATTTAAACGTCATGAAGCCTAAATCTATTCAGTCTTCCAACGACTCAAAGCAGCTCTGGGCATGGTGTATGTACGATTGGGCCAATTCTGCATTTGCAACGTCGGTACTTGCTGCCTTTTTTCCTGTTTTTTTTAAAACATTCTGGCACGCAGGTGTCAATGCTCCTCAAAGCACAGCTCATTTAGGCATAACAACTGCCATTGCAGGCGGGCTCATTGCCCTTATTGCCATACCCATTGGCATACTGGCAGATCTTTCGGGAATAAAAGTGCGGCTACTGGGTATTTTTGCACTTCTTGGCATGTGTGCAACAGCATGTTTGTACTGGGTTCCGCAAGGTGGTTACTTTTGGGCTGCAGTTCTTTTTATATGCGCAGATATTGGTTTTTCGTGCAGCCTCATTTTTTACGATTCGCTTCTCCCCCACCTTTCACCTGCGTCAAGGCTTGATACCAATTCTTCCAAAGGCTATGCTTACGGCTACTTGGGCGGTGGGATACTCCTTATAATCAATGTACTCATGGTACTCCATCCTGCATGGTTCCATATCGCATCAACACAAATGGCTATAAAGCTCTGTTTCATAAGCGTTGCCCTCTGGTGGTTTGCATTTTCGGTACCCATTCTGCTTTTTGTCAAAGAACCAGAATCCGTTTCCCACACAGGTTTGTTGCGCACGCATATCCAACGAGGTATGGTTGAATTGCGATCGTCACTGAGCAACTGCTTTAGCCGTCCTGTCCTTGTTTATTTTCTTATTGGGTATTGGCTCTATATCGATGGAGTATTCACCTTCATCCGCATGGCTATCGACTTTGGAATGTCTATAGGCCTTAAGAGTTCAAGCCTCATTCTAGCGCTTATTATTGTGCAGGTCGTAGCAT
>JBBRUX010000077.1:0-9723 GCA_038247415.1 Chitinivibrionales bacterium | reverse complement strand
TTGGTAATGGCGATTATATCGCCTATGGTAATCGAAATGTTTCGGGCTCCATTGTTGCAATGGAATATGATTCCCGGGATAATTGGCGCAAAGCATTTGCTTTAGGGGCAAAAGCCGTTGTTTTTCTTGGTGGGGATGTTTGTTTATCCAATGAGGCTAAGAGTGCCGGTATCCCTTCGAATCTTGTACGGTTGTATGCGTCGCCACAAGCGCAGGCACAGTTCGATTTTCGTAAAGATTACGACGTTGTCACAATAACCTGTCATATGAAATGGGAGCGAGTTCCGTCTCGCAATATCTGTGCGTTTCTGCCAGGCACTAATCCCGAATTTGTGAGCGATCAGAAACGTCGCGAAGCAATTGTTCTTTCGGCAAACTATGACAGCTATGGCGATGTCCCCACAATTTCACCCAATGCGCGTGGGGCAGCTAATGTTGCGGCGGTGCTTGAAGCTGTTCGCTATTTTAAAGTAAACCGACCCCGGCGTGATATGATATTTATGTTTTATGACAATCAGGCACGATTTCACGAAGGTGCTCGATCTGTGTATGATGCCATAATGACACGACCGGAATTAGCGTTAGAGCTTGCTAAAGAGCATGGGCAGGCGTTGACTTATACTCGCTCGCTCTCTGCTGCAATAGAAAAAGCATCTAAAGGAACAATCGAACAGTCGTTTGCAAGGGATATGCTTGCTATTTTCAAAGGCGATGCAGAAAATGCGAGTACTGGCTTAAATCAGACGCTCATGAGAATCCGTTCAAAAGAACAAAAGTCGGGCTCTTCTCCAGATGTCAGGAGAGCAATCGATACTATGGATGTCTTGTATGCTCGATGGAATAAAGTCCGAGAAGCGATTGCTGCAGGAACTATCGAACGCATCGAACAGCCGCTCTTTCAAAACCTTGTTGGCATTGCCCAAAATCGTACCACGATACGGCTCAATGAATTAGCTCGTTTGACATTGTCAGATGAACAAGGTGCTACGCTTCGACAAAAATGTGCTTCACGTTTTATTGTGCTCCACGTGTCATACGATTTTTCGGATCAAGGAACGCTCTTTGGCCCAATGCTTGGGGATTTTACCGACTTTGGATACAGCCAGTTTGTGCTGCAATCCGGGGATAATCCAAGTCATTATGGCCGTCTCTTTAGAGTGCTTTCGGCCGCAGCAACAGCTACACCGGGTCTTGACATGCTCGACAAGTCTGCATTATCCGATGCGACCATGCTTTCTCAAAATATCCCGGCGCGCATTATCACAAGCAATAACACCGCAGGCACGTTTGGCATCTACAATCTATCGTTGACAACGTACCACGATGGAAGAATCAAAGAAGCGCAACCATTTGATACACCCGATCGATGCAATTCTGTTCGTATTGCCAAGCAGGCATCTCAGGCTAATCGGTTGCTTTACACGCTTGCGGGGCAGGAGGGACTCGCTCTTCCCCGCGTATTTGCCGATAACTCCTTTTCAAAAGTGCCACGTTGGTCGGATGGTAAGACAAATGGGTATTATGTAGGGTTGAGCTTGTCTGGCTCAATTGCCGAAAATTCTCCGGCGCAAGGCGCACTGGTCATGATTACAAAAGGTGGCATCTCTTGGGAAACAAGCCTTGGTAGTCTGGCAAATCTTGGCAGGGCTGGAACAACTCCCGGGTTTGATCGATTTCTTCTCGAACAAGCTAATGCGGCTGGTCGATTCAAATTAAGCGGTGTTCGAAAAGACTATTTTGCATCCGACAAGAGTGCTGCAAAAAATACTATAACCATTATCCCGGTTATTTTTGACTCGCTTGGCAACGTAGATGCTATTGTCAATTACGAAACCATTGGAACTATCGATGGTGTCGCAATGTTTCCTGCCAAAGGCTTTGTAACCTCCGAATCGATGGGAACAGATCGTATCCCGGGTGATGTTATTTCTTTTCTCCAGGCTGATGGTGATGCTCCTTTTCGTAAAGATCAGGCATTGTTTGGCGCACGGGACGGTTTTGGGTTTCTGTATGTTCACAAGAATACATCTATCGATCGGATTAAAATTTTCAGGCCAACAGGGGTTGTGTATCTGGGTGCCACCCCAAGCAAACCGTATGGGGCTGGATTTCCGCTCACTATGTTTGTTGAACCACCAGAAGTTGATAATATAACAGCATCTGATATTTGGCAGCTTAATGAGGCACGTTTGTCAATTCTGAGATCGAAAGGGGTAACAAGCACCGACCTGGAACTGCTCCAGAATCATGCCAAAGTAGCTGTTGAAAAAGGATCGAAAGCACCCGATGTTGTAACGCGAGTTGCCTCGTTTGCGCAGAGTTCGTCCGTTTCGCGATTGCTGTATAATCCTGTAAAGGATGTAATGAACGATCTGATTAATGCAGTGGTTATCCTTCTTCTGCTTGCGATTCCATTTGCATTCGCACTCGAAAGACTTCTTATTTGCGCAACAAGTATCTATGCGCGGCTTGGTGGGTTTGCAGCATTGTTTACTGCAACATTCGCACTCATGTACTGGATGCACCCTGGATTCAAAATTGCTTCGGCACCGCTCATCGTGTTTCTTGCATTTGCCATTATTCTGCTTACAAGTCTTGTTATCTTTATCATGATGCGCAAATTCAAAATGGAGATTATGGCTTTGCAGGGAAAAAGCTCCGGATTGCATCAATCCGATAATTCTTCGGGTGGGACGCTTATTGCAGCTGTTAATATGGGTATGTCTACCATGCGGCGACGGCCGGTTCGCACGCTGTTAACCTGCATAACCGTGGTGATGCTTACCTTTACTATTCTGTGCTTTTCATCCTTGACAAATGTTCTCGGAGTTCGTGGGTTTTACGAAGGGTCAGCTTCGCCTGATGCTGCTGCAACATTTCTTGTTCATAGCCTCGATTACAGAAGCCTTTCACCAGAACTGCCCGATATGCTTGTTGGCAGAGGTGGTCCAGAGTGTGTTATTGCGCCGCAATGGTGGTTATCTAAAAGTCAAAAAAGTACCGATGTATTTGCAAAGGATCGTCCTTTTGATATTGCAGCCATTGCAAATGGTAAATCGGCCTTCGTCAGTGGAATATTAGGCCTTACCCCTATAGAATTAGCAAAATGGCCTGCTCTGCAATTGGCATTTTCTGGTGATTCCCTGTCGCAGAAGCAAACCGCGCTCCAAGGCAATGGCGTTTTTCTCACACGATTGCTGGCAGATCAGCTGGGCATAGTTCCTGGTGATTCCCTCGCGGTGTATGGTTGCATGGGCTATCTTGCAGGGTATCTGGATGTAGGACGTTTACAGAAACTCAAAAACCTCGATGCTAAACCGATCCTGCCCGTCGACTTTACCGATGCAGCGTATGCAAGTATTGTTACCTCCAGTGCAGCAGGTGCTCTGGTAGCTGGTGGGGCTGCTTCGTCGGGAGCTCAAAAAGATTATACCCGTCTCAATTCAAACCAGGTTGCTATCATGGGTCAGGCTATGGTACAAAAAATGGGTGGTACACTTAATGCAATATCTATGTACCCATCCTCTACTCTTGGCTCAGCCGACGAAGGCAAACGTATCGCTGAGGTTACCAGAACTCCTGTGTGGACTCGGGGCAAAGAGGGTGTCGAGCGGATGGTCTTTACAAAAACAACAGAAGTAAATGGTATGTTTGCTCTTATTATTCCTATCCTGTTAGGCGGACTTATCATTTTCGGGACTTTGCTCGGGTCTATTTCAGATCGTCAAAAAGAAATTTATACCTTTAGTGCACTTGGGTTATCGCCAGGACATGTTGGGTTCCTTTTCCTGGCAGAAGCTGCAGTGTACGCTGTTATTGGTGGATTGGGGGGTCAGCTTTTGGCGCAAACACTGGCGCTTGTTGCAACAAGCCTTGCCAATATGGGATATATTCAACAGCCGTCAATTAATTTCTCATCAACGAATTCTCTTTTTGCCATTGCTATGGTTATGGCCACGGTTCTTATTTCGGCAATATATCCAGCAATTCAGGCCTCAAAAAGTGCTAATCCTGGAGTTCAAAGAAACTGGAAAATGCCATTACCGCAGGGCGATGTTCTCTCGATGAAATTTCCTTTTACAGTATCTGCATACGATATAACAGGTGTAGTAAGCTTTTTGGCAGAACATTTTAGGGAACATGATGATGCTGGGCTTGGGCTCTTTGCAACAGAGAATGTATTGGTAGGGAGAAATAAGGCCGGAAACATCATGTTGAGCTCCCAGCTTTCATTAGCTCCGTTCGATTTGGGAATTATGCAAACCTTTGAGCTTATGGCAGCGCCTTCTGAAATAGAGGGAATCGATGAAGTCCAAATTACTACTAAGCGAATCAGCGGTGCCGTTTCCGACTGGACACGCGCTAATAAAACGTTCATGCACGATTTGAGAAAGCAGTTTCTCTTATGGCGCACACTTTCAACAGAAGCAATCGAATCCTATAGGATGGCCACACTAGAACATTTGGGTGAGGAATCTCCTAAAGTTGCTTGATAGAAGGTTATCTCGAATACTTATGCAAAGGATAGAGTAGGTACGATGGACGAAAAAGAATTACCAAAGGATGTGCCGAGCACTTCTCCTACCAAGCCAGCGCCTAAAGCGCCTCGGGTTGACAAGGAGCTAGAAGAATTTCGGTCGCTTATGCAGCCGCCTTCAGAATTCGATGAAGGTTTTACCTGGCCAGCATTTGTAGGAGCAATTTTTATTGCGCTCATGATGGTTCCAGGGTCTATTTATATGGGACTTCTTGCGGGCGTGGGCATTGGTCCTGCTGCACGGTGGGTCACGGTTATTCTCTTTATAGAAGTGGCGCGCAGAGCAAACAAATCGCTGAAGCGAGCAGAAATATATGTGCTGTATTGGCTCGCTGGTGCTGCAATGGCCATGCCATTTGAAGGTATTTTATGGAATCAATTTTATGTTCAGTCAAATGCGGCTCAAGCACATGGAATTGCTCAGTATATCCCTCATTGGTTTGCTCCGGGGGATCCGGATGTGTTGGCAAAGAGGACATTGTTTGATCCGCGCTGGATACCGGCTTTGCTCTTGGTCATATTTGGCACTTTCATGAGTCGACTTGATAGCACTATTCTTGGATATGGATTATTTCGTATAGCAAGCGATATAGAAAAGCTTCCATTTCCCATGGCTCCGCTTGGCGCACAGGGAATTATGGCGCTGAGTGAGGAGCAGGAAGAGGAAAAAGAATCAAATCGGGATATGAATAAAGATCCCAATAAGATGTCTTCGTGGCGATGGCGTGTTTTTGCAATTGGCGGCGCCATTGGGCTTGCTTTTGGAACAATTTATATAGGGCTTCCTACGATTACGGGAGCATTGCTCGGTGCGCCAATTATGTTGCTTCCTATTCCGTTTGTCGATTATACACAACAGACAAAAGATTTTCTTCCCGCCGTGGCAACGGGGCTGTCATTTGATTTGGGTAATCTAATTGTGGGTATGGTGCTGCCCTTCTTTGCCATGCTAGGAAGTTTTATTGGATTAATCTTAATGTTTGTTGCCAATCCTATTTTGTATCATTTCGATATTTTATCATCGTGGAGGCCGGGCGATACGCTCATGGCAACCATGTTTAAGAATAATATCGATTTCTATTTCAGCTTTGGTATCGGTGTATCGCTTGCAATTGCAATTGTAGGATTTGTGGCTGTATTTAAAGGGCTTGCGCAGGCAAAAAAAAGCGCAAATGGTAAATTCAGCTTGAGTGCAAATGTACCACCTGGACGTGGTGATATTGGCTTTAACTGGATTATTGCGGTGTACATTTTTGCCGTTTCAATGTATATCCTGCTTTCGGGGTTTCTTATCAATTGGCATAAAGGTGTTATGCTGATAATGGTATTTTATGCCTTCGTTTACACGCCTATTATCAGTTATGTTACTGCGCGTCTAGAGGGCATAGCCGGACAAGTTGTAAGCATTCCATTCATTAGGGAAGCGTCTTTTATTTTGTCGGGATATAAAGGTGTGGCGATTTGGTTTTTGCCGATTCCCATGCAAAATTATGGCATGGCAGTCGTTGGATATCGCGAAGCCGAACTTGTGGGTGTAAAGTTCTGGTCGATCTGGAAAGCACAAATAATCCTTACACCTATCGTTTTGGTTGCTAGTCTCTTTTTTGCCAACTTTATCTGGAGTCTTGGTCCTGTTCCTGGTGCGCAATATCCCTTTGCACAAAAAATGTGGGAATTTCAGGCAGAGAACCAGTCTATTATTTATTCGTCAACACTGGGTGGTTTTTCTCTTTTTAATCAGGCTTTTAAACCAATCATTATTTTGGCGGGTCTTGGGGTTGGAGGCATATCTTTTGGTCTTATGAGTCTCTTGGCATGGCCAACATTTCTTGTCTATGGTCTTGTTCGGGGACTAGGGCAATCCGATCCAACATTTATTATTCCGCAATTTATTGGGGCTCTTTTAGGGCGCTTTTATTTTCAGAAAAAGATGGGACTTAACTGGCGGCAATACGTGCCGGTCGTATCGGCAGGTTTTGGATGTGGTGTTGGGCTTATAACAACATTCTGCATTGGTATTACCTTTCTTATAAAAAGTGTGATTCAACTCCCGTTTTAGTAACAGACTTCTGCTATCGCCTTGTTGCGGTAGGAGAGTAGATTTATAGGGTATATGTATGGAAGAGACGACTAAATTAGCTGAACAGCCTGGAGTTGTGAAACGCGGTGACGTTCTGATTGGCGTAAAAGGCGTATCCAAGATTTTCAAGCTTCGTGACAATGAAGTGTATGCGCTACGCGATGTCGATGTGGATATTTTCTCCGGCGAGTATCTATCTATCATGGGACCATCGGGCTCGGGTAAAAGTACGCTTTTTAACATGATTGGTGCGCTTGACACGCCGTCTAAGGGATCGGTATCAATTGGTCCTCTCAATCTTACAAAACTTACCAGTCGTCAATTGGCCTATGTTCGCTGTAATTATATCGGCTATGTATTTCAAAGCTATAATTTAATCCCTGCACTCTCTGCGCTCAAAAATGTTTCGCTTGCACGGGTTTTTACCGGAGCATCCGACGAAGAAGCAGACGATGCTGCAAAAAAAGCCCTCGAACGGGTTGATTTAGGTCATCGATTGGACCACAGACCCGACCAATTATCTGGTGGCCAACAACAGCGTGTGGCTATTGCCCGCGCACTCGTCAATGAACCATCAATCATTCTTGCCGACGAACCAACTGCAAACCTCGATTTCAAAACGGGCGCCGATATTATTGCTTTGCTCAAAGATCTTTCTATTAATCAGGGTGTTACTATCATTACTGCAACGCACGATCATAAAATGCTTAAAAACTCGGATCGAGTCTTGTGGATTCGTGATGGCCAAGTTGATCATATTGACTTGAGAGAAGATCTCCACATCGATGAAGGCGCTATTTCATCGCTTGCCGGAGAAGATGAGCTGGAGAAGCTTGCGGGGCATTAGTTGCCAACGCTTCATGTATTTTAATACATATTTGAGCGCTTTTCATTGTTTGCAATCGTTCGATTGCTCTGCTTTCGTTGACTTCTCTCTTAACCAAATCCGCCAGCATCCTCCTTTGCTGATTCTTTCTGGTTCTCATTGCTATCCTAACCTTATACTCACACATTTCTAACAATGCTCTAATAAAATGAGGGTATATTTAGTTAGTTAACCGCTAAAGTGCATGCTCTAAGATGTTATCAAAGGTAAAAAATGATTTCTGCCCAAATTGACCCATTCATTACTCGTTTATCGGGAATTTCTATCGAGTGCGGAATGATGCAAGTATTCGAGCATTTCCGATCTCACCAGATGATAAATTTTATTACTATTCTCGATAGCAAAAATAGGCCGCTTGGCATTATTTGTGAAGAAGATCTTAAAGATTTCACCTATGGTATGTTTGGGCGTGAGCTGATAAATCGTGAAAATGTAGGAACCTTCATTACGGCTTGTCCCGTTATTTCAAGCGAAATGAGTATCGATGAGATCTTAAATTTTGCAGCACTCAATCCTCACCCTGTTGGCGTAATAGTTACTCATGATAGCATTTACGAAGGCGTAATCCTCAATGGCTCGCTTTTGCAAATGTCTGAGGTAAATAGACAACAAACGCAAAAAAGACTTTTGCAAGCTCAAAAATTGGAGGCTATTGGAACCCTTGCGGGTGGAATAGCGCATGATTTTAATAATATTCTCATGCCTATTCTGGGATACGCCGAGCTCATTGCTCAAAAAGCTGCCATAAGCGACACGCAAATATTATTGTATATCAATCAAATTATCACTGCCGGGCAAAGAGCTCGGGATTTAGTTGCCCAAATTTTAGCATTTAGCCGCCAAACCGAAAATCATAGAATTGCAGTGCATGTTACACCGATTATAAAAGAGATTGTCAAATTGCTTCGGGCTTCCATCCCCAGCACGATTGCAATCGAAATGAGCATTCAAACTAAAGAAGACAGCGTATGGGCTGATCCTACCGAATTTCATCAGATTCTTATGAACCTGTGCACAAATGCCGCACACGCAATGCGTCCTGAGGGAGGCGTGCTTTCTGTTATGGTATCTAAGCATGTAGGGTATTGTATTGGATTTTCAGAAGAATCTCTTTCTCGGGATCGTGAGTATATTAGGTTGACAGTATCAGATACAGGATATGGTATTCCGCGCAGCAATTTTTCCCGAATTTTCGACCCGTTTTTTACCACCAAAAAGCATGGTGAGGGTACTGGGATGGGCCTTGCGGTTGTGCATGGTATTGTAAAAAGTTTGGGGGGGATTATTTCGGTAGAATCGGAAAAACATGTTTGCACCAGTTTTCATGTGTATTTGCCTCTTCTTTCATTTGAAAAAATTAATACAGTAGAAATGAAGCAGGAGCCGATTCAAACAATAAAGGGCAACGGGTTGCATATCCTTTTTGTAGACGATGAGGTTACTATTGCCGATCTCGCGCAAGAATCACTCTCTCAATACGGGTTTAAGGTTACGGTATTAAGCAATAGCTTTGAAGCAATGGAAATGTTCAAAAAAAATCCGAATGATTTTGATTGTGTCATCTCCGATCAGACAATGCCAATTCTTACGGGAGGAGAATTGGCGCGCGCCATGCTTGACATACGCCCTGAAATATCCATTATTATTTGTACAGGATTTAGTGATACCGTAACTCCTGAAATTGCAAAAGCTATTGGCATTGCAGAATATGTTACTAAGCCCGTTGATTTTGAAAGCTTGGCTAGAATCGTGGTGCGATTACTCGAGAAAGAGAAATTGATTGCTCAAAGATAGTATGCTATACAGCAGTTGTATCTGACAGTGGCGCTTTTTTTCCAGATAATGACGAAGCCACTATAAGGGCTGCTATAAAAGTAATCTGCGCAAGTACCGACTCATGACGAAGGGTGTTGTCGGTCAATTCATTGACAAATAATCCACATAAATAGGCTGTACAGGAAATCCCGATAAAGAAGTTTTTATCGTTGCCGAGATCAGTCTGTGATGGATCTATTTTTCCGAACAGTTTAAAGATCTTTTTTAAAGTGGCTCTTTACGGTATTTTCATTTACCCACAAGGAGACATCAATGTCGAAGAAAAAGGTAGTAATTCCAGCATTGGAACAGAAACGTATTTGTAAAAGTTTTGATGATGCTTTTAAAGTCCAAGTCGTTCTGGAGGCTCTTAAGGAGACAATGACGATTGCGGAACTTTCATCA
>JBBRUX010000076.1:0-9989 GCA_038247415.1 Chitinivibrionales bacterium | reverse complement strand
TACGAGCTATAAAAACTCCAATGTTTCTGGAACGTTTGGTGTTGAATTTGACAGCTGCTTGATTACTTTGACAGATAACACAGAGATAAAAGTATCAGGAACTGTAAGTAACGGCATTTCCAAAACCATTTATGCCGAAGAAGCTAATACATTGTCCTTTGGAGCTGCTGACGCAGGGAAAATTTTTGCAGCATACATGGCAAAAAAAGTTGCGACCAAATAATCTGAAGAACTATCCAATACAATAAAAAAAGGCACTCATCGTGAGTGCCTTTTTTTATTAGAAAATATCATTAGAAATACGAGTTTTTACAGTGTAGTTCCGCTCTAGTAAAGGCTAGGAACAATTGTGCCAGCTTTTCCTAATCATAGTATCCATCTCATTTTGAATCTGCACATTAAAGAGCAGCTCTTCGCGAGTGTTAGCAATTTTCTTATTTTGTTTCCACATTCTTTTTTGTAAGAGAAAAAAGTCTGTTGCTAACAGATTTTTCGATCTCAACAATTGCATAAATTACAATTCCAACGCCCACGCATAGCGCCCAATCTATAAGAGAAATTGGTTGGCTTTGAAATGCAATATTCATAAACGGTACATGAGTAAAGGCGACTTGCAGGCCAATCATGATTCCAACGCCAGCCCAAAAAATTGGATTGCTAAAAATGCCTACTTTAAAAAATGAGCGTTGCAGCGAACGGCAATTAAAAAGATACAATAGCTCACCCATGACAAATATATTCACCGCAATGGTACGCGCAACTTCTTGACTTTTGCCATTTGACAACGCCCATTGAAAGAATCCAAAAGATCCTACACATAAGAGAATTCCAACCAAACAAATTCTAAAAATAAGAGTCCCTGTTAAAATTGGCTGCTTTGCTGCCCTGGGCATTCGCTTCATGATGCCCTGCTCCATTGGCTCAAATGCTAATACAAGGCCTAAGAATACCGCTGCTGTCATGTTAATCCAGAGGATCTGCACCGGAAGTATCGGGAGTGTGGTCCCTGCTATAATAGCAACAAGAATAACCAGCCCCTCGCCAAAATTTGTTGGGAGCGTCCAGGTAATAAATTTTATGAGATTTTCATAGACACTCCGTCCTTCCTCGACAGCAGCTTCGATGGTAGCAAAGTTGTCGTCGGTAAGCACCATGTCCGCTGTTTCTTTTGCAACATCGGTACCGGTAATGCCCATTGCAATACCGATATTTGCTTGACGTAATGCAGGTGCATCGTTTACCCCGTCACCCGTAATGGCAACACTTTGTCCACCTGCCTGAAGCGCCTTTACAAGACGCAGTTTGTCTTCGGGAGCAACTCGGGCAAAAACCGACGTGGACGCGGCATGCATAACCAGATCGGCATCAGAAATTACCGTAATGGCTTTTCCATTTAACACTAGTGCAGTTCCTGAATTGTTTGATTCGGCAACAATACCAATTTTCTGAGCAATCGCAAGGGCCGTAAGTTCGTGATCGCCGGTTATCATCTTGACACTTATCCCAGCATTTTTGCACGATTTTACTGCTTCTATCGCCTCATTTCGCGGTGGGTCGATCATTGCTTGGATACCCAGAAATGTAAGCCCGTTACTAACTGTTTGATGTGTTATTGCACGAGCATCGCTTGGTACCACCACGCGCGCGAACGCAAGCACACGCAACCCATTAAGCGCAAGTTGTCCAGCTTTTTCAGAACAATCTATTGGGTCGAAGTTCGTTAATTCTCCCTTAATGTTCATGGTAGTGGTGCAACGCTGTGAAACGCTTTCGACAGAACCTTTAAGGTATACAACGCTTTGATTGGGAGCATAATTATTATGAAGGGTCGCCATATACTGGTATTGCGACTCAAATGGTATGGTGTCAATACGTGGCAATTTTTTTGTAAGTTCACCACGCGAAAATCCGGCTTTTTTTGCAGATGTAATAAGGGCTCCCTCTGTTGGGTCTCCTTCAATGCGCCATTGATTTTCTGAGGAAATAAGGTTGGAATCATTGCACAAAAAGCCGGCCACAAGGCATTCGTTAAGTGCTGCATTTGCCGCAACGTCTACTGCTTCTCCGTTACACATGATTTTACCATTGGGCGAATAGCCAACACCCGAGACCTGATAGTCTTGTGTACCTGCAACAATATTCTGAACTGTCATTTGGTTTTGTGTAAGCGTACCGGTTTTATCCGAACAAATAACCGTAACGCTTCCGAGTGTTTCTACCGCAGGAAGTTTACGAATAACAGCATTGCGTTTTGCCATTTTAGAAACGCCGAGAGCAAGTGTAATTGTCAATGCAGCAGGGAGGCCTTCTGGAATTGCCCCAATGGAAAGCGCCACCGCTGCCATGAACATGTCAAGCCATGTCTCTCCGCGCAAAATACCCACAACAAAGGTGATTGCCGCAAGCCCGAGGATAACATAGAGAAGCCAAGCACTAAAGCGTGAAATCTGCTTGGTAAGAGGCGTTTCAAGCACATCAACCGCAGCAATCATCTGATTAATATGCCCGATTTCGGTAGAGTTTCCTATAGCTATTACTATGCCTACTCCAGTACCATAGGTAACAAGCGTTGAGGAATAGGCGATATTTGACCTCTCGACAAGGATCGTTTCTTTGGGTACCAGAGCGGTTTGCTTTTGCGTTGGTACCGACTCGCCTGTGAGAGCGGATTCATCTATTTGCAGCTCTCGAACACGAACAAGACGTATATCCGCTGGTACTTTATCACCCGATTGTAATACAACAATGTCTCCGAGGGTAAGTTCGGTTGCTTTGACTCGTTGCTTTTTGCCGCCACGAATAACCGTGGCCTCACTGGTCATTGATTTTGAGAGCGATTCGATGGCTTTGCGGGCTTTGTATTCTTGTAAAAAGCCAATAGTCGCATTAATCAATACAACACCAAATATAACGCTTGAGTCAACCCACTCACCAAGAAATGCGGTAATTATTCCAGCGATATTAAGGATATAAATGAGTGGCTGATGAAATTGCAGCAGAAACATAAGTATCGCGGGGGTACCTTTTTTCTGCGTGAGCATATTTGCACCATGAAGCTTCTGTCGCTCCAAAACCTCGGTATCACTCAGTCCAGTATCGCTTACAACACCGGAAATGCTTTCTGAATCGTTTTCACTCAGACCGTGCCACATAATACTCGTATCGTTTACCATACGCTAATCCTTTTGAGCTTTTAGACGGTGCTCTTTAATGTTATTTGTAAAGCCTACTGGGAACGTAAAACCTCTGGTGGGCCTTTTCTTAGAATATTCTTTTCATTGTAGAGTATACCTTTTTTGTAGACTCGTTCGCAGCCTTTTTTTATCTTTGAACAGGCGGACTATATTTTCGTGCCTCTGCGAAGGTGTGGTTTCAATGCAAATTTTCTGTGATAAAGATACTTTGTCTGTTTGGTATTTCCAAAACATCGGGTCAAAAAAAAATGAGCAAAGATGAGAGAATGTTAGTATGATTTTAAAAATACTGATTGGTAGATGAAAACTGTTTTTTTTGAATTTGAGATTTTACCTACAAGGGATAAAGACGATTTATACGGTCTATTGATTATTCCAGTTGCCGGTCCATTAAACTATGATATATATTATAATTAATAATTTTTGGGGTGTATATTCAGGATTCCTTGCTTAAGAATCCGGAATACTCAATCTGAAGCCGATCAAATTTGTCAAAAGGCAATTTGGACGGCTTTTTTTATGCCCTGAACAAACCCAGGGAATACTTTTTCGCGCTCAACGTATTGCCTGAGAAATAAATCTGAAATTGGATGAAAACTAATGAAAAACACCACCCGTGGTGAAGCTGAATCGGAAATCTCTCAAGCGATAATAAAATTTGAGAGAGAATACATGGGAAGAGGTCCCGAAGATGCAAAGACGCATATTTTTGATGAAATTGTATTCATACGACTTTTGGGTGTTCTTACCCCTGCTGAAAAGCATCTGGTAAAGGCAGAAGATTCCAACGCGGGAAGAAAATTAATAAAAGAGGTTAGGCAAGAATTACTTGAAAAGGCCAGAGTGCTCCTCGAAGCAATTATTATAGATGTACTGGGATTCAAAGTAAAATCCATGCATACAGATATAAGCACTCTCACCGGTGAAAGAATTATTGTCTTTACACTTGAGGGACGACCAATTTTTCGGAACGAATAATAATCGAAGTTTCCGGTTCCTTACACAGGTCTCGACGTTACTACCTATCTCGGTTGCGTAAGAAGGTGCCAGCGAAATGCTGTTGGCTTCTTACGAGGCCGCACTATCAAGCCCCCGATGGGGCCATAGGGCGGCCTTTTTAATTATGGGCTCCTAGTAAACGTCCATCACGAGGAGGTATTTTAAACATGACTGCATTTGTGACTGCTATCAATTGTATTGATGGGCGAGTACAGTCTCCGGTATCAAAATTCCTCAAGACTCGTTTTGAGGCAGATTATGTTGACATGATAACGTGTCCTGGCCCAGTTAATGTACTGTGTAAAAGCGAAGCCAGCTCGCTGGTTCGATATTTATACGATAGTATAATGATTTCGGTATCAACGCATAGATCAGAATGCATTGCCGTGGTGGCACATCACGATTGTGCTGCAAATACTGTATCGGAAGCAGAGCAACGAGCCCAAATAGGAGTTGCTATTCAGCGCATACGTCAATGGAATATACCCGCCCACATTTTTGGACTTTGGGTAAATTCATGTTGGGTTGTGGAGGAAATGGCAAACGACATACCAGAATTAGAAAAGGAAAACGATTATGAAACTGCCTGCATCAATTGACATTAATGGAACATGTTTGCCACTAGCGCAGGTAGAGCCTTCGGAAGGTTATTACGGAGTCGATATTGCTAACCTCCGTGAAAAAGCAAACGTTGTTACCTTTGATAACGGGTTTGCAAACACGGCGGTATGTCAGAGTCAGATTACTTTCATTGATGGTGTCAAGGGTATCCTGCGCTACCGCGGCTACACTATCGAAGACATTGCAAACGCCTGCAAATTTCCGGAGGTAGCGTATTTACTTGTACATGGGAAGCTCCCCGATGAGTTTGAGCAAAAACAATTCAGCTCATTTCTTAATGAGCATTCTTTGATCCATGAAGACATGCAACATTTTTTTATTGGACTTCCCGCCAATTCTCACCCTATGTCGATCCTTTCCGCAATGGTAAATACCTTGTCGAGTTTTTATCCGCACATCATGACTGGCGATCAGAATTTCGATGAAACTGCAGCAAGATTAATATCGAAAGTCAGGTCGATTGCTGCCTATTCGTACAAAAAATCGCTGGGACAACCCTTTGTATACCCCCGTGAAGATTTGCCCTATTGCGCAAACTTTCTCAACATGATGTTCGAATCACCTATAAAGAAATATAATCCAGATCCGATTATTGTAGATGCTCTTAATAAACTTCTTATAGTGCATGCAGATCATGAGCAGAATTGTTCAACACTTGTTGTACGTAGCGTTGCAAGCGCACGCGGGAACCTGTATGCTGCAATTTCAGCAGGGATTAGTGCCCTTTCAGGATCTTTACATGGAGGTGCCAATCAGGCAGTAATTGATATGCTTGAGAATATCAAAGCAGATGGTGGGGATGTAGATAAATACATTAACAAATCTAAAGATAAAAACGACCCGTTTCGACTTATGGGCTTTGGACATGCCGTTTATAAAACCTATGATCCACGCGCAAATATTGCTCGCAAACTGTGCGATGAGCTTTTCGAAACACTCAGCATTTCTGATCCATTACTTGACATTGCCAAAGAACTGGAGCAAAAAGCATTGTCGGATGATTACTTCAGGGAAAGAAAACTTTATCCCAATATCGACTTTTATACGGGAATAATGTACCGTGCAATGGGTATTCCTACAAATATGCTCACGGTGATGTTTGCAATGGGGAGGCTTCCCGGATGGATAGCTCACTGGAAAGAAACGTTTGATGACAAAACTGGTAAAATTTACAGGCCGCGACAAATTTATACGGGGCCAACACAGCGGTCAATTACTGCAACAGGCACTCTATTACGCAAATAAAACGTGTCTGCTTTTTAAATCTCAGAAAAGATAGTTTTTTAAGGAGTAAAAGCAAGTGGGTGCGGTTTGACTTAAGCATTGAAAGTCGGTTAGGTCTTGAGCGTGTTATGCCTTATTCAATGTCACCTTCATATTTTCGCCGAGCATTTTTACAAGCTTCACTTTTCTGAAAGGTTTACAAATACTTCCCGAGTAATTTTTCTACATTGATAATCATCGACACATGCCCGGTTCCGCTGATCGAAGCCCCGTCGAAAAACTCATTGTCAAGCATGCTGCCCTCAACCTGTTTGCAGACGACCTTTTGTATGCCTATGATTTCCTTTACGGCAAGTACCGTTTTTTTGCCCCTGATTTCAATGACAACGCCCATTTTGTTTACAGGCTGGTCGGGGTTTGGAAAAATGGCCGCAGAGCCAAAAAGCGAGTCCAGTTCGTGCAGGGGAAACACATTCCCTTTGCGATTTACTATTTTTTCTTTCCCGACAATTCCGGACACTTCTGCCGGCAGAATGCCAAACGCTTCCACGACTTGCCCCAGTGGAAGGACATAACTTTCCCCGGAAAAGCAACGAACCATGTAGCCGTCAAAAATCTGAGTGCTTGCATTGCGAGGAACCGTGACCGTAAAGGTAGTACCTGCCCCGGGAGTGCTATCAACTTCAATTTTACCCCCGACGTCGACCACTGCTCTTTTGACAACATCCATTCCCACACCTCGACCGGAAATATCAGTCACTGTCGTTGCCGTGGAAACGCCGCTCTGGAACAACAGATCGACTATGTCGGATTTTGAAAGTGGAGCGCTTTCCGAAATAAGACCTACGGAGATGGCCTTTTTCCGAAGCCCCTCATAGTTTAATCCTGCGCCATCGTCCCGCACGGTCAACTGGAGGTCGTCTGCATGTTCTTTGATGGAAACAGTGACGGTTCCGGTTTCCGGTTTGCCGTTCGCCGTTCTGACAGCCGGCTGCTCCACCCCATGGTCGGCGGCGCGTCGAGCAAGTCGATGTAGCTTTTGTCGATACTGATCTCTTCGCCGATACATATCACATTGATCTTCTTGCCAGATTGAATGGAAATATCCCGCACTATTCGTGGGGCCTTCTGAAGAAGAATCCGAGCTTCAACTTTGCGAACTTCCATGATTTTTGAGCGTAGCTCTTTGGAAATACCTTCAAATTGCGTGACCACCTCCTTGATGCCGCTTGAAAGCGCGCTGGTTTCTACGCCAGAGTTGATTTGTCGCGACAGATGACGCAGCATTTCTTCGACACCCAAGAGATCGCCGACACACCGTAGAAAATCATCGAGTGAATGCTCGAGGATCCGCATGGTTTTTTCGTGCTTGGCTTTAGGATTACCCGAGTCTTTTGCTTGCTCGGTCTCGGATAGTGGATGGTCGTCCTTCTTGGAGAGTATTGTGCTGGCGATCTCTGGTACGGCAGCCCCGAGAAGGTTTTCAATATTTGCAAGCATGCTGCTCAATGCTATTTCATCGAGCATTTCCGTGTCGCCATCGCGGACATTACCAAGCATGGTCCGCAGAAAATCCATGCCGGGAAGCAGCACGTCGATGACCGATCGGTCGACCAGGCGCAGCCCATTACGGATACGATCAAGAAGATTTTCCATCGTATGGGCAAGTTTTTTTATCTTCATGAACCCGAAGTAGGCGGCATTTCCCTTTAGTGAATGTACAGGACGGAATATAGCGTTGACTATTTCCATATCGGTCGGGTTCGCCTCAAGGGCCACAAAAAGACCATCGGCAGCCAAAAGCGAATCGATAGATTCGTCTATAAAACCCACAAGCAGTTCGCTGTTTGTATCGCTTGTTGTCATGGGAGCCTTTCTGTTTTTGTGCCCATTCCTTTGAGCGATAGGAGCTTTTTTTCCCAATGATCCAGAAAATGTAATGCGTTGAGGATCGCATCATCCATTTCTTTCAGATCCTCAAGGGGCTTGAAAATGCAGGTGTCGGCACCGTGACGCAGACACGCCAGCCCGTTTTCGAGGGTTACAAACCCGGTCATCATGATCACCCTTGTCATGGGATATTCGATGCGGATTTGTCTCAGAAGTTCTATCCCGTCAATCCCTGGCATTTTGATATCGGAAATGACAACCTGGAACGGTTTTGTTTCAAGCACCTTCAGCGCGGCCTCCCCGCCGTCTGCGGTATCAACATCATACCCTTTGAGTTTGTAGTGCCGTGAAAGAGCGCTGCATATGACCGGTTCGTCATCAACAATCAACAGATGTGCATTCATATCGCCGCCTTGTGTTTTGAAGGTAGTATTATGGTAAAAAGCGCGCCGCCCTCTGCATGGTTTTCCACTAGTAGTTCTCCCTTGTGATCGGTAATAATGGTCCGGCTTATCGAAAGCCCCAGCCCGGTGCCTTTTCCAATAGCTTTTGTGGTGTAGAACGGCATAAACACTTTTTCCAGAGCGGCGGCCGGTATGCCGCGCCCGGTGTCGTGAATCTGGGCAATGACCTTTCCGTTGGCGCACTCAGTCGATAGCGTGAGCACGCCGTCTCTGCCGGACTCTTCTATTGCGTCGGCCGCATTGGTGAAAATGTTGACAAGTACCTGTTCGATCTGGAACTGGTCTCCGAACACCTGCGGTGTTTCACCCAGCATTTTTTCAACGGTCACATGATATTTCAACCTGTTTGCGCAGAGATGCAGGGCTGTTTCCATGCAATCGTCAATAGCAAAATAGCCGTGTTTCTCCTGCGTCAAATGCGAATAACTCTTCAGTCCGTTTACTATGCTTCGGATTCGGGCGATGCCGTTTTTCATTTCTCCCAGAATTTCGGGAACCGCAGCCATGAATAAACCGGCTTCTTGTTTCTGTTCGACCGTAGCCCCGTAGTCAAGAGCGGTCGATACTGTCTGGAGATTTTCTTCGAGCGTTTGAATATTGATGGCGATGAACGACGTCGGATTGTTGATTTCGTGCGCCATTCCCGCGCTGAGGATCCCGATGGTGCTCAGGCGGTCAGCGCGGACAAGCTGTTCCGCTCGCGTTGCGGCAAGTTGTTCGACGTTCTTTGTGTGTTCCAATAACCGGCCGTTGCTGTCAAAGAGCTGCTGCCGGGATGCAAGCAGCCGGATGCCGACATGTATACGCGCACGCAGTTCCACGATATTAAACGGCTTGGTCACGAAATCGTCCGCGCCATTGTCCAGCGCGAAGGCGATATCGGTTTTATCGGTTCGGCTGGTGACGATGATGGAATAAACCGGACTTGACGGTGGATTGGCTGACAGTTCTCTGCAGATGTCAACACCGTTACGCCCCGGCATCAGCCAGTCGACCAGAGCGATCACGGGCCTGTCCGCTTTTCTTATCGCATCGCAAATGGCGTCGCCTGTGGTAAACGAGACCACTTCAAAACCGAGTTTCCGCAGTGCGGACTCAAGTATCGTCCGGTCGGTATCGTTGTCGTCCGCGATGTAAACGGTATTTGTTTTCATACAGGTTCTACTTGTGTTTCAAGCGGAAACCTCTTCCGGATTTCCAGAACAGCCAATTCGTAGTGCTTTTCAAATTCCGGGATAAAGTCTGATGCCGCGGCAAAATTGCCGGAACGTCCGGCAGCCTCGATCCTGGCGGCTATAGTGCGAAAACATTCTACGCCGATATTGCCCGCCACACCATTCATGCCATGCGCATGAAGTTCGATGTTCTTGCCGTCGCTGTCAAGCACCGCCTGCTTAAGCGCGCCGATTTGATTTGGCGTATCGTTTATGAATATATCGGTGACCTTTCTGGCGAGTTTCGTATTGTCCATCAGTCTTTCCATCATGCCGTCAAAATCAAAGATAACTGCGTTGCCGCCTGTGCCGGTATCCAGCGACTTGCGAGGCGCGCCGGTCGTTTCATTGAAACGGGGCAGCCATGTATCCAGCGCAGCCAG
>JBBRUX010000075.1:0-10316 GCA_038247415.1 Chitinivibrionales bacterium | reverse complement strand
GTGGTTGTGGTGGTTCTGGTTGTGGTTGTGGTTGTGGTTGTGGTGGTGGTTGTGGTGGTGGTTGTGGTGGTGGTTGTGGTGGTGGTTGTGGTGGTGGTTGTGGTGGTGGTTGTGGTGGTGGTTGTGGTGGTGGTTGTATCCGTAGGGACAGGTCGCGACCTGTCCCTACGGATGCGAATGATGCGAATGATGCGAATGATGCGAATGATGCGAATGATGCGAATGGGCGATTGTCAACAATATGAATTATCGCATGCACATGATCCGGCATTATAATGTATTCATCGTTTTCAATATGGCCATATTGTTCAAACAGCCATTTCCATTGTTGCTGAATAATTCGGCCATTATTATTCATTGCCATGGCGCCATGCACAATTTCCCCAAAAATGTTTGGGTTTTCAAAACGGTTGTTTGCACAAATCGTGATAAAATAAAAACCAGGGGTTGAATAATCGTATCCGTCCAAACGATTCTGTTTTCTGGCTCGGTTCACTTTTCCTCCTGTAATAGACAGATCGCGATCTGTCTATACTATTTTTTCCCAAAACGAAAAATTGGCCGCAGGGCATCAAGAACCGATCCGAGCGATGTATATGAATCAATCGAGTAATATTGGTACCACCCACAATTTTTGGTACAGGTTTTCATAGTAGTGCGCAGCACTTGTGATTCGGGCGTTGCAAGCCACGTGTTAAGATCGGTGATAGCAAGGTCGGGTCCTTTGGTTCCTTGAATATTACACGGGTAGTACAGTTTCCCATCGGGGGCAATTATGGTTGACGCGGGCGAGCATTGATGATTTTTATACGCTTTAAAAAATCCCTGTGGCGTATGTATTGTGGCGGGGTATTTTTTTCGCAGATCAGCAACATGCGCTTCGAAGGCATCCATGTCGGGAAAATGATCCTCTGCTTTATCCATGACTGCTGCAGGAATAATAACAATATTGGCGCCTGCCTCGTGACACATCCGTACTTTTTCGGCAAGGGCACCTATTGTATCTTTGGTTACTACCGTTTGCACAGAAACGTGCGTCGGCAATTTTGTTAGAGTTGGTAGTGCATCAAAAAGCGCGAGGTTGTTGTGCCCTTCGTCGATTGATATATGCAAAAAGTCGATAAGAGGGGCATACTCAGCTAGGGGATATGAGAGTAGATCTCGTACGCTTGTTGTAAAGAGCAGATAAAACCGCTTTGTACGTGCATAGCGCAATAATTCCAATATATCGGTACGCAAAAGAGGTTCGCCTCCTTCAAAACTCACCATGAGAACCGATGATCTTGAAAGATTATCGAGAACAGCCTTTATGGCATCGGTTGACAAATCTGGCGTAGGATCATTTTTTACATTGCAATAGGGACATCCAAAGTGGCATCGGCAGGTAAGTTTAAACGATGCATAAAACGGATATCTCCGTTCGCCAAGCAGCGCATTTGCAATAAGGCCTTTGATGGTTGGTATATATGAAAGAGGGCTTAATATTCTCATGGGACAGTCTCCAGATCTACAAGCACTACTCCTGCACGGATCATATCGATCTCCTGTGCAGCAGCATATGAGAGGTCGATTAAAAGGTTTTTTGTAAAGGGGCCCCGGTCATTAATGCGAACAATTACCGACTTAGAATTTTTTGTGTTGGTAACCCGAACGCGTGTTCCAAACGGAAGTGTTCTATGGGCTGCGGTAAGTGCATGTCTGTTATACCGTTCTCCGTTTGTTGTTTTATGCCCTTGAAAAGAGTTCGCATAATACGTGGCTTTTCCGCGAGCATGAAACGAAGCAGTTGGTTTTTCTGTTTTGAGCGGCTGATCTTTATCCGATGTGTCACTATTTTGAACTGGCTTTGGTTGGGGAGCCTGGGTTGAAAAATCGGGTTCGCTCTGTTTGTTATGCACGGGTGCTGTTGCTGGTGTTGCCGGCGGAGAGGGCCTTTGGGGTTGGCTTGGTGGAAGATATGTTTGAGAAGGTTTGCGGGTAAATCGTGGAGCAGATGCGCATCCCATAACGAATGAGCATGCGAGAATGAGCAGTACAAGAACGCTAAAAGTAATCTGCTTTAAATTTTTTGTCAATCTCATTCCTTACGAATGCGTATGGATTGGCTTAGTCGAGAGTGTTTACTGTTGCATAAAAAGCAAGCATAGGCAACATTACGGTAAAAACTCGTGAAAATCTTCTATGCAGGTAAGCTTATTACAGAGAGCATACGCCATAATGCCATCATGCACCTGTTTTGGTATTGAGGGGTCAACAAACGTTCCTGTCCCAACCTGAATGGCCGATGCTCCAGCCAGCAAAAACTGTAGAGCATCATCCGCAGTCATAATTCCCCCAATGCCAATAACAGGAATTTGAATAGACCGTGCAACCTTGTAGGTCATTGCAACTGCAATTGGTCTGATTGCCGGTCCCGATAACCCTCCGGTTTTATTTGCGAGGACAATTTTCTTTTGTTTTGTATCGATTACCATTCCAATAAGGGTGTTTATGCAAGAAACAGCATCAGCACCACCTGCTTCTGCAGCCTTGGCAATAACTGCGATATCGGTTACATTGGGCGTAAGTTTAATAATAAGCGGGAGCTTAGTTTTTGCCCGTAGTTTGCCTGTGAGAGATTCCACCATAGCAGGATCGGTTCCAAACGAGAGGCCACCATGCTTGACATTAGGGCACGAGATGTTGATTTCGTAGCCGCTTATTCCCGAAAATGATTCGAGTTTTTCTACAACGGCAATGTATTCTTCTTCAATAGAACCGGCCACATTGGCAATTATAGGTGATGAAAGGGTTCTCAGAAACGGCAGCTTGTCACGTACAAAAACATCAACGCCCACATTAGCTAAGCCAATTGCATTGAGAATTCCGCTTGGCGTTTCTATGATGCGAGGAATTTCGTTGCCCCCGCGTGGGAGCAACGTTATTGCTTTGGTGTAAAGGGCTCCAAGAATCGACAAATCCATAAGGGATTCGTATTCCGAGCCGTAGCCAAAGGTGCCCGACGCAACACCAACAGGGTTGGGGAGCTTTTTAATTCCGATAGTAACACCGAGGTCTGGTGTATTCATGGTTTAAGATTCCCACATAAGTTTTTGTGCGTTAAATACTGGGCCATCTTTGCAGGATCGTACAAAGCCATCTATTGTTTTGACAACGCAACCCATACAGGCACCAACCCCGCAGGCCATGACCTGTTCAACCGAGACGATACAGGTTACATTGTTTTCCTGTGCAAATCGTGCGCATGAAGCAAGCATTGGTGTTGGTCCGCAACAGAAGAGGTCATATAAAGAGTAGCGGTTTGCCGGAAGCGATCTCAAATAATCGCCGGTGGTTCCTTTAAAACCCACAGAACCATCATCGGTACACACAATAGTCTTAAGATCATCAAACCATGAGGTTGCTGGAATCATGCTTGCGGTTCTGCAGCCATACACAAATTGGATGGGGCGTGCGTTGTTGTTTTCGGTGCGCGCAAAAAATGCCATGGGGCCAATCCCAATACCGCCGGCAACCGCTATAATGCTTTTTTGAGAAATAAACGGCTCAAATCCATTTCCCAATGGCCCAATGCAATCAAGCGTATCACCCGTGCGCAATCCTGCTAAAAGTGCAGTGGCGGGGCCTCTACGCTGGTAAATAATAGAGGCTTGGGAGCTTGCACGATCAAACCATGAGAATGCAAAAGGCCGTCGCAAAAGCGGGCTGGTTTGGTTGACAATACGAATGGTAAGAAATTGCCCCGGCATTGGGATGCCTGACAAAATATCCCATGTAAAGGTTAGTTCAAACCAGTCGGGACACAAAGGAATATTGCTGATAATGGTAGTGTTGGTCTGTTTCATAAGAGTGATGCTAAGAAAGAGGAGTTACACCTTTTTTAAGAATAATGTTCCCATATTTTGCAGTTTCCGATGTTACTACAACCGCAAAAGCAGTTTTTGATCTATCGTAAAATGCAAAGCGTTCGATGCGTGCGATGGGGGGCGTTTTGGGCCAATGTTTATCAATCGAAGCTCTATACTCAGCTTCTACCGTGGCATCGAGAGTATCGCCGGGCACAGCCTGCATCATAAAGAGTGGGGTGTCTACATAAGGGTCCAAAACAAAGAGCGGAAGCATCGCATCAATAAGAGGAGCAATGCGAACGCCATCAGCACGAATAACGCGTGCGTTAACCGATTCTGCTGGGAAATGAGCATCGGCAAGGACAATTTCGTCGCCATGTCCCATACGATGCATAATGGCTAAAAGTTCTGGCCCAATCAGCGGTGATATTCCACGAAGCACAAGCGACCTCCCTGTGAAATGATATACCAAAGTATCAAAATAGGTTATTTCGGAAAAATTAGCCTGTTGGATCGAAAAAAACTAGGGGCTTATCGTTTGCGGACCCTGAAGTAACAATCGGATTGATCTGAAATTCTATTGTCGTAGCTTCTGACATCAATGAGAATTGCATCGGTTTGAGCGCTTATCTTTATGGCGTTACCGGGAGAGATCTCGGCGGTTAAAGAGTCGGGCATAGTAAAGGTGAATACGGAATCGGAAGATATGGTGAGCTTACTGCCAAGGCCAGGAATCTCAAATCTATTTTTACCGATAAGAAGATTTACATTCGCATCTCCTGGGATCGTAGCCCATAATTTGAGCGTACACTGTTCGCCAATATACCACGTTTCTCCCCCATTGGGAAATACAACGCGGTAATTCTGAGAGGCGCTATCGGTTATTGGTTCTTGCGGGTAAAGTCGTGCATCGATTCCTTTAAGAGTATCGAATAATGTAGCGCCGGCATAATCGGTAATTGAAAGTATCGGATAATAGGTATTGCATTGAGTAAATAAAAATTTGACAGGAGTCATATTAGTTAAGGGAACAAAATTACCGCTTTGCGCCGCATCAATGGAAAAAACAAGAGATTGAGCACAAAGGTTGATAGATCCTTTTATCGCAATCGTATCAAAAAGTGTAATTGTTGTATCTGAGGGAGAAACGGAGTAAAGGGCAGGGTTGTTCAAAATGGTAACGAGCAGGGTGTCGGGTAGATATGCTTTCCCGTTTTTAGATATTGTTACAATTGTTTTGTGAACTCCGAAACTCGTGTATGCATGCGCTATTTCTGGCGTATGTGTTATAGTATCTTGTTTCCCCGGTTCGGAGAATGACCATCGATAGGAATAGCCTGTGGATTGTGTATCTGGTTTAACTGCAGCAAAATACAGGGTGTCAAATATATAAGCAGAGGTATCATGATTTACAAAAACAGATTTACTTTGTGTTGAGATCGGTTGGGTAACTGTACAGTTTAAAAGGCTACATATACCAAACATGGCAACAACAATTTTTATAACCCTCGAAAAAAACAGCACAGTCATATGATCTCGATCTATAGCAAGGTAATTGATATCGGTTTGCTTATTGGATTGCTTTGAGCGCCTTGTTTTCTGCAACACGAATGATAACGCCACGAGGTGGTGTGAACGCTTTTGGCATTCCCGTGGGGTTAATGCGCCGACCGGTTAAAGAATAGTATTTCACGTTAGTTGATACTGTATAAGAATTCTGATGCGCCCGCAGTGGATGCTTAATAGGGTCTCCTGCTGTAAATGCCGCAATGGCCGATGTGGAAACAAGGTTGGTATTAGAAACTTGATACCAAGCATTTTCTTTCCAATTGACAACCCATAATCCACGTACGAAATCCTTCCCAGCCCATGCCCCGGTAAGAGTACCGCTCACATACGATTCTGATCCACGTATAAAGTTCCAGTTAGAAAAGTCGACTTCGTAGTGTAATCCAAAACGGTATGAAGTGGGTGCCCAGTTTACAGAAATGCCTTCGTCGTTTATGATGTCGTGAACGCTTATTGCCGAATCGGATACTTCTTTAAAAGGTTCGATCATGAATCCCTTGTGGTCGAGATGACTTTCTCGATTTGGTACGCAGATCGGATCGCCTTGACTCCCAGGATTTGCAAGGACCATTTTCGCATCTGCAGAGAGAGCAAATCCACATCCGTAAATTGACGTGTCGGGCATGTCTTTAAACGTATACATCGAATCCATGGTTGCCACTGAGCCCGAATCCATAGGGAGAGTAAAAAAGCCAAATCGCCGGATTTCTTTACCGTCGGTACCACATTTCCCTGTACAAATAAGCTGGGTAACAAAATGTCGCTTGTTGGCACATTGATATGCATAAAAAGACGCATAATCAAATACCCAGGGGCTCCTATTGAGAAAAACCAACGATTCACTGGTTCCAAACGTTGCAGGGCCAGTTTCAGGTAACGTCACCGATACCGATTTTATGAGGGTTTGACTGGCGGTATAAAAGATTTCTAATCCGCGCCGTCCATCATGCCAAAACCCAGTGCTTCTGGGAAATCCCGTGGCATTCACGGTAACGGGAACTTCTGTTTTTCCTGTTCCGTCAACGCGAACAATGTAAATTTTGCGTGTTGCAGTAGAAAGGTACACTATCCATTTGCTATCCCAGGTCATATCGATGTTTGTTGGTGGATCGGTTTCGGTGGAGGGAATAACTTTTTCCGAAAAACTATTTATTGGGGTTGTGTAAACACCCGCAAGTTCTTTGCTGGAGGAGTTTAATTTGTTGTATACCATAAAACCTGCGGGAGCCTGCGCTGCAGGCGCGAGGATGGGGTTATTTTTTTTCACAAATGATGGGCAATCGGCATAGGAAAAAAGATTGAACGTGCATAAGGCAAGAAAGGCAAAGCGTATAGATTTTCGAATCATTATAATCTCTCTGGGATAAAGGGAACAATGGGTTATTGAGATACTCTTAGAACCACGCAATGCCTATAATATTACACAATATTAAAATTGTACGCACTTTTTTTGGCGTGCCAATCATTAATCTGTTGAAAAAAGGTTACAACGCATAAAAACCCCTTGTTCTCTGTTTTGCCCCAAGACTATATTAATCCCATGAAACCACTTGAGCTCCTCATGGATGCAGATGCCCTGGATCTTGCATTAACCCGTATTACGCACCAGATTCTCGAACGGTATCCCGATTTGTCGATGGTTGGGATCGTTGGTATGCAGACGCGTGGAGTGTTTCTTGCTCAGCGTATTGTAGCAAAAATGAATCAGCTCAAATCTTCAAAACTGGTTGCCGGTGTTCTCGATGTTACGCTCTATCGAGATGACTTTCGGGTGGCATTTAAGCAGCCAAGTGTTCAAGTCACAGAAATTCCCTTCGATATAAACGAAATTAACATTGTTCTTATCGATGATGTTTTATACACAGGTCGAACGGTACGAGCTGCCCTCGATGCTCTGATAGACTTTGGCAGACCAAAAACAATTTCTTTGGCAGTACTTGTGGACCGCGGGCATCGCGAGTTGCCTATTCGGGCGGATTTTGTTGGTAAAAAAATAACCACTGCGGCAAATCAGGAAGTTCGTCTTCGGATTGCCGATAAAGATGGCGAAGATTCCTTGTGGCTTATGCAAACAGAGGAGGATGGGTAATCCCCTATGGGGCTTAAAATTCAACATCTGCTCGGTTTAGAAGGCGTCGATGCAAGCGATATCTCTCTTATGCTTGACACGGCGGATAATTTTCATGAGGTTCTGCAACGAGAGATTAAGCAGGTTCCTACCCTTCGGGGAAAAACAATTGTTAATCTTTTCTACGAAAACAGCACTCGAACTCGCATTTCTTTTGAGCTAGCCGAAAAACGGTTATCTGCAAATCCCCTCAATTTTTCCACTACAACAAGTTCTGTAAAAAAAGGTGAAATTCTCAAGGATACTATCCGTAATATCGAAGCAATGAAAATCGATATGGTGGTAGTTCGGCATGCATCGCCCGGGGTTCCCTATTTTTTAACGCAATGCACCGATGCAGTTATCATTAATGCTGGAGATGGATCACATGAGCATCCTACCCAGGCACTTTTAGATATGATGACGATCCGGCGCAAATTTGGCACGCTCGAAGGTTTACGAGTGGCAATTGTTGGGGATATTCTGCATAGCCGGGTTGCACGTTCAAATGCCTGGGGTATGAAAACCATGGGTATGGATGTTGTTCTGTGTGGCCCACCAACTATGTTGCCACAACATCCGGAGAGCTTAGGAGTTAGTGTTACCGATAATTTGGATGAGGCACTTGAGGGTGCTGATATTGTTATGCTTTTGCGTCTGCAGCTCGAACGGCAGCAGAATGCTTTGTTCCCGTCTGTTCGTGAATATCGCGAACGGTATGGTATCGATCTTGATAAAATAGAAAAGCTGGAACGGGATATTGTTATTATGCACCCGGGGCCAATCAACCGGGGAATCGAGCTTGCTTCTACGGTTGCAGATTCCGAGCATTCTGTAATTCTCGACCAGGTCACCAATGGCGTTGCTATGCGAATGGCTGTGCTCTATCTGCTGGGAGGCGGAGATTATGCTTAAGAAAAAAAATGGTCAATGTATTTATCCTATTTCGTTGTCGAGTGCGCCCGAGAATATTCTTATCGAGAATGGCAGAGTTCTCGATCCTGCAAATAGTATCGATGGTATCAGGTATGTTGCCTTAAGCGGTGGTAAAATTGTAAGTGTTACCGAAACAAAACCTGCCGACTTTACACCTGCAAAAACGATCGATGCGCGTGGACAATGGGTAGTGCCAGGTCTTGTGGATATTCATGTTCACTTGCGGGAACCAGGACGGGAAGATCGCGAAACAATCGAAACCGGAACGCAGGCTGCATCCGCAGGTGGGTTTACCGCAGTTGCGTGTATGCCCAATACAACCCCTGTGCTTGATGAAGAATCAAAAATCCGCTATGTTGTTCAACGTGGTGAATGCTGCACAAGTCGTATTTATCCTATTGGGTCAATTACAAAAAACCTCGAAGGCGAAGAACTTTCTCCATTTGGCGAAATGGTAAAAGCTGGCGCACGCGCAGTATCCGACGATGGTAAATCGGTGCGCAAGTCAAGTGTAATGCGCAATGCCTTTAATTATTCCAAGTCTTTTGGTATTCCTGTTATTTGCCATTCCGATGATGCAGATCTTGTTGAAGGCGCGCACATGAATGAAGGCGCTATGTCAACTAGACTCGGGATTCGGGGTATGCCCACTGTTGCCGAAGAAATTGCAGTGGCACGGGATATCATGCTGGCAGAATACACCGGAGCGCGCGTACATATTGCACATGTATCAACTAAAGGCGCTGTGCAGATTATTGCAGAGGCCAAGGAACGTGGCGTTGCCGTAACAACCGAGACATGTCCTCATTATTTTATTCTTACCGATGAAGCTCTTGTCAACTATGATGCCCATAAAAAAATGAACCCGCCCTTGCGCACCGAGATTGATCGCCTGGCGATTATTCAGGGCCTTGCCGATGGCACGATCGATGCCATTGCAACCGATCATGCGCCGCATGTGAGTGAAGATAAACATGGCGTAGAATTTGAAGCAGCAGCATTTGGTGTAATTGGGCTTGAGACGGCGCTTGGTGCATCTATCACGGCACTGGTTCGTAGTGGAATTATTTCTCCTTTGTCGCTTATCGAAAAAATGAGCTATAACCCGAGCAAAATCATGCGCGTTGACAGTGGCACACTTTCACCAGGTTCCATGGCCGACGTTACAATTATCAATCCCGATGCGTATCTTGCAGTAGATCCTTCTTCGTTCTATTCGAAATCGCGTAATACCGCTTTCGAAGGAATGTCGTTCTACGGATGTGCAACTACAACTATCATGGGTGGAAGAATTGTCTATGAACGTGTTCTCTAGAGCAGATCGTAAACCCCGGGTTGGGCTTTTTTAGAACAATTCTTGCCATCGCATTGCTTGTCAGCTTGTGTCTCATGCAGGCAGGTTGCGCACACCGTAAAGTAGTGGTCTGGTGGAATGTGATATGTGGTGCTGTCTTTGTCGAAATAATGCTAGCTCTAATTTACTTTTTTGGATTTTCGCTGTTTGAACTAGTGGGAAAAATGCCAGCAATTAAAGGTCAAGTATTATAATAAAAGTATAAACATTTGGGCCCGATGGCGCTAAGAGCGCCGTCGGGCCTTCTTTTAGGCTCCACCCGTCGGGAGCCGCCGCGGAACACCCGTAGGGGTGTACTCAGATGCATCGTCACTTCGTGAGCCGGTCTGTCAATCCCTGCGGCACTGCGTGCCTGGGTCTCTCCAGACTGATAGCCGCACTCTGTGTGGCCATCACCTTTCAGTCCTCCCTCGTGCAAAAGAGAAATCCAAACCCGCTTCGCGAGACTTAGGGGTGGTCAGCAGCAACCACCCCTAAGAACCCCATGCCGCCCCGCCCTTCG
>JBBRUX010000074.1:0-10526 GCA_038247415.1 Chitinivibrionales bacterium | reverse complement strand
GGCGACCGCCTTCGCAACTGGTGTTCTTCCAGATATCTACGCATTCCACCGCTACACCTGGAATTCCATCGCCCTCTCCCATACTCAAGACTAGCAGTATTAAAAGCAGTTTCCAGGTTAAGCCTAGAAATTAAACTCCTAACTTACTGATCCGCCTACGCTCCCTTTACGCCCAGTGATTCCGAACAACGCTTGCCCCCTACGTATTACCGCGGCTGCTGGCACGTAGTTAGCCGGGGCTTTCTCTAATGGTACCGTCAATCCCTAGTGGTATTATCACTAAGGAGTTTCTTCCCACTCAACAGAGGTTTACAATCCGAAGACCTTCATCCCTCACGCGGCGTTGCTGCGTCAGACTTTCGTCCATTGCGCAAAATTCCCTACTGCTGCCTCCCGTAGGAGTCTGGGCCGTATCTCAGTCCCAATGTGGCCGTTCACCCTCTCAGGCCGGCTAACCATCACAGCCTTGGTAGGCCATTACCCTACCAACTAGCTAATGGTCCGCAAGTCCATCTTAAAACGATAACTTACAAGTAGAGGTCATCTTTAATTACAAGATCATGCGATCTCGTAACCATATCAGGTATTAGCCTCGCGTTGGCAAGGTTATTCCAGATTTTAAGGCAGGTTACTTACGTGTTACTCACCCGTTCGCTGCTTTACTCAGGAGTTGCCCCCTTTTCTCGCTCAACTTGCATGTATTAAGCACGCCGCCAGCGTTCGTTCTGAGCCAGGATCAAACTCTCCATAATTAATTAATAATTATAAATCAACATTATGTTCAGAAATTCGATCACACATATCAAAGCTTTCAAAGAGCAATATAACAAAATTTTTTTACAGTTTAAAAATATACTTGACGCGTTTTAATTTGTCAAATTTATTTTATTTCATTTTCAACAGCATTTAAATATAATTGATTGCGAATCGTTTGTCAAATATATTTTTTATTTCAAATTTTCACAGTCTTTTAATATACTTGATTTGCTTATTCTTGTCAAATCTATTTCTTCGTTTTCTTTTTCCTGAATCAGGATGTTTTCATTGTTTGGAAGACATACCCCCAGCAGGAATTGAACCTGCGACCCCAGGTTTAGGAAACCTGTGCTCTATCCAACTGAGCTATAGGGGCGCAAATAAAGTAGAAAGCGAAAAATGCTGTTTCAAAGATCATTTCGAGCCCGTTTAATATACGACACCACTTTGTTGTGCGCAAGTTTTTTATTAGAATTATTGTTTTTTTTTATCTATAGCCTAACAATTGCCTCACAATCGCCATTTAAGCCCTAATAGCAAATCCTTTTTCATCGCATGGAGCTGGCTGATCGTTAACAACAACCCGATCTACCCGACTCAGTAATGGTCCTTCATGCAACATTTCGATAAAAATCTCTATTGTAGCCACAGATCCATGCGCATATCCATCAACAGACCCATCCAAAGCATTCTGAACCCACCCCGTTAAGCCATTCTTTAAAGCGATATCCTGCACAAAATACCGAAACCCGACTCCTTGAACCCTTCCAAACACCGAATATTCGATCCCCCGAGATCCAGAAATCATGGAATTACCTTTTATGGAGCACATTTATAATAATAGTAATAACAGCACTCACCAAAAGGCAGGTAACTATAGGTATATGGATATTTAATTTTCCCTGCATAAGTCGTATATCGCCTGGCAATCGACCAAACGGCAATTTATCAAATGCCATAAAAAAAAGTCCCAGACCAATAATAATGAGGCCGGCATATAATAAAAACTTTCCAACTTCTTCCCAGCTATTCATAAGTATGCTCCATGCTATTAGGTTTTATCGTCGAAGAGATCGGATTGCAGCGTTTCTGCCCGTTGCGGAGGAATAATACCGAAATATTTATAACTCTTTACGGTGACCTCTCGACCTCGGGGAGTTCGTTTAAGATACCCAGATTGAATAAGAAATGGTTCGTATACTTCTTCTATGGTTTCGGGTTCTTCACCCACAACGACGGCAATGGTATTTACGCCTACTGGCCCGCCCTGATAATGGTCTATAATAGCATGCAGAATGCGACGATCCATTTCGTCAAGACCTTCGTCGTCGACACCAAGCATAGACAATGTTTGCTTAACCACAGCAACCGTAATACTTCCATCTCCCTTTACTTGCGCCACATCCCGACACCGTCGAAGCAGACGATTAACAATTCGAGGAGTTCCCCGTGCACGGCGCCCGAGCTCAAACGCTGCTTGATCTTCGCAAGGGACATCGAGTATCCGGGCAGACCTGAGTGCTATAATTTTAAGATCTGCTGCAGTATAGTAGTTAAGCCGACCTACATAACCAAAGCGCGAAAGCATTGGCGCTGTTAACATGCCGGTACGGGTTGTAGCTCCAACAAGGGTAAAGGGTTTAAGCGGAAGCCGAACCGATCGAGCTGATGGCCCCTCACCAATGGTTATGTCGAATACATAATCTTCCATGGCGGGATACAGTGATTCTTCTACAATCCGGTTGAGCCGATGAATTTCGTCGATAAAAAGGATATCCCGAGCAGCCAAATTGGTAAGATTGCCTGCCAGATCTCCTTTCTTCTCGATAACCGGCCCAGATGTGATTTGAACTGATACCCCTAGCTCTGCCGCAAGAATGCGCGAGAGTGTTGTTTTGCCTAAACCAGGTGGGCCACAGAATAAAACATGATCCAGAGCTTCTCCGCGCTGCTTGGCAGCTGCAACAAAAACCCTGAGATTGTCTTTGAGTGATTCTTGTCCGATAAAATCGTCGAACGTTTGAGGACGAAGCGTGATCTCGAATTGATCATCACTGTCGCGCTTTGCACCACCGATTAACCGTTCATCTTCCATTATATAAACTTTCTCTTAAATTACCTGCAACGCCATAGTGATCCACTTTTCGACGGGCGCATCGGAATCTATAATTTTTTCTACCCGCGCGAGTGCCGACTGAACCTGTTTGTCAACATACCCAAGAGATAGCATTGCAGCGAAAGCCTCTGCACGCACGGCACTGTTTGTTTGGGACCCATTACTACTGGATCCTGATGATGATTCAAGCGATGAGATTTCGCTGAGTCCATTTAATTTGCCTTTTAGCTCCATAATAAGTCTTTGGGCGGTTTTTGGCCCTACACCAGAGATAGATCGCAAGCGTGTATCATCCTGCAAAGCTACCGACCTCACAAGATCCGGCACCGAAACTCCCGATAAAATCCCCAGTGCCACCTTTGGCCCCACCATTGATATACTTATAAGCGCACGAAAAACTTCGCGTTCATTCTCGGTATAAAAACCATACAGTTTATGCGCGTCTTCTCTCACATGGTAATGAGTAAGCATTTTAACTTCGGTATTGAGATTGGGCAATTTTTCTGCGGTTGACAATGGGATAGAAATACCATACCCAACACCACCCGCTTCTACCACAATAGAAGATGGCGTTTTAACAACTAACGTACCCCGGATAAAATCGATCATGTTATCCCCAGTGCTGCCAATGATTTTTTGTCAAGCGTTCGAAATGAACGAGACGATTTTGGAATAGATGCTGTGTGCGGTTTGCCAAGGCTCTGCACACTACGCTCTACCCCATGATAGAATCCACAGAGAGCAATTGCAAGCGCATCGAATGCATCGGGAAGATTACAACCATCGGGAGGCGAAAGCAACAGGCGAATCATGTATTCTACCTGTTGCTTTTCTGCATTGCCATTGCCCACAATAGATTTTTTGACTTCTCGTGGTGTAAACTCTGCAACAGGCACGCCGTGTTTAACCGCTGCAAGCATAGCTGCTCCACGTGCATGCCCCAATATGAGCGTTGTGTGAACATTTTTAGCATAAAAGGCTTGCTCGATGCATACAGAATTTGGGGTATGGGCTGCTATTTTTTCGAACAGTCCATCGTATATGCAGAGTAATTTTTCGGGAAGAGTCATAGCGGGCTTCGTAACTATCGCCCCGCTATCGACCCAGAATATACGATTTCCTTCGGTACGAACAACACCGTAACCCGTTATCGCGGTTCCTGGATCGATACCAAAGAATATCATGCATTCCTCTTAGCCAAGATTGGCCAGGTCTTCGTCGCTAATTTCAAAATTGCCATAAACGTGTTGCACATCATCGAGATCATCGAGAGCGTCTTCGAGCTTAAGTACCTTGGCTACAGCATCTCCCGTAACGGGCATGGTAGTTTCTGCAATTTTAGTGAGTTCTGCAGATGTTGGCTCGATACCAAGTTTAACCAAAGCGCTCCGCACCGCTTCAAACGAGTCGACGGGAGTGATAATATCGTAGCCCTCATCGTCGGTAGACATATCTTCGGCGCCGGCTTCGAGTGCAATTTCCATAAGTTGATCTTCTTTAGCAGATTCGAGTGCCACTCTAATTTGACCACGTGTTTTAAAGAGCCGGCTTACCGAATTAGCAGCACCAAGGTTACCGCCTGCTTTAGTAAATGCATGGCGAACTTCGCCAACCGTGCGATTTCTATTATCGGTCATGGCTTCAACCAAAAATGCGATACCAGCAGGACCAAAACCTTCGAGAACCAATTCTTCGTAATTTACTCCCTCGAGACTGCCCGTTCCTTTAGCGATAGCATTATCGATATTTTTGCTGGGCATATTTTGAGCTTTGGCATTGCCAATTGCAGCGCGTAACCGGGGGTTGCCTTCGCGATCACCACCACCAGCGCGAGCAGCTATGGTAATTTCTCGAATTAGGCGGTTAAATATTTTGCCACGAGCAGCGTCGGTCTTGCCTTTTGCTCGTTTAATAGTAGCCCACTTGGAATGACCCGACATACGTCCCCCTCACTTATGTTGATAAATAACCTGATATTACTAATGGTATTCGATGCACCCGATACTCGAAAAAATCTCGATGACTGCTATAAAATATCCTTCGCAAGCCAAACTGTCCAGCAATCTAATCAATTGGAATCGTGCTATCACGCTTAATTTGCATAGTTACCGCAAAAATGTCTGATTACAAACCCTTTTCGATCTTTTGCCGAAATTGAACGACTGCGTCTGCTATTGCTTCGGCCATTTTACGCTGATACGATTTATCTGCAAGGAGTTTCTGCTCTTCTGGGTGAGAAATAAAACCAGTTTCAATAAGAACAGAAGGCATATAACTTCCATTAAGGACCCAGAAATTAGCCTGCCCAACGCCCTTATTAAGTGCCACGGTAGACGGCATACTGGTGGCGATCTCCTCTGCAATAAGGATAGAAACATCCTCGCTCTCGGCAAGATATTCGTTGCCAACCAGATCAACGAGAATATTTTGCAAATAGCTACCCTTATCGGTTTCGGCTTCCATGTCCACAACCGAGTTTTCTCGCATGGCAATGAGTTTATCTTCTTCGTTTTTCGCTTGCGACAAGAAATAGATTTTATACCCTTTTGCATCCTTTTGACGTTGCTGACCACCAACGCTATTTGCATGAATGCTTACAAAAAGATCTGCTTTCTTGCTATTGGCAAATTTTGTTCTTTGTCGAAGCGGAATAAAGACATCGGTCTCACGGGTAAGATAAATTTTAAACCCGCCTCGTGCTTTGAGCCCATCCCGAACCATAAGCGCCAAAGGCAATACAATATTTTTTTCCTGAATTCCATCGGGTCCTATTGCACCCGGGTCTTTTCCACCATGACCGGGATCCAGAACGATCGTTCGTATTAAAGGAAGCTTCTCTTTTGCAGCAGGTGGAACAGCAGAGGATTTAAGATGGGGTTGCGAATCGCGCACGGGCGAACCGACTAATGATGTGCCAGCATGTAAACCAACCAAAAGCCGTGGCTCAATTACTTTGCGCACTTCGTCCCATAGTAAACCGGGGTCGTTTCCTTGTGTAAACACACCGGGAATTTCTGATGCTGCCACAAAGAGCGTATCCGAACGCAGTATCGGCACAGCACGCATCTGGTAGGTTGTATCGTCGCGTGTATACCAAGCAGCTCCCTCGATCAGCACGATGCTGTCGGTTTGGCTTTTAAGATTATGCGTAAAGGAGATGTTCCCCCGGGTAAGTGTATACCCAAGAGCTGCACTCACCGACGGAAGCGCCACATATACTTGATTATTGCGAATCAGTGCGCGCACCGGGATAGGGCGATCGGCACTGCTTTTTTGAAGTGTCACCACAGCATATGTTGGAAACGCACCAAAGCCAATACTCATAAGTATCAGGAGGAACACCAAACGATTTTTGATGTGCGCTACCACATTCTCATTAATGAGCATTTCTGTGCTCTTTCATAATACCTGCAATACGTCTTTTGGAATCTTGTTCGGCAATTTTTTGTCGTTTATCGTAGGTTTTTCTTCCGCGGCACAAACCAAGCTCAACCTTTACCCACTGCTTGTCGAAATAAATTTTGAGAGGAATAAGGGTCATTTGCTTTCGGTCTACCGCAGAAGCAAGATACTCGATCTCTTTTTTATGCATGAGAAGTGGTCGAACACGCGATGGATCGGGTGCCCACATGCTGCTTTGTGTATACTGGCTAATGTGTGCGTTGTAAAGCATAAGAGTACCCTTTACAACTGCAATATAACTATCCACGAGTACAATTTTGGCAGCACGGATTGATTTAACTTCCGAGCCTCTTAGAACAATACCAGCTTCAAAAGTTTCGAGAATATCATAATCGTGATACGCTTTACGATTCTGAGAAATAATTTTCATGGCACAAAAATACACTGGAAGGCGTGGGGAGGGCAAAGAATTAATTGAAACAGTCTGGACCAACGCTTGTGTACCGGCAGAAAAAAAGCCTCGAACCACGGAGGCTCGAAGCTTTTTAATTAGTATCAACCAAACAAATTAGACGGTAAGATTGATTCCATTTGCTGGGGAATTGTTAGGCTCAGCTCGTGATTCAACGGGTTTTTCTTTGGCGGGTTCGATAGCTACCCTGCTTTTTTCTACAACGGCAGGTTTCTTTTCTGCCACTTTTTCTTCGTCTTGTTTTACAACAGGTCTTTGAGGAACTGGGGCGCTTGCTGGCTGCGGGCTAGAAACTTTCATAAAAGACTCCTTTTTTTAACGATTTTTAACACTATTGCTTCTGATTAAAGACTGATGCAAACGAGGTGCTTAAATCCTCAATAACTGCATCTGAATTATAAAAGCCCTTTTTGAGTCGTTCACGAACCGAATTAAGAAGCTCACTACGACTCATATCTTCTTTTTTTGCCAAAATCTCTTTAAAACTTGATGGCTTAGTTTCGGTAGAAGAAGCAGCAGCAGCTCGCACCACGCCGCGGGGATCATTCGCAGCTTTATAGTCTAAAATTCTGTAGTGTGATAATGCTTGTATCATGATAAATAACACTCAAGATTTTTAAATAAGATACCGATACCTTAAACATAGGGAAATTGCCGTTTCTCTTCCCGCCGATTGCAAAAGGGCAAAGACGACTGTCTTTGCTTTTTTGTTATTGTGGCGCTTTTAGAACAGGCTACACTCTCTCCTATACTGAGTATCGGCAGGTTCCTTAAAGACTTTAACGATTAAGTAAAAAATTATCGTGATTTTTTTTGAGAATGTGGGATATTATCTTGTTCAGGGGCAACCATTGTAGCAGGGTGCTTAGCCTTGCGAGTATACATAGATTTGTCTTTGTGTACTTTTTCGACTTGAATGGGAAGTGGAATTCGAATTTTTTTTGGCATAATCATAAAAAATAATTTATGTTTTCTACCCGAAGCCTATCAATAGCCATTTTGGGACTATAGGCATTTTTCCTCTACATTCTTTTGCACACCCGCACCCGGAGGCAGGAAATGATTTCTAGTGATATATATGATGCAGATGATATTTTGCGTGAATCCATGGATTTTCCAGAAGATGACCTGCTTACCGATGATGAAATTTCTGTTGACGAATTAGATTTTGCAGGCAATCGCAAAGCAGATCTTGGGGCTCTGACCGAGGATGATGACACTGCCGCGGATCTGCTGTAATCTACATCCCCTATAGCCTCTTGCTCGGCATGCGAATCCCCTTGATCCCTTGGGGAAATTGACCCGGGCCTTCACGCAGGCGCGCCCTGCCGGGCGCACTTACAATCTAGAGCAAAAAAAAGGACGAATCATTGCTGATTCGTCCTTTTCTGTTTACTAAAGATAAATACCGTTTATCAGAAGTCGACAAGTACCTTTTGCGCCAAAGCAATCTGTTCTGCAACCCATTCTTTATTGAAAGGGCAGACCAAATCGGGCGGTGGAGGCCAGCGACCATCTGAGTTTGCGGCACTGGTAATATGATACCATGCTTGACGGATACGTGCACGGTCGGCAGGATTCTTGGCTGTCTGTTGCGCTGCCAATGCCTTGTCGCGTAGACCCATAACGATAGGATCGAATTCCTTCGCTTCTGGAGTGTATGTCCAAGCGATTGACCAAGCGCGATGCCATGCCAAACCATCTTCAACATAAAATGGCTTTTCGACTGCAGGAAGATCGTTGCAGGCAGAGTCGAAGGAGATGAATTCTGCATTCATTTCGTCTTGCATAACATTCATGAAATGACAGAACTTTTCTTTTGCATCGGGCATTCTTTCGAACAAACGGTCGTATTGCTTGTAGTATTTCATGAAATACCAGCCAGCAGTACCGATATATTCGGCATCTTCTGCAAAAACGATAAGGCAACCTTCGTCTTTTTTGCTGTATTTACGAATAGGATCCATATACTGTTCGAATGGATACATACCCATGAGCCAACGAAGTGCAGGTTGACACAAGCGATCGGAACGAGTAAACCCATTAAGACCAGGAACAATATTTTTGAAAGGGAAATGCAGAGCTTTTTCATCGCCTGGCAAATCGTACCAGGGAAGATCGAGGCCATAGCATGCACCTTTATCGGAATTATACTCTACAGCGCGAACTTCAGGCATTGACGAAAGCGAATAACCTTCGAAATCGAGAGTAATCTGCTTGAAACCCGTTTTTTGGAATGCATGAGGAACGTATGACATCCAGCCGCATTCTGGGTTCCAACCGCTCACAAGACGCTTGCCCAAGTGGCGTTCGTAGGCTTCCTGAGAAAATTCGAGAGACCAGATATCCATATCTTCTGGGAAGTTTGACATCATGAGATGTGCATAGGGTGATCCCATGAATTCGCACTGACCAGCATCAACGGCAGCTTTAAACTTTGCCATAACATCGGGACAGAGTTCGGCAATTTTGTCGATAGTAAAACCCGACGCCTCGAATACATACTTCTGAGTAGGGAATTGTTCGCGCATGGTATCTACAATAAGCTCATAGCTATTGCGGATTACATACTCGTACTTTTCCGGTAGAAGATAAGCATAATTGAGGTTTGCGTGAAAAATTGCGCAATACTTCATCGTACCTCCCAAAAAAAGTGAATTGTCGATTCTTTAACAACTGATATAATATACCCTCAAGCACAAACCAACTCAATATAATAATGTATCTTAAAACATATGAAATCCTACCATAATAAAATTAACCCATCCTTATTTGATGAGTATCAGATTGGGCACCACAATCTTGAACATGCAATTTTTAACCCTCCGGTTTCAATTGAAACGGCTGGAGTTTCGCGTTGGGGTGCCGACCGATCTTTTAGCAGAACAAACTCGGAAATATTTGGTATAGAACAAATTACTATGGGAAATGCTATCTTTTTGCAAAACAGCCGCGAATACACCATCTGGCCAGGCGGCATTTTTATTCTCAGAAAAGGATCGCAGCATCGCTATCGGGTAGGCAGTGCAGGATTTTTGCATAAGCGCTTTATCACCCTGAGTGGCCCGCTTTTAGATCAGCTCACCCGACTCACTGGATTATACGAATCTGATGTAATTCTCCCAAACACGCCTGCCGAATTTACCCATTTGCTTAAAGCTGCCTATATACTATTGAAAGAAGGCAATTCACAAAACACCGAAAAGATATCCCTACTTGCCTACGAAATTTTACTGGGCTTAGGAAAAGAGCTTAAACATGCTCATCCACAAGAATTAACCCGAGTGTTAGATTATATCCAAAAAAACCTGGATCGTCCACTAACAAATGCAGAACTAGCCAAAGAAGCAGGATGCAGTCAGACGCATTTCTACCGTTTATTCCAAAAACACTTCAAAGTCTCGCCCATGCAATTTTTTATCGCTCAACGGCTTAATTGGGCAGGATACCTTTTAAAAAATTCTGCTCGAACTATAAAAGAAATTGCTATAACCTGCGGATACGATGAACCCCTTTACTTTTCGGCACAGTTTAAAAAATTTAGCGGGGTGTCGCCCAAGCATTTTAGGAATGCAGATGCGGGGGAGGCTTAAGCGATAAAATCTAGCCTCCTGCGGAAGGCTTGGATAGTTGCAGGGAAAAGACTAGGTAGCCATTTATATCCACCTTGGAAAAATAAAAACTGATACTGATTATGATGGAAAGGGCTCGGTAGCCCTTTAAATCCAACTTGGAAAATGCTTTCCTTGATAGCCCAACCCCCTACCCCCACACTTGGGG
>JBBRUX010000073.1:0-11171 GCA_038247415.1 Chitinivibrionales bacterium | reverse complement strand
GGGGGGGAAATGAAAGGTTGTACACACATACTAATTGGTTTTTGTATAAAGTCTTTTTCCTCTGTGCTTTCATTCACCCAAAAACAAACACCGATCAACAGGAAGGTTTTGTAATATGCCGACGTTACCGCTCATTCTTAAAAACGATCGTTTTCATTTGGAGTATAATCATTATAGTGGAGCCATGACCCGTTTGTTGCACCCTGACGATACTCACGCCATGAACTGGGTCTTAGATCAGCGGGAAAATCCGTGGCACCGGGTTTCGTCAGATTGGGGTCTTGGATTTGTCGGATCCATGTACAAATGGCAAAAAAGATGGCAGGTGGCATCATCCATAGAACAGAATGATTCACGTCTGATTGCACGATATCAAACCGACAATGTCGGAATTACTGTTGAACGAACCTTCGATGAATCGGGCGATCTTGTTGAGCGGTATCGAATTCAAAACACTGGTGAACAGACCTTCGATATTTCTTCGTCGGGAATTTATACACCTTTTAACGATACATATGAACCGGCCGAAATCAGTCTTTTTAAGCGATGTCATGCGCATATCTGGACTGCCCACAACGTTGCATGGGTCAATGCCCTGCGCATGGGCGGCAAGGGACCGCATTTGGGTATGGTTCTTCTCGAAGGTTCGTTATGCGGATACAGTATTGAAAACCGTGATATGCGATCGAGCAGCAATATCCGCGGTGATATTGTGCTTAATCCTGCAGAATCCCTTGCAGAAGGAAGAGACATATACCAGGAAAAAATTATTCTCGAACCCGGACAATCATATACGCTTGCCTGGAAACTCTTCTGGCACACCGGGTGGGATGATTTTTTCGATACACTCCACATGGTTCCGGGATTTATTGATGTTTCAGCAAGCCGGTATAGTGCCGAAAAGGGTACATCCATCGCTATCGACATCCCCGGTATTAATACCGGGGATACTGCCGGGGAAATCCGGATTGAGTTGAAGGAGGAACTGGTTTTGCCAGATGCAAAGGGCAGGATACAACTTCCCGATGAATCCGGTCTGCATCGCTACGATATAATTCGTACCGACGGGTATCGTACCTCGCTACATGTGGTAACGACACCTGCACCGCGTGACCTTATTCGTACCCGTGTCCGGTTTATTGTCGACAATCAGCAGGTTACCGATCCATCCGATCCGCGTGATGGCGCCTATGTGCCATTTGACACCGAATATAACCGTCAGATATTGAACCCGAATGGAGACCGCAATACTAACGAAGCACGCGAGCGTATTGGTGTGGGCGTGTTGATTGCACAATATTTACAATACGAAAATGGTAATGATACAGTCACCCGATCTCTGGAGCGCTTTGCCCGGTTTGTCGAAACTCGTTTGCTGAAGGAAAACGGGGATGTTCTTGACAGTGTCGGTGATACAACGCCACAGCGAATGTATAATTTTTCATGGGTCGCGCACTTCTGGCTGGAATACTACAAGTTGACTAAAGAAAAAAGGTATCTGAACTTTTTTACTCGTACCTTGTCTGCTTATTATGCATTGGGAGGTGCTGATTTTTATGCTATTGGAATACCGGTGGTCGATGGTCTTAAAATACTTGCCCAGGCGGGAATGAATGCACAACACAGTGAACTGATGCAGCATTTTCAACGCCACGCACATACCATTATGAAACGGGGTCTGTTATATCCCGGTCACGAAGTCATTTTTGAACAGTCTATAGTTGGACCTGCTGCAGTTTTTCTTTTGGAAATGTTCATTGCCACGGGAGATACAGCGTATGGAGATGCTGCACAGGAACATCTGGCGTGCCTTGAGCTTTTTAATGGGCATCAACCTGATGTCCGGCTTAACGATATCGCGATTCGACACTGGGACGGGTACTGGTTTGGTCGGGAACGCTTATGGGGTGATACGTTTCCGCACTACTGGAGTTGTATTACAGCACACGCGTTTTTCAGATACGGTCAGGTCAGGAGTAATGAGGACTACACACAGCGTGCGCGTGCTATTGTTGATGGCAATCTGGTGTCGTTTACACCCGATGGGAAAGCCTCATGCGCGTTGATTTATCCGTTGACTGTTGACAACAGGATCGGACGATTGCGTGATCCGTTGGCCAATGACCAGGATTGGGCACTGGTGTATTATCATATTATCAATCACGAGGAATTTCGCTTGTAATCAGAGCTTTTTCACGGGCCTGACATACGAGAGATTCTACTTCACCTGCCGGGGTGAATCCATTCGAACCATGTATCATGACACTATGCAGGCTGGCGATCACATGTGTAAATATTCTGATAGAAAAGGTTTAAAATACACCATAGCTGGAATTTATTCGTTAAAAGCAAAATGTCTTACATATATTAAGCTTATGATGTATGCTTTTATCAAATTATTTTAGAAATATACAGGAGCCTGTTTTTATGCACCCACAAGGATTCAAACCATTATTCGACACGCTTAAAACCCCGAGTAACATGGTTTTTATTGCTCTCGCAGTTCTCTTGGCGGTAGATTACGTGATTGGCAGCCCCCTGATGACCCAGGTTGTGCTTATTCAGCTACGTATCCAGAAAATCGATCCTGCCTCAGATCACATAAAAATATTTACTATCTTCGGTACGTTTACAGATATGAATACATGGAGAAGTTTAATAGAGCGTGTGCTTATCGGCATTTTCGCTGTTATTCCCGGCCTTTCCATTCTACGGGCATTGTATTCTTCGATAAGCGGAAAATAGCGGTAATTCACACCAGCATACAGCAGGATCGCACATTGGTATGTCCGCGATTATTTTGCATTCAGCCTGATCTGCGGGAGAATCATGAGAATTGACTTTACGAATGAACCAGCAATACATTAGCTGGCATTGAACGCTTAATCAGTCAGGACAAGTTTTTTTGCACCTGAGGCATGAATCAATATCATCGGTGCTCCAATACTGGATGGAACCATTCCCCTTACATTTTCACTGCCCGGAAGCAGTCTGCCGTCAACGGAAAAAATCCGCTGTGCGCATTGCTTTGAGAAATTTAAATAGTTACCGGCGCTGTGTATGAAAACTGTTTTTTTAATTGCAACAGGTTGCACTACGGTTATGCCGGAGGGAATATCGCATTGACCGCTGCTGTTGCTGCCCCACGCGTAAAGGACACCGTCGGCATCCACTGCAAGGACGTGATATCTGCCTGCAGCAATTTCTACAATATTCGATAGATTAGACGGCATGAGCACATCCAACGGCAAATTTCCCCACTGCACAACGGTACCATCGAGCTCAACCGCAACCGCCCAACCGTCGCCAGCGGCAACTGATTTTGCTTTAAGTCCGGCAGGCATACCCGCGACCTCAGTCATTGAAGCCGGCTCTCCCCAGGCAACAACGGTATTGTCTTTTTTAATAGCGAGAATGAATTTTCTGCCCACAGCGATATCGACAACTTCTCTGAGATCAGCCGGGACCGTGCCCGTGTAATCATCGCCTCCGCCCAGTCCCCATGCCTGTACTGTGCTGTCGGGCATTATTGCAGCCATTGTATGCATACCGCTGAAAACTCTTGCCACTTTGCCGGTTGGGTTATCATTCAGACCACCTACTAATCCGCCCCAGGCAAGCAATGTGGAATCATTTTTCAGTGCAATTGCGTGATAGCCTCCCGCCGCGATTTCCTTCGTGACTCCTTGCAACTCATCGGGCACTGTTCCCCATTCGTCCCGGCCCCAGCCGACAACTGTGCCGTCATTTTTCAGAGCAAGGCTTTGGTATCCGCCGATTGAAATTTGTTTGACATCTGTCAGTCCGGCAGGAACGTCTCTCTGACCGAAGTCGTTTGAGCCCCACACAACCACTGTTCCATCGGAAGTAAGTGCTGCGCTATGTCCATAACCGCCGGAGATGACATTCGATGCGCACAGGTTTGCCGATAAAAAAAAGCAGATTGACAAGATTTTTTTAAGCATTGCAGTTCCTTAAATTACGGGATCAAGAACGATCTCATTGTGGTGCGCCCTTTTGAGCGTATATTGAAAATATATAATCCCGGCCGCAAGCCATCGCGGCGGGTGAAAGTCTCGGTCTGGCGATCGCCGAATCTCTCTGTTACCAGTTTTCCCAGTGAATTAAAGACCTTTACAGCGTGCCGGCCTTTCAGTCTGCCGAAGTCTAAGCGAAGGGATAATGCTTCCCCGCTTCCTGAAAAGCGTATCGCTGGAGTCTTATTGGTTATACGTGCTGGTTGCCTGACGGCTTTTACCAGATCAATCGGCCAGCCGCTATATGGGGTTGCAGGCATTATGGTGAGGGATGGGAATTGCGTATTGTCGTCAAGGCCGGGAACAGTGTAGTCTGAAGCTGCATCTGCGCGAAGTTCAGGAAGTATATCGTCGATCGGTGCAGAAACAAAGAATGAGGGATTAGCTGCAAAGCCCGAACTGCCTGCATCCACCTGACACGCTCCGACTATCCCGTCTGCCCGCTTGCGCGGTATACGAGTCACATTAAGTGATATGCTGTCAAAAGGATTAAAAAGAATGAAATTGCCACCGTAGCCCAACTCGCGCCCGTCAGGGAACCAACCCGAAACAAGGCACTCCCATTTATCCGAGTTGACCGCGAAGGAGTTACCTGTGGTGGTCTGCCCCACGCCTATAGTTTCGATAAATCCGCTATCGGATCCGGTACAGGGATCCGTCAACAGGCTGCATGCCAGGAATGGATCATCTCTGTCAACCGACATCAGGTTGCGATCTCTGGCTGAATAGACAGCGTTGCCGGTTATCTGGCGCGTATTCCAGTCCAGCTGCGAAATGAAACGCAGGCAGTGTCCCGGGTCGACCTGATTTCCCATCACATTGCCCGAAGGTGAAATCGTGTGGCCGCATCCCTGTATCGTAAACGCGCCATCCGGCCATTGATTTGTGTTTAATACTCCATTGGGCGCACTTTGGAGTTCTTGCAGCGTGAAATAAAGACCGCCGGTTAATTGGATTCTGTTATTGATCGCGCTCATCTTGAATTCCGCGCCGAACCCACTGTTCTGATCAAGATTGATATATGCAATGAATTCGATTTTGCGCGTTTGCACATTCACCCGGTAAACATATTTGCTCTTGCTTGCGGTTGTGAAGTAAATCCAGTCGCCCTGAGGCCAGCAAATCTGCTTGGAGCCCCATTCATTTCCATTGTCATTACCATAATATGCAATATCGACATATGTTGAGGGATCGGAAAGACGCAACACTGAAATCCAGCATTCATTGTTGGTCATGTTGCCTGACCAGCGAACAACAGCGAGGTGCGTGCCGTGAGTGTTTATGGCAACCGGGAATCCGTTATTGCCAAATGTCGGCCAATAGTCGAAAACATTGTAGCTTGTGTCGACATGATTGTCAGTTACTTGATAAAGCTTCATGCTGCTGGAGCCATTAGCATTGACTAAGGATACCCCGATTCCGCTCACAGCGTACAGGTGGGTCACTGCGGACACTATCAGGATAAATATCAGACGATTTCTCATATATAATTTCTCCGATATCTGACATTGGGCTGCATGATTTATTAATTAGGCGATAGAAATCTTTCAGTTATCTGCATTCCATGTAGCGCATTGTAACTCCTTGAAAAATGTTGGTAATTCTATTTATTGCATTTATAGCTTATATAATAAACATTTAATAGTTTCAATACATGCCAAATAGAGTAATTAAATTTATTAAATTTATATATTAAAGCTTTTTATATATAACATACAGGTAAAATTGGTCGGAGCCCACACCCATTCGCAAACTACCGGGCAATCATCACTTGCCTTGTCAACCTCTTGCCTTGCTGATGTGCAGAGACGATATAGGCGCCGATAGCCAGATCGCGGGTATCGACGGTAATCGATCCACTGCCGGTCACCTGACGCACCAGCTTTCCCCGAGCATCGGTGATACAGACCGTTGCTTTACCATTCGATTCAATGTTCACGAACACGCCGCTTTGCACGACCGAGAGTCCCCGGACTTTATCAAGTAGCCAACAATATCGATCTCTCCTTTTACACGAGGAACTTTCCCTCTGGATTCATAGACATTCCATTCTAATTCGCAGATGACGCGATTTGTACCGTGAAATGCAAGCCAGTACGCTGACCGTATTTGCTCTTCTTTGGGAATGTCGTATGAATACCCCTTGCAGATGCTTTGCCCAGCTTTCTCCGGCCAAAGATAATGAGCATGAGAACCAACAGACCCAAGAATTTCACGAACTTGTTGACTTGCTGACTTGATTTCTTCACAGATTGAATCCAGATTGTGCCAAGACATACCGTTCCGCTCCTTCCTTAATGCATACAAGAACAGGACTACATTCCAGCTTCTCTTCCGCCGCCGCCTCTGATTTCTTCTTCCGTTCCTTTTTGTGCCCGCTTCACCGCCGCAATACATGACGTGTGGAGGCTATGAAAGCTCTATCGTGTGTGCTACGAAAGAGTTATCGGCTTTAGTCATTGATGAATTCTTCCATAATCCTGTCGTAGCGAGGAATTTTCATGCGCAAAGCCCCATCTGAGAAAAAAGCCCTTTGAAGGTCCAAGCAGTATTGTGCCGAAGTGCTCCGCCATTTGTTTCGTATGCTCCTAGCCACATCTGCAACTGCCGCAACAACCCCAATCAGACAGCCAGCCCCAATATTCACCAGACCAAACGGATTTGCGGATGCGAGCCCCAATGCACCTAATGCTGTTAGTGTGGTAGGTACACCTACCGAAATCATAGCTGTACCAAGCTCCGGTATGGCCTTTCCTAAGGTCGATGCCAAGGTTTCTGCATTAGCTGTGAGAGAATTAGAGAAATCTGCGGCCAATTCTTTTGCGTAGTTTCGGTCGGCAACGGCGCTAAGGTGTTGTATGAAATCCTCCACCAGACTTCTGAATTCTGCACGCGATTCAGCATGTCGTTTTCTGAACTCAATCACCTCCGCAATTTTAATGTGTGCGAGACTAGCGGGAAGAATTGCTGGCAAGACCACAGATGCAGATACCTCCTCGTGGTCGTCAGATAGAAGAAATTCAGGCTCTTCAGGCTTTCTAATGGGTATCCCCAATATATAGTGGATGCCAAGATCTATATATGATAAATGGAACTAACAAAATTTTATGAGCAATTGCTCCGTCTTAAAGATCCCTGGTACGTTGAATCGGTTGAGGTTGATGACCATGATAATAAAGTTGATGTTTATGTTAAGCACCACAATCCAATCCGAGTTGCATGCCCGGTTTGCAATGAATTTTTTGGCATGTACGACCATGCACCGGAAAGGATTTTCGAGCATTTGAGCACATGCCAGATGAGAACGTTTGTTCATATACGACTGCCGAGAGTTATTAATCCGGTCATAAATAAGTTGACAAATTATGCTGCGTAAACGACAGATGACTTTTGAAAATATTTTTGAACGATCTCTGGGAAAACCTGACGTTGGATAAGATATTGCTCAACATTGCCTTCCAGCTCTTGAAGCGTTTTCGCACGTTGCCGTCCGACTGCGTTCGTCTTTACGTCTTGATTCAGCAATTCATCAGGATTAAGTTCGGGGCTATACCCCGGCATGAAAAACATTTCTATTCTGCTTTGATTCGCTTTTACCCATTCTCGAACTGCTCCGGATTTATGAACAGGATGGCTGTCAGTTATCACAAATATTTTGTTTCGTTTATGTTTTATCAATCTTCCAAGAAAATCAATGAACAATTCAGCTGTAAATTTGCAGCGATAAATTCTAAAAGAAAGATTCCCACGATTGGTAATGCTGGAAATCATGTTTGTCCTAAATCGCTTACCCGTGCATGGAATTTCGGGTGTTTGACCTTTCGGCGCCCAACTTGTTCCTGCTTGGTGGTCGGATCTCATTCCCGTTTCGTCTTCCCAATGGATTTCCGCCTTCAATTGAGATGCGCGTCTCTTAATCGCAGGATATTCTTTCTCAAGCCAATACTTGACATCCTTGCTGTTTTGCTCATACGCTTTTCGTACCGGTTTTTGCGGTGTAAAACCCCATCGAGTCAAGTATCTTCCAATGGTCCAGATCGAAAGGTGCAAACCACATCGACGAGCTATCAACATCTGAACCGCTTCTCTGGTCCAAAGAACGAACGGCAGCTTCACTTGTTCAGGACAACTATCAGTAATAATCCTTACTATACTTGCGGCTTGATGCCCTTTAAGCTTAGAAACAGGAGGGCGACCTTATTCACTGCTCAGGCCAACCATCTCGATCGTTTGGTCGACCGTAACGATGCTGCCCACCCCCTTATGGGCCAGATTTCTTAGCGCAGCCTCCGACCAAGAATTTGATACACGGGCAAAGGAAGATCCCATACATGGCCAATGCAGTGAACGAACTCGACAGAATCTTCAGCGATCCCCTTGCACGCAGGCGTGCACAAGAGCACGCCTGCCAAGTTATTCGTTGGCCGCTGAAACCTACGCGTTGTCACGGTCGACCATTACATTACTCGATAGCCGGCGCTCTTCATTCCACCACCGCACGCTGATATTTCCGGCATGATTTCCCTTCGGGGAGCGGTAGCTGATCGTTTTCTTCTCTCCTGGGAGCAAGTCGAAATAGTTGTCGCTGAAATCAAGCTCCGCCTCCAATTGCACCACCCGCGCATAGGTGTCGGTCTCGAGCAGGATGGTGCCGCACGATCCTGTGGCGTCGACCGTTGAGCGCACCAAAGCCGGCGACAATCGCATCTCCGCGGGCATTCCGCGATAGTAATAGGCGCGGTCTTCGCCCGTTTCACATACCAGGTCGCACACGAATATCGATTGACTATCAAGATACGCATCGATGGTTTCAACGGGAAAATCAGCCGCCAGCACAGCTTCATTGGCATTCACTTCAAACGAAACGCGCTGCTGCCAGCGCGCGGGACCTGCCCACGGTTGTACACGAAGCGTCATCTCGCCCTTTACGCAAGAACAGGCATCGCTGCTTACCCAGATCTGGTAGGCGCCGGGGGCTTTTGAAATGGCCGCAATGACCGGACGGAATCCCGCTTTCATGGCATAGAAGCCGGCCTTGGCAAAGCCATAGTAATCCACCACGCTCCAGCCGCATGCCGGCCAGCAATCGTTAAACATCCAGAACTGCACTCCGCTGCAGTAAAATTTCCGGCGTCGAAGCGATTCACAGATCAGTCGAATGAAATCATACTGAATGTATTCTTTGTGACTGATGCACAGATCCACATCGGTGGTTTCGCCATAGAGAACACTCGCCATCTTCTCGAGATTCTGGTACATCGTAAGAGGGAGCTTCCCGTAGGGGTTGTCTTTGGTATGGTACTCCCACATCTCGCCGCCGGCTAAGTCGCCTTCGTCCATGAACTTCAGGAGACTCAGACGCGGCGCCGCACCCAGCGTTGCGCTTTCACTCAGAAAACGTCCCTTTACATGCTCATCAAAATGGGGTCGATAGCCCTGTATCCCATGCCACAGAAAATCCCAGAGCGGCGAAGAGTGGCAATCGCCCGAATCGGGGGAATTGTTCAGATCTCCGCCATGAGGACTGGTCAACCGGAACGGCCGCAAGGGATCGAGTTTCGCGCAGAGGGGGCCGGTGATCTCTTCGGCGATCTTGCGGCCGTTCCACCGGTCGTCTGACTTGTTGAATAGGCCAAGCTCATTGTCACCGCACCAGAAAATGAGGCAGGGGTTATTGCGCAGCATGCGGATTGCTTTTTCGAATTCGTCGCGCAACTGGGACTGGAACTCCGGGTCATCCTCAGGATAGTGCGCGCATGCCAGGAGAAAATCCTGCGATACCATAATGCCCGCTCTGCTGCAGGCATCCCAGAATGGCTGCGGCTCATAGATTCCTCCACCCCATGCGCGGAGCATGTTGATTCCGGCATCACGCGCAAGCTCGAAGAGACGGTCGTATCGCTCCTGCGTTACCTGTGAGGGAAACGGGTCGGCCGGAACCCAGTTACCGCCTTTTGCAAAGATACGCCGTCCATTGACTACCATGATGAAGCTCGATCCGTCGGCATCGGCAGTTTCCTCGATCGAGAAAGTACGGATGCCGATCAGATGCTCCTTGCCGTCAACGACGGCTCCTTCGTTGTCAATGAGCCGGACTCGTGCGGTATACAGGGATTGATCGCCATGTCCCGCCGGCCACCAGAGCGCCGGGTCGGAAATGAGGATTTCTCCCCCGAGCAGAGCCCCATCGACGTGCCGGTCAACGCTCCAGACAATCGTTCCCGACGCATCAAGCAATTCAATATGCGCGGTAACGCGGGCGCCGCGCAGCTCCGTCAACACCTCATACGAGAGCTGCGCCTGATTTCCGATGATTTCCTTTGTGTACACAAACAGATCGGTGATGCGGGCTTCCCGGAAGAATGAAAGCGTCACCGGCCGCCAGATCCCCGCCGTCACAAACCGGTGCACCCAGTCCCACCCGAACGCGCATTGCATCTTCCTGACATACACCCGCTCACCTTCCGGGCAGAAGCATGCGAAGAAATCTTTGTGCGGTTTTCCTTTCACGCCTTCGTGCACCGTGGCAAACTTCACTCGCAGGCTGTTAACGCCCGCTGTGAGGAATGCTCCGACCTCGAACTCGTGGGGAACGAACATATTGTCCGTCGTTGCGATCTTCGTTCCGTTGAGCGCTATCTCGGCGAATGTGTCGAGCCCCTCAAATCTCAAAACTGCCCATTCCCGCCGGAAGTCCGCGGGCAGGGAGAATTCGCGTTCGTAGACCCATGACCACTGCTCAACCCATTGACACTCCTCAGCCTGGTCACGCCAGAACGGATCGGGGATATGACCCTCGCGAAGAAGGTCCGGGTGTACGTTGCCGGGAACCCGTCCTGTCAATGAAATCGTCTGATTGCCATCGGGCGCGGTTCCTGTGAGTCTCCAATCGCCATTCAGCGACATGGCAGGAATTTCTGGGTTTCTCATAACCTCATGGGTTTTGAAAATGAGATGAACACGCCGGATGGTCATTGTGGGTTTCTCCAGAAATTTTTAAGAACAAGAGGCAACTGATAGACATTTTGATTTAATTGACTTGCTGTATTAAGATACATGCCTTGTCTTTGCCAAAGCAACAATTTTCAGGGATTTTTACTGATTCCGGATATAAGTTTCATCTTTCGCCCGTTG
>JBBRUX010000072.1:0-12085 GCA_038247415.1 Chitinivibrionales bacterium | reverse complement strand
GGCTTGCTGCCCACCGAGAACAGACTGTCCAGTGTCCATGATGTGTCCTTTTCTCCGCCCGAGCTGCTGACCCTTACCTGTACAGCAACAAATTAGTTTAATTGGAACGGGAAAACGGACAAGAACTCAGAAACGGTGGGGACCTTTGAAAGTGGCTTAACAAATATCGTTGATTATAAGTTGCCAGACTTCCCTGGTTGATATATTTTAAATTGGTTTCAAGTTGCTTTAGCTAATTTACATCACGAGTACCTATGACTTTTTGCGCTAAAATACTTTTGTGTTTTCTCTGCTTTGGTGCTTTCGTAGCTCCGCAAGCCACCATGCTTAGCGATGCCTGGCGCGAATACGATTATCAGAATTTTTCTGGCGCCTATCGCCTTTTTGGCACTGTTATTAGTCAAAAGACCGCCTCCCAACCAGACATACAAATGGCACGGTATGGTCAGGCTCTTGTTGTACAGTATCGTATTCCTGGTGGTGATGCTAAAAAAGCTCTACCGCTCTACAAACAAGTACTTGCTCAAGTGGGTGACACAAATCTCCTTTCGCCTGCACTCTATTTAAATATCGCCAAGGCATACAGATCTCAAAATAGGGCAGGCTTCGATTCTGCCTCGCTCTGGCTGAAAAACATTCTTTCTCGTTATCCTGGCTCTCTCTATGCGCATGAAGCTGCTCTGGAGACGGCCTATTTACTTTCTTACACACAAACAAAAAAAGATTTTCTTGCCTCAATAGATTTTCTTAAGGCCTATTGCGCTCAGTATCCCTCAAATGCTTTTGCCAGTACCATGTATCTCTTTAATTCTTCACTTGCTTTGGGAATGAAAAATTACGAGCTTGGCAGAGATCAGCTTATTATGGCCGATAGTGTTGGCGTTATTAATATTCGGCGTAGACCTACTGTGGTGTACCAGATTGGGTATATTTCAGAAAAGATCCTTCACGACAAAGCTTCCGCTCTCAAATATTACAATAAATTAATTGAATCATATCCTACCGATCAGCGCATTACCTATTGTCAGATGCGTATTGATGCTCTTAAGGAGCAGCCATAATGGCCCGTGAAAAACCAATCAATTGGCTTTCGTATTTGGGTATTGGCCTGGTTGTCGCATCCTATATTGGGGCGATTGTCAATACATTTACGATTGGTAAAGAAATCGTCTGGACTAACAAAAAAGTAATCCGGATCTGTCATTGGCAGCTTGAGAGTGGTTTTCGAGAGGCGGTCACAGGAACTATTGCAGCATATGAGAAATTGCACCCCGATGTGAAAATTATTCAAATTCCCATTACCGATAAAGCTTACCGTCAGTTTCTTATAACGCAGCTCATTGGTGGAACAGCACCCGATCTTATCGAATTTGGCCAACTTGGAGCCTATGGTGCACTCGATAACGTTACGGCACGGTATTTCTATCCGTTGGGACAATATTTAAAACAGCCCAATGAATATAACGTGGGGACTAATCTCGAAGGAGTTCCCTGGGTTCACACGTTTAAACATGAGCTCGAATACAATTGGGATCCCAATAACCTCGATTATTATTCTATAGGAATAACGGGTGTTTCGCAGCGCCTTGCCTACAACAAACAGCTGATGAAAGCAATTACAGGCAAAGAAACTCCACCACAAACATTTCGCGAATTTATTGCATTTTGCAAAGGCGTTCAGCATTATGCTGATAGCACCAAACAAAAAATTTATCCCATTGCTGCAGCTCGTTATCAATTCGAAGGAATTGCAAGCGATCTTGGTGGGGCACTAACCAGGACTATTGGCCTGGATAGTATCGATCGAAATTATAATGCCGATGGCGATCCTGGGATCGAAGGCTTTACGAGCTGGGTCGAAGGAAAGTTTAGTTTTGCAAGTGAGAGAGCTAAAGCCGCAAGTGAACTTTCCAAGGAAATCGTTCCCTTCCTAGAGCCTGGCTTTATGGCGCGTGATCGGCAAGATGCTGCGTTCTCATTTGCGCAACAGCGCGCAGTGATTATTCCTACATGGTCTTGGGACATGAATAGTCAGGTTGGGCAGGCAAAAGAATCTGGTTTTGACATTGGTATTATGAGGTTTCCGCTCCCCGATAGCACCGATGCTGTCTACGGAAAATATGTAGAAGGCTATGCTGCGGAATCAAAGAGTTTTGATATGCCTTTTGCTGTGTGCAGATTTTCTCAGCACCCCGATATTGCTATCGATTTTCTTCGCTTTTATAGTTCTCAAAAAGTGGCCGAAACCTTTTGTAAAAAAATCGGATGGCTGTGTACGGTGCGTGGAACAGAAAACATAGATTTTATGCAAGGGTTTGAACCTTCCTATAAAGGATATCCTAACGTCGGCAGCTCGATGACTTTCGGCAATGAAACAGATAACTTGAGTTTTCAGCTAAGATGGGAATATTTTAGCGGAAAAACAACGTTTGATTCTTATGTAAATTCTTATTCTTCAAAATTTTTGCCGGTAGCTCTTAAAGATTGCAATAGTTCACTCATGACATTGCGTAATAGTTTGCCCTCTGCCGCACAGACAATTTCTCACTTGTCGCTTCTGCATGAGATCTCCGCCGATACCGCCCAAGAGGCCAAGGTGCTGCTGCGCTTACAGAATTCGGTAGATGGGTATGCTGGATATTGGGCTAGCTTGCAAGCGTTTTCATACGACTTTATGAATGCAATGACGCAGGATAATGAACGAACCCGTGCTATAAAAAATGAATTGCAATATAAAATGTTTCGTGATGATTTTGTAAATGTTCCACCTGCGCCCCAAGGCGGCAAACCATGATAGCACGAATTATTACCCGTAAACGTCTGGTTGCGTATTGGTATATCTATCTTTTGGTGCTGCCCAGCATCTTGATTGTGTCTCTTTTTTCCTATGCGCCTGCCATAAGCGGTATCTATCACGCATTTTTTCGCTGGAATGGCGATTATATTAACGATTTTGTAGGGTTGGCAAATTTTGCAGAGGCATTTCAGGACCCAGTTTTATGGGGTGGGTTCGGATTAATAGGCATTCTTGTTCTCTTTAACATTTTTAAAATGATTCCTTCTGTTCTCACTGCTGTTGTTATAAATAGACTTAAGAGTGAGAAGGCTGCATATGTTTACAAGGTGCTCTTTGTTGTACCCATGATTATTCCCGGAATGGTTTCGCTTCTTATCTGGAAATTTTTCTTCGATTCCAACGCTGGCATGCTTAATTTATTGCTCCATAAAACAGGCATCATGCAGCTTTTGTGTTCGGTAGATTCTTTTTTTCACTGGGGAATATTTGTTGCGGGCATAAACCCGATCTGGCTTGGTGATACCAATCTCATCATCCCGTCGCTTATTTTTTGGGGCTTTCCCTGGGTTGGTGTTGTGGGTGTGCTGATTTATCTTGCTGGGCTCCAAAATATCGATCAAAGCATTTATGAGGCAGCCGATCTAGATGGTATTTCTTCGTTTCAGAAGCTTTTGAGAATAGAATTTCCGCTTATCATGAGTCAGGTTCGCATCAATTTAGTCATGATGATTATTGGTACATTGCAGGATTATGCGCTTATTCTAGTTCTTTTTGGCAAAGAGGCCGGACCAAATGGAAAAGCCATGGTTCCCGGACTCTATATGTTTATCAATGCTTTTGTCAATCAGCGCGCTGGATATGCATGTGCAATTGGAATTATCATGTTTGCATTTATTCTCATTCTCACCGAAATAAATAACAGACTGGTTACGGTAGATAAATAATTTTTTTGGTAAGTTCCGGTACCCCAAGGACATCTGATGATAGAACGTAAAAGATTTTCTGTTCGTGAAGTATTCAAGCATATTTGCATACTTGCTGTTTTATTCTTTTCGTTCTTTCCTTTGTATGTGATGTTTGCCATAAGTTTTAAAACAAATGCGCAGTTTGCAGTTAATCCTCTTGGCTTTGGGTTGCCCCTGCATTTCGAAAATTGGCTTGTAGGATGGAATATTGTACGAGATTATATTTTTAATACCATTTTTGTTGCTATTACTTCAGTGGTGCTAACGTTTTGCTTTACCATTCCTGCTGCCTATTTCTTTGCTCGGTATAAAGCGCCTTTTTCAAAGTTCCTTTGGTACTTTTTCCTTGTTCTCATGCTTATGCCCGGCGTAGCTAACCTTATTCCTCTATTCATGATTATCAAGAGCATGAATCTCCTCAATTCACTCATGGCCTTGGTGGTACTGGGTATTGCAGGTGGGCAAGTTGTTCAAATTTACATCTTGCGTAATTTTATCGAAGAAATCCCCAAAGATCTCTTTGATGCAGCAGAAATCGACGGCGCGGGTCCTATTAAGCAGATCCTTACTATTGTATTACCAATGTCTGGTTCAATTGTTTCTACGTTGGCCATTCTGCAATTTATTGGCGTATGGAACGATTTTATCATGCCCATGATTCTTATTCGTGACGACAAGCTGCTCACTCTTGCTGCCGGTCTTGTCAAGCTTGATGGCGAGTACGTTAAATTGTGGGGTCAAATGATGGCAGGCTATGCCATTTCAAGTATTCCGTTGGTACTCATTTTTCTTTTTACCATGCGTCTTTTTGTCAAAGGCCTCTCATCCGGAGCCGTGAAAGGGTAAGTAGACCGATATGGCAGACGTAACGTTTAAGAGCGTTAAAAAAATATACGACGGAGCAGTAACTGCAGTCTCCAAATTTTCGCTTTCGATTTCCGATAAGGAATTCGTAGTATTTGTTGGACCAAGCGGGTGCGGGAAATCTACAGTACTTCGTATGGTAGCCGGACTCGAAGATATCACCGAAGGCGATTTACATATTGGTGGAAGCCGTATGAACGATCTCTCCCCCAAGGATCGTGATATTGCTATGGTATTTCAAAATTATGCTTTATATCCGCACATGAGTGTGTACGACAACATGGCTTTTGGGCTCGTGTTGCGTAAATACCCTAAAAAAGAGATTGAAGCTCGGGTACGTGAAACTGCAGAAACACTCGGATTAACGCCCTATCTCGAAAGAAAACCCAAAGCATTATCCGGTGGACAACGGCAGCGTGTTGCACTTGGAAGAGCAATTGTACGAAGACCCAAAGTCTTTCTCTTTGATGAACCGCTTTCAAATCTCGATGCTAAAATGCGTGTTCAAATGAGAAAAGAAATTTGTTTGTTGCACAAGCGGTTGTCTGCCACCATGATTTACGTTACGCACGATCAGGTAGAAGCTATGACCATGGGTGATCGCATTGTTGTTATGGAAAACGGCCAGATTCAGCAGATAGGCTCTCCCATGGAGATTTACCGGTCTCCCGCCAATAAATTCGTTGCTGGTTTTATTGGATCTCCACCCATGAATTTTATCGATTATGTCGTTTCTGGAACTTCAATGAAGAATGGTGAAGTAACTATTCCCATTCCTGAGCATTTGCGATCGCAACTTTCTAAACTCGATGGTAAAAGTGTTTGTTTAGGAATTAGGCCCGAAGACCTCCAGATGAGCGCTACTCCGGATTCTATCGAGCTTCCTGGCAGCGTTGATTTATGTGAACCGCTCGGATCTGAAGTTCTTTTGTATGTTGCAACCTGTGGAGCCTCTATTATAGCTAAAATCCTCAATGGATCACCATCAAAAGTTGGTGATACTATCACATTATATGCTCCATATTCGGCTTTGCATCTTTTTGACGGGGCAACGGGGGCTGCGCTTACACGAGCCTAATTGCAACAGTATAGACACCCGCAGAGTATCTGGTGATATGTATTGCCACTGTTTTCGAATTTGTTAAAGAAAGGCGCAGTGCGACCCATGACTATACGCGCAGTAGTACTCGGAATCTTGCTGGCAGTTGGCATTTCGATTTTTACCTATTTTAACGATCATATTATTCAGCAAACGTTTCTTATCGGTAACCACTTCCCTGTTGCAGTTTTTGCTCCGCTCTTGGTACTTCTTATAGTTTTAAATCCGCTTATCAAGCTCTTTAAAGGGCCGCTGCTTAAGCCTTCCGAGCTCGCTCTTATTGCTGCTTTAGGATTAGTGGTATGTGGATGGCCTGGCTCCAATTTTTTCAGATCATTTTCGGCGCTCATTACTACACCGGCTAATATGGTCAAGACCGAAGCTGGTTGGCAAGCAAATCATGTTCTTTCCTATCTACCTGGTGTCTCGGGTCTTCTTGGCGAAGGGCATATTCAAAATTGGGAAAATGTTGGAAAAAAACTTATCGCCGTTTCCGAAGATTCAACAGTTACTCCCGTGCGGAGGGTATGGGAATTTTTGCCCGAAAGAACGCGTGGTACATTAAAGCAGGCAATGGCAGTCGGGCGTTTTGAGCAGGCAGATAAAGCAGATCTTCTCAATTCTCTCGATGACATTATTGCAAATCCCCAATTCTATAATGCAGATGTTTTTGCATCGCTTCCGCTTGCAGCACATGTTCGAGAAAGCGCGCGTTCAATCGATTCGCTTACCGAGCACGATCGCATAAATGTACAGCGTCAATGTATCGACGCAATTTTTGTAGGAGATATTCTTCCCCTTGCTCCTGCTAGCAACATGATGTTGGCAAATGGTGATGTGCAAAATCCAGCATTTATGGCCCTCATGTCTGGTAGTGATAAAAAACAGGTGAGGCTCAAGGATATTCCTTGGAAGGTATGGTTGCCAACACTCTGGTTTTGGGGAGGGCTTGCAATTCTTTTGGGTCTTGCCTCGCTGTGCATGGCCATTATTGTGCAACCCCAGTGGAAGCGGGAATTGCTTGCATTTCCCATTGCGCGATTTGTTCAGGAAATTACGGTCACTAATGCTGGCAGTGGTATTTCTAACGTGGTTCGTTCTAAGTTGTTTTGGTATGGTTTAGGTGCGGTCTTTGCTATTCATATCATTAATGGGACGCATGTATGGTTTCCTAATTTTATTCAAATCCCATTGTCGTTTGATTTTTGGCCCATAACCAAACTTTTTCCTGTTGCAAAGACTTTTGCTTTTTCGTATATGGTTTTTGTGCCAACGATTGTTCCTACTATTGTGGGGTTTGCATTTTTTCTGAGTGTCGATGTGTCGCTGAGTGTTGGTCTATCGGGCATACTTTTTTTGGTGTTGTATTCTTTTGTTAATTCAATAGGTGTTCCCTTCAGTAACGAATTTATTGCTGCGCGAGAAGGGAATATGCTCAGATTTGGTGCGTATCTTGGTACAGCATTCATGATGTTTTATGTCGGTCGGCATTACTATCTTCGGGTTTTTTCTTCGTCACTTGGCTTTAAAAGGTCATCTGAGGTTCCTGCAAATGCAGTCTGGGCAACACGCTTGCTTGCTATTTGCGGAGCATTGTGCGTGGTTCTTCTCATGCAGGCTGGGCTCGATTGGGTACTGGGCACAACGTTTGTTCTTTTTGTTTTTCTCCTTTTTATTGTTATGTCTCGTATTAATGTTGAAACCGGAATGTTTTTTTTGCAGCCCATGTGGGTTCCGGTAGGCGTTATAACAGTACTCTTTGGCACTTCAGCTATTGGTCCAACAGCGTATCTCATCCTTGTTTTTGTAAGTACGGTCTTTGTGGTTGACCCTAGAGAGGCGATTATGCCTTTTCTTACCAACGGACTCTACATGACTACTCCAACCGAGCAAAAACATGCCTCAACGAGGATGGCGCTTTTAATAGGTGTTATTCTTGTGGTTGGTTTTTTTATTGCACTTGGGGCTACACTTTTCTTTCAGTATAACCATGGCCTTAATTTCTCTGATGGATGGGTAACGCAGTATTTACCAAAGTATCCTTTTGATGCAGCATCAACTGCAATTTCCGAATTGTCTGCCTATAATGAAATCGGAAAATCGATGACCGTTTCGGGACTCGAGAGATTTGCTGCAATTCATCCCAATATGCTCTATGTAGGGTGGGGAATTGCAGGGGTTGTATTGTCTGTAGGCATGACACTTTTGCGCTTGGTATTTGCCTGGTGGCCTTTGCATCCAGTTTGTTTTTTAGTATGGGGAACAAACCCCGGAATGTTTTTTGCTGCATCGTTTCTAATCGGATGGGCTATTAAGTCGGCAGTTGTCAAAATGTCGGGTGTAAAGGGATATCGGGGAGCAAAACCTCTGATGCTTGGACTAATTGCAGGTGATTTGCTGGCTGCATTGACGTGGGCATTGGTGGGAACCATTTACCATTTGGCAACCGGTCTTGTTCCTCTTAGCTATAAAGTATTTCCGTAGAACGTATGCAGAATACCGCAACTCACATCGATTGGCTGGGATTTCATTGCGAAGTCCCACTCGATTGGGAAATCAGCAAGCATGGGATTAAGCCAGCGATAGGATCATTGACATTTGTGGACCGGTATCAGCAACGAATGCAGCTGGGGTGGACGAAATGTTCGAAAAAACCCGACACCAAAAGAATATTCGACGATTTTATAGCTCGGGATACAACGTCATTCCCCGATGCAGTGCTCGAACCGTTCTTTAAAATTAAGCAGTGGCAAGTTTACCGGCGTGTCATGGGTACGGCAATGGTAACTCGAGGTGGTTTCTTTGATGCAAAAAATAACTATTGGATCGATTGCATCATAATGTGGCCACACGGCGTCGATCAAACTCTCGAGCGCCAGATATTCGAATCGATCAGCGCTGGAAATAAGAATCAGACCACAGTTTTGTACAAGGCGTTTCATTGTTCCTTTACTGTTAATAAAGACTGGCTTTTAACAGAAACAGATATTAAACCAGCGGATGCAACATTTACATTTACTTATGATAATAGTAGGTGTGTGGTGCGCCGGATTGGTATGACGGATGCCTGGTTTGATGGTGATGAAGAGTCGTTTTTACGTAAAGAAATAGGTGCTATCCGGGGAAGATTCTTCCGGGAGCGGCATAATAATCATGAATGTACTCTGTTCTGTGGCAAAGAGCGTGTTTTTCATCCTCGCTGGATGGTTGGGCAGCGTATTGTGCGTAACGATCGCATCATGATATGTCCATCCGAAAAATCGCTGTATCATGTGCATTCGATGGCGTATCCAAAGCGGATGTTTGACCATACGGATGTTGCCATTGCATGTTGTCAGGGTTCTTAGCACTATGGAAAACAAGCTCAATCCAGAAGGCTCGCTATCACTGAGTGCGCTCTTGTCTGCAGTGCCGGTTCGCAATGAATCTGTTCGGTGGGAAAAAGAGTCTATAAAAACGATACGTGTGTATGTCCCTTTGCGCACCAAGTGGTTTATGGGTCCCCCTTTTTCGTGGCTTTTTAAATTTAGCAGAGAACGTGCTGTTGAGCTGGACGTTCTTGGTACCGAAGTTTGGAATATGTGTGATGGAAAAACATCAGTCGAAATTATTGTCGAAGCGTTCGCTAAGGCGCATAAATTGACATTTCACGAGTCTCGATTAAGTATCATGGAATTCCTGCGTCTTATAACCAGACGCGGGCTCATTGTTCTGGTGGGGACAAACCCACAGGAGGCCTTGCATTGAAGCCTATTACAGTAAAAGAGCAGGCGCGGCTTAGCCCTGTGCGTGCTTTAGTCCTTACGCTCTCAGGCATGTATTACCGCATGAACAGATCAGCGATCACGGTACTTATTCTGTCGCTGGCAGTTGCATTTCTTTCCTATATGCTCAGCTATGGAATCATTTCTCATGATACCGATTATGCCATTTCAAAAGAAATATCTACAAACAGGCTTCTTAACGAATGGGTTTCGAGGCTCTCTACACCAGATCAGCAGCTGTCAATTGCACAGGTGTATGCGGGGTTAGATACACTTCGTCAACACGAGTATCGCACATTTGGTGTCTTAACAAACGAAGAAGTTCTATTGTGCAAAAGTTCTTCGGAGAAAATTCAGAAAAGTATACACTATTTTTCTGAAATTCCTCGTTCTTCGTGTGCAATGCTTGTTGGTGATGCCGATCCTTTGGGGGTGTTGGTTGATTTAGGATCGGCTCAGCGGTATGCTGTTTTTGAGGAAAAAATCGTTTCCCTTAAACTCAAGCCCCCACTTAATGACATGGCCGTTTTTAAACGATTTGTTTCAGACGAACTCCCTCGCACGGTGGATGTCTGGAATAAAATAGCACAAGGTCAACAAACTGCTATCGCTGCAATCGCACTAGAACTCGATTCGCAGGCTATCAATACTGCATTTATTGCACCATCTCAATCCTTTAAAAGTGCCCTTGGTGCCAATGGTTTTAGTCTTACTGCACCTCTCTATAGCCAACTCTCTGTGCTTGCTACCAGAGAAGCAGACAAGAAAAAGCTTTTGCAGGTAACCGAAACCTCAGAAATTCGTGGTCGTTTGAGCAGAATGATTGGAATCCAAAACATTCGTGATTTAACAACCGATACTATTGTTCGTTGGCCGCAAACAGTACGAAGGGCAGAATCAATGCTCGAAGCCTTTAAATCGCTTGGCATTGCAACAGACCTTACAACAAATCGTATTACGACGATGTCAATGTTTTATTCTCGCGACGCGCAATTACAAAAATTAGAACTCACCGAAGAAATAAAACCGCGCAACTCAATTTTTGAACTGCCCGAGAAAACTCGTTGGCTCGTGCTGGTTTCTTTTTTAGTGTGCGTTGTGGGAATTGCTAATACTATGTTCATGTCGGTAACCGATAGGTTCAGCGAAATTGCCACCATGAAATGTATTGGCGCCATGGACGGGTTTATCATGACGCTCTTTGTTTTTGAAGCGTTCTTTCAAGCCGTTGCAGGCAGCCTTATTGGAATTGTTCTGGGCATTGCACTTTCTTTGTTTCGCGCATGGTCAACCTATGGGGCACTGGCCTTCGAAAATATTATTGCATCCGATATCCTCCTTGTTTCAATCACTTCGTTTTTTATTGGTATTCTCATCGCGGCACTTGCAGCTATTGCACCCTCGTGGGCTGCTGCACGACTTGCACCGATGGAAGCTATGCGTGTGGAGTAAAGAGCTATGAGCACTCAAGAAACTATGAAACCGGTTATTATTCGTACCATTGGGCTCGAAAAAAAATATGGTATGAATGATGCAACAACCTATGCGTTGCGGGGCGTTAATGCAACCATTTATCGTGGCGAATTTATCTCTATATTGGGGCCGTCTGGTTCTGGCAAGAGTACTTTTTTTAATATGGTTGGAGCGCTTGATGCTCCCACAAAAGGGCGCGTACTTATTGACGAAGTAGATATTGCGCAATTGAGTGCAGATGAGTTGGCATTTTTACGGTGCAGGAAAATCGGATATATTTTTCAAAGTTTTAATCTCATTAAATATATGACAGCGCTCGAAAATGTTACGGTGCCAATGTCTTTTGCGGGGGTTCCTCCCGAAGAAGCGCATCGCCGTGGCATGGATTTATTAAAGCTTGTGGGTTTAGAAGAACGCTGGTCACATCGGCCTCTGGAAATGTCGGGGGGGCAACAACAGCGTGTTGCTATCGCAAGGTCGTTGTGCAATAATCCTAAAGTTTTGCTCTGCGATGAACCAACAGGAAATCTCGATCTTAAAACGGGTGCCGAAATTCTAGAAGTAATGCAAAAAATTAACAAAGAAAAAGGCGTGACGGTCATTTGCGCAACGCATGATCTTCGCCTTCTCAATGTATGTGATCGCATGTTCTGGATTCGCGATGGTCAAATTGAAAAGGTTGACGAACGCGGTAACATTCAGATCAGAGTGGGACACATAGGAGGATCTAAGTGAAACGTTTCTATTGGACTGCTCTTAGTATACTTGCATTTGTACTTACCGCCGCTATGGCCGAAAAGCCCATGGTTGCGCCAGCTGTAGCTCAATCGCTGTACGAAAAAGATTTTGCCAATCTTACGGTATCGCCTCATCGGCTGTCTGGAACTCCATTTGGAATTGCTGCCGAAAAAACGATTGAGGCCTCATTGCGAGATGCTGGTATCACCGATATTCTGCCTATAGATATTGATGTCTGGCAAACCAAGGTTCGGCGGTGCGATATTGTAATTGGCTCTGAAGTGGTAAATCTTGAACCTATGCGCTGTAATCTTGTAATGCCACCGGCAACGCCTTTGGTGGTGCCGAAGTGGTCTTCGCACACGAACTCGCCATCCATCGTGGG
>JBBRUX010000071.1:0-12796 GCA_038247415.1 Chitinivibrionales bacterium | reverse complement strand
CCCGACGGCGCTCTTGGCGCCGGCGTGCCCAGATTCTTATTTCTTTGCTTCTTATTTCTTTGCTTCTTATTTCTTTGCTTCTTATTTCTTTGCTTCTTATTTCTTTGTATTACCCTTTAAATCCAACTATGATTCCTCTCTTTGAAATTCAGAATTTTAGATTTTATGGTGTAGGGCTATTTCTTCCAAGTTTGCTTATTAATCACATGCCGAGACAAACTATCCGGCGAGCTGATATACTCTACCTGAAAATTGACAATAGAATCAATCGCATTAAGCAATGTCGCATGTTTATCATCAAGTTTCTCGATACCAAACTTTTCTAGAATTCCAAGCAGATAATATGTTGCCTCAATGGTTGAAACGCATACAGGCGCGGGTTGACGCTTGATATAAAAACGGGACAATGCCGGCGGGGTAAACCCGATTTCGGGAATAGTATGCAGATTCGGGCTCATTTTCTTTATCCGCTTCGCATGGCGCCAAGTACCATCCAAAAGTATCACCAAAAGTTTTTTGTCGGGAGGAAAAATGCTTGTTTCACATTCTGATATGTTTACCGACTTCCTCCCCGGGTACACCACCACAGAATAATAAGCTGGATCGTTAAGTAGAGAATTTAAGCGCTTATCATCGGTAAAATCGACCCCCATGAGGATCTCAGAATTTTTTAAAGCTCTATGCGTCAACCTTCCCGATCCCGTTGTCTGCTCTTTAAATTCCTTAGGATGCATGAGCAGCACAAACCGCGTATTTGTATCAAACGGGGTAACAAAACCGCAAAAGCAGGTGGCTTTTGATCGGTTACAAACGTAGCAACGATCGCGCTCGGGTGGTTCAACGGGGGATTGATCTGTTTTGTTAGGTCGCATAAGCTCTCGGGTTATTGGTAATGTGATAAAAATAGATTGTTCCAAAAAAGGTTGCTTGACATTGACAATAAGGCCCAACGCAATAACAAGTTTTTATGGAAATAAATATACCATCTCATCTTAATACGATAAAAAAAAGGGAACCAGTTTTCTCTGATCCCCTTTAAGCAATTATGCTTAGACTTTAAATCTCATTTTTTAGCATCAAGTGACGCTTTAATAAATCCTAAAAAGAGCGGATGAGGATCGATTGGGCGAGATTTAAATTCTGGATGAAATTGACAGCCTACAAACCAGGGATGGTCTTTAAGCTCAACAATTTCGGCAAGTAACCCATCGGGTGATGCACCGCTTATGAGAAGGCCAGCATCTTCGCATGCTTGACGATAGTCGTTATTGAATTCGTAGCGATGGCGGTGACGTTCTGAAATGAGTTCTTTATCGTATTGTTTGCGGGTTTTGGTGCCTTTTTTAAGCGTACACGGAAATGCACCGAGCCGCATGGTACCACCCAAATTCATTATTTTGGTTTTCTGCTCTTCCATTAAATGAATTACCGGATGTTTAGTATTGGCTACATTTTCGGTAGTATCGGCATCGGCAAGCTTTAAAACGTGTCGGGCAAATTCTATTACCGCCATATGCATGCCATAGCAAATGCCAAAATACGGCACATTGTTTTCACGAGCATACTTGACAGCAAGTATTTTTCCTTCTACGCCTCGGACTCCAAAACCGCCGGGAACGAGAATTCCATCGGCATCTGCTAACACATCTTTGGCGCCTTTTTTCTCGATCTCTTCGGCTGAAACATTCTTGATACTGATTTTAGCATTATGAAATGCACCAGCATGATTAAGCGATTCGTGAATTGACTTATAAGCATCGAGAAGTTCTGAATATTTTCCCACTATTGCAATAGTGACCGTTTTATCGGCATGAATAACCTTGTCGACATAGTCGCGCCATGGCTTAAGATTACGCCGCCCTGCGCGCAATCCGAGTTGATCGATTACAACTTGATCTAAATCCTGGGCTGCAAATTCGAGTGGTACTTCGTAAATAGTATGTTCAACATTAAATGCTTCGATGACAGCTTCTTCGTCGACATTGCAAAAAAGCGATAGTTTACGGCGTACTTCTTTGTCTAAATGCATTTGAGTGCGACAAATAATAATATCGGGGATTATACCGATTTCTCGCAAACGTCCAACAGAATGCTGCGTTGGTTTTGTTTTTACTTCGCCTGCTTGAGACAAATACGGAATAAGCGTCACGTGAATAAACAAGACATTATTTTTGCCAACCTGCTGCCGAAACTGACGAAGCGCTTCTAAAAACGGAAGGCTTTCGATATCACCAACAGTGCCACCGATTTCGCAAATGACAACATCTAGTTCGGGAGAATCAACAGAATGGATGCTATTGCAGATTTCTGTCGTAACATGAGGAACCACCTGGACTGTTCCACCCAGAAAGTCGCCCCGTCGCTCTTTTTTAATAAGCGATTCGTAGATGCGCCCTGCAGTATAATTAGAATTCCGATTTGTTTGCGTGCCGGTGAACCGTTCGTAGTGACCTAGATCCAGGTCTGTTTCGGCGCCATCTTCGGTGACATACACTTCACCATGCTGGTAAGGATTCATGGTACCAGGATCGACATTCAAATACGGATCGAATTTTTGGTGGGCAACTTTAAGACCGCGTGATTTTAGCAGGAGGCCAATGGACGAAGCTGTAATCCCTTTACCAAGAGAAGAAACAACGCCCCCAGTCACAAAGATAAATTTAGACATATTTCATAGCTCCAGCATCAAAGGGTGCAGAAAACCGGGTCGATCTTATTCCCACATTTTTTTCCGAGTTTCCAAAAGCTGTTTACTTGTAGCACTAACGGTATCAGGTTGAGCGCAATATTCTTGAATCGACCGCACAGCAAAGCCGGTCTTTTCTAATGATTCCATACCCGAAATAGCAGCCTGTGCGCCTTCGAGGGTTGTAATATACGGAATTCCCTGCAGTACAGCAGCACTGCGAATTGGCTTGCTATCGGTTTGGGATTTTTTTCCGCCACCAGCAACATTAATTATAAGATTAATATCATTTGCCTTGATAAGATCGATAATATCCGGCTTGCCCTCGCCGATTTTTGGAACCATTTTTGCATTGACGCCATTGCTACGAAGCACTTTACACGTTCCCTCTGAGGCGCAGATTCTAAAACCCATATCAGACATTTTCTTGGCCATAAAAATTATGTTGCGACGCATGCTATTTTTTACGCTTAAAAAAATTGTTCCTGTTCGAGGCAATATATTTCCTGCAGCTTCCTGCGATTTTGCAAACGCTAACCCAAAGTCGCGATCGATGCCCATAACTTCACCAGTCGACTTCATTTCTGGGCCAAGCATGGTATCGGCACCAGGAAACTTGCTAAAAGGCAAAACACTTTCCTTGACAGCAAAATAATCCATGTCGCGGCACACCGCTTCAGGTAAATCGGCAAGTTTTACGCCGGTCATCACTTTTGCAGCAATCTTGGCCCATGGAACTCCCATTGCCTTGCTTACAAAAGGAACAGTTCGCGATGCGCGAGGATTAACCTCGAGAACATATACGGTATCTTCTTTTATAGCATACTGGATATTGAGCAATCCGACAACCGAAAGTTCCTTGGCAATACACATGGTAGTACGACGGATCTCGTTTATGATATCATCGGAAAGAGTATGTGGCGGTAACACGCACGCACTATCACCCGAGTGAATACCCGCCTCTTCGATGTGTTCCATAATGCCGCATATTGTTGTATCGGTACCATCAGACACAGCGTCAACATCTACTTCAATGGCATCGGCAATAAATTTATCGATAAGCACAGGCCGATTTTCCCCAACAATCATAGCTTCATCAACACAGGTTAAAAGATCGACTTCATCGTAGACGATATGCATGGCTCTACCACCAAGAACAAACGAAGGGCGCACAAGTACCGGGAATCCGATTCTGCGTGCAATTCCTACTGCGTCATCTTTGGTTGTTGCCATTCCGTTTTGTGGCTGATGTAAACCAAGCTTAGTAATCATTTGGAAGAATTCACCACGATCCCCGGCGCGTTCGAGCGATTTTACCGATGTTCCGATAATAGGCGCGCCTGCATCGTAAAGTTTACGCGCGAGATTAAGCGGTGTTTGTCCGCCAAATTGAACAATAATTCCATCAGGTTTTTCTTGATCAACAATATTCATGACATCTTCGAACGTGAGAGGCTCAAAGTAAAGCTTGTCGGAGGTGTCGTAATCGGTTGACACTGTTTCGGGGTTGCTATTCACCATAATAGATTCATACCCAAGTTCCTCGAGGGCAAAACTTGCCTGACAGCAACAGTAGTCGAACTCGATTCCTTGACCAATGCGATTTGGACCACCCCCAAGAATCATTATTTTTTTACGGTCTGTTCGAGAGGCTTCGTTTTCGGTTTCGTAGGTAGAATAATAATACGGAGTATACGCTTCAAATTCTGCTGCACAGGTATCAACAAGCTTATACACCGCAGAAACGCCGGCATCGATTCTCGATTTACGAACAGCAACTTCGCTGGATTTAAGAATCTTGGCAAGATGCGCATCGGAAAAACCGTGCTTTTTAGCGGTTGTATAAAAGTCGTTTTGTATAGCTTTTGGCAAGCTCAAGGTATCGGCAGGTATTGTTTTTTCGAAATCCACGAGGTCTTTCATATTATTGATAAACCATGGATCGATTTTGGTATGGGTGCAAATATCTGCAACGCTCATTCCAATTTCCAGAGCATGCCGTATGACAAATATTCTATCGGCACGTGGCTTAGAAAGACGAACTTCTAGCTCTGCACCTTGTAAATCGAATGGTGCATATTCAAAGCCGCATTTGCCGGTTTCCAGACCGCGCAAACCTTTTTGCAGGGCTTCTTTAAAGGTGCGCCCGATAGCCATTGTTTCTCCAACCGATTTCATCTGGATGCCTAGGGTTGGATCAGCTTCTGGAAATTTCTCGAAAGTAAAACGAGGGATTTTAATGACGCAATAGTCGATAGTGGGTTCAAACGATGCAGGAGTTACCCGAGTTATATCATTTTTAATTTCGTCGAGAGTATAGCCAACCGCAAGTTTTGCGGCAAATTTTGCAATAGGAAAGCCTGTTGCTTTACTCGCAAGAGCCGAGCTACGCGAAACGCGAGGGTTCATTTCGATAACCGTCATGCGACCATTTGCCGGATTAACTGCAAACTGAATATTGCTGCCGCCTGTTTCAACGCCAATTTCGCGAATGATAGCAGCCGATGCATCGCGCATATATTGGTATTGACGATCGGTAAGGGTTTGCGCGGGGGCAACGGTAATAGAGTCACCCGTGTGAACACCCATAGGATCGAGGTTTTCGATAGAGCAGATGATAACGACATTATCTGCACTATCACGCATGATTTCGAGTTCGTATTCTTTCCAACCGATTACCGATTCTTCTATAAGAATTTCGTTGATACGGGAACATTGCAATCCGTAGCTTGCCATGCGTTCGAAGTCTGATTCGGCATACACAATTCCCCCACCTGTACCACCAAGCGTATGCGAAGGACGTATAATAAGAGGAAAACCGATATCTTTGGCAATAGCCCAGGCTTCGTCGATGTTATAAGCAAGAGCACTTTTAGGAACATCAAGACCAATCTTAAGCATGGTCTCTTTAAACTCGCTGCGATTTTCTGCTTTACAAATAGCTTTGTAGTCGGCTCCAATAAGCGCCACGCTATACCGGGCCAAAACGCCATTTTCAAAAAGTTCCATTGCGGTATTGAGTCCGGTTTGTCCGCCCATGGTTGGCAAAATGGCATCGGGACGTTCACGTGCAATAATTTTTTCAACAATTTCGGGAGTGATGGGTTCGATATAGGTCCGATCGGCCATGGTTGGATCGGTCATGATGGTAGCTGGATTTGAGTTGACTAAAATTACTTCGAAGCCCTCTTCTTTAAGCGCCTTACACGCCTGGGTTCCGGAATAATCGAACTCGCATGCTTGACCGATTACAATAGGGCCCGATCCGATAATAAGGATCCGGTGAATGTCATTTCTTTTTGGCATTAATTTTATCCTGAGTGTAAAGAACGAATGATCTCATGGGGTTTCTACCCGCAATCATTTTGTTTTTGTCATCATACTTATAAATTGTTCAAAGAGATACCCACTATCGTGAGGTCCCGGCGCTGCTTCGGGATGATATTGAACCGAAAATGCCTTAAGTTCCGGGACTGCAATTCCTTCACACGTGGTATCATTTAAATTCATATGTGTAATAGTTGCACTGGTGCTCGATAAGCTGTCTAGATCTACACAGAATCCATGATTTTGAGTAGTAATTTCTACGCTACCCGTTGCCAAATTCTTGACAGGATGGTTTAATCCTCGGTGTCCGAATTTGAGCTTATAGGTTTTTCCACCCAATGCCAAAGATAAAAGTTGTTGGCCAAGGCAGATACCAAACAAGGGTGTTTTTCCAAGGAGCTTTTTGATATTTTCGATAGCATAGGTAACCGCAGCAGGATCGCCAGGGCCGTTGCTCAAGAACACGCCGTGTGACTTCAGTTCGAGGACTTTTTCTGCAGGATACGATGCTGGAACCACAAGTATTCGGCACCCGAGCTTTTTAAGAATGCGAAGAATGTTAAGTTTAATGCCAAAATCGTAGGCAACTACAAAATAAGGGCAATTTGTTGCATCGGCAGGATTCTCTTCGAAATAATAGGGTTTCGCACATGTCACGTTCGCAACGATATCAACACCCACAAGCCCCGTCCAGGCAGCAGCTTTTTTAACGAGTTCTTTTGGATCGACATCACCTGTTGCAACGATACCTTTAAGTGCACCAACTACACGTAAATGGCGTGTTAGAGCACGGGTGTCGATCCCTTCAATACAAACGATTCCTGATTGTTTGAGATAATCGGGCAATGTTTGCGTTGAAGTAAAATTGGAAGGATATTTGCATGCTTCCTTAACAATGAAGCCACTTACTTGAATTTTATCTGATTCGACATCGGTGGGATTAATCCCATAGTTACCAATTAAAGGATAGGTCATGGTAACTATTTGACTGGAATAAGAGGGGTCGGTTAAAACTTCCTGATACCCTGTAAGTCCTGTATTAAAAACAACTTCGCCAACAGACTCACCTTCGGCGCCACATGAAGTCCCGCTAAAAATTGTACCATCTTCTAACGCAACGTAACCTTTCACATCAAACCTCGCAGATTCGGGTTTTTCCTGTTTTTGCACACAACATTTTAAGCTGTTTTATTTGAAAACAGACTATTAACTCTAAAAGTGTGAAGACCAGGAGTTCGGGGCTGATTTTAAGTATTCTCTTAAATATAAATCAACGGAAAAAGAGCGGCCAGAAAAGAGGGATATTGGCTATTTTCATCTGAGGATATTGAGCTAATTACAAAATTCTTCTACAACACTCCTCGGCCCTTCGACAAGATTTCGACATGCCCCCATGAATTGCATTCTCACTGCCTGAATAATGCTTGAGCACTTTAGCGTAGAAGTAACGATCCACACCTGCTAAAATGGATCCGCGATATACGATGACCTGATAAACCAACCTTTGAATAATTCACAAGCTGCCCCCGCAACACTATACTGCTTTGCAGAATCATGATCAAGCACACGGGCGGGCATCACATCAGATCTCCTCTTGATAAATGTTCCCTCAAACTCATAAGCTCCCGCATCCATTGCACTCCCCGTTTGAGAGCGAGCCATGATATTTCTTGGGTGAACCTAGCTATACCCAGGAGTCAGGTTAAAACTGTCACCAATGCCTGGATTTATTGCCGCATTAATGCCGGGAGAATTAGCAGTGAGATGATAGTCGGATCCTGGTTCATTTACAAGTAAAGCATTTGATGTCATACTATTTCGAAAAGTGTCGGCAGCCGAGGAACAGAACGTACCGATGCCAATACAAAAATTATTGACAATACGAACTTTCGTTGCACCAGCCGCAGATTCATAGGATACCCCCCAAAACATGCAGTGTTATAGGAATTGCCATGAGGATTAATATACTACTTTGATGGGGCGATACTATTTTAGTGTATATGAAACTCTACATTGGCGGAACCTGTAACGTAGACTCTCTCGCTTCTCATATCGACGCTCTTAATCCGAGCTACGAAATTGTTACGGGAAAACCCAACCTCTTTCACGATGAATTAGCCTTAATTTCATCACGAAACATCCAAACAGATTGCCTTTTTCTTATTATTGACTATCGCGAAGATATTCCGAGCCTTTACGAATACACTGCTAGCGACGATTCTAACCAAGTTCGCCAATCTATAGCCGCCTGGGTCTTGCACATACGGTCTCTAATTCTTGATTTTAGAAACCACTGCGCCACTCCAGTATTTATTTCTACCCCGCTTTTTCCACATCGCTTTCCTACAGGATTTCAAACGCTTCTGCTTGAAGATAATCCAATCGGGCTCTTTGAAGATTTACGCAACGAAATAATTGGAGTATGTAAAAGTGTCTCTGATGCATATTTGCTTGACATAGAAAACATTGCAGCAAGCATTGGAAAGACTCATGTCTATGATGCTCAATCACGCTATTTCTCTCAGCAACCATTTTCAGATTCCATGCTTAAGGCTCTTGCGCAGCATATCCACGCATGCGCCATCCGCATGAATAAGCCACCTTTAAAGTGTGTCGTTCTAGATCTTGACAATACCCTCTGGGGCGGTGTTGTGGGCGAAGATGGTTACGACAGCTTGATTTTAGGAAATAGTGGATTAGGGAAAGCGTATATAGATTTTCAAAAAGAACTCCTCAAGTTTTTCAAGCAAGGTGTATATCTGGCGATATGCAGCAAGAATAACACCTGCGATGCCCTTGCCGTTCTCGAAAAACACCCGTCAATGATCATTCGACCATCCATGATTGCAGCAATGCGTGTTAATTGGGATGACAAACCGAAAAATGTTATAGAGATTTCTCATGAACTACATATTAGCACAGACGCGATGCTTTTTATTGACGATTCTAAAACCGAACAAGCACTTATGAAAAGTATCATTCCAAATATTCATATTCTGGAATTGCCCGAAAACCCTACCGATTATGCTTCTACCCTAACTTCCCACTTCGATCTATTTTGGCCTCGCCAGATAACCTCTGATGATCTTTCCAAGAAAGTAAAGGTTGCTCAAAACTATCAACGACGGCATGCTGCATCTGTTGCACCCTCAATAGAAGCATTTCTTAAAGATTCAAATATTCGCATGACGATTGAACCTCTATCCCAAGCGTTGCACGATCGCGCAAGCCAACTTTTGGCAAAAACTAATCAATTCAACACTTCATTACAAAGATATTCGGCCAGCGAACTCGTACGATTTGGGGCAGATCCCCACTATCAAGTGTATTGCATGTCACTTGTTGACAATTACGGAGACTACGGAATGTGTGGTGTTGCGGTATTAGGGGGAAATAGTATTGACACTTTTGCATTAAGCTGTCGGATCTTGGGTAAAAAAGCTGAGTTCGCATGTATGGATTTTTTAATTCAAAGTCTTAGAATTAAAGGCAACGATACTATTTCACTGATATTTACACACGGAGATAGAAATCAGCAGGTTCGCATGTTTCTCGAAGAATTTGGCTTTACCCTGAGTAATTCTACTTCTGCTCATGAATCGCTCTTTATACTTCCCAAAACAGTATCGTCAGTCAACCCTTCTTGGATCACCGTTGAATATATTAATGAGGGCAGCCAAGGGAATTGACTCAGCATATTCAGACTTCACTTATATGGTTAACATAATGCATGTATATTCATCATGAAAATGAATACGCATAGGCATCCTTTTTTTCCTCTTCTGCAGTAGATCTAAAAACAAATTATAACCAGCAATACATTTCACAAATTGGGATGCGGAATAGCTTGTCCTTTGATACCACTAAACAATGCGGGGAATGCCCAAGGAAAATATGGTGCAAAACCAGGAATTCCAACAATCCTACTTCAGAGATATTTGCAGTAATGCCTTCTTCCGATACAATTGGGAGGGCACGATGATGATCGCGAACCCGAAAAAGCAGTTTACGATTCAAAAAGGTAGGCAATTGATCTACATTCACTTCCTGTAGAATCTTTCACTTTTGTATAATACCAATTCGCGTGGCGAATTTTGATACCTCACCTAAACTATGGCTTGAAATGAAAACCGTTTCGGCTTGAGCGACGCGCTTCGCATTAGTAAAGTAGAGCCGCTCAATTATTTTGAATTCAAGTATTCTTTGACGGATTCACCAATTATGTGTACCGTGCTTTTGAACTTTGTAATATCAGGCTCAAGCAAGGTAATCCGGAAGCCCAGTAGATTAGAATTAAACCCAGAAGATAACGGAACCACACAAATTCCTCTCGAAGCAAGTAGGTAATACACAAAGCATTTATCAAAACTTGAAGTCTCAAGCAAGGGCTTTATAATCTCACCTGCTAATTCATTTGCAGGTTTCAAATACTGTCCTTTGCGAAGAGTTCCTTCGTCGAAAAGAATTGTCATATAAAAAGCACCATATGCTTTGTGCACCAACAGTCCTGGAACCTTTGATAAGATTGAATATGCAAGTTGTGACTTTTCCCAAAAGGCAGCATTACGTTCGGCAAGATAAGGATAATATCGGGGATCGCTCATTACTTTGGGCAATACTTTTTGTGGCAATGTAGTTGAGCACACCTCTAACATTTTTGCATCAATAATTGTCTTTACATATCGGGCAAATAAAAGGTCTTTATCACGATTGTAAAACTCAACCCAACCACATCGTGCTCCTGGCCATGGGAACTCCTTTGAAATACCCCTCATTGCTATACCCGGAACATTTCCAATAACCGATGCAAGCTTTTTATGAGTAACTCCACCGTAGCAAAGATTTGAATAGATCTCATCAGAAATGATGAATAAATCATTCTGCGCTGCTATTTCCACAAGTTGCCTTATAACATCTTGCGAATAAACCATTCCAGTTGGGTTATCTGGGTTCACAAGCAATATCCCGGAAATTTCAGGATAGCGTACAATTTGATTCTTTAAATCATCTATATCAGGATACCAATTATTCTTCGGATTTAACCGGTAAGTAATATGAGGAGAACCGGAATGAGCTGCTTCCGCAGATGAATGTGTTGAATATGCTGGATTAGGACCAATAACACGAGCGCTTTTATGGAGATAATTGTAGACCGTGGAAATAGCGTCACCAAGACCATTAAAAAAAAGAATGTCATCAGAACTTATTTGAGCACCGCCTTCAATATTGCGTTCGTGGGCAATATATTCCCGTGTAGCAAGCAGCCCCTTTGTTGGAGAATATCCATAGCTTGTATTGTCATTGCTTGCTATTTCTGCAACAATTTCTTTTATCCAATGAGGAACGATCTGCCCTTTAGCAACGGGGTCTCCAATGTTGTCCCAAATTATTTTAATACCTGTTTTTTCTATATTTTCTCCGACTTCAACAATCTTTCTAATTTCGTATATTAGTTCGTCTGCGCCCGGATGCACAATATTGTTTCTCATTGCCCTATAACTTTCGGTAGATTGTTATTAAAAGTGTATGTTTGATAATTGTTTTGTTGTGCCGCAGAACACGGCGTGTCTTGGGGCGCTGTATTTTATAAAATAGATTATTCCTTTATTTGCCTTTCTTTTTTCTTCAGCAGCGGCTTTTGTCTTTTATTTCTGGTTCTTCTTAAAGTTTTCTGCCTGTTCGAATATCCCCCCGTTTTTGAGATCGTGTCGCTTTTCTCCAGGATACTATAATAGATTCTGATAGTCAGGATCATTCATTACACCTAGCCCGAGGGAACGTAGGGAGGCCGTAGGCCGACCGGAGTTCCTGTGGGTACGAACGTCAAATTAGATCCAGAAGTAATTGCCCGAATTACTCGTCGAAGGATTACCAATTTCTATACGTTGAAAATATTGAAACATGTCGATATTTTACGTCATGAAGGAAACGGTGCCATAGGAGCTTATTTACGTAAGGAAGGCATTTTATTATTCCATGGTTCACAACTGGTCGAAGCAGCGAGATCAGGGGCTTCTCCTTGGCGACACCAAAACCACCACGAGTGAAATAAGCCGGGATGTGATTATGGCGGAAAACAAGCAGCTACGGAGGAAGCTTGACCAAACCGAGAAGCGACTTCAAAAAACCGATTAAACAAGAAATGGTTGAAACTGGTGTGAGCTAACCATCACGCAAATTGTCTCATTTTTATTGACAGGTTCCGTTCTATCATCAATGGTCTTTGCTTTAAAACCATATTGAGTGCGATGTGCTTCATCGGCTATGACAATAATGTTTTTCGGTCCGAGAGCTTTTCGTAGACATTACCTTCTTCCGGTTGGAATTTTTGAATAGTGGTAAAAACAACACCGCCAGAAGCTACCTTGAGCAAATCTTTTAACTGATCCCGATTGTCCGCCTGAACCGGCTCTTGCCGTAGCAATTGTTTTGATGCTGCAAAGGTCTCGAACAGCTGGTCATCCAGATCGTTACGGTCAGTAATGACCAAGATCGTGGGATTGTCCATTGAGGGTTTTTCAACTCAATTACAACCAAAGGCAGGCCGTTGATAAAGAGAATCACATCAGGTCGTTTATTGCTGTGGTTTTCAATAATTGTAAATTGATTGAGAACTACAAAATCATTATTATCCACGTCATTCCAGTCAATTAACCAGACTAGATCACCTCGATTGTTGCCGTCTTTCTGAAAATTGACTTTGATGCCTTCGGTGAGCATCCGATGGAATGTCTCGTTATTGGCGACGAGTTCTGGCGAGGAAAGCCGTTGAATCTGCTTGAT
>JBBRUX010000070.1:0-13166 GCA_038247415.1 Chitinivibrionales bacterium | reverse complement strand
TGTTCTTCTACAAACGAGGTGAGTAAGTCTTCGACAACCGAAGGATTGCTGAAGAGCGTTTTATACCAAGTATCGTGAATTTTGACCATGCAATAAAAATACAACAAACGGAAAGGAAATAGCAAAACAGATGTATTTATCAAATGCGTCGTGTATTTTTGAATCACTGCGGAATAATAATCAAATGGTGCAGACAACCTGGATAGAACGTCAAAGCCGATTTACGGTATGATTCTTGGCCACGAAGCTGCACATTTGAGCATTGTCCAGAAAAAATGAAATGTTGGAGATACAATGAAAAAGAATTTAACTGTTATAATTGCACTACTTGCATTATCATCAATTTCGTTTGCTACAGAAGGTAAAGTTTGTGATAAGGCGCGACAAGATTTTTGGAGATTTTTACATTTAAGTCACTTGTGTGGATACTGAAAAACTGCACAAGTTGCTTTCATTCAACCACCAGTACCCGTTTGTTATTTTATTGGAGATGTCATCGGTAGAGAAAGTGTTTTCAGGAATTCAATCCAGGAGTAAACAATGCCAACAATTTCAACGTTTTTTAGGATTCTCGTTAGAATCTTCTTTCGTGATATAGAAAAACATAAGACCCCGCATATTCATGCAGATTATCAGGGGGAAAATTGGGGAATACTCAATCCTGGATGGGTTACTGCTTGCAGGTTCATTACCGTCAAATAAGCACAAAAAGGTAATAAACCGTTTCCAATAAAGGGTCTTGACCAATGAAAATAGTAGGAGTTTCACCGCAGCCGAATTGGTTTCTGACAATTGTATCAGAAGATGGGCGCATAGGAAGCTTTGATGTTAATCCTTACCTTGATTATGTGGCTTTCTCCGAATTAAAAAGTATTTCAGAGTTCAAGAAAGTTTCAAACGGCGGGTATTTTATTATGCCGGCGGCCGCGGAACAGTCCCGCATTGCCCGACAGGTTATGATATAAAACGGAAATACTATGAGTTTAAATTTTTCAAATAATGGCAGAAGTAAACCCAATTCTCAAGTCGATTTAATGAGCACCTAAAGTGTTTACTCGGTGCTAGATAAAATTTTAATTGTCAAACTAAATAAAAAACCCCCGAAACCGCTTAATTTGCAGAATTTCGAGGGTTTATATGGTACACCATGATGGACTCGAACCATCGACCCGCTGATTAAGAGTCAGCTGCTCTACCAACTGAGCTAATGATGCATAATTGAACAAATATCAAATCACAAGTGATAAAATATACAATACTACCGTGAAAATATCAAACTCTTTTGCCCGGCCTAACCACATTTTTGAGGTATCTACATAACAAGGCCTGCGTGCACTTCAGCGTGATACTTTTAAGCGTGCGCTTCAGAATTGCGTCGTTTATCTAAAATACGTACTTTTTTCCTGCTATCACCCCGTAGCGCATCGATTGTTTTTGAATTAGAAACCAATATTGGAAAATGTACCCGAGCATGCGCACGCAACTGTTCGCTAATTGCCGGAACAATTGATGGTGGGGCTGCCACCTGAATCGAGACTTGATCGGAGAGCGCATCATCATTTTCGATCAGGACCAGGTAATCGTCTACTTCGTCGAAATTATCGAGGATGTTGGTAATCGTAAGAGGAAAAACCGAGGTGCCTTTGTACTTAATCACTTGTGATTTACGAGCAAGAATTGGCCCAATACGTATCGAATTGCGACCGCATGCACAAGGGTCAGGTATTTTCATGGTGATGTCGCCGGTTCGATAGCGCAAAAGCGGGATTCCTTCAACGCCTAAGGGCGTTGCAATCAATTCGCCAACGGTACCGTCGGGCACGGGCGATCCCTTTTCGTCAACGATCTCTGTGTAAACCAATTCTGGGTGCGCATGTCCTCCGCATTGGTTGATGCATTCGCAATATCCTACAGAAAGTTCGGTGGTGGCATAGGTAGAAAAAACGCGTGCGCGATATAATTCTTCGAGGCTTTTTCCCATGGAATTGAGATTCATTTTTTCATCGCGGATCGATTCGCCAATGCACACAATTTTAATGATTGACGAATTGCGCGTATCAAAACCGCGCTGGTTAAGCTCCAGCCCAAGCTTTTTAAGAAATGATGGAACGCCAACAATAACAGTTGGTTTAAGCATGAGCAGATAGTGCTTTTGCATTTCTACAGGAACAACCCCCACGCGCGCCACATTGGCACCCAAAAGCGTGAGCCCACGGTAATAGGCCATGCCTGCAATAAAAAGACGATCCAGGCTTACAAGCAATAAAACCCTATCTGCACGGGTAACTTCTAATCCAAAAAAAGAGAGTGCTTCGTTGTAGGCAAGGCGATCCAAGTCACTTTCGGTAAGGGAGAAGACCAAGGGCTTTCCTGTTGATCCGCTTGTTAAAACAGTCTCGGTAATGTGATCGTAGGGAACCCCAAGAAAATGGGCAGTGTTGGTTGCCACATCGTTTTTATTCGTAATGGGGAGCGCTGCTATGGCTTGGGGAGAAGTGATATCATCCGGATTGATGTCGCTTAAAATTTCGTGATAATAGGGCGAAATCTCTTTGATGTGGCGAACATGATTACGCATTGCGCGCATCGAACGGGCTAATATCTGGTCGGCGGGCAAAAATTCCCACGAAAGTTCGGGTCTAAATACCAAGTCATTTCTCCTTTGATGGTCGTTTATGACGACAATTAATCAAAATACTACAGTGCAGGAAGATTTTTTAAATATCGACCGAGAGAGTTCCCCATCGGGGGTCTTCGCGAAGACTAATTGTTTCATTTCGGGTAATAATGATGTGATCGAGGAGGCGTAAATCCATGAGAGATCCTATTGCATAAAGCTTTCGGGTTATCTGCCAATCTGCCTCGGAAGCAGTTTTTGCTCCGCCAGGATGATTGTGGGCAAGAATAAATCCAGATGCTTTATAGCAAAGTGCTTCCTCAATAACTTTACGGGGAAATACGGCACATTGATTAACCGTGCCTTCTTCGAGAATGGCAACTTTCTTAATGCGATTTGCATTATCTAAAAAGAGCGCCGCAACAAATTCGTCGCTTCTGTTTCCTAGGTGAAATTTAAGATACGCTTCAACGTCGTTACGGTGAGTTACAACCGAATTTTCTGTGACACGCTCTGCAAGGCAGTAGGCCATGGATTCTCGTATGAAAACAAGTAACGATGCAGCTCGCGGGCCAATTCCCGCACATTTTTCGAGTTCCCCTTGTGTTGCCGAAAGTACTGCGGAAACGGTTTTATACTGAGTTAAAAGAGCTTTTGCTATCGGCTTGAGATCTTTACGACTAATAACACACGAAAGGAGGAGCTCGATAATTTCGTAATTGGATAGCGACTGCAGTCCACCTTGACAAAAACGATCGAGAAGTCGTGCGCGATGCCCACTGCCCGGATGTTCTGGGGATGTCATACAACCTTTTTTGGTGGCCGCTTCTTTACAACGACCTTTGGTTTAGTGTTGGGTGATTCTTTTTTTGTTAACGAGAAATAAACTACGGTAGTTTTCCAGGGGATATCTGCATTACCGAGATGTAATTGCAAGAGTAGTCGTACCGATTCAGCTTTTTCCTGGGAAGAAATGGCTCGGATCCGATCCCCTAGCGATGGTGCCGTCCCTTGTGGGTTTGATCGAAACCATGTATCGATGGTGCTACGGCTTATGTGTCGCATGGGAACATGCACTTCGGTAGACGCGGTTGCTTTCGCAGAATGAATTTCCGAGAGCGTTTTGACAAGAGAATCGCTCGTATGCTGCCCTAGTGTGGGTGTTGCATAGGCCTCATCTTCAGCACGTTTTAAAATCCCACACGCCTCCTGTGTCGATGCTGTGGAGGGAATCAGATCGGCTATTCGTTGACTTTCCAGACGTATGGTTTCTGCAAGTACTAGCGTTCCGCCACTGCAGAGGTGCGAAAGAATGCCCGTCAAAAAAAACCCTGCATCGGGAATGGTAACCAGGCAGTCGCGACCTGCAATGCAGGAAAACACCGGCATGTGTCCGCCACGTGCTCTGACATCTTCTTCCCATGTGTCAAAGGAGGTTCGCAAAACTGTTGGCTTATCGAGTGCTGGGGCAGCGGCTGTGAGGTGGTTAAGCGTGCGTTCCGATGTTTCGTCGTGACACAGCGACCAGACACCCCCGGTTGTTATATGGCGCATAGCTTCGAGTGTAAGAAGTCCACTACGCCCGTGTAAATCGAGAAAGAGCGATTCGGAGTTTATGTGTGCAAGCTCAAATATGCGATCCCTAATGTGGGCTAGCTCATTGTCGGATGTTGTTCGTGTCATCCAGGTGGCGGTATCCGAGATAGATGATGCAGCATTGTTGTTTGTGTCGCTGTCAATCATTGCTTCTACGAGTGCTTCACGTTTACGTGCAACATCTTGTCCGATTTGTAATTCAAATCCTTGATCGGAAGGTTGATAAAAGACGCGTCCCTTGAGGGAATCGGGTAGGTATTGCTGTGCCACCCAATGATCTCGAAATGCATGGGGATACATATATCCCTTGCCATGGCCAAACCCCTCTTTATCCCGTGAAGCATCTTTGAGGGGATCGGGAACCTCATTTTCTACATCGGTTCCCACGCGGGCAATCGCATCAAAGAAAGCGAGGGTTGAGTTGCTCTTTTTAGCAGTAGACAAATACAGTGCTGCTTGCGAAAGATGGAATCGTCCTTCGGGTAATCCCACATAATCGTATGCCTGAGAACATGCCACAACAACGCTTAATGCTTGAGGGTCTGCAAGTCCAACATCCTCGGATGCAAGAATAATCATACGGCGAAAAATAAAGCGGGGGTCTTCGCCAGCATAGAGCATTTTAGCCATCCAGTAAAGAGCCGCATCCGGGTCGGAGCCGCGTAACGATTTAATAAAAGCCGATATGGTGTCGTAGTGTGCATCGCCATCTTTGTCGTACAAAACGGCTTTTTGCTGAATTGACTCTTCGGCAATTTCTCGTGTTATGGTAATGCAGCCCTCGGCATCTGCTGCCGTTGTTTCTACTGCCAATTCCAGAGCATTTAAAATGCCACGCGCATCTCCATTGGATGTTTTTGCAAGGTGGTCCAGGGCATTGGCTTCTAAAACAACTTTTCGCGTTCCATATCCGCGCTCGGCATCAGCGAGAGCCATGTGGGCTATGGTATGTAAATCATTTTCATTAAGCGTGCGCAGCTGAAAAATTCTCGATCGTGAAACAAGCGCCTTGTTAACCTCAAAATAAGGATTTTCGGTAGTTGCGCCAATAAGAATCAGAACGCCATTTTCAACATGAGGCAAGAGGGCATCTTGCTGGGATTTATTGAAACGGTGGACTTCATCTACAAAAAGGATTGTTGTGCGTCCAAAAAGAGAAAGTGCTCGTGTAGCAGCTTCAATGGAGTCGCGAATTTCTTTGATACCGGCAAGAACCGCATTGATCGATAAAAACTGCGCTTTGGTTGTGTTGGCAATAATGCGGGCAAGGGTCGTTTTCCCGGTACCTGGCGGGCCATAAAAAATGACGCTGGAAAGCTGGTCGATCTGGATTGCTCGGCGTAGCAACCTGCCTGCGCCAATGATGTGATCCTGCCCCACAAATTCATCGAGCGTGCGTGGTCGCATCCGGTCGGCAAGCGGGGCCGTACGTTTTGCATCCTCTTTCATGTGTGCTTCGAAAAAATCCATGGGAGAAAAATAATCGATGCGGGTACTGATTCTTAAGAGATAGAATTATTTTATACCAGCGAGGTAAGATTATGGGCTGTTGTTCGAATTTAAGCACTGAATTTACTTATTTGTTGTATCCATACTTTTTTTAAGGATGTTTCATGAACACACACGATGCAATTCTTGCTAAAGCCAAAGAATATATCACCCTCGAAAAGCATGATTTCTTTAGAGCGCAAGTAGACGCTCTTATTGCATCGGGAAAAATCGACGAACTTTCCGATAGGTTCTTTGCCGATCTGGAATTTGGCACCGGGGGATTGCGTGGGGTCATTGGCGGTGGGTTTAACAGAATGAATCCGTTTGTAGTACGCAGAGCAACACAAGGACTTGCCGATTATATCACCAAAGCAGTAGGCAAAAATAAGGGGAGCGCTGTAATCGCCTACGATTCGCGCCATTTTTCCGATCTGTTTGCGCGTGAAGCAGCACTGAGTCTATGTGCCAATGGCATTAAAACATATGTATATACGGGCGTTCGTTCAACCCCACAGCTTTCATTCTCGGTGCGTAAACTTTCTGCAACCGCGGGTATCGTGGTTACGGCATCACATAATCCACCAGAATACAATGGCTATAAAGTGTATTGGAACGATGGAGCGCAAATTGTTCCACCCCACGATTGCGGTATTATCGATATGGTGCGCTCGGTAAAAACTATCGCATCTATCACCGAAGAAGAGGCTTTGGCACAAGGTCTTTTGGTATGGGTGGATAAAGATCTCGACGACGCATTTATTGCAATGGTAACACGTCAAGCAATCCGGCCTAAGCTTGTTGCTACCGAGGCGTCAAAACTTTCTGTTGTCTGTACGCCCTTACATGGGACAGGAGCAATGCCCTTAGAGCGGGCTCTTAATGCTTTGGGTATCCGTCCCCTTTTTGTAGAAGAGCAAAAACGACCAGATGGGAATTTTCCTACTGTCAAGTCCCCTAACCCCGAGGAAGCCGCCGCGCTTGAGCTTGCCATCGCCTGCGCCCGTGAGCATTCGTCAGATCTTGTGCTTGCCACCGATCCCGATGCCGACCGTCTTGGCATTGCAGTATTGCATCACGGGGATTATCGTTTTCTAACAGGCAATCAGCTTGGTGTTCTTTTGTTAAGCTATATTGCCGAAGGCCGTATCGAAAACGGAACCATGCCAGCACAGGGAGCTTTTGTTAAAACAATCGTCACAACAGAGTTGCAACGCGTGGTTGCAGAATCCTACGGTTTAACAAGTTTTGATGTCTTGACAGGATTTAAATACATTGGCGAAAAAATTAGAGAGTTTGAGACAAATGGCAGCGGACTCAGCTACATTTTTGGTGGCGAAGAGAGCTATGGATATCTTGTCGAAACAGAGGTGCGCGATAAGGACGCAATTTCTGCTGCCACCCTTACCGCCGAAATGACCTTGTACTATAAAACCAAGGGCTTGACCCTCGTCGACCGCCTTGCCCAGATTTACGAAAAATTTGGCTACTACAAAGAAATGCTGCGCTCAGATACCTTCAAGGGCGAAAAAGGCCTCGCTGCAATGAATGCCCTCATGGACAAGCTCCGAGCAAATCCCCCCAAAACCTTTGCAGGTGTCACCGTGGTATGCGTCAAGGATTACCATGATGGAACAACCTTAACCTTCGAAACAAACGCACGCGTCAAAAATATTTCGCTTCCATCGTCCAACGTGCTTCAATTTGTATGTGTCGATGGTTGCATGGTTACCGTACGCCCTTCAGGAACAGAGCCGAAAATTAAATTTTACGCATCCTGCAAGAGCCGGCAAGGATTGCTCTTTGCGCAAGCCGAACAAGAGGTTAATGCAAGAATAGCATTGGTGAGTGCGGCTTTGGCTGAGCTTGTGGGAGCGCAAATAAAGTAAAAAAATAAGAATTTCAAACTGGAAAGGGCCAGGTGGCCCTTTATATCCAACTTGGAAAAATAAAAACTGATGCTGATTATGATGGAAAGGGCTCGGTAGCCCTTTATATCCAACTTGGAAAATGCTTTCCAGATAGCCCAACCCCCTACCCCCACACTTGGGGGTTTGCAAAACAGAAGAAAAAGCCTTAAATTTCTGATTGGATTTTGTATTCCTCTTATGCACGAGGGCGGACGGAATGTTCCGGGGTAAACGGAGTGTCACCGTCAGTGCGGGCGGACTCAGGCACGCAGTGCCGCAAGGACGAATGTACCGGCTTGCGAAGCACGAGCCTAGGAGAAGCCGCATCGGAAAATACCCCAAGGGTACTTCCTTTGGGCGCCCGAAGAGGTGAGGACCGACGGCGCTTTTGCGCCGGCGTGCCCACATTCTTATTCTCTTTGTCCTACAAATACAAAAGACTTATTATTAATAGTCTCCCCAGGAACTGCATACACTCTCACATGCGTAAACCCACTTTTTTCAAGCACCCGAACCCACTCATCCCTGGTTCGAAAATTAAACGACATACAGAGCTTCCTATCCTGAAATGATACAACCAAACACTCTTCTAAATAGGCGAGCATATACCGAATCGAAAATGCCTTAACGGTTTCTTTTAGAACAAAAATTCCACCACTCTGCAGTGTGTGACATAAAGCAGTCATGATTTCTTCTTGTTGATAAAAAGGAATCCGATACGCTACATCAAGCATCATAGCACCCGAAAGGTTATTAAGCATTTCAAGGTCTGTATCTTCTAAACAGGATATAGCCAAGCCTTTTGCGTGTGCATCGGAAAAGGCGCCTTTGGCTATTTTTCTCTTTTGTGCACTACTATCAAGAGCCAGAAGAGTGCGATTCTTTTCCCGTAGCTCCATGTAAACGCTTGCATATCCATGTCCCGCGCCAAAATCTAAAATTACTCCTGTTGTCGGCAGGAATGGTTCTATAAACCAAAAAGGACACAAGCGCGCACGTAACGAAATAAAGTTTTGAGTGGCTTTGCTCGCGTTGACATACGAGTGCAGTACTTCTCGATGAATTTTTTGATTGTCGTTTATAGCTGCTATCATTTTTTTCAATACTACCAGCTCTTCACATTCTCTATCCCATTGCGAATTCCACTGCGGGAAAGCATCCTTAAGACTTTGAGTTTCTATTCCTGGATGCACCACAATTTCGCACGGCCGATTCGCCTTCATGCACCGCATTAACAGCGGAATAATTTCGTCAACCCGAAAGCGGGTACTACAAAACATACCAAGGGTTTTTCTACGTGTAGGCAAAAAGCAATATCGAATAAACGCAAGGATCTGGAATATAAACAATACAGGAGATAAAAGCAGCAGTGGTTGCACTACTGACTGATACCCGGTTCGGATAATCGGGATTTTATATTTTTTAGAAAGGCTATATGCTTTCGACCAGAGAAACGGAAATAGGTGGGTATGTTGATGGCTATCGATATGCTGGGGTACAATGCCTGCATCAATAAGCTTCAAAATTTGTTCTTCCCACGCGCGCGCTATTTTTGAGCTTTGAGTCATGAGTACAAGCATATGTATGATGCTTTTAGTCAATGATATTACCATGGCAAATCCAGAACACTTTTTGAAATCGGTAAAGAGTTCTAGATTTTCCGGAAGCATAAGATGCACTCCAACAGAAAAATATTTGTTCTCTTTTTGTATACGAGCAAGCTTAGAAATCCACTCAGGTGTGGATGCAATGCCCGTGAGCGCTACAGAGCAACCGGTAATAGTTCCTACGTGTGCACATTCGAGAATTCCCCGGTTAATATCCTGATGAAGTCCAAAATCGTCGGCAATTATTCTTATGGGGGAACAACTATCAGAGTGCACGAAAGAGGACATCGATCATGACCCGACAATAGGAGAATTACCTAAGACAAGACTCTTCGATGATTTTTGCGTATCGATGAGGTATTCCGGCCGTTTTTTAAGATGATCAACTACAATTTGTAGATACTTAGCGATAACCGAAAGCATAATAAGGTTTAATCCACCCAAAAAGAGAATCGAAGCAATAATATCGGTAAACCCTGGCAAGTTGATTTTAGTGAAAAACTTACAGTAAATGTTGAATGCACCATAAGCAAAGGAAAGAGCAGCAATAAAGAACCCAAACGAAAACAACATGCGAATAGGCATGGTAGAAAAACTGAAAATTGCCTCAATCGCAAGTTTCAGCGATGCACCAAACGTGTAGCGGGCAGTTCCTGAAAATCGATTACCAAGCGAGTAATACTTGCGACAGAGCGAAAATCCAAGTGTTGGCAAGAGCCCCCTTAGAAAAACATTACGCTCGGGTAATTGATTGATGATAGTAAGCACACGACGAGAAACAAGACGAAAATCGGATTCGTGACGATGCAGTGCAACACCCGTTAGACGAGAGAATATTCGATAGAAATTGCGCGACCAAAATTCCTTGAGAAATCCCATTTGTTTTCCATCATGAACCATGACAACAACATCATGCCCTTCTTTTGCAGCATCTATCATGAGCGGTATCGATTCTGGTGGATGCTGGCCATCTGCGTCAAGCGTTATGCAATAATCGCCTTGCGCAGCACTCAGGCCTGCACGCAATGCAAGCTGATGCCCACAATTTTTTTGAAGCTTTAAAAGTTTGATACGGGGGTTTTTTTGCGTTGCCTTAATAACAATATCGGCAGAAGCATCGGCACTTCCATCATCAACCAGAATAACCTCATAATCGAACAAAGAAACTGCCGCCTCGATTCTTACAAAAAGCTGCGGCAGGGCTAACGCTTCGTTAAATGCAGGAATTACAAGAGAAAGCTTCATGCAAACAATTCTTTTATGTCGTAAAAAACACCCTCAGGTACACAATACTTCGAAAGTGCATCCTTACCCAATTCTACAAAGGTTGTATGGGCAACGGCAAGCACAACTCCCTGATACGTTCCCAGAACTGGTTTTTCAACGAGGGTTATGCCGTACTCATGCTTGACTTCGGCAGGGTCGGCAGACGGGTCGGTAATATCGATGTGTATACCGAAATCGCGCAATTCCTTGACAATATCAAGCACGCGCGAATTTCTGATATCAGGTACATTTTCTTTAAACGTGATCCCCAGAATAAGAACCCGCGCATCTTTGATGCCTATTCCCTTTTGAATCATGCTCTTGATAAGCTCGCGCGCAAAATAACGGCCCATAGCATCGTTAATACGGCGTCCTGCCATAATAATCTGCGGATGATGCCCAATTTCTTCGGCTTTATATGCTAAGTAATAAGGATCTACGCCAATGCAATGGCCTCCAACAAGACCCGGAGAAAAAGGGAGGAAATTCCACTTTGTTTTAGCTGCTGCCAAAACCGCTGCGGTCGATATTCCCATTTTGTCGAATATGATCCGCAATTCATTCATAAGGGCAATATTAATATCGCGCTGAGTATTTTCAATGACCTTGGCAGCTTCGGCAACTTTAATAGATTCGGCGCGATACACCCCGGCCTTAACAGCCGTTGCATACACCGCCGCAACTTTGTCGAGTGTTTCGGGACTATCGCCCGAGACAATTTTTGTAATAGTTGCAAAGGTATGTACCGTATCGCCCGGATTAATGCGTTCGGGTGAATAGCCTACAAAAAAGTCTTTCTTCCAGGTCTTGCCCGACATACGCTCAAGCACCGGTACGCATTCATCTTCGGTAACACCCGGGTATACCGTTGACTCATACACAACAATGCATCCTGCTGAGAGATTTTTTCCAACACTTTCGGATGCCTTGACAACAGGAGTGAGATCGGGGTTATTATGATCGTCGACAGGCGTTGGTACCGCAACAATAATAAAATCGCATGAAGCAAGGACTACCGGATCTGCACTATACTCAAGCTTCGATACAGAAAGCGTTGCATCTGCAACCTCACCATTGGGATCCTTACCAGATTTAAGTATAGCAATTCGGGCAGCACTACTATCAATGCCAACTACCGGAAAATATCGAGCAAGCTCGATGGCAAGAGGGAGTCCAACATATCCAAGACCTACAACACCTATTTTTTTTGGCGTATACATCTATTTCTCCTTTGTAATTAAAATCCAATTAACCGTACTTCAGGTTCCAGCACGATAGAATATCGTTTGAAGACAACATCTGCAACATGGTTCATACAATAGCGGACATCCTCTGCGGTTGCGCTTCCGCGATTAATAATAAATCCGCCATGTTTTTCGGATACCATGGCATCGCCATGAGAAAAACCTTTGAGGCCCGATTCTTCTACCAAGCGCCCAACATAAAATCCTGGAGGTCTTTTAAAAACGCTGCCACACGAGGGGTATTCCAATGGTTGTTTTGTTGCACGCGTTTTTAAGAGGGTATCTCTAATTCCTGCAAGTTCTTCTCTGCTTGTGGGCACAAGTTCAACTTCACACCCTAGCAAACAATGCCCTTTTAAAGCTCCCGATGTACGATACCCAAAACCTATAGTCTCTTTTGCAAACACGTTACTTTCACCAGCAAAGGTTGTTCCAAAAACACGGGTAACAACATCGCCTATTTCTGCAAAGTCTGTTCCTGCATTCATGGTGAGCGCACCGCCCACAGTACCGGGAATCCCCGACAAATATGCAAGACCTGCAAGTCCGGCAACCTCGGCAGCGTACACAAGATCTCGCAGGCGGGCCCCGGCCCCTACAGAAATAGTACTGCCAATAACTTCGATTCTATTATAGGTATGAGCAAGCGAGACTATAACGCCTCTAACTCCTTTGTCCGAAACAAGAAGATTGGAACCTTCGCCAATGATAAAAACGGGAACCTGTCGTTGTGAGCATTCCGCAAGTAACAAACGAAACGATGCAGAATCGGCGGGACACACAAAAAAATCGGCAGGGCCACCAATCTTATACCATGCATGTAACGATAATGGCTCATTCATGAGATACTGACCAGGGCAATTCGTTTCAAGGAATTTCTGCATCGTACTTATCTCATATTCGGTCATAGTTATCATCCTATTGTTAGCCGTGATTTTTGCATGCACCAATGATATAATTCAAAATATGAAAATAGATTCTGAATTATCGTGTATATCATCATTTTTGCGATGGACTCAATTCAGCATGCTGACAACCTGCTTCTGTATCTCATGTATACGCTTAGTGTTGCCGTTAACACTCCTTATATCGATGGGCTGCACAAACCCCCGCGCACTTCTTGGTCCCCTTTATATCCCGCCCGTTATTTTTCATGGGATAATTGGCAAAGAAGAAGTCACGTACAAAGGAAACTTCATGGCACCTAATACGGTTTCAAGCCGCGGGGATACAATCCTTCTCGAATTTTTCTCCGACAACTTTAGTCGGGGAACCATGTTTCAAGGCGATAGGCTATGGATACACCTCATTGCAAACGATACTGATAGCTCCTATGATAACGGCGATATCTCCCTTCATTTTTCGCGCTATACTCAAGCAGGACACAATATCACCTACGATGTTTTTCTTTCCGATACCATTCGCCCATTCACAGCTC
>JBBRUX010000069.1:0-13483 GCA_038247415.1 Chitinivibrionales bacterium | reverse complement strand
TGCCGGTGTAAACGGAGTGCCACCGGCAGTGCGGGAGGACTCAGGCGCGCAGTGCCGCAAGGACGAACGTACCGGCTCGCGAAGCGAGAGCATGAAGAAGGCCCGACGGCGCTCTTGGCGCCGGCGTGCCCAGATTCTTATTTCTTTGCTTCTTATTTCTTTGTATTACCCTTTAAATCCAACTTGGAAAATGCTTTCCAGATAGCTCAACCCCCTGCACCACAATTCACAGATAATCACTATTTGTTTACTGGACTTAAACAATTTTACGGTGTGCTCTGTTGACTCTCCCCTAAATTGGTGCTATATTATTAAGGTATACAGGCCAAAGCTGTTTACCAATAAGTTAATATGCAATACAAAATAGGGGTTTCGGTGAAACAGATCTTCAATTATACATCCTACCGCGATTTCCTTGCTGACTTCTACAAAGAGCAGAAGGATTTGCACCCCTATTTCACCTATCGCTACATTGCTGCAAAGGTCGGGTTTAAATCGGCCGGTCACTTCACGCGTATTCTCAAGGGCGACATCAACCTTTCCAATGATATGATTACTCTATTTATTTCGTTCCTAAACCTAAAGGGCAAAGAGGCCGAATACTTTGAGCTTCTTGTTCGCTTTAACCAAGCACCGGGGATAGTGGAAAAAAAACGATATCTTGAGCGTATGACAGGGTTTAGAAGTCTTGGGGTGAAAGTTGTTGATGCAGATTGCTATGAGCTCTATCAAAAGTGGTACTATAATGCAGTGCGGGACGCTCTGTGTTTCTATCCATTCTCGGGTAACTTTACCGAACTTGCCCGCATTCTTGAACCTGTGATTACCCCAGCGCAAGCACGAAAATCAATTGCACTTCTGGAACGCCTCAAGCTTATTCGATGCGATGCAGATGGTGTTTACCGACAAAATGACGCACTCCTGAGTTCCGGGGGTGAAACTGGTTCGATATCCCTTGTCAATTTTGCTGTTGAAATGCTTGATCGCGCCAAGGCAGCCGCACAGGATCAACCAAAAGATCAACGCCACATAGGCGGGGCAGGATTCTCTGCTTCTCCACAGACTTTTGAACTAATCCAAGATGAAATTCGCGCCTGCAAACAGCGGATTCTAGCGCTTGCTAAAGCAGACACAAAGCCATCCCGCGTGTATCATATGAACATATCGGTCTTTCCGCTCTCTAAATCGTATGAGACAAAACAAGGATCGACACTATGAGAAACATCATCGTCTTCCTTGCCGTAGCGGCAGTATTGCAATTAACCGTTTCCTGTTCATCGGTTCCCTCACAGGTCGACAACGGCAGCGGCCACGAGTGGGAAGCCCGTGCACGAATTACCGGGATTATACTTGACAGTGCAGACGGACCAGTCTCTGCCGCGATTGTTCAGCTTATTCCTGTAGATTACAATCCACTAACTGCTGCTACGCTTAACGTTGATACCACCGATGCAACAGGAAACTACCGTTTTGAGGGTAACCTAGTAGGATTGTACACGGTGCAGGCTGTTCACGCAAGTAAGAGAACGAGGGTTCGGTCTGTGGCATTTACTATTGCGAATGATACTATAGCAATAATTCCCCAGACCCTCAAGGCACCAGGTGCAGTTGCTGTGAATATTCCCCAAGGCATAAGCAGTGGAACAGTCTTTATTCGCGGAACCGACGTGCAGGTTCGTATTGGCTTAAAGGCAAGAATGGTCACCCTCGATTCTCTGGCTCCAGGACCGCTGCCTGAGATACTCTTTGCTCCAAGCACCGACACCACTCCAAAATGGTCTCTTGTTAAGAATGCTGCAATCACGGTGGGGAAACTAGATACGCTTGCAGACCTTGCAATATTCACCGATGGATCTTCACTTGTCAGTGGCACCTGGAACAGCGCAGGTACACTTTCCCTCGATTCGACAAAACCCTTCGAGGGCCGATTCGATTATCGATTTGATTACTCATACACAAATTGGTCGTCGCAATGCGGAATCAATTTCGACAACTGGCTCCTCTCCTCACCGCAGGATGTGCGGGCCTACCAAGCGCTGCACTGCTCGTATATGGGAGGGGGTTTAGGAGATTCGCTGTATGTGCAGATTTTTGATGTGGTGGACTCCTCAACACTCGTGCTGCTGGGTCCAGCTTCGTCAACATATCAGTCTGTTGATGTTCTATTGTCGAAATTTACGCATCTTGACCTGTCGCGCGTTCGAGAGATCATGTTCATGGTGGTGGGCTCCACGCAAACCGGCACTGGGACACTATATCTTGATGATGTCAGGTTCGGCAGATCTGTGGCGCTCAGGTAACATTTCTCATTGGGAGGACGCTATGTTAGAATATCAAAACCACGAAGCAGTTGACAAAACTTGTGATACACCAATTTCGACTCGCGCAGCCCCCGGCATGTCTTATCGAACTATTGCTCGTGCTATTGCGGTAATGTGCGTTGTTCCCGTTTGCAGCCATGCCGCCGACTACACATTCCGCATCAACCCGTCAAAAGACACCGCTACTATCAGTCCTTACGTGTACGGTTCAAACGGATCCAACGAGGCTCGTGGCGCTAACATGACCTGCGCGCGACAAGGCGGCAATCGTCTTACTGGATATAACTGGGAGAACAATGCCTCAAACGCCGGCATTGACTACAATAATCAATCGGATGGCTATTTAGGAGGGGGTACCACGCCCGGAAAAACGATAACCGATTTTATTGACGGGTGCAGGGCGTCTAATCAAAAGAGCCTTGTAACAGTGCAGATGGCAGGGTATGTTGCAGCAGACAAAAATGGTCCCGTGGATTCCACCGAGGTTGCGCCTTCTGCTCGATGGAAGGAAGTTGTATTTGCCAAAGGATCATCCCTTTCACTCACTCCCGATGCAACAGACTCAAAGGTTTACATAGATGAAATGGTAAACCTCCTTGTCAACAAATACCAGAAAGCTTCGCAAGGCGGTGTATTTGCCTACTCACTTGACAATGAGCCATGCCTCTGGAAAGACACGCACCCGCTACTCCATCCTGTAGGCGTTACCTGCGCGGAACTGATCCAGAAATCCGTGGCCTGCTCAAAGGCGATCAAAGCTGTTGACAACTCGTCATTAGTTTTCGGGCCGGCACTCTTTGGGTATTCTGCGTATGATGATCTCAACGCCTCGACAGACTGGGCATCTGTCAAAGGATCATACACCTGGTTCATCGATTATTATCTTGACCAGATAAAAAAGGCATCGACGACCGCCGGACAACGACTGCTTGACGTGATCGATCTGCATTGGTATCCTGAGGCGCAGGGAGATGGGAAGCGCATTATCGGTTCTAATGCTGAGGTTTCGGATCCAGTGACTGCTGGAGCGGTGGCAGCACGGATGCAGGCGCCTCGTTCGCTGTATGACACGACCTACACCGAAACATCGTGGATCAGCAAGTGGATGACGCCTAGGGAACCGGTTCTTGACTGGGGCAACCCAACTCCGGGGCCTATTGGATTGCTCAAGCGCCTCAAGAAATCCATCGACACATATTACCCCGGAACCAAGATCGCCTTCACCGAATTCACCTATGGCGCAGGAAACCACATCTCTGGGGGCATCGCAACCGCCGACTTTCTGGGTGCGGTTGGCAAGGCTGGGGTGTTCATGACAAACAAGTGGTACGTAACCGACAAGTTCAGCGCTGCAGCGTACCGCATCTACCGCAACTACAATGGCGCAAATGCGACATTCGGAACCCTCTCATGTCAAGCTAGTACCTCGAACCTCGATAGCACCTGCGTGTACGCATCTCTGGGGGCAAACCGGTCGACTTTGCAAATCATCGGCATCAACAAGGCATCGGCTGCCAAGACTGTATCAATGGAGATAACTGCGCTAGCTAATTTTACCTCGGCGGAAGTCTGGGGATTTGGTGGGGCCGATACGACCATCACAAAACGGACAGCCATTGCTTCGATTATTGGAAATGCTTTTACCTATACACTTCCGTCTTTGTCAGTTTTGCATTTTGTCCTTTCTTCGGGGAGCACCGACCGGTCGATCGCAATAATTCCTACTGCAGGTTTGTGCCCTATAATTATTCGAGATGGGTCTGTTGCATTAACATTATCACACAATGGAACTGTGGCATTGCTCGACGCAGCCGGCAAAATGACTCTGCAAAAAGTATTGAGTGCTGGTTCGCATGTGCTGCAAACAAAAGAATTTACTCAAGGCGTTTATTTTCTGCGCGTTCAAGACTCAGGACATACCACTATTTCTCGGCTTGTAATCGGTGGATGATCGTATAAACAATCTCAGAGATAACTCAACAAAACCGGAGAATATCCTATGCGTATCCCTCTTGCCCTGGCTACCGCAATTCTTTGCATTGCAGCTCATGGATGGAGTTTAACAGTCAAGGACTCGACGATCTACGGTTCCGCAAACTCCCTGATAACCTGGACCGATCAGATTGGGAAGGAGCGTAAGGCGGCGCTTGTTAAGTCGGGATCTTTTGCTGGCATATTTCAGTACTTTAGCTACTACGCAGGCAGCACCAAGGTTGTTGTTGCAAATACTGCAACAAGTGGTAGCGCATGGAATTCAGGATTCTGTCCCATTGTCCATCACGGCGCCTCCTCCACAACACCGCCTATGACAGTAGCGCAGGTTTATGTTGGTCCTTCGCGAGCATCCTTTCAGGTTTCTGCAAACCTGGATGGCGTCAAGGAGACCGTGACCTACACCTTCCTTGACGGATTAGACTACTTCCAGTTCGGACTCTGCGAAAATGTAAGTAGCGGAACCATGGCGGCTGATACTCGCAGCCCCTATGCAACCATAGATTATAGTGGGCAAGGCGCTATTGCCGAAGGACTCGAATACGGAGCACAAAAATATTTCAAACAGCCACTACTTTCGTATATCGGTAGGACCGATTGGAACAACTGGAGTGGTGCGTTTACATTTGGTGGCTCGTGTGACATCCCGTATGCCTGGGAGTGGGCAAAGGGAAAAGAGCTTGGTTTCGTTGCGTCGCAGACGTATACACAACAGAACTGCGGCGTTCCGGGATGGAGCAGCGCCAACATTCCCGCGAGCGGGCCACACATGGGAGACTTATGGGGCGATGCAACATGGGCGACCGACTATCAAATGAATTTCTACGATTGTTCAATTAAAACAACATGGGGTATGCCTTATGGATGGATGAATGCTTCTGGAGATGCTCTTGACGGATCATTTCTTAAGAGTAAATGGGGACAGTACTCTCTATCAATTATTTTCGATTCTAAATCAGACAGTGGTGTCATGCGCGTTCGGGATGAGAATCGCCTCATTCACAGTGGCGGTGTGGCTATTTCTGCAGCTGTTGGAACAGTCAAGACCCAGGGACCCGTTGGAACAACTAATCCTGCACTGCAAACCCTCTCACCAGCTGGATACGACCACAACTTTCGAACATGGTGGGTAGCAGCATCAAACAACCGGGCAGATCTGACGATTAACATTACGCAATCTGCAAAATCTCTGGTTTCGCCCGTTCTTCGCATATCTTCGATGACTGCTTTGCCTACTTCTATCTCCCTTAATGGTATTGCGCTACCTTTGAATTCAGGATATTTTGCTTCACTTGATGCAACCAATCAAGAAGTATGGATCACACTTGCACGAACGCTAACAGGAGTAAACCGCATCGTAGTGGAATCTTCCCCTTCTTCAGTTTCGCAAGCGCTGTCACGAGCAAGCATACTGTCAACTATGCGCAAAGGTCAGTGGTTTGGGATTAATGGTGCGCAACGAGGAAACCATTCTATAGGACATTGTGGCGAGTTGATGATTTTCTTAAGCGATGACGGCTATATAAAATCTAAAAGGATAGTTGTTGACAAGTTTATAATCAGGAGAAGATAAGAATGAAGTACTACTCGACTAGAAGCACTTTTCTGTCAGCTGCTTTCGTTTTAGTTCTTGCGCAAACAGATCTTTTTGCAGCAACGCGCTATTTTCAAAACCGAATTCATTCTCCTATCACCACTGCGGTGGTAAATAGGATCCGTGCACTGGTTGCAATTGGCGCTTCGAAGGGAAGACACTTGGCGCGTTTTATCAAGGTGGGCGACTCGATATCGGCTTCCGATCCTACCGATTCTAAGACTTCACCCAATTCTCAGTACCTCTGTCAATTCGTATGCCCCGACTATAACCCCCCGGCAACTGCCGCCTGGGACTATTGTCGCAATCTTGACACTTACAAGTTCCAACTCAACGGTGCACTCAAATTCTTTCTCAGCGATACTATCGCACCTCAAGGTCGCACTTGCTTTAACTGGTATAGTTCTGCGGCCAGGGTTTCGCAAGAAGCAAGTTTTGCAATCACTGGTAACCCGACCCCGCTGCGCAAGGAGATCGATGCCCTTTCTCCACAATTCGCGTTTGTCATGTACGGTGCGAACGATGCAGGCGGATGGGGAACCATGTATGGAGTCGTGTCGGGATACATGGCGAGTATGCGCGCGATTGTAGATTCCTGCATCGCCAATGGCGTCGTGCCGATTTTGATGTCGCCTTGCCCTCGAAAAAATCTCCCTGAATATGCTCTCACCATGGGCCATTTGGTTCGGGCGCTTGCGCAACAGTATCAAATTCCTTTTGTTAATGAGCATCGCGCCATGATGCCCTTACCTAATCATGGTCTCGGTGGAGACGGGCTTCACCCAAGCGCTCTGGGATATAACCAGTGCTGCTGGCTAACTCCTGCCGGATTAAAGAACGGGTACAACCTTAGAAATCTTCTCTCTCTTCAAGCCCTCGATAACATGTATCAAATTACCGACCGTGCTGTACCCTCCCTTAACTCTGAACCAGCTTCGCTTACAGGCGCCGGAACCAAAACCGATCCCTTTATTATCGACTCAATCTCATTTGTTGATGCGCAGACAACTTCATTGTCTAAGACCGATATCTATTACAAATTGACAGTAACAAAATCGATGAAAACCAGAACCATGGTTACCTACCAAAATGGCACAGTTACCCGCATAAGCCTGCTCAACGATGCATTTGCAGTGTTAGTTCACGACTCGATCGAGGGCGGCTATGGACTTGACAAACTTCAAGGAATTATCGAGAAAGATCTCTCGCCAGGTGTATATTATATCAATCTTAAAGTTGAGGGGGTTAAATACGGAGACTACCAATTTCTGGTGGCCGATCAGAACGACAGCGGGTATTCTGCTTCGCCTACAGGAATAGTTAAACCTCATGCAATTCGAGGCGCTCAGTTCGATTCGCCAAATCTCACCGTCAATAGCAGATACTGCTCCTTTCAAGATGCCAGTTTGGGTTCTATGAAGGTTTACAATGCACGCGGAGAGATTGTTCATAGTTCGTCTACACAAGAGCAAAGCAAAGCATCAGTCCGAAGGACTGAACCTTCTCTTGGGATGTACTTCGTCTCAAAAAGCCGCACGGATGCCCCAATGAAAAGGTTACTACTTGACCGATAAACAGAGAACCTCATGGCTATGCAACAATTTTTCAGGGCTTGTGCTGCATCCTAATACGTACACTATGTCTTTATCATAGAAAACTACGCGCGTACCATCATTAGTCATTTTTACACAACGATATGTTCCTACTCCCGTGCCAGCTGGATAAATTTTCCGCTTTATACCGTTTTCACTGCTTAATGCGTAAATCGCATCGGTTGAGGGTTGGTAAAAATTTTGAGGCAGCCCGCCAAGAGGGTAAGCAAGACGAAAGGTTTTTCCTGCGGGTGCAAGAGCAGCCAATTCCGCATTAAGGCAGCTGCCTTAGAGCGAACGGTTTATGATACTATTTTGGATAAACCTCTGTTTGGATATGAAGGGGTTATCAAAGGAGTAATGGTTTTAAGGATATATGCCAATGCAGTGGAAAATGTTGACAGCGTAAAAGTAATTATCGATTCAACCCAATCCAAATTATTACCCCACAAGGCGCTTGCATATTTTAATAAGGTAAAATTTGTAGCACACAACGGAACTATGTACTATGATTGTAGGTTAACATTCGAGCCGCACAGAAACGCTCCCAGGATTGAGAAATTTAAAAAAGGTAAGAAAACGCTAGCAAGTCGTTCAACAAAGATCTGTGATGGACGCAAACAACAAGGAATGGCGCCCCCTTTCACAATGCTTAGAAAGTTACCAGCTGGGTACATTTAAACTTGTGAATAGCGCAGAGTGATGCAAAACTGATTTCAGGATTTGAAACCAAAAAAGAGACAATCGAATCAGCGCTAAAATTATTGATAAAAGTTAAATCACAATCATGTATTAAAAAATACCGGGGAAAACTTAAATGGCACGGTGATTTGGAAAGCATGCGGAAAGATTAATGGTTCTTGTTGACACATCTATATGGATTGACTACTTCCGCGGCGTTGATTCTATTAAAACAGATCAGCTCGACACGCTACTTGACTAAGAGCGAATAGCTACCGGAGATCTGATTCTTGTTGAACTAATGCAAGGATTTAGAACTAAAAGTCAAATTGCAGCAGCACACCAGGTTTTGTCCCAGCTTGAATACTTTAATTTAGTTGGGAAAAATATAGCGCTTAAATCTGCTGACAATAACCGACTTTTAAGAAACAAAGGCATCACGATCAGGAAAACAATCGATATTATTATTGGTACTTTTTGCATTGAAAATAGCATTAAGCTACTTCATAATGACCGTGATTTTGAGCCTATGGAAAAGTATTTAGGGCTTATTATACTTTAAGTAAAGCACCTGCACGTGTGATATTAATCCACACCAAGCCATTAAACCAGACGCAAAAAGTTAAGCCCAATTATCCAATTTTAATTTCTCAACTCTTTTAAATTCCTTGGTATTGTTAGTTACAAGCGTTAGGTTACGTGACACACAGTGCGCTGCAATGAGCATATCCATCGAGCCGATGACACAGCCTTTTTTTTCTAGATCAGCCCAGATTTCGCCATACTTAGAAGCTGCTGCTTCATCGTAGGGAACAATCTCTATCGGGGCCATAAATTGCGCAAGGGCTAGCTTATTTCTTGTAGGATCAGCACTTTTTTGCACACCATAATCAAGCTCCGAAAGAGTGATTGAAGACATAGCAATATCTGCGGACGATTGTTTTTGGAGACGGTGCAAGACATGAATCGGACGTTTCTTGATTATATATATGCAGATATTGGTATCAAGCATATATTTCATGCAAGACCTGAGCGAGCTTGAGTTTTTGGCTGTTTACGACTAATCAAAAAGTCAGGGGTGAATTTGTTGAGACTGTCAATCAATGTCGCCCAAGGATCATCTTTAGAAAATAACATAACAATATTGTCGAACTTCTTCACAAAGACTTCATCGGAATTGAAGCGAAACTCTTTAGGGAGCCTTATCGCTTGGCTGCTTCCGTTGGTAAATACCTTGGCGGTCTTCATTTCATATCCTCAAGAAAAGGTTTAGTAGTCTATATTTAAGTATATTTTATTTCTGTGGGGAACGCAACTAGCATAAGGATGGAATCGACGTAAGGTCACCCGTCAATCAATTATTATTATGCTTTCCAGAAGAAGCGTATTAGGCTTTCTTGTGTCGGAAATTGTGGTGTATTGTTTGGCGGTTTGTATAGATTTCCGCTCATGTATGAAGATACAAAAACACACAATGGCATGACAGGGCGCCGGGTTAAAAGATACATCATTAAAGCTAGTACACCTACTGGAAAAAAATCCCTTCACGACACCCACCACCGTACGAAAAATTAGCAGGAAATTTATCCGGAGCCTATTCACGAAGACTTACTATTCAACACAGATTAGTTTATCAAGTACAAGAAAAGGAACGTTGTGTAGTCATCCTGCGAATGTGGTCTCATTATAAATAATTTGTTTTTGTTGCTTGTTAATAGGTGATGTCGTTCCGCACTGCGTGGCTTGTTTACCAAAACAAAAGTAATCAACGAAATATTTTTGATACTGCCAGTCGTTACGCAAAGATCCTTGCCCTTCCACACATTACAGCGCTCCTTAGTACAGACTTCTTAGGGCATAATTAATTTCTTGCCAGGTTAGCCAACCCAACTCTCTAAAGAAAATACTTGCACAATGGGTCGTTGGAGCCTACTGCACTCGTCAAGAACTACCGGATTCTTCTAAACGCAACCGAAGATCATTAAAAATCTTGTAAATCGGCGGGCAAACCAGTGTCGATTCAACGTGCATTGGGGCATATTGAACGAGCTCCTCTACATGCGGGAAATCGCGGCATCCTTGCGGACGGAGGGGATAAATCGAACACGCCCCTTTCACCAGATACGGACACGCCCCTGTACGGGGAACAAACCCCTCGCCATCTGCCGAAACCTTGAAATGGCTCTTGACAATTGAAGCGACATCGGTTGAGAAGTGCTCGGCAAGCGCACTCACTTCATCCTTTGAAAAAAATGGTTGGATTTTTTTGCAGCAATTGGAACATGCCTGACAGTTGTATCCGACCCAATGCTTTTTGACAAGAGCTTTTGCTTCAGATTCTAGTTGCTGAGGATCTTGCCTATTATGAGAAAGGCCACGGCAGAACAGTTTGTTTTTCGAAAGATCTTTTTTTGCCTGGGCTAAAAGAGGAATTTCGCTGGTCGCAAAACTTTTGGCTAATGCATGAGGCTTGGGGGTTTCCATGTATCTAATATACGCAATAAGCACACGGGTAGAGCCGATTAAAAATATTCAAGAAGTTGCTGGTTTGCATTTGCTTTCATGGAGACACAACTTCAAGAAGGATAATGTGCTTATCCTAGCGGTATTGGCGGAATTTTTGTGCGAATTTCGGTAACGGCCACATTGTACTGACTTTCGAGTTCCGGGATATGTCTCGATGCTTTGGAGACATCTGCACTCCGTCCCGCGCTCTCAATTGCGGCGGCAATGCTGCGAAAACGATCTGTTCCGATATTTGCAGCAGCACCTTGAATGCTATGCGCGTGTAACTCGATATTTTTGCTATCACAATCAAGCACAGCCTGTTTAAGTGTGCAAATGTATTTTGGCATTTCTGTTACGAACATGTCTGTAACAGTTCTTGCAAGATTAACATCGTCCATAAATCTTTGCATCATTCTGGTATAATCAAATACCGTCACACTTTCGCGCTTCGCGAAGCAGAGGATTAAACTTTTTTCACTCGTGGATCTTTATGTGGCGCATACGAATCGATTCAGCTCGTGACAAAGATCTTGAGGGAATTAAGATCATGAGTAGTCGCAGCGTGCTTCATTACTTGACACATACTAAATGGAAGCTCATTGTAATACGCGAACACCTCATTGGGGGTGATGAAAAACTCGGGATCAATGCGGTGCGCCTCAAGTCCCGTCGTCAAGTCGGCGCTTGAGGATTCCGGAACCTATCGGATCCATGGAGAAGAGCCACACCGAGGATATCGTGGTCTTGGGCGGGGTCACCTTGTCGAGTTGCGAGTGAAGGGTGAAATAGGACTTGCCGCTAAAGGAGAACGGCTCCAGAAAGTAAAAGTACGGTTTGTGGATTGATTTCTGTCGACCCAGGGAAAGGTGCCATAAAGGCCTGGACTGGAAATCTCCTCAACAAAACCGCTCGTCGGTTTTTGCCCGAAGATCCACGATCCGTAGCCATATTGAACAGTGTCCATTCCATATGAGTAATCGGGATGCGAGACTGGCCAGACCGACGAGGCACCTTGGTACAGCGGATTGTCGGTGTTCTGATCTGTAAACATTTCCTGTATCGAGGCGGTAGAGAGAATACGCTTTGACCCATACATGCCTTGGTTGATCACCATGCGCAGAAAGCGCAGATAATCCTGAGCGGTTGATTTAACCCCTCCCGGTATGCCAGGATTAAGCTCCCCAAACTCATCGTAGGTTGTGCTGTCCATCCCGCATGGGTTGAGTATCAATTCCTTCGCACGTTGACGCCACGGTTTTCCTGAAGCCGCCTCTTTGAATCACCTTCAACAAATCGTGGTATATATTGTACATTAAGCTGCATCACTTCTGTTGGGGCGTGTGTATCTTTCTCGACCATGTCCCAGATCCATTGACGAAAAGCTTCGATTTCAAGAGTAATCTGGCCCCGCAATTCGCCGCTCACGCTCAGCAACATTGACGAGGCATGTTTTTTATCTGCAGGAAGCCGATCCACTGCTATCCTGCGTCGCCATGCCCCAATCGCACAAGTCGCGAATGCACGCTTTAAGCATACGAAAAGGTTCGGTGCGCAAATCCTCGGTCTTTGCATGTGCAAAGCGCACAAGAAGCTTAAAAAATTCAGCTTCAGTATCAGTCAACGAAAATCCGGCAATCAATTTCTCTGTTGCATGTGTGCGGTACTGAATGTCGAATATTCTGACATTTTCGTTTATATATTCTTTAAACGTGATGGTTTCAGACATAGTTCTGAATATAATTCGCGCTTTTTTGATTGGGCTAAGGCCAAGGCAAACTGCTCGCATGATCGGCATAGGAGATCTTTTGCACTCTGACGTGTTCATGCCTCGCACACTTCATGCCTAATAGTCAATTTTTAGTTACTACGTTATCCCAGAAATTCTTTCTGTTTGCTCTAAAGGGAAACCTCCGGAAAATCACTTTCCCTTTTTCTTGATTCAAGCTTCAAAACCATGTATCTTTGTAAATGATGCATCACGGGAAAAAATGGGTTATAGACTTGCTAGTCATTGAGGTAAACAGGAGTACTGCTTCGCCTTAAAAAAGGCGAGCTAAGAAAAAAATAGATAGGAATTTTCCTTTATGAAGCACTACCACAGCCGGCCAGAACCATTGCAGATACTGCAACACTGCCGATACCATGATAGTGCGAACGTAGCAAAGAACATAGATAATCGCTGACCCAGTCTTTACATGTCACACCAGCAACTATACTTTAGGCACTTGTGCCTTTTGAATGGTCGTCATGGCTGTTGCAATGATGCTACCCACATCCGAAAGATTTGCCGGAATAATGAGCGTATTGCCGTGCTTGGCAATATTGCCAAACTGAGCGATATACTGTTCGGCAACGCGCAACTGTACCGCTTCAAAACCTCCGGAAGTTTTTATCGATTCCGCAACCCGTTTAATACCTTCGGCAGTGGCTGTCGCCACCGACAAGATAGCTGCAGCCTGCCCCTCGGCTTCGTTGATCCGCTGTTGCTTGGTTGCTTCGGAAGCTTTGATAACTTGCTGTTTGTCACCTTCAGCGTTATTGATGGCTGCGTCACGTGTTCCCTCGGATTGCAGAATGATTGCTCGTTTTTCCCGCTCTGCGCGCATCTGTTTTTCCATTGCCGCAAGCACATCGGTTGGGGGTGTAATGTTCTTGATTTCGTAACGCAAAACCTTGACTCCCCACGATTCTGTTGCCTTATCCAGCTCGGTGACAACCATCATATTGATGTGAGTACGTTCCTCAAATGTGCGGTCAAGTTCGATCTTTCCGATTTCGGAACGCAATGTTGTTTG
>JBBRUX010000068.1:0-14194 GCA_038247415.1 Chitinivibrionales bacterium | reverse complement strand
GCATAATCCTTGTAATCATGTTCAGGCCCCTTTCATGTCAAGAGCATTAGCCAGGACTGGAGGGTGAAAGCAAAACGGAGTGAAGCTTTCAGTCTTGAATGCCTTGGGCGCGAAGTGCCGCATGGCATGAAAGACCGGCTGGCAAAGCCAGAGCCCATAAACGAAGCCGCATCGGAAAATACCTCAAGGATACTTCCTTTGGCGCCCGTAGGGGTGAAGGGCGACAGCAAAGTCGGAATGCCCAAAATCTTATCTTGTATTATTTATTTGGTCAGGACCAAACAAATAAAAAAAGGCTTGTAATCTATTGTAAAAATATTTATTTAAAAATCCCAACGACAAAAATCCCCCAGTGAAAATACTCCTCGAAAAAAGCAACACAATTTGCAGCCGCATCAGATGCCATAACGGCAAAACCAACGAATATAAAAAAATGTTTTTACAGGGGCCTAATATAAATAATGTTTTTTAGCGAGAACATCCCAATTTTAGTTCTTTTATGTTGAGTCCCATCAAAACGAATCCGTATTCCCTCGAAGGAATCTCCCTTCAACCTTGCGAAATGACTTTAACGAGCGCAGTGTGGCAGCTTGGGGTATGCTCTGAAAGTACCAGCTTAGGCAAAATCCTGAAAAATTGATTGTATCAAACTATATATGATCGTGCAAAAACTATTTTCAAGGAGCCTTTTTATCAAACTTGTTATGGAGGATTACATTTTTTAATGACTCCCATTCTTTCGAAAAAACAACTATCCGAAAATGTTTTTCAGTTCAGGCTTCACGCTCCCCGCATTGCTTCTTCGCGCAAAGCAGGCCAATTTATTATTCTACGACCAACAAGCGATGGGGAAAGAATCCCTCTCACTATTTCCAATGCTCATTCCGGTGAAGGTTGGATAGAAATCATTTTCCAGGTAGCTGGGAAAACAACCAAGATTCTTACAGGGTTTTCGGCGGGAGAATCTATTGCAGATCTTGCGGGGCCGCTTGGCAAACCCACGCACATCGAAAATTTTGGGAAATGCTTGTGTATTGGCGGTGGGGTTGGGGCTGCGCCCCTCTACCCTATTGTGTGTGCGCTTAAAGCTGCGGGCAATTGTGTAACCACCATTTTGGGTGCTCGTACTAAAGATTTAATTATTCTCAAAGATGAAATGTCTCTCGTAACAGATGAGGTTATTATTGCTACCGACGATGGGTCGAGTGGCATAAAGGGGTTTGTATCAAATGTTGCACAAGATCTTATAAATAAAGGAAATACGTATAATTTTGGCGTGGTTATTGGACCTGCCATCATGATGAAATTTACGAGCAAAATACTCTTAGATGCAAAGATTCCTACCATGTGTTCGCTTAATCCTATCATGATTGATGGGACTGGAATGTGCGGGGGATGCAGAGTAACTATTGGCAACGAAACGCGCTTTGCGTGTGTTGATGGACCAGAATTTGATGCTTCTCTTATTGAATGGGACGAAATGATCGAGCGACTCTCGGGATACAAAGATCTTGAAAAAGAGATGCATGATGCTCATATGTGTACTTTGACGGGAGCCACCAATGAGTAAAAATCTTGGTTCTGCAAAAAACGTTATGGTGCCAATGCGCGAACAAGATCCTCACATTCGCGCCAAAAATTTCTTAGAGGTGCCCTTAGGGTACTCGCCGCAAGAAGCGATAACCGAAGCAAAAAGATGCTTGCAATGCAAAACACCTCAATGCGTTTCGGGCTGTCCCGTTAGCGTGGCAATTCCCCAGTTTATTGGTCTTATAGCTTCAGGTGACTTTGGAGATGCCGCTCGTAAGCTTAAAGAAAACAATGCTTTACCAGCTGTTTGCGGGCGTGTTTGTCCACAAGAGGAACAATGCGAAAAGCGTTGCATTGTGGGTATAAAATCAACATCTGTTGCCATAGGGAATCTCGAACGGTTTGCTGCAGATTGGCAACGCGAAAACGAAACGCCGAATATTCCCTTAAGTAAGCCCAAAATTGGCATAAAAGTTGGAATTGTTGGAAGTGGTCCTGCTGGGCTTGGGGCTGCAGGTGAGCTTATTAAGGCAGGTTTTGATGTAACAATTTTTGAGGCTTTACACGAACCTGGTGGTGTTTTGGTATACGGAATTCCTGAGTTTCGATTGCCTAAGAGCATAGTAAGTAATGAGATACAGTATTTAGAGTCGCTTGGAGTGGTCATAGAGCGCAATTTCATTGTGGGTAAAACGGCAACTATCGACGATCTCATGAAAAATGAAGGGTTTAGCGCGTTTTTTATTGGATCCGGAGCTGGTTTGCCTTCTTTTATGCGCATCAAAGGCGAAAACTCAATTGGCGTTTATTCGGCCAACGAATATCTTACCCGCAATAACCTCATGAAATCCTATCTGGCCAATTCTGATACACCCATCCTTAAAGGCAAGAGAGTAGTTACTGTGGGTGGTGGCAACGTGGCCATGGATGCCGCGCGCACAGCTCTGCGACTTGGCGCTCACGAATCGATTATTGTGTATCGCAGATCGATCGATGAAATGCCCGCTCGTGCTGCCGAAATTCACCATGCAACGCAAGAAGGTATTACCTTCAATCTTTTATGTAACCCTATAGAAATTATAGCAGATACAAAAAAAGAGTCTCCGGAATTCGTTGTATTCGCATGATGCTCGGACAACCCGACGAATCGGGAAGAAGAAAACCGGTTCCCCAACCAGGAAGCGAATTCGAGATCTCCTGTGAGGTTATAATTATTGCTATTGGCAATCAACCTAATCCCTTAATTCCCGATACGACGCCCGATATTACGATTACAAAATGGGGTACCATAGTTGCTAACGAAGAAGATGGGAGAACCTCCAAAAAGAATGTGTATGCAGGCGGCGATATTGTAACGGGAGCAGCTACGGTAATTTTAGCCTTAGGTGCAGGAAAACGTGCTGCTCAAAGTATCATTTCTGATTTAGCATAAAATCAAGATAAGTGTGGTAAGTGGTTCTTCCACATTGTATTTTTTAAATACTTGGCTTTACCACAATTGAAAGTGTGCTTCTTGCAATGCAGCTGACAGTTCGTGAAGTTTGTGATTTATTTACACTCTCCGAAAACGAGCTCTTTCGTCTCATCAAACGCAAAGAGATTCCGTCGTATCAGATAAACCATGCTCACTATTTTAACCGCTCCGAATTATTAGAATGGGCCCTCACCCATTCGGTAAAAGTTCCCGAAAAACTCCTGCGAGAGTCTACCGTAGCAAATAATTCTTTGCCAACATTATCCGATGCGCTTAGTTTGGGTGGTATTCATTATGGGCTTGCCGGCACCGATAAACCCACGGTACTGCGAAATGTTGTGGATAAATTCCCAAAAATAGACTCTCTGGAACCCGACCTCGTGTACAATGCCCTTATGGCACGAGAGGCTCTTGGCACAACTGCAATAGGTAATGGAATTGCAATCCCTCATGTTAGAAACCCCATTGTTACCGACATTAACAAGCCTCTTATTGTGCTTTGTTTTTTAGACAATCCTGTTGATTTTTCGGCATTGGATGGCCAACCGGTCACTACCCTATTTACCATGATGAGCACGAGCGTTAGAATACATCTTCATTTGCTTTCCAGAATCAGTTTCCTTTTGCAAAACGATGTATTGCGAGAATTTATTCGAGCTAAAAACACAGAAGATAAGGTTTATTCTGCAATTGCTGAATTTGAAACGTCGCTCCCTCCTAGTTCTTCAGCGCAGGCTTAAGTACCACCATGAATATTGTTGTGGTGCTCCTCTTTTCGTGTGGAATTTTTATAGTGCCCTCGGCGTGTGCACTATTCTTTCGTGCTACACCAAAAATTGCAAAAAACGTTGGCCCGGTTAGCACCATACTTGGTTCTATTTTGGGCATTGTTGTTGTGGTTGTTGCCTTGTGTAACCCTGCTCTTCCCAGAACATTTTCCATTGCAACTGCACTACCATTGCTTGACATGTGCTTTAACCTAGATAACCTAAGCATCTGGTTCTTGTTACCACTTTTTTGGCTTTCGGGTAGCTGCACTATTTACGGAATGGGATATTGTAATCAGCTTTCATCAAAGCGGAGTGTATTTCATTGGCTATTGTGGAATGGGCTCGTGGTAAGTATGGTGGGTATTCTCATTGCGGCGCATGCGCTTGTTTTTCTGCTGGCATGGGAACTTATGGCAATCACTTCTGGTCTGCTTATTTTTGCTCACCACGAAAATCAAAAAACGCGCTTTGGTGCTTGGGTGTATCTTCTTTCTACGCATGTAAGTGCAATTTTCGTTCTCATTCTCATTGTCTCGCTTGGAAATGATGCTCATTCATTTTTCTTTTCCGATATGGTAGGTTCGCCAGAAAAAAGCAGCCTGCTATTCATGTGTGCCCTCATCGGGTTTGGAGTTAAGGCAGGCTTTTTTCCGTTTCATGTCTGGATCCCTAAAACATACCCGGCAGCACCCACCCACGTAACAGCTCTCATGTCGGGGATTACGATTAAAATGGGACTCTTTGGCTTGCTACGATTTATACCCTTATGCGGAGTGTTGCCCGAGTGGTTTGGGTTTGCGCTCCTTTGTATTGGAGCGGTTTCTACGCTTTATGGCATACTTTCGGCCAGTGGGCAAACAAACATCCTTAAAATTCTTGCATTCTCTTCTGTAGAAAACATTGGCATAATTACGCTCGGACTTGGTTTAGGCTATATTGGACAATGGTACGGCAATGTGGCTTTGGCAACACTTGGCTATTGTGCTGCGCTTATCCATATTGTAAATCATTCTTGTATAAAAAGTTTATTGTTTTTAGCGGGTGGCACCATTGTATCGCTTTACAAAACTTCTAATATCGAAGAAATGGGAGGATTATTTAAGCGATGCGGCCCCTTAGGATGGCTCTTTTGCTGTGGCGCACTTGCTATTATCGGTTTTCCCCCGCTCAACGGGTTTATTTCAGAATCTATTCTTATTTTTGCAACATACACAGGACTTTTTGCGCATCCGGATTCTGTTTCGCTCTCCTCAACGTTGCTTTTGTGCATTATTGCTATTGCAAGCGGTGTTGCTGCTCTTAGTTTTGCTCGAGCATTTGGCTGTATTTTTTTAGGCGAACCACGATCTGCTCAATGTTCTCAAGTCAAAACTGTATCTCTTCCCCTGCAAAGCGGTATGATTGTGCTTGCTCTTGGCTGTTGCCTGCTCGTTGCGATCGCACCGTTTTCTATCGGTTTGCTTTTAAGAGTTGTTCAGGATACCATGCTTTGGGAAATGTCTCCAGAGCTTGTTGCTACAAAAAACTCCCTTCAAACCTTTGTAACAGCACTTTCATTAGGCTGTGCTGGCTTTGGGGTACTCTTTCTCGCATTCTTTTTTGTCAGGAAAAATGCCTATCGTAACAAAGTTACTGGCCAAGGGCTCACCTGGGATTGTGGATATGGTACACCCACACAAAGAATGCAATACACAGCAACCTCTTTTTCTAAAGAAATAATACTTTTGGGTCGTCACCTTTTATTTCTTCAGGTAAAAAAAACACCGGTATCGGGGCATTTCCCTACCCAAAGCTCGTGGCATCAAAAAATTCCCGAAAGCCTCTTTTCTCGTGTGTATACGCCTCTTGTAAAAAACAGTGCACGCATGTTAAGTAAGCTTAAATGGATTCAGGATGGTCGCATGCATATGTACATTTTGTACATCGCACTTACCCTCGTAGCCCTTTTTATTTGGAGTTTTGCATGACGTCTCTGTGGTGGCATGCACTCTTTCCATTTGTTTTGGCTTTTGCAGGAGCGCCACTGCTGTTAGGCATAATTGTTAAAACAAAGGCGTTTTTTACGGGTCGCGTTGGTGCTCCCTTATTGCAGCCCTATTACGATATTGTTAAAAATCTTTCTAAAACGTCTATTTACAGTACTACAACAAGCCCGATATTCAAGCTTGGCATTGTTACCGTGCTTGCTGCAACCTGTGGGCTTTTGGTGCTTTTGCCGGTTGGGAAATGCGGATCGCTTATTTCGTTTGAAGGCGATATTATTCTTTTTGTAATGCTTTTGGCAATCGCCCGATTTGCGCTTGTTTTGGTTGCACTCGATACCGGCTCGGCGTTCGAAGGTTTAGGCGCTAGTAGAGAACTTTTCTTTTCTGCACTTGCAGAACCTATAATTTTGCTCTCTTTGGTCGCATTGTGTAAAAGCGGTCATATTTTTTCGCTCTCTGCAGTGTGTGGAATTCACGCCCCGCATCCTGGTGGAGTTTCGCTCCTCATTGGTGCAGCGCTCTTTGTTATTGTCCTAGTAGAAAATTCGAGAATCCCTATCGACGACCCCACTACCCACTTAGAACTCACCATGATCCATGAAGTTTTAATTCTCGATTGTAGTGGACCCGATTTGGGGCTTTTAGAATATGCCGCCTCGATTAAGCTTTGGATTTTTTCTGTTATCGTAGCACAGGTACTCACGCCATTTCATGCGGCATCGTTTCTTGGCGATTTAGCCATAACACTTGGCGGAATGGTTGCTGTAGCGGTTACGATTGGTATTGTGGAGTCTTCGATGGCTCGACTACGGCTTACTGCAATCCCTCAACTACTGCTGGGCGCTGGGGCATTGGCAATCATTGCGCTCCTTTTAGTAAATGGAGCTTTTGCATGACAACAAATCCCATTAATACACTCATTGTGCTCTCTGTTATCATAACTCTTTTTATGTTAACGACAAGTCGCATTCTTGTCCTTGTTCGATCTGCTGCCATTTTGGGTGTTTTATTAGGGCTTTTCCCGTTTTTTATTCATCATGGAGCTTTTTCTATTCATACTATAGTACTTTCTTCTTTGGGAATTATTGTTAAGGGAGTGGTTATCCCTATGCTCTTATTTCGAGCTATCCGAAGCGCCACAAATTTTAGAGAAACTCGTCCTCATGTGGGTTTTTCACTTTCTATAGTGTGCGGAATTCTTATTACGCTTATTTCTTTTGGAATTGGATCAAAAATACCGCCAAGCCTCTTTTTGCCATCCGAAACAATGATATCGCTTTCTATTTGTATAACAATGTGTGGACTTTTCCTCATTATGGCGCGCTCAACAGCACTTGCACAAGTTATAGGCTATCTCGTTTTAGAAAATGGGATATTTACTTTTGGGGTGTCGTTGCCTACAACACAGTCTTTACTGGTTGAATTAGGCATTTTGCTGGATCTTTTGGTTGGTGTCTTTGTTATGGGTATTGTTATTCATCAAATTCACCGAGAATTCGATTCTATTTCAACCGATGCGCTCGAGGCACTACGAGAATGAAACCAGAATCACTTATAGTGTTCTTGCCACTTATTGTATGCATAGTTTCTACTGGCCTGGCCGTTCTCGTACCCAAATTCTCTACCATGCTCCGAATAAGTATTGTTAATGCTTTTATAGTTTTTGCTAGTTCTCTCGTACTCGCATTTTTGGTTGCAGTTCATGGTCGGCTGAGTTGTTTTGGAAACCAGCTTTTTCTCGACCATTTATCGGCACTTCATTTAGTGCTGGTTACTCTCATTTTTCTTGTGGGATCGGTGTATGGGCTTTGGTACTATTCGAGCTCCGAACAAAACGATCTAAAAAGCGCTCGTGCATCACGTCGATACGGCGGACTCTGGAATGGGTTTCTCCTGTTGTTAATCCTTGTCTTGTATGCCAATAATCTTGGTTTTTTGTGGGTGATGGTAGAGGCTACAACACTCGTTTCTGCATTATTGATACTTACCCACCAGAGCGCAGCATCTATAGAAGCTATGTGGAAATATCTTTTGATTTGCTCTGTGGGTATTGCATTTGCATTTGCGGGTACACTTTTGGTGTCTATTGCACAAAGCGCTTCCCCTGCCGCAAGTCAATCGCATTTACTGTGGACATCACTGGCCGACAATGCAGGGTTTCTCGATCCAAATATTATGCTTGTAGCGTTTATTTTTGTGCTTGTAGGCTATGGCACAAAAGCGGGTATTGCACCCATGCATACGTGGCTTCCCGATGCCCATAGTCAAACCCCTACCCCTGTCTCCGCTGTTTTTTCTGGGGTGATGCTCAATTGCGCGCTGTATGCGATTATTCGCTTTTTACCCCTCTGCGAAGCTTCGAGCGGTTTTGTTGGCAAAGGTAGAAAGCTTATGCTTGCTTTAGGGCTTGTGTCTATGGTTATTGGGGCTATATTTATTCCTACGCAAAAAAATCTTAAACGCTTTTTCGCCTATTGTTCTATCGAACATATTGGAATAATGTGCATTGGTATTGGCAGCGGGGGCATTGGTGCCGTGGCCGCAATGCTCCATACTATTGGGCATGCACTGTCGAAATCGGCAGGTTTTTGCGCAACGGGAATACTTGCCAAAGCCTTTGGAACGCTCGATGCAAGCGAGATTTCTGGTGCTTTAAAACGAAGTCCCGTTGGAGGTTTTCTCTTTTTTGCAAGCATTCTATTGCTGTGCGGTGCTGCGCCAGGGCTCCTTTTTTTTAGTGAGTTTTTGACATGCTATTCGCTCTTTGAAAATGAGCATTATAGTGCACTTGGATTGTTCCTTATAACTGCCCTCATAATCTTTTTTGGAATGCTATGGCGCGGGATAGAAGTCACCTTTGGATCACCAAGCCCTAAAAGCATAGCGGTAGCACTTCCTTGGTTTGTTATCGTAACGCTTTGTTCGCTTGTGGTCTTTGCGGGATTTGGCATTTTTGTTTCTAAGCCTTTTTATCATTTTGTTGTTGACGCTGGGAAAATAATTGAGCATGGGATGATTATTACCAGTATGAGGTTTCAATGAACTTCTCGAGTGTAAAAAATGTCCGCAACGGAGAAGTCTGTTCAAACGAGTCAATACCCGAGCACCCCTACGAACGGTTTTGCGAAATTATCAAACTCTTGTGCAAAAACGGAAGTAGACCATCTTCGTATAATGTTCTCATTGAATCGGGCCAAAAAAAGATTTTTGGATGCTTTGTAAACGAAAGTAACGGTACTATCGGGCTTCTTAAAACCCCCCTTACCGCTCTTGAACTCGCTTCTGTCACGCCGCATATTCCTGCACTCCATCTTTTTGAGCGCGTTATTGCCGAAGACCATGGATTGCTGTTTATCGACCACCCTTGGCTAAAACCGGTTCGATTTCCTCCCAAAGCAACTTCACATAAAAATAATCCCAAAGTGTCAATAGGTAAAATGTCTTATTTTTCTGTTGAGGGAGACCAAATTCATGAAGTTGCCGTAGGCCCTGTTCATGCGGGAATTATTGAGCCGGGGCATTTTCGTTTTCAATGTAGTGGCGAAGAAGTCTTGCACCTCGAAATTTCTCTCGGCTATCAACATCGAGGGATTCTTCCACGTATTGCTTCTAAAAAGCCTACTCACATCCTTAGATACCTCGAGGTTACTGCAGGAGATACAAGTATTGGGCACGCAATGGCCGGTGCAATGGCTCTAGAAAGTCTCATGCATGTCAAGACGCCAGCTCGGGCACAGGTTCTTAGAGGTGTTGCCCTAGAGCTCGAACGATGCGCAAATCATATTGGCGATTTGGGTGCGCTTTCAGGAGATGCGGGCTATATGCCCACATCTTCGTTTTGTGGTAGAATTCGTGGTGATTTTTTAAACCTAACAGCTCTTTTATGCGGCAATAGATTTGGTAGATCGTTGATTGTTGTGGGCGGCACTCGGTTTGACGGTGACGAATTGCGTGTTCAAACATTCTTGAGCAAACTCAACGCTGCCGAAAAAGATTTCCTCAATGCGACAGAGCTTATATGGTCATCGGCATCGGTAACTTCCCGATTTGAGCAGGCAGGGGTTCTTGCGCATTCCGATTGTATTGAGCTTGGGATTGTTGGCGTTGCAGCACGCGCAAGCGGTTGCGTACGCGATGTTCGGGGCGATTTTCCCAGTGGAATCTATCAATACACTCATATCCCCACGTCAACGCATAATAAAGGCGATGTTTTTTCGCGTGCTTTTGTACGGTGGCTTGAGGTTATTCAATCTATCACCTTCATTCGCGAGCAGCTTACGCTCTTACCAAAAGGGCCTATTTTAGATAGCGGTGTTCATAAGCTCACAGAAAATTCGGTAGTTGTATCTATGGTTGAGGGATGGCGAGGCGAAATTTGCCATGTTGCGCATACCAATTCAACCGGAGAACTATCGGCATATTCCATTACCGATCCCTCGTTTCATAACTGGTTAGGATTAGCACTGGCCATGCGCAATCAACAAATTTCCGATTTCCCTTTGTGCAATAAAAGCTTTAATCTTTCTTATTGCGGCCACGATCTTTAAGGAATAGCACGATTATGATAAAAGCATTACAAGCTCGTTTGTTTCAAAAACACCGAACAATGTCATTCCCTGTTGCAGACGATAATTTGCCCGATAGGTTTAAAGGTAAACCGATTTTTGATTCCAACACATGTTCTGCCTGTTCTACGAAAGGCTGCATTTCTGTATGTCCCACCAATGCCCTTCAATTAAAAGATACTAAGCTCTCAATTGACATAGGACGATGCATTTTTTGTACCGAATGTGTTGATGTATGCGAAAAGAAATCGATATATTTCACAAAAAACTATGCTGTAGCAGCATCGTGCAAACAAGATTTAATTATTGTAGAAAAAGCGGCAGCTCGATTAGAAAGTCTGCTGCCAAGCCACATAAAAAAAATATTTGGAAGATCGTTTAAACTTCGACAGGTAAGCGCCGGTGGATGCAATGCGTGCGAAGCAGATATAAACGTTCTCAATACCCCCGGGTTCGATCTTAATCGCTTTGGAATTGCTCTAGTGGCATCACCGCGCCACGCCGATGGGCTTATTATTACAGGGCCCGTTACTCACAACATGCTCACAGCATTGCTTAAAACGTATAGCGCAATTCCAGACCCAAAAATTGTTATTGCATGCGGGGCGTGTGCTATTTCGGGCGGGCTTTTTTCAGATACTGCCGAATCTCATAATGGTGTACTTCCAATACTGCCGGTCGATTTGTTTATTCCCGGATGTCCCCCACATCCTTTAACGATTTTAGATGGGCTTTTGTGGCTTTTAAATAAGTCGCTCTATCATCCAAAAAGCTCTCATAAACCCCATTGACCCAAATTCTGGGCTTATGTGCTACAAGAATGGTACACTATTTGATGTGCTAATCATTAGATTTTTATGCTACAAATGTATTTTATAACGCTTAGTGCCATAGTTTTAAATAAAGGGTAATTGCATGAGCATTCGCAGTTTAAAAAATGTAATTGTCGATGGTGAAAAAAGCACCCTGGAAGTTCAACTCGGAGAACGCCATATCGGCGACAAATGCTACACTCGTGTAGGCAGCGAAGTTGAAACCTGGTTCGAAAATATCTTTGAATCTCGCGAAGATATTTTGGCACAAGGCATGGAAATTTTAAAAAAACGCCTCGACGGTAAAAATGTAACTCTACCTGATGGACAACCTTATGATTGGAAATAGCGTTTCTCAAAATCTGCGCTATTGCGTTATCCACGGCCATTTTTATCAACCCCCGCGAGAAAATCCTTGGCTTGACATAATAGAGCACCAACCGTCTGCAGACCCCTGCCACGACTGGAACGAACGTGTATACGAAGAGTGCTACCGCCCCAATGCCTATTCTCGTTTGCTCGATCCGCATGGTCAAATTATTGATATCAATAACAACTATCGTTCGTTAAGCTTTAATTTTGGCCCCACGCTTTTGTCGTGGCTAGAAAAAAGACACCCCGATGTTGTCGATAGAATAATTTCTGCAGATAAAGAGAGCTGCGCCAGACTTGGCGGGCATGGTAATGCCGTAGCACAGGTTTACAATCACATCATTATGCCGCTTGCAAGTCGCAAAGATCAACTCACGCAAATCAGATGGGCAAAATCTTTTTTCAAAAGACATTTTTCGCGAGATCCCGAAGGTATTTGGCTTGCCGAAACGGGAATCAACATGGAGACAGTGCGCTGTCTTATCGAAGAAGGCATACGCTATACTATTTTAGCCCCTTCTCAAGCCGAAGCTTTTAGACCACTCGATCATTCTGACCCTCTTGTAAACACTGCTCAACAAGGCATCGACCCCCGCAGATCGTATCGTGTTTTTGCAACCGATGAATATGGTAAAACAACTGGCGAACATATCGATGTTTTCTTTTTTAACGAATCCCTTTCACGAAACATTAGTTTTGGGGGCATTCTTAACGATGCGAACACATTGGCTGCTGAGATCGCCAGCAATTACGACACCGAAGTTCCGGGTAATCAATCTGTGGTTATAGCAACCGACGGCGAAACGTTTGGGCACCACAAAGCATTTGGCGACATGTGCCTTGCCTACTTTTTTAGAACCGCAGCAGCAGAGCATAAGCTTGTCCCGGTAAATTTCGGATATTTACTTTCGGTAGAACCCCCACGGTTCGAAGCCACCCTCAAAAATGCATGGAGCGAGGGAACCGCCTGGAGCTGTGCTCATGGTGTTGGACGTTGGATACGCGATTGCGGTTGTAGTACGGGCGGACAAAGCGGATGGAATCAACAATGGCGCGGGCCTTTGCGTCAGGCATTTGTCAATATTCAAAAAAGTGTCGATCTCGAATATGCGCAAACAGTAGAATCTTTAGGCGCAGATCCTGTTTCGCTGCGCGACGATTACGAGCCTTTTTTTGAAGAAGAGAAAACCGAACCTGTTGTCAGGTATTTATCCCAACATATAGCGCTTGAACTTTTAACCCCCGAAAATATCAAATTGCTACGGCGATTATTGGCAGCGCAGCGGTACATGCTGTATTCATTTACATCGTGCGGATGGTTTTTTACCGAAGTTACAGGCATCGAGACTGTTCAAAATATTGCTTATGGCTATCGGGCACTGCAACTAGGGCTCCCCCATCAAACCCATGAATACGCAACGCACTTGTTTAGCACCGATCTTGCCGGCGCACTCAGCAATTTTCCCGGACAATCGGGTGCAACTGCTCTGGCACAGCATGTTATTCCTTTTAGTCAACACACTGTATTGCTTGCATTTGGCATATGTGTCGAAAAAATTGTCAGCAAAGGGACAACGCTTACAACGTCAACATTTGGTATTATGTGCTCACTTCAACCGCTCATGCGTCGAGATCTGAATGGGATGACCTATGAATCCTTTTCTGTGGCAATTCATAATCCAAAAACAGGCGAAGAAAAAGCCCTTGGCGTGCTTATCATGCACAAACGTGGTGGGGATCTGTGCGGATGGGTTCTTGATAAAGAAATTATCGAAGAAACCCCGGCATTGGTTGCAACTCCATCTTCGTGGATTGCACACCCGTCGGCTGTTGCACTATCTCTTGCTAATCTTTTTGCAGAAACCAAACTTGCGCTCTCAGGATATTTCAAGACGCGCGTCGCTCACAATACGGGTCGGTTCTATAGCGCTTGGCTTATGAACAATCAATCGTGGCTCGATGCTCTGGTAGCTCTGGACAACAGGCTTCCTTCATCGCTTACGGGACCTGTGGAATATGTGCTCAATGCGCAATGGAATCAAAAGATAAACGAGACGATCGAAAAAAAATCAAGCCAAAAGTTTCTCAACGATCTTTCGGGACTTTTGGGGACGGCTCAAAAGTTTGGCGTAACCATAGATCGCACCTATGCTTCTCAAGTTTTGCAAACTTCCCTCACCCAGTCCCTTTTCGATCTCACCGCAGGCGCAACCAAGGAGCTTTGCGATACCATCGCATTTCACCTCACCATTGCAGATCGTTTTGGTATACCTATTAAAAAGCATGCGCTCGAAGATATTTTTTATCCAGTGCGTCAATCTACGATTCGTAGCTTATACGCTCGCTATCAAAGTGGCATAGCTCACGCCGATGAAATTGCAATGCTCGAGCATTTGCTGGATTTCGCGCATCGTATTAACTTTGCCACCGGAGAATTTCCTTTTACACCTCCACTACAAGCGAAGTTGTAAGCTTCGTGTAAATCACGTCTTGTTAAGGCGCCAGCGCATTGGCTTTGCCTTTTTTATATTTTGAATTGTCCTACAAGCTCTTTAAGTCCTTCGGAAAGTTTTGACAATTCCTCTGCACTTGTTCTTACTTGTACGATTCCTTTTGCAGTGTCGGCTACAGCATTATTTACACCGGCAATGGTTGAAGAGACCTCCGAAAGTCCTATCGCGGATTC
>JBBRUX010000067.1:0-15358 GCA_038247415.1 Chitinivibrionales bacterium | reverse complement strand
TGCCGGTCGGCCGTGTTTGAATTTTTTTGTAGGTTATTATTAGAGATAGGCGCGCTGCGCAGCTTCGCATTATCAAAAATAAAAGGCCCTGACCGTTCTCGATAGGAGCTAAATTACTCTGTGACAATGATTTTCAAGTCGCCGATATCCAAGGCGTGGGTTCCATGAGCTATTTTTAGATATAGAAAATGAAGTTACCCCGAACAAAACCAGATTTAAAGGAGCTTGAAATGACAGTAAAATCAATGGCACAAAAAGTCATATCAAACTTGTCAGAAGAAGCCACCTTCGATGATATTCAATATCAACTCTATGTTCTAGAATGTATTGAAAAAGGGGAAAAGGATATTGCGGAAGGAAAGGTAATGAGCGAATTACAAGTGCAGGATGGTTTGGCACAATGGCTGAAGTAATGTGGGCTACTCGAGCATACGAACACTTGCACCAAATCGGTGAATATATCGAAAAGGATTCGCCATTTCAGGCAAAACGTGTTATACAGCTCATTACCCGTGAAACACAGCGCTTAAAATTTCATATCCGCATTGGACAAAGGACACCTGAAATGTGAGAAGATATTTATAGGGAACTCAAAGTTTTCAGTTATCGAATACTCTATAAAATTCTCAATGAAGAAAAAATTGCGATTATCGGTATTGTTCATGCAAAAGTGCTTCTAGATCCAGATGAAATTACTTAATGCAGCTCGTAATTCCTTTACTTTATGCACAACATCTTAAAAACACCAAAACCGCTCAATAATCCTTCATCCAAAAATATTCTTGTTCAAGATTGCCTCCTCCTTTACCAATTCAAGTCTAAAAAATCGCAAAAAAATGCCTAGACTACCTTTCATAGAGGAGAATCTAAACGTCGTGAAAAAGACAAAATTTATTGCTACTGCATTCTTTTTAAGAAATTCTTCGGGTTTTGACGACAATCCAAAACGGCATGAACAAGAATGATTTCATCTCGAATTGTATAGTAGATAGCAAAAGGAAAGCGTTTTGAAAGTAAACGATGCTTGTTAAAAAAGACACTGTGAATGCCGGCAGAAATCATAAGCGAATCAATGTCAGATAAGAGGGAATCAAGAAATTAATTACCAAGATCAATGCCGTGTTGCTCATAGAATCGAAAACCATGCAATAAATCCTTTGTCGCTGAGTCAAGAATCTTTATTTGCATTAGATTGATTCTCGAATATGCTTTTTAGCTTTATTCCAATCGATAACCTTTTCAGTGCCGTCCTCAATTCGGCGATCTCTTTCAGCTAAAATCTCCCCATGCCAAGGAGGCGCAATAAGTTCGTCACTATTTAAACTTAAATTTTCCCAGAGAGCTTCCATCGTTCTAAGCTTTTCCGGGGTAGTCATCTCTGCTAGTGGTAGTGTGATATTCATTGTATGCTCCCTGAAAATCTTGTAGATTCTTTGATAATCTTGAAAATGGCATGCCAACTTATAAGTTTTAAAATAATTAAAGGAGGCTTCTGAAAACAGATTTCGGAAAGCCCATCCAACACCTGGTTGATTGCAATATCCAACATCATCGCAGGGGTCGCAGTCACCGAAAAATGACAAGTGTTAGGCATAAATGTAAATATCCCTCACTTCAAAGTTTCGACAAAAACTCAAAAATTTTGTCGTTGTGCCCTATCAATTCTTCGTGCTTATATTCTGGGTAGAGAAGTATTTCTTTGGGTGCAACAATTTTGTTAAAAGCGGCAAATTGTGTTGACGGAGGGCATGTCGTATCCATAAGGCCACACCCTGCAAGCACGCTTCCAGCAATCCTTGGGCAAAAGAATTGAACATCAATGTATCCAAGAGTTTCAAAGAAAGAGTCCTCGAACTCATGAAGAGGATCGTATTTACGAAAGTAATTGTGAATTTCGGTATAGCATTCGGCAGCATTGCCAATTTCCCAGGCTCGCTTAAAATCGCACAGAAAGGGGAATACTGGTGCCACCCGAGCAATTTTAGGATTGAGCGCAGCACACACAAGGGTTAATGCACCTCCTTGGCTCATTCCCGTAACGCCAATACGATTTGGATCTATACCGGGCATATCCATAACGCAATAGGATAGAATCAATGCATCTATGAACATTTTTTTGTAAAGCATTGCATGCGGACCACTGCGTAAACCCCGCACGACATGTCCAAGAATCGTATCTTCGCAAGAATCAGAGGTGTCTCCACTTCCTATGCCTTGGCCTCTGCAATCCATTGCAATAACAGAAAACCCTTGCGCAACATAGGCTAGCTTGCTGCTCCAATCCCCACTATACCATCCTAGACCATGAAACATAATGATGGCAGGATGTTGAGATGGCGCGTTTATTGGGTGGAGGACTTTGGCATGAATTTTTGAATTGTCAAGACTTGTATAGGTCATATCGAAGCATTGCGCAAAAGGTGTTTGAAAATATGCGGGTTTAAAGACTATTTCTGGTTTAAACGCTTGTGCTGCGCTTATTGCATCTGTCCAGAAAGCCTCGAAATCTTGTGGACGTGGATTTCTTCCCTGGTAGGTTACAAGTTCACCGCGAGATAAATCTGTTGTTAGTGGCATGATGCGCTCCTCAATTGAATCTGATGATTGATGTGTATGGATGTATCTGGTTACTTCTTTGCTTGCTTGTTATTAAAAAGCAGTTGAAAGCGGCATACGTTCCGCGATTGCATCGATCCATGAACAAAGACGAATACACAATTCCTTGGCTTCGGCTGCCGTAAGCATTACTTGATTTTCGGCGACTTCAGCGGCGTAATCTGCTTGCATTGCCCGTATCAGATTTTCTTCGTTTTGAAAAAGCATTTCTTGTGAGATATGTGCCCTCGCTAAAAGTTCACAAAGTGGAGGTGAATTTTTAAGAACCGTATAAATGGCGTCGATCCTTTTAAAGAAACCAACCTCCTCGCCTATACAGAGTATTAATCTGTGGAGCTCGCGTGAACATTTTTCTGGAGCAGTACGAATGATCAGACAAATTTCAGAAATGCTGGCAACAACACTCCTGTGAATTTCCCATGAAGTAATAGCTGCTTTCATTTTGATTTGTTCGGATTCAAGCCACATGTCATAAGCGCTTTGAGCCGCCGCAAGAAGTCGTTTGCCTTGAATGCGTGTTGCTGGCGCGAGTTCAAGATCGATTGTTTCGCCGCTTAAGGAATCTATGGAGTCTTGGACAGGCAAGAGCATGCGTTCTGCTTCGTTGAAGTATTCTCTAAAATGAAGTTGGTTCATAGTGCCCCCTAGAATAAGTTTTAAGATGAAGTCCTTATTCTATACATTACAAATATGATGCCACATCTTCAATTGTGGCTGATAGAGGGTATTTGGTGTTTTTTGCCATTTTTAAGGACTATAAAAGCACAAAACAGATAAGTATTTGATGTATATTCTATCAATAGTCTATCAATATTATAGACACCTATCAAAGTGAGAGAGTAAATGAGAGCTAATGACTTAGAAAAAAGCGAACTGATTACTTTTGGAAATGGTTTAATAGAGCTGCAAGGACGACGGCTGGTTTTGCACGATTTGTCTGCGCTTGCCTTGTTTAGAAAAGATCTTGTGGGGACGCTGGGTGTAGATTTGGCTCAAAGGATATTAACGCGCAAAGGTTTTTTTTGGGGTCAAGCAGATGCAGCTGCCATGAAACGTCTTTATTCCTGGGATTCACTCACGGAGTGGATCATGGCCTGTCCTAAACTTGCTTCTATGGCAGGACTTGGAGCGTGCGTACTAACTATAGAGGAATTAATAGAGACCAAAAATCGCATACGTGCAACCGTATCCGTGCAGAAAAGCGCAGAGGTTTTTGAATCCCTTGCCGAGAAGCTTGCTCTTAAAGGGAGTGCCTGCTGGGTTTTATGTGGGTATATAAGTGGGTATCTCTCGTTTTGTCTGGAAAAAAGCGTTATCTTTACAGAAATACACTGCAGCATTTTGGGAGGAGCGCAGTGCGTGTTTACTGGACAGGATATTGATTCGTATGGAGCTGCTCTTCCTTCGGCTTTCTTATATCTTGACAGTAGCGATATTACCACGCGCATTCAAACTATTTCTCAAAGTATCAAATATGACCAGGATGAAGTCTTGCATCGCGAGCAGATGCAGCTGATCTTGCCGGAGCGGACATCTTATTTTGGCGTGCATGTGCGCAGTAAGGCATTTGCAAATGTGTGCGAGCTTGCGCATCGGGTAGCTCCCTTCGATTCCACAATTCTTATAACCGGGGAAACTGGGTGTGGCAAAGAAGTTCTTGCGCGATATATTCATGCGTCATCATCACGGGCGCAAGGCCCTTTTATTGTGGTTAATTGTACAGCATTGCCCGAAACATTGCTCGAAAGCGAACTCTTTGGGTATAGGGCTGGCGCATTTACTGGTGCAACAAAAAATAGCACGGGGCTTTTTGAAGCTGCTGCGCAGGGAACTATTTTCCTTGATGAAATTGGCGATATTTCCCCGGCGTTGCAATCGAAGCTTTTGAGGGTTCTTCAGACTAAAGAAATTAAACCACTGGGTGAAGCCACATCTCAGAAAATTGATGTGCGGGTGATATCTGCAACGCACCAGGATTTACCAATCTTAGTTGAAAAGAAACTTTTTCGAGAAGATCTTCTTTACCGATTGCGCGTTATCAGTATACACATTCCGACATTACGAGAACGTCAAGATGATATTATCCCACTGGCGCGTTATTTTTTAGTAGAGTTTGGCAAACGGCTTGGTGTTGCCGATTTACGTTTTGCGCCAGCAGCTCTTGATATTTTACGCAAGTATCCGTGGCCGGGGAATGTGCGCGAATTAGAAAATTGTTTAGAACAGGCTGCCATTCTTTGTTCGCAAGGACTTATAACACCCGATCTGTTGCCTTCCACTACGGCATTTGTTGGCTATCAACCGAAAGAAATGGTTCAATCGATTACTACCATTAAAACACAGAATCGGAATCATATAAATGAAGTATTGGTTCAAACAGAGGGAAATCGTCGCAAGGCGGCTCGTATTCTGGGAATCAGTGAAGCTACGCTGTATCGAAAGCTTCGTGACCCACAACTTTAAACTTCGGGGTTTTCTGGAGATTCTTCGAGAAGCTCTTCTTCGGAATTTTCGGGGTCTTCACCAACGAGCATGAGCGACTTGGCCAGCAACGTATCGGTATCGTAATCGTCAGAATCGTCGTCTTCGGTGCCTGCGGCAAATTCTTGTGCGTGCTCGCTTTCCAATGCTTCTATGTCGCCGAGAATTCCCGCTTCGTCATCTTCGATTTCGGGCATTTTTTCTGCCTCGGGTTCTGGAGCCCACGCAGGATCTACAGAAAATCCGTGGGCGCCAACTAAATCGGGATGCTCAAAATTATTTTCGGCACTATGTTGAAACGAGGTGGGTAAAGAAGTAAATCCTTCCTGTTCCAAGCACCCGCCATCGATGCGGTTATCCATAATAAAAATATGTTTGACCTTTTTTGATTCCGATACCCCGGTTGCATCTGGCGTGAGGTAAAAGGGGAGTCCATTTCCAACGATAATATTGTCGCTGATAATGGCAGATGCCGGGCGCGCTGCGTGTATACCGCACACTGCAGGAGTTTCTAATGTTCCGCATGCTATAAACGTATTGTGCTCGATAAGGACGTTGCATGCAGGTTTAACAAAAGGCGATTCTGGTTGTGGTAATGAGATTGGTGCCATAGTACACCGTATAAAAGCATTGTTTGCAAGAGAGTGTCCTTGGCCAAATACAGAAACCCCATGTTTGCATTCTAAAAATTTATTTTCGGCAATGGTGCACGCTAGCGCTGCAGTAATCGTAATTGCCGTTTCTGCGCAATCGGTAAACGTATTTTGCACAATGGTTGTGTCACCACATTTTGCGATGATGGCATCGAGATAGATTTTAGAAAAGAAATTATTATGGATAATATGGCCGAATTCACCATCGACGATATCGCTGCTGCCTGCTACAATTGCGTGGTCATAGCCCTGAAACGATGAATTCCGGATAATCCAATGCGTATTAGGATCATTGCCACTTCCACCATCGGAAATGAGGACGGCAATATTTTTATCGATGGGGCCATGTGTTTGCTTTTTGGGGGAGCCAGATCGGGCAAAGGTACATCTGTCAATCATGATACTGGTTGCCGCAGACCCTGCAAAAAAAAGTGTAGCAGCAGATGAGGCATTATCGCCGCATTCAAGAAATCGGCATTCAACAAAACTGTTTCGTGAGTTGTTTCCTACGCACGCAATGGCATGATGGGTCGATTGAACAAAGGTAAGGTTACTGACAATCCAGTCGGAAGCATCGTAGAAATACCATTCGCTATTGACAATGCGCGTTGTTTGTGGAGAATGAGCGGTAATGCGAAGGGGAAACTGAAGTTCGCCCGAAATATGAACACTGAGATTTTCCGAATAATCTCCTTGCTTGAGCATGATGGTAGATCCGGGACGTGCAAGTGATAGGGCATCGGCAATGGATGCGCAGGGAGATTCGAAGGTGCCTTCCCCAGTGAGCGCCGCATCACGATCAACCCAAATGCAGGTTGGATCGGTAAACAGAGCTGCGGGGCTTTCTGGAGGGGTAGTCATGGATTATACATTTTCTGGATTATGAGCAGATTCATTGGAAGATTTCTTATCACCTTTTTTCCCTAAAAATTCAGCCACTTTTTTAAAAAGTCCTGGCGTTATTGCAAAAAGCCGACCAAGGTCAAGCTCACCTTTATTGACAGGATGTACGTGAACATGCCCGTTTGTGATAGATATAAATGCTACAGGGGTAATTGTTATTCCGCCGCCGCTTCCTGTGCCCGATGCAGATTTTCCTTCTAGGCCGGCTCCGCCTGCTGCAAATCCAACCGAAATTTTTGAAACGGGAATGAGTGTGACGTCACCCGCAATGATCGGCTCACCAATCACCGTTTCGGTTTTTGCAATGATCGACATTTGGTCGAGCGCAGTTTTTATGACATCAGAGACAGACATAGGTACCTCGTGCAAAGATAAGTAGTAAAAAATAAACGCAGTAGGAGGCATGACGGATCATGCACTTTAAAAAGTAAAATATAATATGTAAGCATGCCAAAGTAACCTTAATGAAGATATCAAAAAAAGTTGGGGTGCGGTTGTGGAGCCGTTCGCTACCGAGCGGCGCATAAAGCGAAGCGCCGAAATACCGAAGCGAACAGGGAGCTTTGCAATTATCTTATGTTATTAACAAAAAAATATTCCCCACACCCTGTATCCTCATTATATATTCTTTAAGTATCCCTGTAAGTTCTGTCAACCTAATTCGACGAGGTGTTTTATTTCTTCTTTTTTAGATTTGATAAAAAATCCTATAAGCGCCGATAAACCTTTCGGTGAAAATATTAATTACGATCCCGATTTTGACGTGCTCAAAAATGAAATGGGAAAATTGTCGGGAATCGATTTCGATGTCGTCATAGAGCGCTCCCAGAATTTGCTTAAGGCCAAAGCCAAAGATTTGCGGGTTGTTTCGTTTTTAAGTTTTGCGCTTCTTAAGGCGGATAAATGGGAAGAATTTGCGGATATTTTCGAAGGCATGGAAACGCTTCTTGATACTGGCTTTGATGCTGTGCATCCAGAGCGTCCTGCAGCAAAAACCAATGCATTTAAATGGCTTGCCGAAGATCGCTACAACGATCTCTTAGCTCAAAAGAAACCAGAGCCGCAGGCCTACGAACACTATGTGCGGGCTGCAGATTCGTTGACAAAAATAAAAACAATTCTCGAAGGAAAATATCCTGAAGGGTCTCCTTTTCCTACTAATTTATTTAAGGTTATACAGCAATTTCGCGATCAGACAAAACCAAAACCAGTTCCTGTTGCGCCTGTCGCATCCGCAGTAGCTTCTGGGGTCCCCGGAGCAGCCACAGGTTCACAAAGTGCAGCAACCCCAGAAGTACTCGATTCTCCCAAAGCCGCTCAAACTTCAATTCGAGCTGCTGCGCGTTTTCTTCTTGAGAAAGAAGATGCAAAACCAATGGGCTATCGTATTATACGTGCAGTGCGGTGGGATCTTTTAGAGAAATCACCTCCGGCAGAAAGTGGAAAAACCCAGCTTAATGGCCCAAATCCACAACAGAGAACATTTTTTGCCAATTTGTCTGCGCAAACAGATTTTAAAACGCTTTTAACAAAATCAGAAGAAGCGTTTGTTGGTGGGGGAAATCATCTGTGGCTCGATCTTCAACGTTTTTCTGCGCTTGCGTGCACATCGCTTGGAGATACCTATAAAGCTGTGCATATGGCAATTGTGCAAGAAACCGCGCTCCTGCTTAAAAGAGTGCCCGAACTTGTTTCCCTTTCGTTCTCTGATGGCGGTGCGCTGTGCGATCCTGCTACTCTCGACTGGATCGAGTCCGATGTCAAGCCTGCCTTTGGCAGCAGCACAGGGGGCGACGGGGGATCGGGAGTTATCAGGGTAAAAAGTGTTCTCGATGAAGAAATGAAAGAGATTAATGCACAGGTTGCGGCGAATAAGACCGATGCGGCAATCGAGACTTTGCAAAAAGCAATCCGTTCCAGTTCGTGCGAAGAAGATAATTTCAAACGTACCATAATCATGGGTGATCTCTTGCTCAAAGCTAAGCAACCAGACATTGCGGTCGCCGTGCTTGAGGCTCTCGATTCTAAAATTGGGGCATATCATCTCGATACCTGGAACCCAGATTTGGCAGCCGATGCGTGGGTCAAGCTCGGACACGCATATAAGGCGGCTCGTATCAACAAGCAACCCCCGGCACTGGTATCCATCAACGAAAAATTTACGCAGATTGTCCGCTTGCTCAGTCAAATAAATCCTAAGCGAGCATGGGAACTTAATGGGTAAGCTCGGTATCGTAATCTTAGTACAAAAGGCGCGATAGTAAAAAAAAGATACAAATGCCATGGTCAGTTGGTATTTTATAGTGTTGCATACATAGTTAAGTACCTTGTAACGAGTAGTTGAACTTTTTAGAAAGGCGGTTCTTATGGCCGGCAGTTTTCAAAATGAGATTCCCGCAGCGCGTATTAATCTGAAACTTGACGTGGGTAAAGGCGATGCCAAGAAGAAAGTGGAACTTCCCCTAAAGCTTCTTGTAGCTGGGGATTTTTCGGGTCAAGCAAAAGATGGACGTTTGGCAGAACGGGAAAAGGTTTCTATCGACAAGAATAATTTTACTCAGGTCATGGAAAGCATGAATCTGAATTTAAAATATAGTGTTGATAATAAGCTTTCTGGCCAGGGCGAAATGCCAATCAATCTTGAGATGAAAAATATGGATTCTTTTAAGCCAGAGCAGGTTGCTAAATCGATTCCCGAGCTTTCTCGGCTGTTGGCTGCACGCAACCTCATTAAAGATCTTAAATCAAATCTCTTGGATAATCGTGAATTCCGTAAACGTCTCGAAGAAATTATCAAAGATCCTGAGGCAGCAAAATCACTTCAGGAACAGCTTAAAAAAATTGTTCCCGACGAAGGTGCATAAACGGCTGTTTGTTTAACATACGTTAAAGATCTAAAAATCGATACCCACTAAGAGGAGATGGTGATATGGCTTTACAGGAAGAAGAAAAAACTCAAGCAGAAGGCCAATCGGCTGCGGGGCTAGAGTATATCTATCAAACAATGAATCTGGCTGTACCTACTGGTACCGTTGAGGTTACCGCGTATAAGAATGCCGAAGCACTTGCCGAATCAAAGGCAAACGAACGCATTGGCGCAGCACTTGCCTTTTTTGTTAATAGTGTTATTGCATCAGGTCAGACTGTTGAAAAAATCGACAAGGTAGTTCTCGATCATCACATTGCCGAAATCGATCGTAAACTTTCTGCTCAGCTCGACGAGATTTTGCATCATCCTGAATTCCAGAAGATGGAATCATCATGGCGGAGTCTTAAGTTTCTTGTCGATCGTACCGATTTTAAAAAGAATGTGAAAATCGATCTGCTCGATGTTTCCAAAGATGAACTTGCAGAAGATTTCGAAGATGCCCCAGAAACTATTCAGAGCGGTATGTATAAGCATTTGTACACCGAAGAATACGATACTCCCGGTGGTGAACCGTATGGCGCGCTCATTTCTAACTTTGGTTTCGAAAATAGCGCGGCCGATATTGCTCTTTTACAGGAAGTATCACGTGTTTCGGCTGCCTGCCATTGCCCTTTTATTGGCGCTGCAAATCCAAAGTTTTTTGGCAAGGACAACGTCCACGATTTGCCAAAAATAGAAGATCTCCATAACTACATGGAACGGTCCGAGTTCCTGAAGTGGAATAGTTTCAGACAAACCGAAGATTCTCGCTATGTAGGACTTGTTCTGCCTCGCTACTTACTGCGTCTTCCGTATGGTGCCGAGAGTCAGCCCGTCAAGGAATTTAATTACGAAGAAGGTGTAACCGGGGAAGAGCACAATAAGTATCTGTGGGGAAATGCAAGCTTTGCATTTGCTGCAAATATGGTTCGATCATTTGTCGACAATGGCTGGTGCGTTCAGATTCGCGGCCCTGAATCGGGTGGTAAGGTAGACGATCTCCCGATTCATATGTATGATGTGGGCAAAGGCAAGCAAATGAAGATTCCAACAGAAATTCTCATTCCAGAAACACGGGAATTTGAATTTGCTCAAGAAGGTTTTATTCCGCTTTCTTTTTATAAAAATCGTGATTATGCATGTTATTTTTCTGCTAACTCAACGCAAAAACCTCAGGAATACGACGATCCTCGTATTACTGCAAATATGCGTATTAATTCACGATTGCCGTATATTTTCTTGGTATCGCGGATTGCTCATTATCTCAAGGTTATTCAACGAGAAAATATTGGTTCTACCAAAAGCAAAACAGTGCTTCAGGATGAGCTTAATAAGTGGATAAAGGGTCTAGTCACCGAAATGAATGATCCTGGTCCAGAGCTTATTGCAACGCATCCTCTTAAAGCTGCAGAGGTTACGGTTAAGGAAATCGAAGATAATCCAGGATTCTTTAGTGTAAGCCTAGCGGTTATGCCTCACTTCCAGATTGAAGGTATCGATATCAATCTGTCACTTGTGTCGCAAATGCCAAAAGGAAAATAAAGTATCCCGCAGTGTTGGTTTTAAAAGTGCCGGATGTATTCCGGCATTTTTTTTTAAAAAATCGTACCGAAGTGTGATCGCCATCACAGAAATTGTAAAAACCAGAGTGTATCTTTTACATATGCTAGTAGATTCAAAACCAACCTCAAACAAGGAGTCAGTATGCCAATTCCTGCCTACATGTGGATGAAAGATGAGAATGGTGCGGAAGTTAAGGGATCTGTTGATGTCTCAGGACGTGAAGGTGCAATCGAAGTCTTGGAATTCAATCATGAAGTGAGAATTCCAACCGACCCCGATACCGGAAAATTGACTGGTACCCGCAAGCATGAGGCAATCACGCTTGTCAAATCGTATGATGCTTCGTCTCCTTACCTGTACAAAGCAGTCTGCGAAGGACAAACTTTTGCCGAAATCGAATTTAAATGGTATCGCATCGATGATACCGGTTCAGAAACAGAATACTTTAATCATAAGCTTACCGGATGCAAAATTTGTTCTGTTAAGCCTCTTATGTATAATGTAAAAGACCCCGCAAAAGAACGGTATGTTCATCTCGAGTCTATCAGTATCAGGTATCAAAAAATTACCTGGACATATCTCGATGGTAACCTGCAAGCTTCCGACTCATGGGTCGAAGGTCGCTAAAAGCCAAGGTTACTTTCCTTGCAGTAAAGCCCGCTTTTTTAAGTGGGCTTTTTTTTACTCATTTTTAATATACAAGTAGGGAATCATGAATAAAAAGTTTTATCCTCTGCGATGGTGTTGTACTGTAATTCTTTTTGGTATTGTAGTGTTTTCATGCGGAACTATCGAGCCGCAACAGGCATTGGGCACTGGCAGTGCGGTGATATCGGTGAGCATTCATAAACCTGCAGGTATGGCAAAGTCGGTGGCGACGGCAGCAGATTCTCTTGTCATAACAGTGAGTGGAAGTGGTATGAGTCCCCTTCGGTCTGCGTATTTGATCGATTCGCTCGCAAATCAGACACAAACCATTTCAGGTATTCCTACGGGTGCAATTCGCTATATCCAGGCTTTTACTAAAAACAAGCAAGGCGACACCATTCATGTTCCCGCTGCTTTGGCGACTACTATATCAGCTGGGGCTGTTGCATCGGTGGCATTGGTACTTATGCCTCGTCTTGGATCAATTTATGTATCGCTCTCATCTGTTCCAACCGCCGTCGATTCGGTATACGCATCATTTACAGTAGGTACTACAGTGTACTCTACAAAAGTAAAGCGTGATACGAAATCGTTTTTAGCCATCGATAATATCCCCTATAACACAACCGGTACTCTAACGGTTGCTGGGCTCACTGCCGCAAACGATACAGTTGGTGCCGCATGGCATAAAACCGGTTTCGCATTTACTAACGTATACACTACATTCGAAGCTACATTTAAAAATGATGGGAAGGTTGCTCTTTCGGTGAATATCAATCAAGGTGGGGTAACGCTTATCCATGGTGTTTACGATACAACTCTCGATTCAATCGGTAATGAACAAGGCCCAATAATAATCTCGGAAATTATGTATTATGCAGATAGCGATTCAGATTTTATAGAACTTTTTAATCCAACTACTGTCTCGTTTTCTGATTCGCTCATCATAGACGTTGATGGGGATATTCAAAAACTCGGGATCGTCACCGTGGCAGCGCATTCGTTTCTAATTGTTGCAAATAAGACACCTTCCTGGACCTATGCGCCTGCATCATTATTGTCAGCACCTTTTAAATTGGCGTACAATTCGGGATCGCTTTTTGTTAAACGATCGGGCAACCGCATTATGGATTTTGTATCGTATATGACAACATCAACAAATGCGCTGGAATGGCCAGCAAAAAATGACAATGTTTCCATTGTTCTCGATTCTCTTGTTGCAAACCCAGAGTATAACAATTATGGCAGACATTGGAAGATCGCAACATCACTTATTCCCAACTCTACTACAATGTATGGCACCCCCGGACATTAAAGGATGATTAATTATGGAGGCAGGGGATTTAGCACGGGAATTTTAGTGCCCTTTTATGGTATTCGGGGTAGAAATTAACACAAATGAGCGGTTGCAGAAAACAATCCTTCTTTGTTATCAACAATAAGCTATTTTCCAAAGCTCTTTGCCAATCACCGTTTTTAAGGAAACTATTCTTTATGCAGAAAATCGCGATACTCCTTTTCTTGCTTTCGGCCCTACCCCTATTTGCCGAAATCTCGCTTTCGGGGAAAATCGGGGATATGACTCTCGATACTACGGGCAATCCGTTTAAGGTTATCGACAATATTGTTGTGCCTGCAGGAAAAACCTTGAAAATCAAAGAGGGCGCTATTCTGCTTTTCAAGCCATTCACCGGGCTCATTGTAGAGGGTTCACTTATTGTTGAGGGAACACTCGAAAAACCAGTGATATTCACTACCGAAAACGATGCAAAGTACAATCCCGTTTCAACGCAGGCTGCTAACGCGTTCGACTGGAACGGGATATTAATTACTCCGAAAGCAGGATCCGTGAAACTCTCCAATTTCGTTCTGGAGTATTCGGTTTATGGCGTCAAATCGCAAAAGGTAGAGTTCATTATCACAAACGGTACCTTTTCCAACAATGGGCAGTTCCATGTAACGGTAAATGATGCCGTCAAGAATGTGATAGACGATATGCCATTTGCTTATGGAAAAACACCGGAAGAGAATCTAGATTCGGAGAAGATGCATACTAAAACGCAAAAGCCAGCAAAGCCCGCAGCCACATCAGGCGTGCACGCCTCCTGGAGAAAACCTACCGGCATTTGTCTGGGGGTGGTTGGTCTGTCAGCAATCGGTGCAGGCGGCTATTTCTACTATTTGAGCACTAATTACGCTTCCAAATACGCGACGGCAACCGCACAAGCAGATATGGATGACTATCGTGTCAAAAAGAATTCGGCACACACCACAGCAATTGTTTGTGCTATCGGCGGAGTTGTTTCGGTTGCATGCGGAATAGTTGTTTATCCGTGGAAACCTGAGACGAAGGGTTCAAAGAACCTGGCCGTCGTTCCGATACTCGGCAAGGCCAACGGAATCTTGATCAGCTTTAATTTTTGATAAGCATATTCAAACGAAGGACCGGCATGAAGCACAGAGTACACAGCAGAATTGGCCAAGCACTTGCAGGATTGTCTGTGCTTTTAGCACTACTGATTCCAGTATGCACCAGCGAATTGACCAACCCATTGGACCAACATAACTCCAATTACGTACCCCCGGCAATCACCATTGATACAACCGGGAATAATGTGGGCAAAGGGGACACTCTTTCCACACGTTCGGCCACAATCACCGTGACGGGCAATCGACCGGAGAGCAGATTCCGCGCGCATATCGATTCGAGCACCTTTTCGCAATGGCAAACCTCCGGAGTGTTTCAATTCGATGTATTGTCATCGGGTCGGCATGCGGTGATTGTTGAATCGAAATATGAGGGTGGAGAAGTTATTGTGACTGATACGATTGCTTTTTTTGTGCGTTACCTTGACAACGCCAATGCACTAACTGCATTTGGATTTGCCAGCCCAGCAGCAAGCGGGGTCATCAACGATACGACGAAAACGATTTCTGTGGCAGTTCCTTTTGGAACGGATGTGACAGCCCTTGTTGCTACGTTTAATACATCAGGCGCATCGGTCAATGTCGGAACGGCGGCACAAACAAGCGGAGCCACTGCCAATAATTTCACGAGCCCGGTCACTTACACGGTCACCGCAACCAATGGGAACAAACAAGATTATGTCGTGACAGTTTCTGTTGGGGCAAACAATGCAAAAGCTTTGATTGCATTCGGCTTTGTCAATCTTGCTGCAACGGGTGTCATCAACGACACGACAAAAACAATTTCTGTGGCAGTTCCTTATGGCACAGATGTTTCTGCGCTCATTGCGACATTTTCGACAACCGGTACAACTGTCAAGGTTGGAACCGCACTTCAAATGAGTGGGACATCTGCCAATAACTTCGCAAGCCCGGTAATTTATACTGTCACCGCGGGGGATTCCAGCCAACAGAACTATACAGTCACAGTGATAATTGTGCAAAATGCTCCCAAGGCACTAACTGCATTCAGCTTTGCCAGTCCTGCTGCGACGGGCACCATCAATGAGGCCGCAAAGACCGTTGCGGTGACCGTGCCGTTCGGGACTGTGGTGACAGCTCTTGTCGCAACATTCACTTCGACAGGCGCGTCAGTGAAGGTCGGACCGTCAGCTCAAGT
>JBBRUX010000066.1:0-16372 GCA_038247415.1 Chitinivibrionales bacterium | reverse complement strand
GCGTAGTGCCATACGCCCCATGAAGTAATAGTGTTATATCGTCGGCGCGTAGTGCCATACGCCCCATGAAGTACTATCGTCCTGACTCCCTTAAGTTAATTCATGCGATTTTGGAATAGGCTACTGCTCATGCAGGGCCGTTACCCGCCAAATGATATTGCCGACATCGTCATCCACGAGCAATGCGCCCTTTTTGTCAATAACAACCCCAACCGGCCGTCCCATAGCATCGCCATTCTCCTTAACAAATCCGGTTAAAACATCAATCGGTTCCCCGGCCGGAATGCCACTTGTAAATGGTACAAAAATAACTTTGTATCCGCTGCGTGGTTTGCGATTCCACGAACCATGTTGTCCCACAAACATGCCATTCTCGAATCGGGCAGGCAAGGTTGATCCACGCGAGGAAGCGAGCCCTAGCGATGCTGTATGCGCCCCTAGGGCGTAATCCGGCACAATGGCAATGGCCACCAGATCTGGGCGGGGAGGTTTTGCGCGAATGTCAATGTGCGATCCATAATAGCTGTACGGCCAGCCGTAGAAGGCACCATCATGAATCGCAGTCATGTAGTCGGGTACGAGATCGCTGCCCAGCTCATCGCGTTCGTTTACTGCTGCCCACAGCGCATTAGTCTGCGGTTCCCAGGCCATTCCTACGGGGTTTCTCAGGCCAGAAGCAAAAATTCGGTGGCTGCCTGTTTGCGGATCCACTTCCCAGATTGCGGCGCGCTCTTTTTCCGCTTCAAGTCCGTTGTCTAAAAGGTTACTGTTGGATCCAACGCCCACGTAAAGCCTCGACCCATCTGCAGATGCAATGAGGCTTTTGGTCCAATGATGATTTATGGGACCTGCTGGAAGATCCGTGACTGTGGTGGGAGCAGTCGTGATTTCTGTTTGTCCTTCTACATACGGGAAGCGCACTAAAGCATCGGTATTTGCTACGTAAAATGTATTTCCTAGTAAAGCCATACCAAAGGGCGAGTTTAGGCCAGAAAGAAATACTTTTCGCATTTCGGCAATGCCATCGCCGTCTGCGTCACGGAGCACTGTGATGCGATTCGCGCTTGGTACAGCACCACCCGCTTTTTTCTGAAAGTGTTTAAATAACCATCCCACAATTCCTTTTCCATCCTTTGGTCGCACAGGAGCATTGGTTTCTGCAACCAGCACGTCGCCATTGGGAAGTACATAGAGCCAACGCGGATGATTTAAATCTCGCGCAAACGCATTGACTTTTAAGCTTTCTGCCGCAACCGGTTTCTGGTCGGCTTTCCAGCCCGTGCCTCGAACCACGTTTATAAGAGGAATAAGTGATGGCGCGGGTTGTGGAAGCTCGGGCTTAGAACCAAAGCCGCTTGACGCCGGTAGGCGCGCGGCGCCTCCGCAACCTAAAAATCCGGCAATAAGAGTTGACAGTACTACATAATTAATGAGAGTGTTGGCCATAATTTATTCCTTGATAGATACATACAGGCTGGAAGGGGACAGGCTCTCTTGCCCGCCCAGAATACGAAAGTCCCACACGAACGCCTTTTAGGCATCAGGTGGGAGATTTTCGCTTATTTCTCGGAGTACGACCAAGCCTCCAGCGGATGCACCACTTGCAACGACGCTTGGATAACTTGGTTCGTTTTTTTTACTTGCCGATAAGCTTCTTGGCTTGGCCAACTTTTTCCTGAATTTTGCCGGCGGTTTTTTCGAACTTACCTTTGGATTCCAATTCTGGGTTATTTCCGAGATTCCCGGCAACTTCTTTAATATTACCCTTTACTCTGTGAAACTTACCCTCAACCTTGTCGTGCATACTGGATTTCATCTTGTACTCCTTGTTAATGGAAAAATAGTGACTCTTATATTAAACATTGCAAATCACGTGCCACAACGATTACCTTGTTTTCATAACAATGGCGCGAAAAGGCGAAGAACGCTTTCCAGAAATTCCACGGGCATTGGCGTTTTTGCCAACCCGGTGCGACTTTTTCTCATTAACCCTTCCGCATAGATAGTAAGGTTTTCTAGTGCCGGCGCCGAATAAATAAAAAGTGCTATCTCATAATTAAGGAAGAAACTCCTCATGTCCATATTCATGGAACCGAGTATCGCCGGCTGATCGTCGATGAGTATCAATTTGGTATGCAGCATTCCCGGCTGATAAAAATAAAGACGGGCTCCAGCCTGTTGGGCTATGCGCAGATAACCGCGTCGCACGAGATCTGCAATTGTGTGATTTGACTTATGCGGAACAATAATCCGTACATCGACCTGCCTCGTTGACGCTACACATAATGCTTTAAGCATCATCTCGTCGGGTATGAAATAGGGAGTTACGATCCAGATACGTTTACGGGCAGTGAATATGAGAGTAAGCAACGCATCGTAAAGAGCATCACTGGTGATGTCCGGTCCGCTGGGGACGGCCTGATACCTGACTTCTTCTTCGCTGCGGATAGCATCAAAGGGATGATCATCTTCCAATTCAAGGTCATAGCCCGCCGCAAAATGCCAATCGGATGCAAACACGCGCGAAAGATCCTTCACAACTGCCCCTTGCACAGAGATCGCGATGTCGTTCCAACGCGTTGCATCGTGGTGCGGTCCCATGTACTGCTGCGTCAGGTTCATTCCCCCAAGGAGGGCGGAAGACTCATCGACGATAATCAATTTTCGGTGGTTACGCAGGTTTGCGCGTCCACGAAAAGGCAGGTGTATCATTGGCATAAAATAGGCGTATTTACCTCCCGCGGCCTTGAATTTCGCGAGGAATAGTTTTGTTAGTTTGAATGAACCAAGGGCATCAACCAGCAAGCAGACGTCAACCCCACGGTGTAAACAGACAATAAGCTCCCGCAGAATCGCCTCTCCAATGGCATCAGTACCGAAAATAAACGTCGAAATCCGGATGCTACGTTGCGCGCCCTTGATGGTATCGAGCAAACAGGCAAATGCTGATTCTCCGCACAGTAGCAAGACAGGATGCGGGCCACTGCGCTGAGCAAAGATGCTACTCATGCTCATTGGCGCATTTGGACGTGCGAGAACTGGTGCTGCGTTTTTTATACTGTGCTTTTCCCGCATCAACCGTTTTATTTTACGTCCCCCGAACAGTACAAATGCCGGAACGCCAACATACGGGATTAGTACTATCGCAAGGAGCCAGGCCATTGTGGTGGCTGGAGCACGACGTTCGCGCATGATTTTCACCATCAGAAATAGTGCAAGAAGGAAGCCGACGATGGCTACGGCATGGTCAATAAGTAGCTGAAATAAGTTCATAACGGCACCTGCGACTATTCAATTTCGATACTTGCGCTCAGAGGTATATGATCGGAAAGCTTCTCCCAGTTGTCACCTTTGTAACGGACCGAATGAATCACCCGGGTATCACGCACAAAAATATGGTCGAGTGGTAGCAACGGGAATTTCGCTGGAAATGTATAGACTGCTTTGCCCGAAGGTACGCGCACCGCATCTGTTAACATCATGCGAGCTGAAAAGTTCAACGCATCCTTATTCGCCCAATCGTTGAAATCGCCGGCAAGAACAAGCGGTGAACCGGACGGAATATTTTTGTGTATAAACTCCTCGATCATGAGGAACTGCTTGCGGCGTCCTCTTCTGAAGAGATCAAGATGCGCGGACAAGCAATGGACGACAGTATGCGTTTGGGGCATTCTTACATGACAATATAAAAGCCCACGCTGTTCCAGCTTATTGGTGGAGATATTGGTGTTGGTAGTGGATACAATCGGATATCGAGACAAAATGGCGTTTCCATGGTGTCCCCCAAGATAGATCGCATTTTTCCCGTAGGTATGAAATGGCCAGAACTCCTCGGCGAGAAATTCATACTGTGATACCCCGGGAGTCTCACTGTGTCTGAGCTCGATCAACTCGTTCTCTCCGATCACTTCCTGCAGAAAAAGGATGTCCGGATTTACCGATCTGATTGCTTGACGCAACCGTGGCAGCATAAACCGTCGGTTAAACCATGAAAATCCCTTGTGGATATTGAGTGTAAATATTTTAATCAGCACGTTGTTTCGCTATTCCCGAGAACATCGTATCGAACACTAAATAAGCAAGTATCGTCGTCACGATACCTGCGGCCACGGAACCTGAGTAGACCTCACCGGTGAAATACTTGAACGCCCAAACAAGCGAAATTGTTATCGCATAGTTGACTAAAACTACTATTGCGAATTGGCCAATTTGCACCATAAGACTGCTTGTTGACGGTGCATCCCTAAAAACCACGAGCTTGTTGGAAACAAAGTAAAAAATCGACGACGCGATAAACGCTAGGGTAACGCTCAGATAGGGATTCAGCGACATTTTTTTCTCGCACAGATACAGCGCGCCTACATAGAGGGTGCCGGTTAGAACTGCACTCAAAAGAAACATGGCCGTTTTACGAAATGTTAATTTTTTCATGATAGTATCATCTGCTGATTCAGCTTGACTGAACGGTATTTTGCCTGGGTGCCAAAGCATCGTGGGCGGCTTGCGCAACGTTGGAGAACAGGTGCCATTCAGTCTGCAACCGGTCGAGGGTTTCCTTCCAGTGGTTTGTCTTGTACTCATGCTGCAGCAGCTCGTTTGATAATGCAGCGCGGTATACGTCCAACAGGAGATTGGTGCATATTTCGTGCGAATAATCGGCCGCACGTGCCTGGGCGCTGGCGCTGCGGCTTTCGTACTCGCTAGGGGAAAGTGCGGCATACTCTTGAAGCGCCTTTACAAACTCATCGCTCTTTTGATCCATGATGAGCCGTCCTCCATCGTGTTCGCGCAAAACGTCGCGAACGCCGGGACCGTCGAGTGCAATGACGGGAACGCCGGCTGCCATCGCCTCGGTAAGCACCAGACCCTGTGTCTCGCTAAAGGACGCGAAGACGAAAACATTCATCGCATGATAGCCGTCCAGAAGCGGCCGACCTTGCAGCGTTCCGGGCGCATGGAATCGGTCGCCAAAACCCTTTTCGGTGAAGGTCGCTTTGATTTCTTCGGCCGAAGGGCCATCGCCGATCATGAGGAAATGGGCGTTGACATTAAGCGTCATGAAATGCATAAGCGCTTCTGTCAAGAATCCGAGGTTCTTTTCAGGGGCGATTCGGCTCACAATTCCCGCTACGAATGCGTCTGGGGGAATGCCGGCTGCCGCACGAAACGCCTGCCCGTCGCCTTCCTTAAAGCTTTCGACGTCGATGCCGGTGGGGACTACCGAAATGGGGCGGGTGACCCCACGGTGTTGCAGCTCCTGTCGCACACTTTCGCTGGGTGCGATCACCGAGTCGCACAGATTGCTATACCCCGTTGCGAGTGCGGCAACGAACCGTTTGGATTGAGGCGAATCTACCGGCGTGTAATGAGTGTAGTGCTCAAAGAACGTATGGAATGTAAACACGAGTGGTGCTTTACTTTCCGTCGCGATGCGCAGGGCAGTGTCGCCGATGAGAAAGGGATGCTGGGAATGTACAAGGTCGGGACGAAACTCTCGCAGTATCGCGTTGAGAATCCCCGGCACCGGCAATTGCACAGAAAAATCGGTCCCGTTGAAATGCTGTATCGCAGGTACGCGAACCACGTCCTCTTCGTTTAGAGGGGCACCCTCCGAATCCGGTGTGACAATAAGCACGCGGTGCCCCCTGCTTCGAAGCCGGCTAGTAAATAAGGCTACGGACCGTTCCAATCCTCCTACAAAAGGGGTATAGGAATTCGTCAGTATAAGGATATTCATAGTAGTAACTCCCTGTTTACAATATGATTTCGACCCAGTCCCGATCAGGCGTTGCCGTTACACTGGGTGCGCCGGGAAGTGATATCTCGATAAGGGGGCGTCCGGCATGCCAGACTCCTTCCCAATCGACGCGAACCGTGCTTTCGGTAATGGTAATAGTGAGCGAAATGATCCCGAAAAGGGTATGGGTTGGGCCGAACGTAGCGGGAACATCTGGGGATAACCACTCCCGTGCAACGCCCGAGCACAGTACAATCTTTCCGAGAGCGTCTTCTTCCCGCACAAAGCAATTCCGAATCATCATAGCCCATTCTGCCGCGGCCCACACATGTTGGCCGTCGCCCATGCACCCGTACCCTGTTCTTGGATGGATGCCCTCGGGCCATTGGCCGGTAGGCGAGGCAAGGTCGCGTATGCGGTACACCATCTGCAGGTATCGGGGATCTCCTGCCCGCAGCATTGCCTGAGCGATATGCAACGACAAATACGGGTTGATCCCCGAATGGCTGATATCGTGGAAGAGTGCATTGTCTACGAAGCAATGGTCAACAAGATAGTGAACAGTGTTACGCACCAAAGGGCCATCGGCGGGCAGAATTTGCAACGGATAGGTTGCCACCAAACTCGCTACAGCGGCGCTGTCCATTCTGCGATGCGGAGAGGTTGACATAATGGGTTCTGCGTTGTCGCCGGTCGATTTCCCCAGGACATCAAGAACTGTTTTCAAGAGATCCTGCGCTTCACAAAGGCAAATGTCCGCCAAAGCCTTGTTGCCGAATCCTTCCAGCATGGCGGCAGCAGATGTCAATCCCGCTATACTCCAGAAATCATCCCAGTAATAGTTATCGTTGGGCCCGAGATGTTCGGCGCTAAAGCCCGCGGGCAAAAGCCCCGGAAAACCGGATGTGCGCCTTTTTTTACGGATCCAATTCGCCGCTTTACTGATGTGGGGTAGCCATGATGGATCAAGGGGAGTTCGCGTAAGCAACCGAAACCGGTTAATAAGCCACAGTACCTGTCCGTTGGAATCCCATTCACCCTCCTGCGACATAAAGTAGCCGTCTCCTCTTTGGCGCTTAAAAAACGTTTGAACCAGTTCCTTGACATTAGCACCCAGACCAAGTACGAGCATGGGGTGCAAGATCAGCACCGCATCGCGGAACCAGAACCGCTTGTAGGTGTACGGACCGGCAAACACATCCCCGGGAGTATGCAGCACCATGGTCGTTAGCGCCGCAGAAAATAGCCGGCATATCACTGTGTCGGAAATCTGAAGCGTGCACGCCCCCTGCATGCGCCGGGACCACATCTCGCTGCCCGACGTGACAGTAGTGATAATTGGATTCGACGGCACGCTAGAAGGAGTAAGAGGCATAGTAAGCTCGATCCTGCGCTGCACCGCTGCAGTAATGGGGTAAACGGCTGCGCATGTTGCCATGCCTACGGGACATGCGATATGGTCGCGTTGGGGATTATTTACATTCAATAGTTGACGAAAAACATCGCCTTCGCGGTAATTGGAAAACAGAATCTGCGTGGGGGTTTCCGAAAAGAGAATCCGGTCTTTTTTGTTAATAATTACTTCCCGCGGATTTTTATCTGTGGCAATAGTGTCTATGAAGCTCACTCCTTCGGGGTTGAACGGTCGCGCGGAAACGACCAGCAGAGCGTCGTTTTTTGCCAAAGCGCAAATATCGACGCAGCAGCTTGGTTGCCCGTTTATTAATTCGACCCTGCACGCTACTGTTAAGTATTTCTCTGCGTCAGACGACTGTGTCGTCACCACAAGATTGGGGGTAGACGCTAGCTCCTGGTCAACCGATGCAAGACGGGAGGGGAACAATGCTGTGCCGTCTAACCCCACGATCCAGAAATCCATTGACCACCCGTCGTGGTGTGGGGTAACTAGTCCCCGAGGATCGATTATCGGCATGTTCTCGCACCCGGGTATTCCAAGTGCTGTCCAGTTGCGATGTGTAATATTTATATGAATGACCGAAAATGCTCGTGGGATAAACGAGGAGCTGCGAGGGTCGAACTGCTGCACCACCCAATACGGCCAAACCCAATCGAGATTGTGCTGGATTGCCTGATTGTTAATAAATCCGCGAGCTTGCAGGAGTAACCCGGCTCGAAGCAGCTCTGTGGGTGCGCGCACTTCCGACGGTTCTGCAAAACGGTCGAAATGTGCCAGCAATCCGATTGGATCCAGAAAACCATGTATGCGGGCTGCATGTCTGACAATGAATCTCCAGGGAAACCATTTTGTAAACACTAGGCTACTCCTCTATAACGTTCAAGGAACTTTAAATTTATAATTTTTTATTCCAGATCATGGATATCAGAAGCGAAAATCCGATGATCCCAGCGGCCAAAAATCCAACAAACCCAATAAGAGGAATGCCATAAATTTTAGGGGGAATACCCGAAAGGACAACAAACGATGAGCCCATGATAATCGAGCCGATTATAATTGCAAACACTGCTCTATTGACAAGCTGATCGTGTTTGTTAAGCATTGGCTCAAGTCCCAGGTGTTCGAACTTAATATGTAATTTGCCATTTTTTGCAATACCAATAATATCACTTATTGTAAACGGCAACTGTGTAACGGCATGTCCAATATCCGCGGCGCTCATGAGTACGGAATGTATTGATTTTAGCGGGTTGAGCCGATCATTGAAATGTTTTCTTAAAAATGGCTCAACATGTTTGACTATTCTGTATTCGGGATCGAGCGTGTTTCCGATTCTGTCCATTGTGTCGAGTGCCTTGAATAACAGGAAAAAGCCCGGCATAACGCGCAAGTTGTGGGTAACAATCAGTTTTGTCAGTTGTGTAACAAGTTCGCCAACATTAAGATTTTTTATTGACATAGTCCCATACTCGCCGATCAATTCACTAACATCATATTCCAGACGGTTGATATCGATCACCGAATACTGGCTTTCTTCAACAAGAATCCGGACAATTTTTTTTGGATCACGGTCAGCTATCGCAAGCATGACGGTAATAATGTATTCTTTTAATGTTGGCGATAAAAAACCCATTATTCCAAAATCAACAAAACAAATCACATTGTCTTTCAAGACGAAAATATTACCGGCATGAGGATCACCATGGAAATAGCCGTGTTCAAAAATCTGGCGCAGCAAAAGTTTCGTTCCACGTTCGGCTATAATACCACCATCCAGACCCGCTGCCGCAAGGGCCTTACTATCCGAAACCTTTATCCCCTCGATGAACTCGGTTGTAAGAATACGTTTCGTGCAGAATTCTCTATAGACAATAGGCACATGGATGTTTGTGTCGCCTTTAAAATTCTCTCCAAATCTTTCTGCATGGGACGCTTCATTGGTAAAATCAATTTCTTTTCCGAGGTTGTGTTTAAATTCCTCACAAATTTTAACGGGATTTATGGTGGCAGCGCCCTGCACATGACGCTCAATGAGGCCTGCCAATTCGAACATTATTTCCATATCGGTTGTAATGTTTTTCTCAATGTCAGGCCGTTGGATTTTAACAGCCACGTACTCACCGTTAAAAAGCGTGGCCCGATGTACCTGCGCGATGGATGCGGAAGCTATTGGCGTTTTAGAAAATTCCTTGAAAATTTCCTCGACCGGTTTACTTAATTCAGTTTCAAGAATCCTCAATGCTTCCGCAGAGTCAAAAGGAGCAACGGAATCCTCCAGCTCTCTAAGCGCGGAAATTATTTCGGCAGGGAGGGCATCTGGACGGTTGCTCATAAACTGACCGAGCTTTATGAAAGAAGGGCCCAGTTCGGAAAATGCCCCCCGGATTCGGTCTCCGCGAGACATTTGATGAACCGATGCTTTGGGTTTCTTTGCCCGACGTATTTCACGCATCGGTAAATAACGGTCAAGTTTTATTGACGCTATAAGGTCGCTAAAACCAAACTTGATCAATACAGAAACTATTTCACCATATCGAGCTACATGACGGTACGTTCTGAAAGGATTTGGCAATTTATTGAGCATCAAGACACGCACCTGTTTTCGAGGGCTGCTCTGGCGCCCTCGTTCTGCCTTTTATTTTTGAACGGTTTATTTCTTTCCCTAACCCAAGCCAAGCAGCGAAAGGAATTTAAATTCCTTAGAGGCTGCCCAGGCGGGGGTCAAGGTAATTCTTAAATGTTAACGGTCACTTTTTAAGCGGCTTTACGTCCACTTATGATGTTGATTACTACTACAATAATTGCCACTACCAGAAGCACGTGAATAAAGCCGCCCAGAGTATAACTGGTCACCAAGCCCACTGCCCACAAAATCAATAATATTACTGCAACTGTCCACAACATAGAATACTCCTTTTAGGTTAAATTAAATACCGAACAAGATTCCTACACCAGCCATAATGAAATTCGATTTGAGTCCGCTCAGACCGGGAACTTCCTGCCAATCGTAATTAATAAAAACATAGCGCAGGTCGGCCGTAAGCTTGACATTTCCAACAGGAACTTCCGCACCAATGCCGAAATGCCAGCCGAACGTCTGCTTTGTTTCACGTTCCAAGACAATGGACGGGATCTTACTCGAGTCGTAATCGAAAGTGGTGTTATACCATCCGCCGCCTATGGATCCATAAAGAAAGGGAACCGGATAAAACATTCCCGTCAGCATAACTGGCCAACTTGTAACCGTCACGGCTCTATTAAAAAATCTCTCCTGACGCCAATTTATAGACACCTCGGCTCCAACAGCAGGAACAAATTTCGCTCGTAAAGCTGCACCAAGAAAAAGGTTTCCATTATCAGCGTCCCGGGCCTGCTGATATCCCAACTGAGGGCCGATGTATACGCTGTGCGTTTGTTTATTGGTAGTCGTCGTAACGGGAGTATTTACCGTTGTAGTAGTGCTGGTCGTTGCAGCAGGGACAGGGGTAGTTGCCGTCGTTGTTGTACTTGTTGTCGATCCATTACTACTAATAGAGCTATCTGTTTCCTGCGCTTGTGCTGCGGCACACAGGCCGAGCACGCTAAGAGCAGATGCAATGAGGGTGAACGATTTACGAGACTTCATAATGAACTCCTCTGGTAATTAAAAATTTGAAAACTAAATCCATTTTTCTATTCATATGGTAATAGTAGCGAATGCCATGCCATGGTTATTGCAGCAAGCCTTGTGTCTTTTCTCAACAAATAAAGGAGATCAAAAATCCGGTATCGCAGGTATTGTTAATTAATTGTTGTTGTATCCATGCTGCACGCATGTCATGTTTGTTCGGTGCAACGAGCAAACCATAGTAATGAATTGTGGTCACCGCTCTGCTTGTTATATTCTTGTGATGATTTCCGGTTGTGGGAAAAAAAGTTCCCAAAACCGCGAAACACTCGCTATCAGTCTGTTATTATGAATGCAACCGATACGCCCTTTTGGTTCCCAATTGTTATGGTGTTGTTTGTTTGGTGTATGCCGGGTTCCACAACGCTAATACCCGGCTTTTCTGAAGATGCAGGAAGAACAATATGGAATGTGCTGCCTTGGCCGTGCACCGACTCGACTTCTATTTCACCATGGTGCCTGGCAATTATCGATTGACACGTTGCCAGTCCGAGGCCATGCCCTTTAGTTTTTGTCGTGAAAAATGGGTCGAAGATACGGGGGAGAATCGCCTGGGGCATGCCAATACCGCAATCATGAATCGAGATTTTGACGTAATTACCGTTTGACAATATGCCTGGGGTTTCCCGATCGATGTGAATATTCCGTGCCGATATGGTGATATTACCACCGTCCGACATCGCCTGTCGCGCATTGAAGACAATGTTGTCGATGACCTGTGAGATCTGTCCATTGTCAATATTGCCCATCCAGAGGTCGTGCGGTAGTTCGTAGCGACAGGAAACGTTCGATCCGCTCAGGGCGAATTGCACGGTTTCCCGTACAAGTCTGGAAATTGATGTTGTCTTTTTGAGGGGGGCACCACCTTTTGCGAAGGTAATCAACTGCCCGGTGAGGGCTCGCGCCCTGTCGATGGTATCTATGGCTTGCCCAAGATTTTGTCTGGCTTTGGCAGGATCGGATTCTAGTAGTGCCATCTCCATTAATCCATAAATGCTTTGCATCAGGTTGTTGAAGTCGTGGGCTATGCCGCCTGCAAGCACACCAAGGGATTCAAGTTTCTGATTTCTTTGCGAGATCTCCATCAATTTTTTGTTTTCGGTGATATCCCTGATGTTGCATTGTATGACAGACTGATTGCCTTCCTGGTAGACATTACTGACAAACTCCACGGCGACCTGTCGTCCGTCGACGGTTTCCAGAGGAAGGTCTTCATAGCGGATGTATTTCTTCTCTTTCAGTTCTAAAAATTTTTCGCGATTTGAAAACACATCCTTGAAAACACCTATGTCCCAGACAAACTTATTCATGAACTGTTCATGCGAATAGCCCAGCAGCTCAATCAGGAACGGATTAACGTCCATTATGTGCCCGGTTTGCGCGTTCAGAATAAGAATTCCGTCTCTCGCAGACTCAAACAGTCGGCGATATCGTAGTTCCGAGGCCTGCAAGGCCTTTGTGGTTTCATCTAATTCAATCAATGCATTTTCCACATTTATCCCTTTCAGGCAATAAGAAAGCCCCACAGGTCGACGTTGAGTTGATCCTTGTGGGTGTCGGCCAAACCGTGAGGGCCACCCTTGTAGATTTTCAGAGTCGCGTTCTCGACGAGTTTCACCGAGAGCAATGCCGAAGCCTCAATCGGCACTATCTGATCGTCATCTCCGTGGATGATCAGTGTTGGCACGTCGAACTTTTTTAGGTCCCCGGTGAAATCCGTCTCCGAGAAAGCCTTGATGCACTCGAGTTCGCTCCTGAGGCTGCCCTGCATTCCCTGAAACCAGAACGCATCCCGCATTCCCTGCGTGACCTTGTGACCTTCGCGGTTTGCACCAAAAAAAGGAGTCGTGAGGTCCTTGTAGAACTGGGAGCGGTCTGCAGTAACGCCAGCACGGATCTCATCAAACTTGCTTATAGGCAAACCAAGAGGATTATCCTTTGTCTTGAGCATAAGCGGCGTAACTGAGCCCATGAGGACTGTTTTGGCAACACGGGATGTTCCGTAGCGGCCGATATAACGAGCAACCTCACCACCACCCGTCGAATGACCAATCATAATAATATTCTTTAGGTCAAGCGATACAATCAGTTCTGCAAGATCAGAAGCATAGGTATTCATATCATTGCCATTCCACGACTGGCCAGATCGGCCATGACCCCGTCTGTCGTGAGCAATACAGCGATAACCGTGCTCCGCAAGGAACACCATCTGCGATTCCCATGCGTCCGCAGTAAGAGGCCAGCCGTGACTGAAAACAATGGGTTGACCAGCACCCCAATCCTTATAGTAAATTTCTGTGCCGTCTTTGGTAATAAGTGTGCTCATGATAATCCTTAGTGTGGTTGTTGTTATCAGAATAGTGTGGATTTTACAAAAAAGAATATTGGAATTATTCCCTAAGCGTATCCTATCGTAGTATAGGCTACCTCGTGCGGGTTATCTTAGATGCAATTAGTAAACTTAACACCCACTCCTTTAAACACGTTCAGTGCATCGTTTTCAGAAGCGATCGCTCTTGCACTGAGCTTGCCTAATGTAAATACGATCGAATCGAATGGCTGTTTTGCAAGAACCTCATTAGTGCCTAACGAGATTCCTACGCAGGCCATACTAAAATTCGACTATCTGCCGAAAAGCTTTTTGGTTTGGCCAGTTTTTTCCTGAAATTTTCCAGCATTCTTTTCTACCGTACCTTTGGCTTCCAATTCCGGGTTATTGCCGAGTTTCCCGGCAACTTGTTTAATGCCACCCGATACTTTGTGAAATTTGCCTTCTGCCTTGTCATGCATGCTCGATTTCATTGTGTACCCCTTGTTATGTGAATGTTTTTGACCTTGCTGCTAACTTTGTAAACCATTATGGTTTTAAAATGAATAACAACGACCTGCACAAATTCAACAGCGGTGAATTCCTTACATAGAATTATTACACCGCCGTTAGATGTGCACAGGAGCGCTGTCAACATTCATCTGATTTCTAGCTTTCTAGACAGATACTGTCTCAGTCTCACGCTTGTCCCTCTTGGGAACTGAGGCTTCGCCTGCCTCAGCTATGTCCTCCGCGTTTTCTTCTTTGAATATTTCTTTAGCGCGATTGACCTTATCGGAATCCTCTACATGGACTGAAAGCAGAATGTTGCCATCTTTGATCTTCCCTTCGTACCGCTTTGCTTCTAATTCCGGAATACCAAGACCAATAAGCATCCCGGCTATCCCTCCAACCGCACCTCCGATTGCTGCGCCACTGAGGGCTGCCATAATGGGTCCGGCAGCAATGAATGGCCCAATCCCGGGAATGGCGAGTGCACCAATGCCTGCAGCCAAACCCAATGCTCCGCCAACTACTCCGCCGGTACTGGCGCCAATGGCACCACCTTCGGGCAGCTTAGTTTTCTTTTCGTGTGCAAAATCCCGAGTCCCCTTTTTATCAGGAAACAATACAGAGATAGTATCATTTGGGAAATCTTCCATTTTAAGGCGATCCACAATACGATTCGCCTGGTCCTCTGAGCTCGCAATGCAAAATACTGATTTACTTGACATGATAAAATCCTTTCAATTGACGTATTACTAGAGCAGCCGGAACCTTTCCGGCCACTTACTTGACCTGCAATTCATTTATAACTTTAGTAGCCTCGACTGTTTTCATGGCTATATCCACAACGAGTGCTCTTTCCTTTTGGGTATCAACCTTTCCTCGGAGCGTTACCACACCGTCAATAGTGACGATTTTAACATTTTGAGCGTTAATTGACATTCCCTTTGTGGCCATGATTTCTTTTCTGATTCTTGTGGTGATATCCACATCGGACTTCTTATTGCCCTGGTCAGAAGGCGTGACACCATAACCGTGAGTGGCAGAGTCATTTTGCAAGGAGTCCGACCTCGCGGATCTGTGACTAGTGCTCTTTGCTGCAGTGCCCAGCCTTGTTCCATTTTTTGTGGAGTCGGACCTTGATGACACACTACTACTATCCCGCATTGAATTGTCATACTTCCCCGATTGCGCCCACGAGAGCGCATTCAGAAGCGTAATGGCTGAAACTGCAATAATAACCTGTTGTTTAACGTGCATAAAATCTCCTTTGTTTTTGTTTGCGGATTGTTCTATACCTAAAGTTGTTCTCAGATTCAGTAATCATGACATAAACTCTCCTTTGTTTTAGATTACGAATGGTTCATAACTACACCTGTTATATTATCAAAAATCGTGCCATGAGCAGAAACGAGAAAAAATGATGATGCGGGGTGTCTTTTGCATATTTTTTAGAGAGATCCCACAATTGTATAACGGATGAGAATGTTGGCATTGTATTACGCGCACCTGATTTCTCATTTCCAATTACCAGATTCTCATATATGGGAATCTGGTTTTTCTTACCACACTGCTTGACCCCGGCAACGCAAAAATCTCGAAACAATTACCGAACTGTCGGATTATTTCAGTTGTGATGATGCAAACTCCCAATTTACCAGTTGATCCAGGAAGGTCTTAACGAAATCCTTGCGTCGATTCTGGTAGTCAAGATAGTAGGCGTGCTCCCAGACATCGCACGTAAGAAGTGCTGTTTGGCCGTGCGCGATTGGTGTATCGGCGTTAGATGTTTTGACAATCTTCAACGTGTTCTGCTCGAGTACGAGCCAAACCCAACCGCTCCCGAACTGGGTCGTGGCAGCATTGATAAACGCCACTTTGAAAGAATCGAGGCTCCCAAATGATTTGTTGATAAGCTGGGATAGCTTGCCGCTCGGCGCGCCGCCGCCATTGGGTTTCATGCTCTTCCAGAAGAACGTATGGTTCCAGACTTGTGCAGCGTTGTTGAAAATTTCCGCTTTGTCATCCTTACCAGTGGTTTTACGGAGGAGCTCTTCCAGCAGAATTCCAGCCACATCCGTGCCGGCTGTGAGTTTGTTCAGATTGTCTACATAGCCCTGATGATGCTTGCCGTAATGAAAGTCCATAGTGCGCGCCGAAAGGTACGGTTCCAGGGCATTTCTGGCATAGGGGAGTGCGGGAAGCGTAAATGCGGGCATTGCTGCGGATATAGACGCAGCTGAGCCGTTTCTTTTCGTTTCAGCCACGCTCGATTGCAGCCATGAGATTGCGCTTAAAAGAGTAATGCCAGAAAGTGCGATAATAATCTGTGGTTTAACGTGCATAAGATTCCCTTTTTTTTAGGTTGCGGAGGGTTTCCATCCGATCATAAAAAGCATTATTATGACGGACTGGTTGCTCATTTAACGTGTAATCCTTCATCCCCTGAAAATCCACTACAACAACTGGCTCGTCTCCAACTACCCATGAATCATGGCCCCCTGGAATAACGCAAACGTCTCCGGTCTTGCACGTTAATTCAAGACCGTCATCCATGAGAAATTTTAACGTGCCGGAAATAATGTATTTAAAATGAGATACTTCGCAGCTTTTAGTTTTTGCAATAGGCTGCACCGAGGTGGACCACTTCCATCCTGGCTCGTAGGTGGCGCGTCCGATGATTGCTCCTTCAATATGCAGCATCTCTAACGTGCCTCTGGGAAATGTCCATGCCTC
>JBBRUX010000065.1:0-16661 GCA_038247415.1 Chitinivibrionales bacterium | reverse complement strand
GCCTACCTGCGGTACCGGCCCTTCTTACGTGCTCTTGCTTCGCAAGCCGGTCTGTCAAGCCCTGCGGTGCTTTGCACCTGGGTCTTTGCAGACTGATGGATTCACGCTGTTCATCCATCACACTTCAGTCCTGCCTGACGCGGGAGTCAATTGTCTGAACCCTGATTCACATGATTAACTTGATAATCTTGATTTCTGTCCAAATTAATCATGGTAATCGCATAATCCTTGTAATCATGTTCAGGCCCCTCTCATGTCAAGCGCTTTAGTCAGGACTGGAGGGTGAAAGCGAAACGGAGTGAAGCGTTCAGTCTTGAATGCCTTAGGCACGAAGTACCGCATGGCATGAAAGACCGGCTGGCGAAGCCAGAACCCGTAAGAAGGGGCGACGGGGAACCCGGAATGCCCAGAGTCCCTTGCATTTATGTAAGGCCATTTTTTATTAAAAAATCCCCAAAAACTCAATAATCCCCATTGACTCTTTTTCTTCCCAATTGCATAATCATATTCCTAGAAGCTTTGGCAATTTGATAAAAGAAGCTACGTGGTACTCATGGCCGAAATAAAACCAAAAATACTCATAGTCGATGACGAAGCCATCATGCGCGGGATGCTTGAACTCGAGTTGGAAGAGCAGTATACCGTATTTACCGCCAACAACGCCACTCAGGCCTTTGAAATTCTAGCAAAAGAACCCATAGATCTCATTATTTCTGATATCAATATGCCTGGGATGAAAGGTTATGAACTTGCAGCTAAAGTTCGATCCGAGCATCCAAAGTGTAAGGTTGCTCTCATAACTGGGTATAACGTAGACGACTACCTGCGGTTGGCTAAGGAATTTGGAATTTCCAATATTATCCCTAAGTCGACGCCTTTTAATTTCGACGAATTCAATGCAATTGTGTATAGCCTCGTTACAGAAAACATTTTCGGCCTTGATAAATATATGCTTCCAGACTACAGACTCATTAAAGAATTCACTCTGCAAAATTCTTCAGAAATTAGTCAAATAGAAGCAAGCATTGCTGCCGAAATAAAACGTTTTCATCCATCCGAAACGCTCGTTCAAGTTCTTTTGGAAGAACTTCTTACCAATGCTATGTATCATGCACCTTTGGATGCTGAGGGTAACAAGAAATACACAAAACACTCTAAGGTAAAACTCTCAGACGCAGAAAAAATAAAAATTCACTTAGGAAAAGATTCAGAAAAATACGGTGTGTCGGTCCATGATACGAGTGGTCACCTGACCAAAGAACAAGTGCTGTATCGCCTCGATCGCCACATGCAGGGCGAAGGGGTTTTGGATGAGAATGGCAGAGGTCTTCATATGTCTCGGATGTATGCTGATCGCCTTATTATTAATATTAAACGAAATAATGCTACTGAAGTGATTTTTATGAATTTCCTCGACGAAAAGTACTCCGGCTCAAAACCCCTCTATATTAACGAAATCTGATTGCATTTAGTTTAAATTCGTTTATATTACTTAATAGATTAAATGCTTGGGCTCTTGAGTATGGTTGCATTATTTCCAGCCTCCAAGATTTATATCAAATAACACAACTCTTTTATTTTTATAACTTTATGCATTTAATATAATGCAGAGTATTATTAGTGCCGTATTTTTTAAAAACGTTCAAATGGTGTTACTTACTTAATCTTGTGCTAGCTGGATTAGCCTTGGGCTCTAATTCAGATTCAACGATGACACTCTCTGTTAACAAGACTTCGCTTGAGTCATCGCAAACGCAAAACTTGTTATCGGGTAGAAATAACCATCTCTACAACCCTTATATTTGTGGCGGACTCTCTGCAATTATTCCAGGATCTGGCCAGCTTTATTCTAAAAATGCATTTCCTGCCCTTAGTTTTTTTGGGGCAGAGGTCATTATGGGAATCGCAACCTACGACAGATATATAAAGTATAGTATGTCACTTAATAGAATAACACCCCTTCAAGATTCAATTGCATCGACAACGTTAGATTTAAATTCATTTACCGAGCTTCGCATGAAACTTGATTACGCCAATTTTGAGGCCGAAAACGACCGCGTTGGGTTTCTGCATGGGCTAACCTGGGCGGGCGGGTGCTATTATTTTAACATTTTAAACGCACTCGACCACTCGGGATATTTTTATTCTACCACTCCACGGGATCCAGCAACTGCTGGTTGGCTTGCTACTGTTCCCTTTGCTTCATTGGGCCAGCTCTATAATGGATCACTTAAAAAAGCAGGCTTCTTAAGTATGGTACAAGTATCGCTTGGAGTCATGGCTGTCAACTATCAAATTCTCATGCATGCTTCCGAGCAGAGGTTAGCAACGTTTGCGGACACAACAACCTTAGAGCATGCGTTTAGCCAAAAATACTATACACAATGGGATAATCAACGGCGCCAATCCTTTCAAAAAAGAAACACATTCTTGTGGTATTCGGTTCTTTTTTATTTTTACGGCATTTTTGATGCTATTGTTGACGCGCATTTACATGATATAAACGAAAAAATAAAACTCGAACCAGATCTTTCGGTATCCGAAGGCAGAGCAGGTCTGAATCTCTTAGTTCACTATTAAGATTTTTATTTGAAGGAATATACTATGGCCCTTACTCTCAAAGACATTGCGCAACGATGCGGCGTTACGACTGCCACCGTATCGATGGTAATCAATGATAAGCCAAACATCTCTGAAGCCACGCGCAAAAAGGTACTTAGAGCTGTAAAAGAACTCAACTATTACCCAAATGTTATTGCCCGTGGACTTGCTACCAAAAAATCAAATGCCATTGGCGTTATTGTGCCTAATCTTGCAACATCATTTGTTGTTCGCATTCTTCAAGGCATAAAAAGTACCAATCGAGACATCGATTACACAGTACAACTCTTTGACACAATAGGACAAAAGGAGACTGCCCCACTACTGTTTCAGCGTTTAGCGCGTGAACGGAGAATCGACGGAGCAATCCTCATTAGCGCCAATGTAACCGATGAAGAGCTTCGTGTTTTTTCTGATGAATCGATCCCCTGTGTGGTTGTTGCCCACCACTGCGAGATGCTAGATTCCGTATATGTCAATAATACCCTTGGTGCGCGCGATGCTACCGACTATCTTGTTGCTAAGGGGCATAAAAATATTGCGTGCGTTATGTGCCATAAACAATCCCTGCCCATGGATGACCGCCTTAAAGGATACAAAGAGTCGCTTGCCCTTCGCGGCATCGCATTTGATCCTTCTCTTGTTTTTGAAGTAGATGATGACACAATGGAATCTGGCGCTTATGTTTTTGGACGTATGCGGAGCAGACTAGATACAATTTCGGCGATATTTGTTCCCGCCGGTGACATGGTTGCAATCGGTATAATTAAAGAAGCTAAAAAATATAGCATCAATGTTCCAGACAGCCTTGCGATTGTTGGCTTTGATGATTTGCCCGCCGCAGAAGTTGTGGAACCATCCCTTACAACAGTCCGGCAACCGAAGCTTGAAATGGGAGACCATGCAATTAATATGATGATTGACAAATTAGAGGGAAGAGAAATCTCGATAAAGCATAAAGAGCTGCCCACAAAATTTATTATCAGGGAATCTGCTTAGAATCATCATCTGGGCAAATTATCCCACCTCCAACGACATTCTCACCCTGATACAGCACGGCTGTTTGCCCAGGGGCTTGTGCCCGGATCGCGCTCGTACACGTTACCGTAATACTATCCTGTTCGATAGCAGAAATTACGCCTTTCACCGGCAAAGATCGATATCTGATCTGAACATCTACAAGATCCCCCAGCGCGCAAACATAATCCTTGCGCCAGTGAAGACTTTTGATACGTACACTATGGGATTCTAAATCGGACAGATCTCCAATAACAACAACATTGTTCTTTGCGTCAATGGAAACAACAAAGCGCGGTGATCCAAAGGCCCCGAGCCCTTTTCGTTGCCCAATCGTATAATTCGCAATGCCCGTATGAGTGCCCACTACCTTACCCGAAATATCTTGCAGGCTACCTGGCTTTGCAGAGGTATCGTGATGCACAAAGTTTTGATACGACCCATCGGTTACAAAGCATATATCCTGGCTCTCTTTCTTTTTGGCAGTAATAAGTCCTGCACGAGCAGCATGTTCGCGAACCTCTGTTTTAGAAAGATCACCGAGAGGGAAAAGGATTCTAGCGGGGTCGCTTTTGTAAATTACCGAAAGAAAATACGATTGGTCTTTTGCCCTATCCTTCCCCCGAGACAATACCCCGTTGGCAAGGCAGGCATAATGTCCCGTTGCTACAAAGGAATAACCGAGCTTATCGGCACTATCAAGCAAGAGAGGAAATTTAACCCATTCGTTACAGTTAATGCACGGATTAGGAGTGGATCCAGAGCGGTATTCGTTGATAAAAGAGTCTATGACTTTTTCGCGAAACACATCTGAGCCATCAATAACATAATGTCGAAAGCCAAGCTTGTCGGCAACAAGCTTGGCATCCCGCGTGTGTGAATAGCCACAGCAGGTCTTATCGTTTTTAGCTTCGCAGGTGTTGTCATTTTCAAAAAGTTTGAGGGTTACACCCGCAACTTCAAAACCCTGCTCAACAAGAAGCAATCCAGTAACAGAGGAGTCGACTCCCCCACTCATGCCAACAAGCACTTTTTTTTTCATAAGTAAACTATGCAGGGATGTATCCATCGGGATACAGTAACTCACGCACTTTATCAGCCTTTGCACACAATATTGCGAGCTGATCTTTAGTAATAGATTGTTCTCCATCACACAGCGCATTTGCAGGATCGTTATGAGTTTCTATAAGAAGGCCATCGGCACCTGCTGCAACTGCGGCAAGCGCTATTGCTTCTACGCTGGCACGATACCCTGTTGAATGGGAAGGGTCAAAAATAACCGGCAAATTAGATTCACGTTTAAGAACCGTAAGCGCTCCAATATCAGCCGTAAACCTTTGAAACTTTTCTTCTTCAAATGTTCGAATACCACGCAAACAGAGCATCACGTTAGGATTGCCATTTGCTACTATATATTCGGCTGCAAGCAAAAAATCTTTGAGGGTAGAGGAATCGCCGCGTTTGAGGAGCACTGGAATTTTAGAATCTTTGGTATGTCGAGCCAATTCTTGCAGCATGCCATACGATTTCATATTGCGTGCGCCAATTTGAATGATATCGGCATATTGAATGACATTTTCTAGCACATTGCGTTGTTCTATCGAACCATCTTCTAATACATGTCTGTGCATTCCTGTGGCTTCTGTAATAATAGCAACCCCATTTTTTTTACGAGCCTTGTCGAGGAGTTCCAATCCAGAAAGCCCCATTCCCTGAAAACTATACGGGGATGTTCGCGGCTTATAGGCTCCCCCACGCATTATGGGGATACCGAGTTCTCCAACGTAGGCGGCAATAGTTTGTACCTGATCTTCTGTTTCTAAAGAACACGGACCAGCCATAATTGCAATTTTTTTACCACCGATAGGAAACCCGTTCACCTGTATAATTCGTGTGGCTTTAGAAAATTCACGCGAGACAAGCTTGTAGGGTTTTGAAATGCGAACAACCTTGTCGACGCCATTAAGCTCAGCAAAATAGCTCTCTTCGACATTGCTGAGGTCGCCAAGGACTCCAATGACATCTATGCCTGTAGAACCATGAATAACATCATAAGAAAAGCCGCGCTTCTTGATTCGATCCAAAACCACTTGTTCTTGATCCGGGGTGGATCCCTTGGCCATATGAATAATCATCTTCGAGTCTCCTTAACCGTGTGATAGTCTAAATCGTTATTGCTATAAAATACAATTGCGTAAAAGTAGCATCTCATTCTCAGGAAATAATATTTTAATAATGAACCTTTCCAAACGTATACCGTTCAAGAGGAGTATTATTATGAAAAATCATTTATATGCTTACGCTCTACTTTTTATTGTTGCTAACTCTTTTATATCCTCCGCTCAAACCGCAGACGATTATAAATCTATTACGCCCTCCAATGGCTCTGGATTGCTCGACACCTCTCGTTTTTCTATTCATCATGCACTAAGCTTTGGCATGGTGGGCAGCCAAGGGATAAAAACACAATCGAGCAGCATGTATTCTACGCTTATGAGCTACAAATTCGCTGTGCCTGTTACTCTTAACCTTAATTTTGGCATGCCCTTGTATTCTACATTCAATCCAGCGCAGAATCTTAATGCTCAAACATTAAACTCTGCGGACTACTTTAAAAGTATGCCATTTGATGTTTCTTTAACCTGGAAACCTCGAGAAAACATGCTTATGCGATTTTCTGTTATCAAATCAGATCAATCTCTGTTTCTCAACCAACCTCTGTTTGGACTAAATTCCACACATTCTAATTGGTAAGGGTTGCTCACTACAACGTCTTTGTTAAAAGTCGATTCTCACTATATCTCCCCATGGGCGTTCGCGTCCCGAAACCCACCTTTTGTCGATTGCTTGCTATCCCCGCACCAATTATGATACACTACAATTTACTAGCAATGGCAATTAAAGCATCTTCTGTAGAACTACGCTTAAAAATGCCCTGATTTACGCATAAGGTCAGAAGAATTCTTGCATTTTAATTTCTGGCAGAGTGTATATTTACCATCGCTTTTATATCATAAAAGCCCTGAATTTAAACGGTGATTCGAATTTGAATCTACCCTCTTTGCAGGGTAAAATCAGAACAAATTTGTACCGTTTTATACTTACCTTTTAAGGAGGCCCCCTGATGTTCAGTTTTAAGCGTTTAAGCTCCCTTAGCAGCGTTGCTGCTTTAAGCGGGATGCTGATGTCTGCATCACCCCTTTTTGCGAGTGAAGCAAACTTAAAAATCCCAGAGCTTTCTGGAGCTCAAAACCAAATGCTCTACATTGGGCTTGGTATATGTGTTCTCGGCCTACTCTTTGCTCTGTTCCAGTATGCGCTTGTTAAAAAAATCAGGGCACATCAGTCAATGCTCGATGTTAGCAGCATAATTTTTGAAACATGCAAAACATACCTCGTACAACAAGGCAAATTTATAGCAATTTTGTTTGTTATCATTGGCCTTTGTGTTGGTTTCTATTTTGGATACCTTCAGGGTGAATCTGCTTTTAACGTAGGGCTTATCCTCGTTTGGACAATCATTGGTATTCTTGGTTCCTACGGTGTAGCATGGTTTGGAATCCGTATGAACACCCTTGCCAATAGCCGCATGGCATTTGCATCACTCGAAGGCAAACCCCTTAAATTGCTCAATATTCCTCTCAATGCTGGTATGAGCATCGGCGTTCTCCTTGTATGCGTTGAACTCATCATGATGCTTATTATCCTACTTGCTGTTCCGCGCGCTATCGCAGGAGCTTGCTTTATCGGATTTGCTATCGGAGAATCTCTCGGTGCGAGCGCGTTACGTATCGCTGGCGGTATTTTCACCAAGATCGCTGACGTTGGTTCCGATCTCATGAAGATTGTTTTCAAAATCAAAGAAGATGATCCACGAAATCCTGGTGTTATAGCCGACTGCACAGGTGATAATGCAGGAGACAGCGTTGGACCCACTGCAGATGGATTCGAAACATATGGCGTAACAGGCGTTGCGCTGATTAGCTTTATTGTTCTTGCAGTTACAAAAGGTGATAATGCTATAGCTAACCAGGCATCGCTTCTTACCTGGATTTTTGTTATGCGCATTCTTATGATCATTACGTCAATTGGATCGTTCTATATTAACGGCATCATTTCTAAGGCATTATATAGCAAAACTACAAAGCTTGATTTTGAGGCACCCCTTACCCATTTAGTATGGATCACTTCTATCATTTCTATAGCAGTGACATTCCTTGCCTCCAAAGTTCTTATTGGCGACCTTCCAAACAACTTGTGGTTTGTACTTTCGGTTATCATTTCTTGCGGAACTCTTGGTGGCGCTCTTATTCCCGAATTTACCAAGATTTTTACCAGCCCCAAAAGCAAACATGTAGCAGAAGTTGTTAATAGTGGACGCGCTGGTGGCGCATCTTTGGCAATTCTGTCTGGTTTGGTTGCAGGTAATTTTAGTGCCTTCTGGCAAGGTATGGTTTTCTTTGCCCTTATGTTTGCAGCTTATTTTGCAAGCAATTACGGTCTCGACCAATTCATGATTTATCCGTCAATATTCGCATTCGGCCTTGTAGCATTTGGGTTTTTAGGCATGGGACCTGTTACCATTGCAGTCGATAGTTATGGTCCCGTTACCGACAATGCGCAATCTGTCTATGAGCTCTCACTTATCGAAACCATTCCTGGCATCGAAAAAGAAATCGAAAAAGATTTTGGCTTCAAGCCCAACTTCGAAAATGCAAAGCACTATCTCGAAGAAAATGATGGAGCTGGAAACACCTTTAAAGCAACTGCAAAACCAGTACTTATTGGTACAGCCGTTGTTGGTGCAACAACCATGATTTTCTCTCTAATCCTTGTTATCAAAAATTCGCTCGGGATCGAACCAGAACAGGTTCTCAACCTGTTAAACCCGTTCAGCATTCTTGGATTTATTTGCGGTGGAGCTGTTATTTACTGGTTTACTGGAGCATCCACACAAGCGGTTACAACAGGGGCCTATCGCGCTGTTGAGTACATTAAGAAAAACATCAACCTCGATGAAAACGCCAGTCTCAAGGCTTCTACTGAGACAAGCAAAGAAGTTGTTAAAATCTGTACACAATATGCACAAACAGGTATGTTCAATATCTTTGTTGCAGTATTTAGCTTTGCACTTGGTTTTGCGTTTCTCAGTTCACCTGGAGTTCAGAACAATTATCAAGCGCTCTCCTTTTTTGTCAGCTACCTCATTTCGATAGCAGTTTTTGGTCTTTTTCAGGCAATCTTCATGGCAAACGCCGGTGGATGCTGGGATAACGCTAAAAAGGTTGTTGAAGTTGACCTCCGCGAAAAAGGCACCGACTTGCATGCAGCAATGGTTATTGGCGATACCGTTGGTGACCCATTCAAAGATACCAGCTCTGTAGCAATGAACCCAATTATAAAGTTCACAACCCTCTTTGGTCTCCTGGCCATGGAAATTGCCATCGCTGATAAGTTCCGCGCAATTTCTGTGTATGTTGGCCTTGTATTCTTTATTATTGCTCTTATTTTCGTATGGCGTAGCTTCTACTCGATGCGCACTCCTATCGCAAAATAACGAACCGCTAGTTTTTACAAAAAAGAAACGGCGAAGAGTAATCTTCGCCGTTTCTTTTTTTATATCCAAAACAACGTTCTCAATTATGCCTTGGCGAGAGCTGCCTTTACAGTGTTATACATAAGCATTGTAATTGTCATAGGCCCAACGCCACCAGGTACAGGGGTAATGGCTTTGCAACGCTTTGCTACTTCATCAAACTTTACATCTCCCACAATTTTATAGCCCTTAGATGAACCTGGGTCGTCTACCCTATTAATGCCAACATCAATCACAACCGTTTTGTCTGATACCATATCAGCGGTTATCATTTCTGGTTTTCCTATTGCAGCAATAAGAATATCTGCCTGACGTGTAATTGACGAAAGGTTAGGAGTTTTGGAATGGCATACCGTAACGGTTGCGTCGGCGTCGTCGCCTTTTTGCATAAGCATGGCAGCTATAGGTTTACCAACGATATTGGAGCGACCAACAATTACAACATGCTTTCCTACGGTACTATACCCTGCATAAGCAAGTAATTTTTGAATACCATACGGCGTACATGGCCGAAATGAATCTTCACCAATAAGCACCTTGCCAATATTTGCCGGATGAAAACCATCTGCATCTTTGTACGGGCAGATCCTATTAATTATAGCATTTTCGTTAATATGCTTCGGGAGAGGGAGCTGCACCAAAATCCCATGGATTTTTGGATCTCCATTGAGCGAGTCGATAAGCTCAATTAGTTCTGATTCCGAAGTGGTGGCCGGGCAATTATGCTGAATCGAAAAAAGTCCCAATTCTTCACATGCTTTCCCTTTCATGCGCACATACGACTGCGACGCAGGATTTTCGCCAACAAGAACAACAGCCAGCCCTGGAACAATTCCTTTTTCCTTAAGCTGCCTAATCGATTCTTTTAATTCCTGTCGGATACTGTTTGAAATCTGTTTACCATCAATAATAGTTGCGCTCATCAAATCTCCTTGCACAAAAAGGACTATAAAAAGGTTATTCCGTACTTATGATCCATGTTAAAATTAAGAATCTAAAAATACACCAAGGTATAAATATCTAGCTATTAGAGTTGATGACATCTGAAGTGGGGTTGGCGCCAATGCTACCCGTTCGAAGACTAAAAAAAGGAATGGCGCGGGAAAAAAGGAGAGAATTTTACAATCGTCGTTCCATTCGTTTGCTTGGTTTTGTATTTATACCGGATCAAAGCCGGTAGTCGTGAGGTTGTGTTGAGGGGAAGCTCGATTGGTGGAGTGCTACTGAGCTTGATGCGTCTTTCGCATACCACGGTTTCGTCTTCTACGACTACATTGTCAGGAACTACCTCAGCAAGAGTTGCGGTTTCTCGGTAAGATTGGTTAGGGATTAGAATTGTTGACTACTTGTCAATTAGCGAAAGCATTTCAACAGAAGCGGTTTCAAATAACCTAAAAGCTTGAAGGCTTTCAATCATGCTCGGTGTCTGCGTTATTCCATTCAAAGAATGCCCCATGTAGCATAGCCCCATTGTATATTGTCTAAATGGAGATTTTTTGAGATTTGTTAGAATCATAGCACACTATGTTCCGTTTTGGGTGATTTGACGGTATCGTCAAATCAGGAGTTGGTTGCAATAAACTGGCACGAATGAAATGAGAGTCGCTGAGTGAAGACAAAAATGTAAAATGAAGAATGGCGCAAATGAAAAACAAGCTGCCATCGTGGTAGCAATTGAACTACGAATGGATATATCGTCGATATATAAAATTATCGGTATATAGAATAATACATTAAGCCGTTTACTTCCTGATACAAGTTAAGTCACATATATTTACAAAAAGGAGAAGAAAAATGGGTCTGGAAATACTTGCCAAAATACCATGGAAAGAAATCGGTAAATTTAGCCCGCTAATATTAGATGTGGCAATGAAAATTAATAAAGCAGTACAAAAGAGATTTACTGGCGGCAAGTCGAAAGAAAACGAAACCAATACAATAAATAATAGTAAAGAATATTTGGATAGAATCAACCAACTTGAAGAAAATGAAATAGAACAAGCTCAGCTCGTCCAAAACATGGCGTCACAATTAAATACTCTTTCAGACGTTATAAAAATATTATCAAAAAGAATCTATCTTGCCTATGTCTTGTCTGGGATTTCTATACTTGCTTCGATAGTGGTTATAGTATTAAAGACGCAGTAATTCAAAAAATGGCTTAACAATCGCCTCAGGCTTGACTCTGCCTGCGTTAGGCCACAATAGAAAATGGAGGAAGATGACAAATGCGACCAAATCTCTTCTGGTACGCCACATCAGAATTGTCTCAGGACGCTATGCTGTGGTGGTTTCTGTCCTGGGCAGACAAGAAGCAGAAATCAGAAGATCCAAATATTCATAAGGTTGGCATAGCATTCATCGACTCCATCTATGAAAAAACGTCTATAAAGGCACCATCAATTTATGAAAGCATTGAAATCCGCCAGCAAGATGGTGGAATTGATATTCTCTGTATTGTTAACGGTGATACAGCGATTATTATAGAAGATAAGGTAGGAACCAAACAGCATTCAGAGCAACTTCCTCGGTACAAAGAATACGTATCGAAGTTGAAATTCCCCGCAGACAAAATACTTTCGATATACCTACAGACTAGAGATCAAAGCGATTATCGTGAAGTCGAAAAGCATGGATACATGGTTTACGAAAGACAGACATTACTTAAAGTGCTCGAAAGTGTAGCCGGAAATGCTGCGTGTGAGAAAAGTGACATTTTATCAAGTTACACCTGCTATCTCAGGAAAATTGAGAATGATGTCCAAAGCTTCAGGAAGCTTCCTTGGTTTCTGGTGGCATTTCGAGGGAGATGATCAGTGTGAACAGTACCTCCAGCTGGAGCAGGAAAAGTTCTGTTTCAAGATTTGGGTGAAAGACCCCGAGAAGCGACGAGAGCTTCGCGAATTCTGGCACAAAAAAATCGTCAATGAATGCTCACGACACGACATAAAGGTGAAGCGTCCTGATCGGTTCGGCAACGGAAACTACATGACCGTTGCGATTATGGATCAAGAATTCCGCATTGTTGATGAGACCCAGCGTTTGGATCTGAAGAAGACCCTCGAATTGTTCAGAAGAGCAGAGGCCGTACTTATTGCAGTAAAGGCTCAACAAATACTTAAAAATGATTTCGCAAGCTCGGCAGCTCAAGCGTGACGTTATTACGATATTAGAAAGCGCAAACGACCGCGCAGGCAGTTTCATGTCGGCAATCCGGCCACTTCATGCTTTGTCAACGTTGTGCAAAACAAACCAGGCAAGAAAGAATTATAGGCGCGCGCGAAGAATAAAGACAATTTAAAATCAGAATCCCGATCTCGACTTGTCGGGACTTGAATATTATTGTTTTTTAGCACCAGAAGACGGAGGCGTACCCCTTCGGGTATTTCCAAGGGTCACAGAAAAAATCCATAAATTCAGGGGGTGTACTTATAGGTGATGTTGTCGGCTTAGGCAAGACAATCGTCGCCACAGCACTGGCGAAAATCCTTGAAGAAGATTTCTTTCTGGAAACATTGATAATCTGCCCGAAAAACCTTGTAGAAATGTGGGAAGGCTATGTTCACAAATACCAACTTCATGCGAAAGTAATTTCTCAAAGCATGGTTCAACGTCTTCTGCCTACTCTAAGGCGATATAGGGTTGTAATTATTGATGAAAGCCATAATCTCCGTAATGACGAAGGTGGCAGGTATCGCGCGATTAAGGCATATCTTGAAGAGAACGAAAGCAAAGTAATTTTACTTACGGCAACGCCGTATAATAAATCGTACAAAGATTTATCCAACCAGTTAAGGCTTTTTATTGCAGATGATGCTGACCTTGGTATTAGCCCGGAGCGCTATATTGAAAGTATCGGAGGTCAAGTTCATTTTCAAGCAAAGCACACTGAAACTTTTGTTAGAAGCATTAAGGCGTTTGAGCGCAGCGACTTTGCTGATGATTGGCGGGAACTTATGCGCCTTTACCTTGTGCGCAGAACTCGCAGTTTTATAAAGAACAACTACGCATCGACAGACCCCGAAAGTGGGCGGAAATTTCTTACCTTCGCTGACGGAACAAGGTCGTATTTTCCAGACCGAATTCCTAAAAAGGTTGAATACGAGTTTAATCCCGATGACAGGAAAGATCAGTATGCAAGGCTCTATTCAGACAAGGTGGTCGATAGCATTAACAGCCTTACTTTGCCCCGGTATGGGTTAGGTAATTACATAAGCGATAAGCCAGCACGACAGCCGAACAAAGAAGAAGACATAGTAATCGCTAATCTCTCGCGTGCCGGTAAGCGGCTTATGGGTTTTTGCCGCACAAATCTTTTCAAACGTCTTGAAAGCAGCGGTTATGCTTTCCTGTTATCACTATCCCGCCATATTCTCAGAAATTTTGTTTTTATTTACGCCTTGGAAAACCGCTTGGCTTTGCCATTGGGAAAAATATTGTCGAAAACCTTGACGATTTCATCGAAGATGACGACACCGACAAAGAGGGTGATGAAAACAACATTTCTTTTATTCTTGACGAAGAGAAGTATCTGAGCAATGCAGAACAGGTTTATTCTTTATTAGCAACGAACTACAAAACCCGATTTGAATGGATTACCTGTGATTTGTTTGAAAATGATTTGGCAAAGGTGTTGTTAGCTGACGCAAAAGAGATTATTAAAATCCTTGCTATTGCAAAAGAATGGAAGCCGGCAGAAGACCGGAAACTCAATGCGCTTCACGATCTTATTTCAAAAACGCATAGCAAGGATAAAATTCTGATTTTTACACAATATGCCAATACTGCAAAATACCTGCACGAGCAATTATGTGAAAGAAAGGTCGAACAATTCGATGTGGTGACAGGTGATGCCGAAAATCCGACACTTTATGCGCATCGTTTTAGTCCACGAAGCAATGAAAAACATGCGATAGCTGGAACAGGTCAAGAATTGCGAGTCCTTGTTACTACAGACGTGTTGAGTGAAGGCCAGAACCTGCAGGACGGGCATATCGTCCTTAATTATGATCTGCCATGGGCTATTATACGGCTTATTCAGCGCGCAGGCCGCGTTGACCGTATTGGTCAAAAATCGGAATGCATTTGCTGCTATTCCTTCCTACCCGAAGATGGACTTGAAAACATTATCCGCCTCCGTGGAAGACTAACAGACCGTATTAAAGAAAATTCAGAAGTGTTAGGGGCCGACGAAACATTCTTTGATGGCGACCCGGTTAATATCCATGACCTATACAGCGAAAAATCAGGTATTCTTGACGATGAGGACGATACTGAAGTAGATCTTGCCTCCTTCGCCTACCAGATATGGAAGAATGCGCTTGATCGTGATTATACCCTTGCAAAAACAATTCCTGATATGCCGAACGTGATCTACGGGACAAAAGAGAATGAACACGAGATAGAAAAAGCAGGTGTTGTCGTGTATACCCGCACTGCGGATGACAACGATGTTCTTGCATGGCTCGATTCGCGGGGGAAGCTAATCACACAATCACAATTGGCAATTTTGAAGATTGTTGAATGCACACCAGAAACTGCGGCGCTGATGCGATTGCCGAATCATCATGACATTGCTAAAAAAGCTGTTGATATGATAAAAAAGGAAGAGTCCACCGCAGGTGGAGCACTTGGCAAGAAAACGAGTGTGAAATACCGTGTTTACATGCGTATCGATCGCTTCTGCAAGGAGAAGGAAGGGTCAATCTGGATTACTGAGGAACTCAAGAAAGCGGTTGACGATATTTACAAATACCCCTTAAAAGAATATGCCCGGGATAATATCGGGCGGCAATTGAAAGCAGGCATTTCCGACGAAGACCTTGCCTACCTTATTACTTCTTTGCGGGATGATGATAAATTATGTATTACTGAAGATGAAGAATTTGTAACCAAGCAACCGCAGATTATCTGTTCAATGGGCTTAAAGAATGGGGCTAAATAGAATGTCGATTTCCAAAGCATCTTTTGCTCGTTATATCAAGCAATTTGAATTCCGTGAATTGTTTAATGATATGGGTTGGAACAATGACCGGACAAATTTGCCGATTATTGTTGATAACATGGCATACTCTCTGCGTTGCATGGCGGAAAAGAGTGGATTCAGGATTCTTACCTGTGTGCCTGCAGATGGTGCACCGATGCCCGATAACAGTATACGAAAAAAGATAGAAAACAAAGTAGCCAAGCATTTTCTGGAACACCTGATAATATTCCACGATGCAGATAAATCTTCACAAATCTGGCAACTGGCAGTACGGAAAACCGGGTTACCTACAAAAATAAGCGAAACTCGCTATTTGCCAATTCAAGACCCGGAACTTTTATATCAACGGGCAAGCGGATTATTCTTTACATTAGACGAAGAAGATAAAATTACTATTGTCGACGTAACCAAGCGTGTTGCTGATAATTTCCAGAAAAATAACGAAAAAGTTACGAAGAAGTTTTACGAGGGTTTCAAAAAAGAACATACATCATTTTTGAAATTTATTGAAGGTATCGACGATAAAATGAGCATGGATTGGTATGCTTCACTCATACTCAACCGGCTTATGTTTTGTTATTTTATTCAGAAAAAAGGTTTCCTCGATAATAATAAAAATTATTTGCAGGAAAAGCTCAAAATCTGTAAAGAAAAACGGGGTAAAAACAAATTCTATTCTTTCTATCGTGACTTTTTATTGGCATTATTCCATAGAGGTCTTGGCGCTCCCGAACATGCAAAGAATCTGGAAATTGAAATCGGCAAAATCCCCTACCTCAATGGCGGCCTATTCGATGAACACGAGCTGGAAAAGACATATCAGAAAATCGTCATCGACGATAAAGCATTTGAAAGGCTGTTTAATTTCTTTGACGAATACGAATGGCACCTCGATACCCGCGAAGCCGCAAGTGGCAAAGATATAAATCCTGATGTTATCGGCTATATTTTCGAGAAGTACATCAATGATCGTGCAGACATGGGTGCTTACTATACAAAAGAGGATATTACCGATTACATAAGCAAAAACTGCATTATTCCATGGCTATTCGATGAAACAAAACGCCAGTACCCAAAAGCATTTGAGGCCGATAGCCGGTTGTGAAAAATGGTCAAAGAGAGCGGAGATGAATACATTTATGATGCGGTGAAATACGGAATAAAGGCAGAACACGATTTACAGGATAAGCAGGACGGACAGGATAATTCGATTTGGAGTGATTTGCCTGCTGAAGTATTAAAAGGCTTTAATCCTGAGCTTGAAAATAAGGTTGTTGACGGTAAAGCGCCGTGGCTTTGGGAACTGAGGAAAGAATGGAACAGGCTTGGCATCCACAAGCATATCGCGGGAACTCCAGTGCCGGACACGGCGCTCCTTGATCTGGAGCAGTTCGCATGTCCGGTTTCGGCTTACGCCTTTGGCTGTACCTTCAACAATCACTTCCATAATCGCTTTCTTCG
>JBBRUX010000064.1:0-16983 GCA_038247415.1 Chitinivibrionales bacterium | reverse complement strand
TCAAACCGTGCTCTCTTTTCAAAAACAACACGGGCACGACCATAAACCCCTTGCTCCTTTTCAGTGATCAACGGTACAATTGCAGGAGGGTATAGCCGATACGGTGTTTGGGCTTATATCCTGCTATCAGATTCACGCGATGTATATCTTGGCGCCTATTAAAAACGGAATTTTGCTTATCGATCAGCATGCTGCTCACGAACGAATATTGTACGAACAGGCATTGCTTTTTACAAAAGCAGGACGCGCCGAGTCGCAGCAGTTATTGTTTCCTATTGTCATGGAATTGTCAAATGCTGAATGTGCAATTATCGATGCATCGGTTGATTATTTCAGATTGTTTGGCTTTGAGGTGCAGCGCTTTTCTGGAACGAGCGTAGCAATTTCGGCCATTCCAGCGTTTATGCGAGATTCGAGCGTACAAGAAGCTCTGCGGGAAATGCTCGAGTTTTTACTTAACGAAGACGATCCCGTGCGTATGTCTGAACCCGAAAAACGTTTTTCGGCAGCATTTGCCTGCGGGGCTGCCATAAAAAGCGGACAAAAGCTAGATCAGGAAGAAATGAATGCTTTACTTAACAGCCTTTTTAAAACAACCAATCCTTATACCTGTCCCCATGGGCGTCCAACGATTGTCCGGATGTCACTTGACGAAATAGGTAGAAGGTTTATGCGCTAGGAGTATTCGTGGAATATGAACATCGCAGTGGAATAATTACCGTAACCCTCAACGAACGGTGTTCGGATTTTGCTATGCAAGAAGTCAAGAAGAATGTCAAGCGTTCTTTTGAGCATGAGTCATCGGTGTGCATTCTCGATTTCAAAAAGTGTACTTCCTTGGATAGCAGGGCACTTGGTCAGCTTGTGTGTTTAACACACGATTCAAAACTGCAGAATCGGAGTATCGTTATCAAAAATCTAACAGAGCCCCTGGTTAGCTTTTTTAGAGATACCGGTATCGATACTCTTTTTGATATCGATTCCAGTAATGGTATGCAAAAGGCCGTTGTCGATCTTTTTGACCCTGCAGGAGAAATTCGCCTTTCTATTGTTTCCGAAGATGTGGCAGGGGTATATATCCTTCGGTTACAGGGTGTTATGAACCATCCAGCTGGGTCGCGCTTTTTTAAGCAAAAGATTCTGGTTGCCATGGCCTTGTATACTCGTATGTTAATTGACCTCGAAGAACTTACCTACTTCGACAGCATTAGTGTTAGTGTTCTTTTGTTAATGCATCGTCTTTTAAAGGAATCGGGTGGATGCATGCGTTTATGCGGTGCTAATTATGTTGTATCCGATCTTTTCGAAACCCTTGGAATAAAGAATGTCATGAAAGTTTTTGAAACGCAAACCGAAGCACTTGCAGAGTGGAGCTAACTCATGCAGAAGGTTGTTCTGCACAGTATTGGTTGTCGTACCAATCAGGAAGAACTCGAAACAATGCGCATGGCATTGTGTGCAGAAGGTTTTGCCCTCGTTGATGATGTCGCTTCTGCGGATATTGCTATTGTTAATAGTTGTGCCGTTACTGCGAAAACCGAACAAGCAACGCATAAAATGCTTGCGGCCCTCAAAAAAAACAATGCTCATCTGCGTATTGCTTTTACGGGATGCATGGCAACACTCCATGAAAATGCCCCTTCGCCACTCGCTCATGTCAATTGGTTGATTCCCAATAAAAATAAAAATGAAATTGCCAAAATTCTTAAAGGCGACCATTCTTTCCAAAAAAATCTGGAATCAGATTCCCCGGCTTTGGCCCTGGTGTCGGGGGTAATGCCCTTAAGTCAATCTGATCGCACCCGGTGGGCCATAAAAATTCAGGAAGGGTGCAATAACCGCTGCTCGTACTGCATTGTCCCGCAATTGCGGGGCCCTTCAAAGAGCGCAACGCATTCCGATGTTGTAGCGGCAGTACATAGTGCTGCCCAGGCCGGCTATAAGGAAATCGTTTTAACGGGTACTCATATTGGTGATTATCACACTGCAACAATTCCCGATCTGGCTGCCCTTGTAAAGGAAATTCTTGCCGAGCCTTATGATTTTCGGCTGCGGTTAAGCTCTTTGGATCCCCAGGAACTTACCGATGAAATTATCGATCTTATCGGCACTCACCCGCGCATGTGTGCCCATGTGCATGTCTGTATCCAGCACGCCCACGCGGAGGTTCTTGCACGCATGAATCGCACGGGCATTTCCTCCTCCGCATTGCACAAGCTTCTTATAGCCATACGGCAGAAATATCCTCATGTAAATATTGGAGCCGATTGCATTGTTGGTTTTTGTGGGGAAACCCCCCAAGAGTTCGATTATTTATGTTCTTTTGTCAAATCTGTCGGGTTTGGGTATGGTCATGTTTTTCGTTATTCGGTGCGTCCTGGAACAGAGTCCCAAGAAATGGTCGACGATGTTCCTGCATCCGTGAGCACGTTGCGCTCGGAGAAGCTTCGGGAGATCTTTGCAGAAACACGTCTTCGCTTTATTGCCAGTCAAGCTTTGTCGCGCCAGGTTGTTATTGTGGAAAAAGGCACAGAAGTTGTGGGGCTTACCGCCAATTTTTTGCGCGTAATCGTGCCCGTGGGGAGCGCACAAAGAAATGACTCTCTTGACGTTATACTTACAGATAGATGCGATGACAAGGGACGTATTATTGGTACCGTTACCAAGGATGTGCGCCAGAATGGGGAAATGCTATGAGTATGGGAACTGCCGCCACGTATGCAGCACTGCGTAATAAGCTCGATACCCTCCCAGCCCTTGATGCGGTGGTGTTAAAACTTATAGATATAGTCAATTCTCCTGATAGCTCTGCCGATGATGCCGCAACGTGTATTAAACAGGACCCTGCTTTGACAAGCAGAATTTTGCGGCTTGCAAATAGCGCCTTTTATGGATCCCCCCGTGCTATTTCCTCGGTATCGAGCGCAGTTGTTGTGTTGGGGTTTAATTCCATTAAGGCCTTGGCCCTTTCGTCGTCTGTTATTCGCCTCTTTGCACAAGGCCCGGTTGCCCGCTTCGACATGAAGCAATTTTGGCGACATTCTATTGTCTGTGCACTTGCAGGACGCGAAATTATCCGGTCGGTGCTTGGCCAAATGTATCTGGATCCGGAGAGTGCTTTTTGTGCCGGGATCATGCATGATATTGGTAAATTAGTTTTTGCCCATTGTCTACCTACCGAATACAATGTGGTATGTGAAGAAGCATTTGAGAAAAAAATATCGATATGCACCGTAGAAGAATCTGTATTTGGTGTGAACCATGCAACCGTAGGTAAAATACTCTCCGATTTATGGTCTCTTCCGCTGGATCTGGAAGCATCTATTGTTGGGCATCATTCCCCGGTTGCAGGAGAGGGTATTGCCAATCTGGTTGCGGCAATCCATATTGCCGACACTATTGCGCATCGTGTTAATGCTGGCTTGTGGAAAGATGAGCAGGTCAACCCTGTTCTTGATAGCGCATTATGTCAATTATTTTTGACGGTAGTCGACTACGAAGCACTTACCCAGCGGGTTGCCAATGATGTGGGCAAAAGCGACGAGTTTTTAGCACTTGCAGGCGGGGGCACGGCATGAGCCCCTTTGCTCTTTCCAATATTGTTCTTCCGGTTTTCCCCTCTGCGCTTGGCAGGCTTTTGGTAATTCTTCAGAATCAGCAGTCGGATATAAAAGAGCTGTGCGAGGCAATTCGCTGTGATACCGTGCTTGCGGCTCGGGTATTAAAATTAGCGAATTCGGCTTCAATTGGATTGCCCAATCGGGTCTCTTCTATTACCAATGCAGTGGTGCTTTTGGGTCGCAAGCGGATTGCATCGCTTGTGCTTGGATTGGCAGCTGTGAATTCTGTGTCATCTCCTCAAAAGCCGCTCGCGTGTGAATTGGGACGGTATTGGCATCATGCGCTGGTATGTGCTTCTCTTTGTGAAGCAATTGCGCGTACTATTCGTCGGAGTGTGCCAATCGACCCCGATGACGCATTTACAGCAGGGCTTTTGCATGATGCCGGAAAATTAGCCCTCTGTTGTTCGCATTGCGCCTATGTGCAGCAGGTCGTGACCAGAGCCGAGGCCGAAAAAACAACATTCTATGCTGCCGAAGATCAGGTGATCACCCATGACAAAATGGGAGAGCTTTTAGTGACTGGCTGGCAGTTTCCTCTAGAACTAACTCGGGCCATAGGTACCCATCACGCACCATCGGGAGTTTTATCGAGTCTTGTGCATGTTGCAGATTGCATGACGCATGGACTTGGCTTTGGTGTGTTTGCGAAGGAATGTATGCCGAACGTATCGGATGCAGCACTTGCGTGCCTTGGGTTATCGGTAGAGCGACTAAAAGTTATTGGCGCCCAGGTGCTTGCTGCTCAAGGACGCATCGATGCATTAATGGATGCCGTCATGTAATTTTATGCATGAAAGCAGCGTAGAAATATTTGTAAATGGGTTCTAGCACCTCGAAAGGATTATGGCAAGAATGGGATTTTTTGACCGGCTCAAACTCGGACTCCAAAAAACACGAGCTCAGATAGTTTCTATCGTAGGCATATCAAAATTTGACGATGCCTTCTACGATAGCGTTGAGGAAGCCCTTATTGCTGCTGATATTGGCCTTGACAGGTCGGTTGATCTTGTGGCGCGGCTTAAACGCGAGATTCGTTCGCGTGGGGTAAACCAGGCTCCCGTTGCGTATTCGCTGCTCAAAGAATTGCTCGTTGCAGATCTTACCGCTCTCGAATATAAACCCGTGATAAGCGCATCACCGCATGTAATTCTTGTGGTAGGTGTGAATGGTGTTGGCAAAACAACAACTATTGGTAAATTGTGTCATGCCTATAGACAACAAGGCAAAAAAGTCATTTTAGGCGCAGCGGATACGTTTAGGGCTGGTGCCATCGAACAGCTTAAAATTTGGGCAGATCGCACGGATGCCGATTTTATCTCCCAGCAGTCTGGTTCCGATCCCGCCTCGGTAGCCTACGATGCCCTTGCCGCAGCGCAAGCACGGGGAAGCGATATCCTGATACTTGACACTGCGGGGAGGTTGCACAATAAAGTAAACCTTATGAACGAGCTCGAGAAAATCGTTCGCGTTTTAAGACGCGATGATGCAACAATTCCTCATGAGATACTGCTTGTTATCGATTCGACAACAGGTCAGAATGCTCTGGTTCAGGCGCGCGTTTTTAACGAAATTGTAAAATTAACGGGCCTTGTTATTACGAAACTCGATGGAACCTCTAAAGGCGGCATTGTCGTTTCAATTGCCCGCGAACTCATGATCCCTATTCGAAAGATTGGCATAGGTGAAGCAATCGAGGATCTCGATGATTTTTCTGCAAGCGCCTATGTTGAAGCAATGTTTGGAAACCTCTCAGAGAGTTGATCGCGTAGTCAACTTCATAGCTTATCAGGCAAACCTGCATGATGGAACTCGCCCTGCTCGATATTCATAATTCGCTACTGTGGGACGACAAACCTCTTGGCGAATATATTCGTGAGCAAGGATACGAAAAGCTCTGGAATGATCGCCCCGCTGGCTCTAGCGTCGATACAATAATTATTCATTATATGAGCGCCATTGACGATGTCCCGCAGAAGCCTTTTGATACGCTTGCGGAACTATTTACGCTAATTTCGCATAAGGTGAGCGCGCATTATTTGATTAGTCAGAATGGTCGAATTCTTTCCCTGGTTCCCGAAGCATCTCGTGCCTGGCATGCGGGAGGAAGCATTATGCCGCTTCCAGATCTACGCCGAGATGTGAATAATTTTTCAATTGGCATCGAGCTCAGCGGTACCCACGATTCGGGTTTTACGCAGTTTCAATATGAATCATTGGCAGCATTGTGTGCAGAGATCGAAATGCGTTGGTCTGTCTCGTTCAAATATATTGGGCATGAGCATGTTGCTTCTTCTCATGCGGTTGCGCTTGGGCTTAGAGAAACTCCAAAATTTGATCCGGGTCCTCTCTTTGATTGGGAGCATTTGCGGGCACTTCTAAAAAAGGATCAGCCATTGCTTGCACAAAGGGTGTGAAAAAATCCATTTTATACGCTATTCTATATATGTTGAATTTTAGGTTTGGCTTGCTCAATACATAACCAGCGCAGTTGTGCTGAAGGAGGGTTCTTGTATGGTTCGCTTTATGAGTGCAGTGTGTGGATTCTTGTTAATCGCTTCGATAGCGTTTGCCGATGAAAATTTCGATAAGCTTTTTAAGTCTGGCAAATACAAAGAAGCTATCGATTATGCTGATGAAAGTATCCCTCCACCATCGCGCACACCAGATATTTGGGTTAGCCTTGCTAAAGCAAATGAATCATTGGGCCTTGTTGAAAAAGCACTCGCTTGCTATTTAGTCTCATCTCGCGTTAACAACAAAGATTACGAGAGCTTCTTAGGTGCTGCTCGTATCTATAATAAGCTTGGTCAACCAGACAATGCTCTTACCACTGCTCAAAAAGCATTGGATATAAACTTCACCGGAGAAGCAAGCTGGGAATATGCTGCGGCATGTATCAAGCTTAATCGTTCTACCGAAGCAAAAAAAGCTCTCGAAAAAGTTATCGAAACCGATCCTACCAATGCTGTAGCTAATCGCGAGCTTGGTAATATTTACTTTGCATCAAAAGAATACGATAAAGCGGTTCCCCTTCTTAAAAAATCCTACGACAAAAAACCCGATGCCGATATTGCCTATAAATTGGGTAAAGCATCTCTGGAAACAAACGATTTACCCGGTGCAACCGAAAATCTTAAGAATGTGCTAAAAGCCGATCCTACTATGAATAATGCGCGTTTGGATCTTGCTCGAACCTATTATAAACTGGGCGATTATTCTAACGCTGCAAATGAGTTTGATAAGGTTCTTTCGAAAGTTTCTGCAACCGGCATGGATTATTATGCACTTGCAATTTGTAAAGACAAGGGCAATGATACCAAGGGTAGTGTTGCAGCATACGAATCTGCCGTTAAAACATTTGGTGCATCAAAGCAGAGCGAAGCGCTTGCCAGTCGCCTTATCGTAGGAAAGGCGCAACTCGAACGTAAGGATTTTAGCGGGGCTGTTGCCAATTTTAAATTTATTGCAAATGCCGATCCTAAAAACGAAACAGCACCTGATATCAGTTTTCTTATTGTAGATGCTGATGTTGGCCTCAATGCATTGGCCGATGCAGTATCTGTTATGGAAGGCGCCATTGTTAAAAATGCGAAAAACATCGAAGCATATGCGCGTCTTGCAGATTTGTATAAGCAGACAGGTGCCGACGATAAGGCTCGTGCTACCTACGAAAAAATGATTTCTCTTTCGCCAAGCGATCCTGCTGTGTATATTATCCTTGGTCAGTACAATAACAAGATTAAGAGTTTTCAAAAGGCTCTTGAAATGTTTCTCAAGGCCGATAACCTTAAACGAAGCGCGGCTTCGTGCGAAGGTATCGCACTTGCATCTGCAGGTCTTGGCAATTGGGATGCAGCTCTTGAAGCTGCCAAAACAGCCTTGTCTCTCGATGGTTCGCTCCTCTCAGTTCAAGGGGTATTGGCAACGGGATATCTCAAGTCGCAAGATTATCGTAACGCTATTCCTGCACTCGAAGCATTGGCAAAGGCGAATCCTTCCAATAAAGAATATCTCGTAAATTTGGCAACCTGCTACGATAAAACACAAAACATCGAAAAGCTTGCCGATGCAGACAAACGTCTTTTGAATCTCGACAAGTCTAATATCGTATCGCGTTTACGCTATGCGAAATATGCAGTAGATAAAAAAGATTCCAAGAGCGCCTATGCAATTTATAAAGAGCTCTCTGTTCTCGATCCTAAAAACCCCGATGTCCAAAAGAATCTTTATACTCTTGCATCAGCCGAAAATGATAAAGCAAATGCATTTGCCTATTTGGATAAATATCTCGCGCTTAACCCCTCAGATGCTAATGCTCAGCGTGATATGGGAGACTTTTTATACGAGAAAAAAGATCTTGACGGATCGCTCAAGGCGTATCGTGAAGCTCTTCGCCTCGATCCAACTATCAAGGGCTTTTACAAACGCTATGCCGAAATTGTTATTGCAAAGGGTCAGTTCGACGAAGCAATCAAGGCTATAAGTGGCAAAATCAAATCCGGAGAAGCTACCGCCGAAGATTACAATACACTTGGTATGATTTACCAGAAAAAAGGTAATTACCAGAGTGCTATGACAAGCTTTGAAAAAGTATTGCAGCTCGATTCTAAAAATACCGATGCCCTTATAGCTCTTGCCGAAACTCAAGCGCTTGCAGGTTCTATAAACGAGGCAATTATAACCTACGAACAGGTTATCATGATGAGCGCTTCTGCATCTAAGGAGTATAAATCCCTTGGTGATCTTTATGTAAAGCAAAATAAGAATGAGCAAGCAACAAAAGCCTATAAGAAGTATCTCGAAAAGAATCCTACCGATACCAAAATGGCAATGCAGATTGGTTTAGCTGCATCGAGTGCCAAAATGTACGATGATGCTGCGAAATTTTTAGTAATGGCAAAATCTGCAGCAGAACCCGAAGATGCTCGTTTCTTTTTCTTACTTGGAGAGGCTTATTACAATATTAAGGATAGCAAAAACGCCATTGCAACCTTCGAAGCTATTCGTAAAGGTGGCCCAAAGCTTACCGCAAAAGCTGCTGCGTATAATAAGTCAATACTAAGAATGTTGGGTGAATCTTACGAAAAGAATAACCAGCTCGATAAAGCAGCAGAAGTGTATGCTGTCTATATAAAAATCGAAGGTGTACGCGATGGCGAAGCATCGTATAAGGTTGCTTTTTTACAGGAAAAGTCAAGCCCCGTAGTAGCCAAGAAAATTTACGAAGAAAACATCGTAAAATTTCCAAAGGATTATCGTAACTTTTTGCAGCTTGGTATGATGTACGCTAACGACAAGGCAACGCTTGCAAAAGCGGTCTCTGTTTTTGGCAAAATTACCACGATGGCAGATTCGATTCCTGCAATTTGGGGTAAGCTTGGCGAAGTATATGGTAAGCTTGGCAATGATGACGAAGAATTTAATGCGTACAAATCGCTTATTAAATCGGATCCTCAGAATATCCTTGCTAATAAGCGTGTCGGCTTAATTTTGGTTAAGAAAGGTAAGTTAAAAGAAGGCCTTATTTATTTGGAAACTGCTACAACGCTCTCACCAAAAGATCCAGACATTCTGTATGGATTAGCAGAATCCTATGCTAAAACAGATCGTCCAAATGAAGCGATAAATGCACTTAACCGGGCAAAAAACATTCTTCCAAAAGATGTTAAAATTAGAATGCAGCTATATAAACTTTACATTAAAGCTGATAAACCAAAAGATGCTCGCAAAGAAGTAGAAGAATTGTTAGCACTTAATCCAACTGACAACGATACGCGGCTTATGTATGCCCAAATGCTTTTTGAAGATAAAAAATATAAGGAAGCCGACAACGAAATTGAGAATATCATGGCTTCGTCGCCTTCTGCAAAAGCGCTTGTCCTCATGGGTAAAGTCAAGGAAGGGCTCAAAGATTATAAAGGATCACTCGAAGCGTATGAGTCTATTTTTAGCCTCGGCGAAGAATATACTAATTATGCTCCGGCGCTGTATGGCAAAGCGGAACTGTTTCGTGTGTATGGTAAGGAACTTGGCAAGAGTCCTAAATGGGCCGAAACATTTTACGAACGAGCTCTTAAAGCAGATCCTAAGTTTGCCCTTGCTGAGCTTGGTATTGCACGGTTGCAAAAAATGTGGAAACGCGATGACCTTTATAAAAAGCATCTTGATGCAGCAAAACTTATCGATCCTACTAATCCTGAAATTCTTGCAGAAATTAGTAGTGGTGGAAAATAAGTTAGTTCTGTATCGCGGTTGATTATGCAGGAGCGGAAGTCATTTTCGCTCCTGTTTTTTTGTAGATGCACACTTTTTTTTCATAATAATTTTCTAAATATCTATCAAACAATAAACCCTTTAAAGCGACGTAATTACCATGGAAGAACAAGATAACGATAAGGAATTGTTAGATCGCTGGCTTCATGGCGATCAAACTGGTTACTCTGCTTTATACGAAAAATATAAAACCCGTGTCTTCGGGTTTCTTATGCGAATGACTGCCGACCGTGATCGAGCAGAAGATATAATGCAAGATACGTTTGTTGCGGCTCTGCGTAATGTCGATCAGTTCGATAGAAATCGTAGCTTTTTAAGTTGGGTTTTTGGCATTGCTCATAAACGTACCATCGATTATTTCCGTCACGTAAAGGTCGAAAACGATCACGAAGCCGATGCCCTTGGCAGTATCGGAAGCAAAATAGATGCTCCTGACAACGAGCTTTCTAATAAACGGTTACGAATTCTTATTAATGAAGCTGTTGACACGCTCGATCCACTGCAACGAGAAGTTTTTCTCATGCGTGAATTAGGTGATGTGCCGTTTAAAGATATTGCAGTTATTATGAAATGTCCGATAAATACTGCGCTTGGTCGAATGAGGCTTGCGCTTCGGAATATCCGAAAAGAATTGGAACAAAGGGGTGTATATGGAGTGCGTTAAATGGGAAGAAACCGGTTTGTTGTATTCTGCCAAAGAGCTCGATCTTCACAGTGCTCGTGAGTATGAATCTCACCTTGCAATCTGTTCGTCGTGTTCCGCAGAGCTGGCTGCCTATACATCCGACAAGAACCAGTTCTTTAGAGTGGAACTGCTAGCAGATGCCCCATCTCATGCAACTGATGCAGAAATACTTCGAGTTGCATCGCAGCCTATTGGGTCAACTAAAATTGGATTTTCTATTTTCTCGCCTTTCTTTCGACGTGCATCTGTTGCGCTTATGCTGCTTGTTGTTGGGTTTGGCGGAAGTGGTTATTTTGTGTACATGGCTAAAACTACTGCGGCATCTAAAGCTGCCCTTGCTGCAAAAACAATAAAAGCAACTCCTGTTGTTGCAGCGGCTCTGCCTGCGAGCGTTGCTCTTGTTGACACAACAAAGGATAGCATTGTAAAAAGCAAGCCAGAGCTTACTAATGTTCCTCACGTTGGCAATATGAACGCCGAAGGCGTAATTACCGTTAAAGAAACCAAAGAATAACAAACAGGTTCTTTTAATTGAGGATGTCTTCGGGGCAGGAGTAAATCCTGCCCCGTTTTTTTTGCAGAGAGCGCCACGTCCCTGTGTTAGATCTATAGACAAATTATTCTAAAGTCAACTATCTTTTTGCTTTTGAACAAATTCCCCAGCACTTTTGCCTGCAACAACCCCACTGCTAAAAGCCCAGGTAAGGTTGTATCCTCCGCAGGGGCCATCGCAATCGATCACTTCGCCTGCAAAATAGAGCCCCTTATGGAGTTTCCCGGCCATAGTGCGTGAGTCAAGGTGGTCTATAGAAACGCCCCCGCTGCTCACCATGGCTTTGTCCCACCCCTCGAGCGTATGGATATGCAATGGAACACCCTCGCATAATAAAGAGATAAGCAAAGTTTTGGTTGGGCGGTTGACATCGGCACAGCGGAGCGTGAGCGGTATTTTGTATGTTGTAAAGATCGCTTCGAGTAGTCTTTGTGGCAAATGTTTTGCTAGGTGGGTGACAAGGAAAGATCCGCCTTTATGTTGTTGCCACGATTCAAAAGAGGTGTTCCATGCTGCATTGTCGAGTTCTGGTTGAAGAATGCATTGTATTGCAACGGGAGTGCCGTTATACACCAATCGAGAAATCGAGGCAGAAATATCTAATGCGCACGGTCCCGATATCCCTTTGTGCGTAAAAAGAAGTGATCCATCGGATTGTGTGATAAGGGGCAATGCTGTTTTAGTCTGAATGCGAATGCGCGCCCAGTCAAGAGTTACCCCGGCGCAGCTAGCAGGCCATTTTTCCTGTGTGTGAAGGCCAACAAGGCCGGGGACTGGCACCACAATTTCATAGGAACAGTCGGCAGCAAGTTTGTATCCGCTGGTTGTTCCTCCAAGAGGGGCGTATCCTTGGCCGCCCGCTGCAATAATGCACGCCGATCCAGATACGTAGGTTGTGCCATACGTAATACCTGCAAAATCTTTGTTGTTAAAATGCAGGTGTGCAACTTCGCAGTTTGTCTCAATAGTGACATGCACCTTTTGTGCTTCGGCTAACAGAGCGGCAAGTGGATCCGATGCTTTATTAGAGGTAGGAAAGAAATGAATCGCATCGGGTGATGAAAGTGGAACACCGAGATTTTCGAAAAACGTAATAATATCTTTGGGGCCCCATTGCTTAAGCGATGCTGCAACAAAGTGGGCTTTGTGCCCCCCAAATAGTTTTGAAAATGTTTGAAGTGGAGTTACATTGGTAATATTGCAGCGTCCACCGCCCGAGACCAGCAGTTTGCGTCCTGTGGAAGATCCTCGTTCGCATACGAGAACCCGGCAACCTTTGCGCGCTGCGGCTATCGCGCCAATAAGTCCCGCTGGTCCTGCTCCAATAACAATAATATCGTAGTCCATGTTTTGTCTCATATGGTAATAAAATACCTGTTGGGTAAAAGCTGCCATACTGTGGCACTGCAATAACGGTAAATCCGCTGTTATTGATTGGGCAAATGTGTATTTTAAAATATTATGCATACTACGAAAAAATCTACTCTTTTGGAGAAAGGCTCCTATGAATTCGAATGTTACTTCCATTATTTTGGCTGGTGGACAAGGAACTCGTTTACATCCTCTTACCGAAAAGCGTTCCAAACCAGCTGTTCCTATTGGGGGTAAATTCCGCCTTATCGACATTCCTATTTCTAATTGTTTACATCATGGTATTAGAACTATTTGGGTTCTCACACAGTTTGCATCTGAGTCATTACACCGGCATATTTTCCAATCCTATCGTCTCGACGCATTTACCGGGGGCTTTGTATCGGTTCTTGCTGCTTCACAAACAGTCGATAATAAAGGCTGGTATCAGGGTACTGCCGACGCAGTGCGAAAAAACTTGGCTAATTTTGAGCAGGCAGGGGATACTATTCTTCTTTTGTCTGGTGACCATTTGTATCGCATGGATTTTACTCAATTTATCAAATTCCATAACGACAATAAGGCAGATATATCGGTAAGTGCTATCCCCGTCCCACGAGCGCATGTGCCGGAGCTTGGTGTGCTTAAAGTTGCTGCCGATTATAGTATCACCGATTTTGTTGAAAAGCCAAAAGAAGAATCGATCATCGATCAATTTGAGCTGCCACGCGATCTGAAATCTGCATCACCTTCTAACGAAGTTGAGAAAACGCATCTTGGTTCGATGGGAATTTATCTGTTTAACAAGAAAGTCTTGTTCGATATTCTAGAACAGTTTGACCATGATGATTTCGGTAAACAAATTATTCCGGCAGCAATAAATAAGTATCGCGTTTTTGCCTATCCGTTTTCTGGTTACTGGGAAGATATTGGGACTATAAAAGCTTTTTTTGAAGCGCACCTGGCCATGACTTCAGCTCATCCGCCGTTTGATTTTTATGACGAAAAAAATCCCATTTTTACCAACGCACGTTATTTGCCCGCCGCAAAAATCACCGGTTCCAGCATCGATGCTTCTATTATTTGTGAAGGATGTCAGGTTGAAAATGCGCGCATTAGTAATAGCGTTGTAGGAGTGCGGTCGATCATTCGCTCTGGATCTGATCTGTCTCGGGTTATTCTTATGGGAGCAGATTCCTATGATCATGGAGCTCCAAAAGACTCCCCAACCGGCATTGGACGAAATTGCACGATACGCAATGCCATTATCGATAAGGATGTCAGTATTGGCGATGGCGCAATCCTTGTGAATACCACAAATATCAAAAACGGCGAAAAAGACGGTATCGTCATTAGCGACGGCATTATTATAGTGCCTAAAGGTGTTACCGTTCCTGCTGGATATGTATTATAATGTTTTTAAATTGTACAGAAGTAGCATGCAATACTGTTTAAAACAGAGATTTCGTTGTTTTGAGACAATGCTGTATGTATTTTGAAAAAGAGCATTTTGATTTGTTGCACTTTTAGTGGTTAAAGGAGTTTCTATGAGTTTGTTTACTGTTCTCAAAAATTGTGGCCTGGTCTTTGGATTAATGGTTGTGACGGCAAGTTCACTTTTTGCAGATGCAAAATTTGACGAATTAATTGCAGCGGGAAAATATTCAGATGCAATCGCCTATGCCGATAAAAATATTCCTGCAAATACCCGTAACGGGGGAATTTGGGATGATCTTGGCACCGCCTATCGAAAAACAAACGCCCGTGAAAAAGCGATCGTATGTTTTAAAGAGGCTCAAACAGCCAACCCAAGCGATCCCGAAGCATACCTAGGCTTCGGTCAATGTTATTTTGAAGATGATAAAATTCCTTTGGCTCTTGACAACTTCCAAAAGAGCTTTCTTCTCAATCGATCTGCACAAGCTGCCGAAGGCATCGCTCTCTGTGCTGCAAAGCTCTCACAATGGGATAAAGCACGCGACGCTGCAGAGTCTGCTGTCTCAATTGATGCTAATGTTTTTGATTCACGTGTTATTCTCGCTCAAATTTATCTCAAGCAAGAAGATTATAAAGGTGCGAGTGCGCAACTGGAAGTAATTGTTTCCAAAAAAGCCGCCATAGAGCAGTATAAGCAACTTGCACTCTGCTACGAAAAATTGGGACAGAAAGATAAGCTGGCACTGATCGATCCCAAAATTGTTGATCTCGACAAAAAGGATGTTTCCTCTCGCAGGCGTCTTATCGAGTACGCGCTTGCTAAAGGCGATACGGCTGCAGCATTCGTAACGCTTAAGGAACTTGCACTCTTAACCCCAACAGATCCTAAAGTTTTTAAGAGTTTGTATCTGCTGAGCGTGGCGAAGGCTAATAAGCGTGATGCTGTGTTATATCTCAAGAATTATCTTGTTCTCGATTCATCTACTGCGGTTCCCTATAAGGCGCTTGGGGATCTTTTATACGAACAGAAAGATGCAGAAGGCGCACTTGATGCCTATCGGCATGCTCTTCGTCTCGATCCGCAAATTAAAGGATTTTACAAAAAGTACGAAGACATGTGTACCGCCCGCGGTCTTGAGGCCGAAGCAGTTAAGGTTATTCGCGGTGGTATTGCTGCCGGCGAAGCCGATGCTGCTTCGTATCGCTCCTTGGGGGACATTTACAAAAAACAAAAAGATTGGGCAAATGCCATTAAAATGTATCAAGATGCGCTCAAATCCGATAATTCAAATGTTCTTGTATTGACATCTCTTGCAGAAAGTCAAGCTCTTGCAAACGATGCCAATGCTGCCATTATTACCTATGAGCAGGTTGTTCTCATGAATCCCAAGGCTATTAAAGAGTATAAGGCACTGGGAGATTTGTCACAAAAAATAGGTAAAGAAGACAATGCCATTTCTGCCTACGAAAAATACTTGGCCAAGGCTCCGGGAGATAATGCTGTAGCAAAAACTATTGGTTTGTATCGTTTTGAAAAGAAACAGTATCCTATGGCAATCCAGTATCTGGAAAATGTAAAAGATACTACCTTGCAAGATGTGGGATACCTTCTTGCTTTAGGAGAATCTGGCTTTAACACTCAGGATTTCCAGAAAGCTGCAAAAGTTCTTGCAAAAGCCAAAGCGCGCAATCTGAGTGCAATCCCTCTTAAGCGCGTGCTTAAAATGCTTGCAGAATCGTATGAGAAAATTGGCGATGATGCAAAAGCAGCAGAAGCTTACGATGCTTACACGGCATTCCCCGATATTCGCGATGCCGATGCAACGTATAAGAAAGCATTCTTGCGTGAAAAGACCAATAAGCCTCTGGCCATGAAACTGTACCAGGCAAATGCAGTAGCTTTTCCAAAAGACTACCGGAATTTGCTACGTGGTGGATTGCTTCTTGCCGAAGATCCAACGCAAACGGCTGCAGCTGCCACGATGCTTAAAAACGCAACACTTATTGTTGATACCGTTCTTGTGGTATGGCAAAAGCTTGGCGATTTATACGGAAAACTTAAGGACGAAGAAAAAGAGCTTGCAGCGTATAAGCGTGTTATAGCGCTCGATCCTCAGAATCAGCCTGCAAATCGACGTGCTGGAATTATTCTTATGAACCGCAAGCAAACTACCGCAGCTATTGCTAATCTTGAACTTTCTTTAACCATGGTTCCTAAAGATCTTGAAGTAATCAAGCTTCTCGCAGCAGGGTATCTCGAAACAAAGCGTCCCGAACAGGCTGTTGGCCTTCTTATTAAAGCCAAAACACTCGAGCCGAATAATATCGATCTGAGAGTTCAAATTTATGAGTTAGCAAAGCAAACAGGTAAAGCAAAAGAAGCAGAGACAGAAATTAAAGAACTTATTGATCTGAAAAAGGATAACAAATATCGTGTTTTGTATGCAAAAGACCTTGTAGACCAAAAACGCTACAACGACTTTTATGCTGTTAACAAAGATGTTATGGTTGCAGATTTCATGAATATCGAAGGGCTTATGCTTAAGGCAAAAGTACAGCGGATCGAATCTAAATTTGCCGAAGCAAATGAAACCTATAAGTCGATATTGTTTATCAACGAAAATTATGCGCCTGCTCTTGTAGAACGTGGATTTCTCTTTTTGGAACAATCCAATGCTACCACCGCAGAAGGCTATTTTGCCAAAGCGCTCAAATCGGATCCAAAAAATGCACTCGCAGAATTGGGTCTTGCCAAGGCTGCAAAAATGAATAAAAATATGGGTGCGTATGCCGATCATGTGGCTCGTGCAAAGCTACTTGATCCCAAAAACAAGCTTATTGCCGATGAGGCAATGGCTGCGCCTGCTAAATAATAGAGCATTTTTCCTCGCACTTTCAAAGGTCGGATTTTTCTATCCGACCCGGCGCGTTTTTGAGTTAAAGTCCGCTTTTGGTTTAAATTAGTCTCCCACCATCGCTACTGTCAAACGATTCTCTTTTGTGTAGGCTGTCGTTTCCTCCTTTGAAAATGCCATACTGAATGTCCGGTGATTCATCTGTAT
>JBBRUX010000063.1:0-17657 GCA_038247415.1 Chitinivibrionales bacterium | reverse complement strand
GGAACATTCGGCATTACTTTACAATTACCCGATGGAAATTTATATTGGCGAAGTCACGCTGCCGTTGGCAGCGTGATGCTATAAAAAGGGGAATCCAACTAACGAATACGTTTTTTCTGTCAAATTAAGTCGACCAGCACAGAGCTCAAAGAATTAGGCGAACAATTAATTCCAACCCTCATGCACCCCGACGACCTAAAAACATACCAGAATGAAACATTCCCCCAGTATATCACTGCAAAAGATAATCAAGAAATTGTTTCTCAATACAGAATGAAACATAAAAATGGAGATTGGCGATGGCTTGTTTCACACGAAACTATTTACAGCCGATTGCCAAATGGTAAACCTTACCAAATTTTTGGCATGATTCATGATATAACCGAAAGCAAAAACACCGAATTTGCCCTGCGAACAAGCGAAGCAACCTACCGTATTTTAGCCGAAAATTCTAATGACATGATTACCCGCCATCATCCCGATGGCCGATACGCCTATGTTTCACCTTCTTGTAAATCTATTCTGGGATATGAACCGCAGGAGCTCATCGGGGTTAACCCCTATACGCTCTTTCATCCCGATGATAGTGCTGCAATTCAAAAAAATCATACTACCGTTATAAAAGAAGCTGCCGTCGATCTAATATCCTATAGGATTAAGTGCAAAGATGGGACCTACTGCTGGCTCGAAACGAACAATAAAACGCTCACTCATCCAGATTCTGGTGAAGTCTTGGAAATAATTTGTATATCACGCGACATTACCGAACGTAAACAAGCAGAAACAGAACGCGCGAAGCTTGATTTCCAGATCAATCAAATGCAAAAACTCGAATCATTAGGGGTGCTGGCGGGTGGAATTGCACACGATTTCAATAATCTCTTGGGCGGTATTTTTGGCTACCTCGACATGGCCAACGAAGTATCAACAGAAAAACAGGTTAAGAGCTATCTCGCTAAAACACTTGGTACTATCGATCGCGCTCGTGCTCTCACCCAACAATTGTTGACATTTGCAAAAGGTGGAGCACCTATAAAAACTATCGCCCATCTCGTTCCCTTTATTCAGGAAACTGCTCAATTTGCCCTGAGCGGGTCATCCATCTCATGTCAATTCGATTGTGCTCACGATCTTTGGCCAGCAAATTTCGATAAAAACCAAATTGGACAAGTAATCGATAACATTGTTATAAATGCACAACAGGCAATGCCTTCTGGTGGGACGCTATGTATTACATTACATAATCAAACGTTTACACCCAATGAACACATCATTCTTATGGCAGGAGATTATGTCAAGATATCAATTCGCGATCAAGGAATCGGTATACCCACCGAATTTATTGGGCGCATATTCGACCCGTTTTATTCCACTAAACCAAAATGCCATGGATTAGGACTCGCTACGTCACATTCTATCATCCACAAGCATAGCGGCGCAATCGACGTATGCTCAGAACCAGGTAAAGGAAGTACCTTTACTGTTTATATCCCCGCATCTAAAAAGAGCGCTATCGCATCTGTTCAGAATGTCCAAACGCAGCACCAGGGTAGTGGTATTTTTCTGCTCATGGACGACGAAAAAGTCATACAAGAGACAATTGGTTCGATGCTCACATCGTTTGGCTATACCGTTGTTATAAAAGAACATGGGCAAGAAGCCATAGATTACTTTGTAGAACAAACAAACAAGGAGAATGTTGCAGGTATGATATTCGACCTTACCATACCTGGAAAAATGGGGGGAAGAGATGCTATTGTCGAAATAAGAAAAATTTCTCAATCGGTGCCGGTATTTGTTGCAAGCGGTTATGCATCTGATCCCATTATTGCCAACCCCGGCAACTATGGTTTTACAGCAAGCCTTTGCAAACCTTTTCGCAAAGCAGAGTTGACAGATCTGCTCAATCGCCACATTCTGCAGCATATCAAGGGAATTAACCTACCCTAATGGGGCATCCGAAAGTTCTATTGATTTGTTATTATCGCTAAAATACCGCACATGTGCTTCGCGCTCAAACAGCAGAACATTTCTGCCGTCTTTATCCTTAACAAATATTGCACCATAGGGTATTTGCATCGAGGATATATCCTGCAAAGGATTAACGATCCAGCGAGCCAGTGCCCACGAGGCGCTTTCGATTGTGGATGTTGCCGAATATTCTGCCTCAAGTCGATATTTTACCAAATCAAATTGTAAAGGGCCCACGGCACCGAGCAAATACGTTTTTTGTCCGCTATTGACATTTTCGAATAAATGAACCAACCCCTCTTGCACCAATTGCTTTATTCCACTTTGAAAGCGCTTATCATTTGAGGGAAGCGGGTTGCGTATGTAAACAAAACTTTCTGGGGCAAAGCGAGGAATTTCTGCATAGGTAATAGCTGGATTTTCGCTTATCGTATCCCCTATTCCAAAAAAATCTCCTCCAATAACGCCAATTACATCTCCTGGATACGCTTCATCAACCGAGATTCTATCTTTGCCAAATACATTACTCGAATTAGAAAGCCTGATTTTCTTTTGCGTGCGCACATGCGTAACAGGCATATCGCGCGTAAATTTACCACTGACAATACGCATGAATGCCATACGATCGCGATGGCGAGGATCCATATTTGCCTGGATTTTAAATATAAAACCAGAAAAAAAATCGGCTTCGGGATCTACGATTATCCCTTGGGCAGTGCGTGGCTGAGGCGGCGGCGAAAACTCTATAAAGCCATCGAGCATGAGCTGAACACCAAAATTGTTAACCGCACTTCCAAAAAAAACAGGGGTTGTGACTCCGCTTGCAATATCCTCGAGGTTAAGATCGGAGCCGGCATGCTCTATAACTTCAAGCTCTTCGGCAACCCTTTTATAGGTATTCTCACCCAAAATTTCCTGCATTGCCGGATCGTTAAGGCCATAGGTTTGCACCGGAGCACGATACGCACCACCAACAGTTCGCTCGAACAGATGCGCCAATTTTGTTCTTCTATCCCAAACTCCCTTAAAATCGTAACCCGATCCTAATGGCCAGTTGATAGGGCATGCTTTGATTTTTAGAACACTCTCAATTTCGTCAAGTATGGCAAGAGTATCGAGCGAGGGACGATCCATTTTATTGACAAAAGTAAAAACAGGGATTTTGCGTCGTCTACACACTTCAAAAAGCTTTTTGGTTTGTTTTTCGATGCCCTTTCCCCCATCAATCACCATGATAACCGCATCCACGGCCATCAGTACCCGGTAGGTATCTTCAGAAAAGTCGTTATGTCCTGGAGTGTCAAGAAGATTAATGTGGTAACCTTCATAATCGAAATACAAGACGGTAGAGCTTACCGAAATACCGCGGGTCCGTTCTATTTCTAGCCAATCCGAAACGGTTCCCCGCTCTTTTTTCCGAGCCGATACAGCGCCTGCTGCCTGCACTGCTCCACCATAGAGCAGTAATTTTTCGGTTAAAGTAGTCTTTCCCGCATCGGGGTGAGATACAATCGCAAAAGTTCTACGTCTCAACGTTTCCTGTCGAAAATTCACACAAGGTCCTCTCAAAAATCTGGAATAAAGAGCACAACATCAAAAAACTAAATCAGAAAAAACAGCCACACCGGTATTGTCACAATACTTGCAATGGTGGAAATAACCAGAACTGCAGCGGTAAAATCTTCTCCGATTTTTAATTGACGAGTAATAATATAACTTGCCACGGCACTGGGTGTTGCCATAAGAAGCACCGCAACACCACGCACTTCTTTTGGAGCATCGGGAAAAAAGAAATAAAAAACAGCAAACGTAATAAATGGAGAAACAACAAGCTTGCCCACGGTTGATAAAAAGATGGGCAAACGATACGCCGAAAAACTTTTAAACTCGAGCGCTGCCCCTATGGTAATAAGAGCTAGGGGAAACCCCATACTCCCGCCTAATTTAAAAAAGTTATGGCCCGAAACAACAATAGTTGTTAACGGAGAAGGGATAGGAATTCCTTTAACCCGAATGGCTGTAATAAGCAAAGAAACCAGCATTCCAACAAGCGCTGCAATAAGCGGTGGGTTAAACAAAAGCTTTACAAATGTTGGTCGAGAGGAATCTGGCCCATGTTTTTCGCCAGACCAAAGAGCGAGATACAGCGATGATCCCACAAAAATTGGAATTGTAAACGCATTGACAATTGCTGCAATAGCCAAGCCTTTTTCGGCACCAAATGCAAAATCAGCAAGGGGAAACCCCAAATATGCCCCATTGCACCAATACGTCACAAAAATAAAAGGTCCCACATAGGCACCTTTAAACCTCAGCACCTTAGCAATTAAAAAAAACAACAGCGCCGATGCAGCAATGGCAACAACCACCGAAACAAAGAGCGATGCATTTAAAAAGATTCTAAAATCTTGCCGCGAAAGTTCTGCAAAAACCAAAAATGGCAGCGCACAATTATAAATAAGCCCATTAATAAAGGTCTGGTGAGATTCATTCATCCACCCCCGTCGCTTCATCTCCCGCCCTAGCCCCATAAGCAGAAACACGGGGAGGCAAATCCTCAAAACTTCTAATGACTTTAAGAACAAATCCATATATTTTCATCCAAACAGGCATAATAAAAGGTATATCACGTGCACCAAAGTCTGTGTGCTACCCAAGCGAGGTGCTAAAAAGGCTTATTAAAATAAATCGACCCAGGCTAGCTTGTGGAAACAAATCACTAAAAAGTATATTAATAGACTTCGATTTTTGGGGCTGTAGCTCAGTTGGTAGAGCATCAGGCTGGCAGTCTGAGGGTCAGGGGTTCGAACCCCCTCTGCTCCATATCTTTTAAACAACTAATAATAAAAAATAATAACAAATCGGATCTTGATTTGGGCGCCACGGTGTACACCGTCGACTCTCCTTACAGGCGCGGGCAGAGCCTGTGGCCCCCTGAGATATTATGTTAAAAGTAATGTAGCATACAGCATCTCTTTATTTTAAAGATAAGCATGTCGAAGGGTCGAAGGGTGAATTACTTGACGTTCTTAATTTCTGTCCGAACTAATCACGGTAATTCCATAATTCTTTAAATCACGGTTTAAACACCTTCATGTCAATCGAATTAGCCAGGACTGGAGGGTGAATGCAAAACGGAGTGAAGCATTCAGGCTTGAATGCCTCAGGCACGCAGTGCCGCAAGGATTTTTGTACCGGCTTGCAAAGCGAGAGCATGAAGGAGGCCAAACGGCGAAGCCGGAATGCCCGGATTCTTATGCATTTATTTTTATTTTATATCTTGTCTTACAATTGTTTTGGTTGCCATTTTTTCAAATGCATAGTAGATTGATTGAATACCCCATTCCTGCTTTTTTACACATTCGACTGACTACTCATATGATACATAAAAATGACTGCACATCCAGAATATGCCATCAACCATCCCCTACTAATCGCACGCGCTTGACGTTAGCACTAATCGCTATCTCAATCGCCCTTAACGCTAGCCCTTCTTTAGGCTGGGGCGGCACGGCCCACAGTATTATTAACGCGGGAGCAGTTACCCATCTTCCCGCATCGATGAAGCAGTTCATCGACCAGAAGGCATACTTTTCTGCTCATGCATCCGATGCGGATAACCGTAAAAGCAGCTACGCAAGCGAAGCTAAGAAGCATTTTATTGACATAGACTACTACCCAAATTTCAAAACGTTCACCCACGACTACGACTCGGCCGTTGCCCGCTATGGGCTTTCTACGATCGAGACAAACGGGATAGTACCATGGGCAGCTCTCTGGATGTATGATACTCTTGTTAATCAATTAAAACGCCGCGATTGGACAAAGGCCTATCAGAGTGCCGCAGACCTTGGGCACTACATCGGCGATTGCAATATCGCCCTTCACGCAACGGTGAATTACAATGGGCAACTCAGCGGTAACACAGGCATTCACTCGCGGTATGAAACGGGGATAGTCGGCCAGTTTCAACAGGAGCTCACGATTGTGAAGGATTCTGTGATGGTACTATCCCGCCCCATCGATGTGATTTTTTCCTGTGTTCTTGATGTAAACTCATACGTGGATTCGATCATGGCCGCCGACAATAAAGCACAAACAGCTTCGGGCTGGGATAGATCGGGCATCCCACCGAACACTTATTATACAAGCCTCTGGAAATTAACCGGCCCTTTCACCAAAGCACATATTCAACGATCTTCGGTAGTTCTCGCGCGGCTCTGGTATAGCGCATGGCAGAAAGCCGGTCTTCTTCCAACAACTTCTGTTCAGCCCATGTTGTCAACTATCCAGACCTGTCCTGTAAACTCAAGCACTTATTCGATCGTGCAATTCAACCTTTTGGGCAGACAAATGACACTAGGTAATTTCAAAAGATCAGAAACCCGTAATCGTGCTCAGCTTTACCCCTTGATACTGGTGAATAAAGTCCAAAGGTAATTTGAATTAAATTGCTTGGGTAGTAATCTATTAAACCACTTGTAAATCTTCAGTCTGGTCGCCACGGGGTACACCGTCGGCCCCTCTCCGACACAGTGAGGGGTAAGAATAATCTTAAACGCACTACTTTTCTTTTGTACCTTATGTCAAGTACATTAGGGAGGACGGAATATGAGGGTGGAAATTGCAGTGACACCCCTCAGTGCAAAAAGACTCAGGCGCTTTGCATCGCAAGGATTTTTGTACCGGCTCGCAAAGCGAGAGCATGAAGGAGGCCAAACGACGAAGCCGGAATGCCCAAAATCTTATTGTATTCTTATTTCTTAAATATCAACCTAATCAACCCAACCAAATACAAGAGCAGCTTTACCTTCTTAGGCTTTATTCTCAGCACAAAACACTTGTCTTGCGACCAGCATTCCAAGGCTGTCTGCATGAGTTCTTGAGGGGTAAGTTTATCTAAAGCAGCTAGGCGATCGACCCATAATTGATAATTGCCCTCTACAGTATGAGAAAATCCGAGGCGACTGCAAATTTGCTCTGATGAATACAACTCGAAAATTCTACCCGTTAGTGCAGAATTCTTTACTTTATCCCACTCGCCTTGAAGCAATGGTTCTGTTTTAACGCGCTCTATTTCTTGCAACAAAACAGATTCTACTTTTTTTGCGGAAACATTGGGGGTAAAGGCAGCAAAAAAGAACGAGATGCCACAGAGGTGTAAGAATTGATTCATACCCCCCACCGAAACAGCAACCCCACGCTCGCGAACTAATACGTTGTGTAAACGTCCAGAATCGCCCGAAGACATTACCAATTGTAAAATTTCAAGCGCCATTCCCGCAGATGTTGGTACGGGAAACCCAACAATAAGAAGCGGAACATCAAAATCGATAACACGAACCATAGGTTTAGAATTTTTTGCAGAAACCGGCAAAACAGGTATTTTTTCGAGGGAAGCTTTGTTTAATCCAGAAGGAATTGAACCAAAATGATGGCACACCCTTCCGTAAACCGCCTCGGAAGATTCGAAATCGCCGACAATAACGATTGATGCATTATCGGGATTATAATACTTTTTATAATATGCAGAAACATCCTCGCAGGTCATGCTTTTAAGGTCTTGATCTCTTCCCAGTGGGGAAACGCCATACGGATGGTCACCAAATAATGCCGAACGAAACTCTAAAAAAGCCCTACCAACAGGATTATTCATGTAGGTGTGATATTCTTCGATAATCACGCTGCGTTCTATTTCAAAAAGTGCAGGATCAAGCGTGAGGCAGCTCATGCGATCGGCTTCTAATTGCAATGCGAGCTCAAAATATTCTGTAGGGATACAATTTTGAAAAGCTGTCATATCCTCGGCGGTAAATGCGTTGCAATGGCCTCCGGTTTCATTGATTAAACGCGAATGTTGCTGCGGCCCAAAGTTTTTGGAGCCCCTAAACATCATATGTTCCAGAACGTGGGAAATTCCGCGAATGCCATCATGCTCCGCAGCGCTGCCTATCTTATACCACACCTGTACTGCTATAATGGGAGCATCGTTTTTGGGACAAACTATAAGGGTAAGTCCATTTGGTAAAACAAAAGACTTTATGGACTTGAGCATGAATGGTCACCTATGTGTAAAAATGTAAACGCCAATGAACCAGTTAAGGATTTTTGCTACCCGTGCTTGCTTACAAAAAGTAGTCACTTTGGGGAAACATCCTGGGTAGGACCACTCTAAAAAAAGAGGAGATATCGGAGTGACAGGATTTGAACCTGCGACCACTTGGTCCCGAACCAAGTGCGCTACCAGGCTGCGCTACACTCCGAAAGAGTAACTTTTAAAAAAATATGTCATGCTGCCATTATAGGCAATCTAATGCCCTTTGCTTAAATTTTCGGAAACAGGAAACACCAGAATGTTATCGATAAATGCAGCCAGTTTTATGATTCCCTCACCACTATCATCGAGCAAGAGGGGGATATGGTCGGTGGAGGCAGGGAAAACTCCAAAAGCAGGATCTGCAAAAAACCAGCTCCCCTTTATGGACACCATAACCCAGGCATGGTACAAATATCCTTTTTTAGCTGAAGAATACATGAGCCCGTATACAATGCGTGCGGGAATACCAATACTTCGCAGCATTGCGCCAAGCAGGACGGCATGTTCGCCACAGTCGCCATATCCAGCCTTCAATGTTTCGAGTGCACTCGAAAAAGTTGGGGTGTAGCGCTTTACCAAGGTCCGATAGGTGTACGTATTCAAGCTTTGCACAATATCGCATAAAGATGATTTTCCCCTGCTTTGAGCCAGTGCAAGTGTACGAATTCGTTTGTCGTTACTTTGCATGGTTGGGGTTGCAGTGCAATATTTAAGAGCAGCAGGATCGTCTTTACTCCCAAGCATCGAACACGTCTTTGCTTGCGGAATCAGAATCCAGCAGGAATCCTTTCGTTCGTACAGAGTCTTAACTGTTTCGTCGAGATCTATTCCGCGTCCTAGCGATACCCCAATGCGATCGTGCTCATCTGTCACCCGCTCAGACGGTATTTTCACCACATCAAAGATATCGGTAATGACTTGGCTTTGTTTCGTAGTATCCGATGAAACGTAATTGTCGCGATGTGCAGAAAACATAGGGGGAATATCCTGGTAAACAAGCTTCCCTTGTACATTTATTTCCACGCGACAGGGTTTGCGTGAAACATCATCTGTTGACATAAATACATAATTGGGTTGGTTCTCTGAAGGAAGCTTGACACAAACGCTTCTGGTTATCACCAATGCGCTTGAGGTTAGATCATACGCCGTATCTATAAACTCTGTATTCTTGGCAATGCTTCGATTCTTTATTCTATGTGCCATTGCAGCTTCTTGCACAAGGCTAGCATACGGAGCTGCAATCTTTTTTACCGTGGTTACACCACCCGTTGCAATACTCAAACTCCATCCATGAGCATTCTGGATAAGCTCCCACTGCGTTTTCCCCGAAGGACTTGACAACTTCTGCCACGCGCCTATCAAGATTCCAGAATCATTATAAACACTACGCTCTGTCATATTTATATCGTCAAGACCAGATATGCCAGCTACCTTACGAATAGAAAGCTCGGTGGTTTCTATAATTCTTCCCGCAGATCCTGGGCCTACGCTATGCAAAAAAGTACCGACTCGTTGTTTTTGCAGATAGATACCTAAAGTATCTTCAGTGTACACATCTGATAATGATGCTTGTAATAAAGCTTGGGCAGGAAATCCCAAAATGCTCAAAGCAATAAAGAACCTTGAGAAACGAGGGACACAGTGATGCCAAGGCTTATTCAAAAAAAACACCTTTACGCATGGGGAGCATTGATAGTTTTGATATACGATGGTAAAGTAACAGAAGTAACATGTTCAAAAGCCAGCGACAGAGAATCGGCACTTGTATACCCACACAGGGAAGCAAGCACATCTACCGAGAGTGAGGAGTCTTTATCGAGATGAAGCTTTGCACGATTAACGCGCACTTGTTCGATAAAATCTTCCACACCCATTCCAAGATCGCGCATGAAGAGTGCCTCTAAAAAAGCTGGCCCGGTAACTATTGATGCGCACAAAGAAGCAACAGTTAGCGACTGGTCTGCATAATTTGTTTCGATATAACGTGCTGCCAATTGAATTTCTTTATCCATAATTGACAATCGCGTATTGGTCATGAAGTGTGGTTGCTGTTTACGAAGCAAAAGAAACAGTACAATGGCTCCCAGAATACTGCAGAGTGCAACTAACAATAATATCTTTACAATAACGTTAAAGGGTCGCGGCGCTTTTTTAAGTGCGCTCTTGATTTCTAAGTGCTTTTGTGCAGGCGAACTTGAAACAACATTCTTTGCAGCCACGGGAATCGTTAAAGAGGTATCGGAGGGAACCTTTGCAGAATCGATTGCTGCTATTTTTGATAATGAATCTATTAGAGGAGTGTCGCACACAAGCGTGTTGTGTGATATAGAATCGGTTTTAAGAGCTTTTTTTTGTATGCTCGTATCGGAGTCAGATATTGCTAACGTCACAGGAGCTGATTTTACCGAGGTACTTCTCGAAGAATCTTTTTTAACTGAGACACTTTGATTAGGAACATTCTCGATATCGCGTACTGCAAAGGTTGGTTTTACTGGTTTGGCTGGTGTTTTTACGCCTTGAGGAGCAGTTGGTTGCTCGCTCTTTTTAACCGCTCGTGTTGCTGATGGTTTAGGTACCGAAGCTTTTGTAGGAGCTTTTGTCGATTCGGTAGATGCTGCAAAACTATGGGCTACCATTAAGACAAGGATAAGCAAACAAAGTTTCAAAAACACACATCGTCCTTTGGGGTGAACGTTACAGAATATGCTTACAGAACATTTTGTAAGCGCATTCTATAAAATACACTTGGGCTAAACAGAACTAAGCGCCAGGAATAGATTCTTTCGAATATCGTTCGACTTGTTCTTTGAGGAGAATGCGATAATTTGATCCTAACACGCGAATCTTTGCACCAAGCCGGTTGCAAAAACTAATTACATCGTCGTATTGTTTCGATTTAAGCGTTCCATAAAGCTCTTTAAGCGTTTTTTCATTCAAGATTTCATTGGTAGACACCTCAAAATGAAGCGATGGATTTGTTGTAACGCGCTTATGAGCATCTGCAATCATTTGAATTTTTTCTGCATACGAAACGGGATCAAATTTTTCTCGCAGCATTTGAACGCCTAATGCTAATTGCTCCATAAAGTAAAGACTATTAAAGATATAATGACGGCTATTTTTATAGGCAGTGCTATCATAGTAATACTCGCCTATTACAACTCCCCGCGTTGTTTTAACCACAGACTTTGGAAAAAGTTCGGCTTCGGGACGTTCGATTTGTTTGTAAAGTGCATGTATCTCATCCAGCTGCTGATCTTCGTCAGATTCCGGTTCAGCCGAATCGATAACCTCATCAAATTGGAACGGGGCAATTGCCGAGGTTTCTTCGGGAATCACCTCAGAAGATTTTTCGAACTCTTTGGCTCCCCGAGCCTGATTGCGAAGCGCAGGTACAGGGATCTCAGCAGCGGCATCCGGTACATCTTCTTCTGCAGGAGCTGCCGCCATAATAATCTCGTAAAGACCGTTTACCACTTCGTTTTCATTAAGAATAAGCTCTTTATTAACCTGGCCTTCTATCAGCTGCAATTCCTGCTCGCGAACGCGTGCCTGACGCAATGTTTCGGTGAGTTTTTCCAGCTGGCCGGTGCACTCTTCGATCTCAAGCTTTACAGCAGCTAACGAGCTATCCTTCTGTCTTTTTTCCTCCAGAAGCGAACGTGACTCTTTACTCACTTTTTTGATATGTTCTTCGCGGTCTCGCAAAACATCAATCTTATTCTGATAATGCGAAATAAGCAGGTCGACCGTCTGTGTCTCGCCATTAGTTTGCATGTTTTTCTTAAGCGACCACAATTTTTCGAGGGCAGCTTTTGCATTTTCCTTTTCGTTTGCAAGAATTTTTTCGGCGATATCGTACATATTTTCCGATACGCTTGCTGCGCGAGCATCAAGCAGTATCGAATATAACCGGTTGGAATCAACGCTACTTGTCAAGCCATCCAGACGTCGATTAGTATCTGAATCTGTCTTTGGGATCATGGCGACCATCCTTACAAACTTAAAGTAATACTTTAGAACTAATATTATTATAATACAATCAATGGGTTAGCGTGTCAATTCGGGCGTGATGGTTGTAGCTCATAAATTTAAAATCTCACTCCACGCTGCATTTTTGAAACAATGAACTTGCCACTCAAACGTTGTATATTAAAGAATTCTCATAACCAAAAGAGCCTATGCGCGTTTGCATACTCGGCGGTACAAGTAATATGAGCGCTGGCTTTATAGCACCGTTGCAAAATATATGGGCAGAAGCCACCCTGTTTAATCGCAGAAAAAGTCATGCATCGCCTGTTGGCGTAAAAACTATTGTTGGAGACAGGTCGGATCGCGCAGCATTTGAAGCTGCCATGCAACGCGAAAAGTTTGATGCTGTCATTGATATGATCTGTTTTACCAAAGAGAATGCCGAAAGCGAGCTGCGTGCATTTGCAGATGTAGGGCATCTTGTGTATTGCTCAACAGTATGCACCTTTTGAAATATATCGTGATATTTATGCTCATCATTGCTTGTATAGTGGCCAAAAACTAATGCGTGATCTGTCTGCATTCAAGCCCACAATTTCTTTAGAGTACGGCATGAGGCGCGTTTTAGAAACTCTTGACAGAGATAATAGAACACCTGATTGCAGCACAAGCACCTGGGAAAACACGGCAATTTTTTTACAAAAAAAGTAACCCTGAGCCTATAAAAAAAACACGAAGGCAAACATTTGAAAATTTAGCCCGTATTTTTTAAACAATGCCCGCCTAACGATGATTCTGCAAAAACTTTTGTAGTGCATTGGCAAAAAGTTGCTTATCGCGTAGTGTTAAAGGGGGTGGCCCGCCCGTTTCTACCCCACCCTCGCGCAACTCCTGCATAAAATCCCGTATCGATAAACGTGAACCAATTGACTCTTCGGTATAAAGCTCCCCACGAGGATCGAGGGCAAATCCGCCTTTTTTTACAACGCGATCGGCCAGGGGAATGTCTGCTGTAATAATTAAATCTCCCGTATTAGCAAGCTCTACGATTTTGTCGTCGGCTTCGTCAAAACCCGAGGGAACGCATATCGATTTAAAGAGCGGCGACGGGGGTGTGCGGATATGCGTATTAGCCACAAGCGTAAGCGCAATTCCATCTTTTTCGGCGGCCTTGTATAAAACATCTTTGATCGCTCGCGGACACGCATCTGCATCAATAATTATTTGCATGAAAATCCTAACGTTAGTAATTCTTTTTTAACTGCATCTCGCTTGTCACCTTGAATTTCGATTCTTCCAGCTTGATCTATAATCTTGTGCGTTCCGCCACACCCACATCGTTTTTTTAATTTTTGAGCTAAGTCCTTAAGAAAATCGTTATTGGCAGGCAACCTTTCGATAATAGTAACCTCTTTGCCCCCTCTGTGAGCTTTTTCAAAACGGAGAAGCGGCTTGATCTTTGACCTATCAACAGAAGGTACTGCTTTGGGGCACGTACAACTCAACTGGATTTTGTTGCAACGCTTACATACATTGTTAATGCTTTTATCGGTCGAATACACATGTTCATCATATTTACTCATACCATATAAATCCTTGCGAAAGGTTATTGTGTTTTACAGCAATGGCAATTCCGTTATGCTTCGTTTTTGTTGCAGGGAGCAACTTGCCAAGCAGGGAATAATAGCTTAGATTGTTCTTGTGTAGGTTGCTCTCCTTATTATGTTCGGTACGACAGAGAGTTGCTGTAGAAGGCACGTAGGCACCAATAGGTTTTGTTGACACAACTATATTATCAAAATAGCGTTCCTGAGCCCTGGGAGATCCTGCATTCCAATAGTTTTCGAAAAAGACAGCATTGAGGGCATACGCTGCATAGGTTCCTACAAAATCAAGATTTACGGCACGGGTTTCAAGATTTCCATTGATCCAAAATTCCTCTATACCATTAGATTTCCCTGCATCATTAAGCTTCACATGAAACTCAACGCAAAACCATATTCCAGAATTAGTAGTTGCAAAAATGGGAGTAGTACCACTTTTTAAACCAAGCCATTTCAAATGAGCCGCATCGTTCCAATCAACACAAGCAACTTTTCCACTTGCATCCACGCACCCTGCTGGATCGATAGCTAAATGAAGGGCATCATCACTCCACAAATGAGCAATCATTGCCTGGCTCCAGTCGGTTGCACTAGAAAAAACCGTTGCTCGCATAAGCTTTGCAATACTCCCCTGCCATCCCGTTTGCATTTTAAGATACATACGAACGTATATCTCTTTGTAATCGACTGTCTCGTGGATTTTCTGTTTGTTCATATAGGCATTAGGGTTTCTGCCAAAGCTCAAGGACAAATTACCAGGATCAACTTCTCCCGTAGCAAATTTAGCTCGCATCCCCCGGGTACCATTAAGCCCAACACTCGCTACTGCATTAAATCCTTGGGCATTATTATTTATTTCAAAATATCTACCAGTCTTTACTAATGCGCCGGCATCCTCAAAATCATCACAAAAAATCCACTCTGGATGTTTTGTTTGCCATTGGAAACTTTCGTTTTGCGCAAAAAGCGGACAGGCAGCAAATAAGCACATCATTAACAATTTGAATCGAAGTATCATACCGTCCTCCTTTAAATAAATGAGGGCTTAACATCGATACAATGAAGCTACAAAAAGGAGGTTTAAGATGCAAGAAAATGGGGTTTAGTGAATCAATAGTACAAATTCATATAAAGTCATAATTTGATTTCAATCCATCTGGGCGCCCACCTGCGGTATCGGCCCTTCTTACAGGCGCGGGCATTCGCCCTTGGTGCCACGATTATAGCGTTTAGGCCAAAGCGCCTAAACTTTGCAGTTATCGGTCGATGTGGGTATGAATGTCCGATTATTTGTACACCTGAAGAACTTTTTGGAGGCTAACATGGCTATTATCCTGGATCCTATTGTTGAGGATGTCAGAAAGGCTCGAAATGAACATGCGGCAAAATTCGGCAATAATATTGACGATATTGCAAAAGATATTCAATGCCGTCAAAAGAAACATGGTTCGAGATTAGTTCGTCGAGCGCCGAAATTTAAACTGAGTGCGACGGGAACATAAATCAAGTATCGTTATCACTGTGCTCTGTGGGAATCCCGTTTCAACACCTCATTTAAAACTCGATACATAGGTTAATGCAACAACTAATAAAACACCTAAAAAAAACTTTTGATTCATGATTTCAATTCCGGGTTATGGGATGGGTGGTTATTTGTTTATTGTAAATAATTCAATTTTAATTTCAATGTTTTAGAAATCAATCACCAGTCTGTTGACTTAAAAATTTGTTCTCTTTTGAATCCCAATAGTAACATTTTTCGAAGCCAGCGTCATATGGAAAAAAATTTATTCCAGGATAAAGGAGCTTGATTTGTTCTGGTTCCCCTTGTATGCAATCAAAGAAGCCCTTCCCGCATGCTGTTTTGTAAATGCCTTTTTTCACAATCCTGATACCATAAAAACCTCGATAAATTTTCTGAATCTTTTCTCTTTTAGCGGCATTCATTTTTCCAATATTCGCACTATCAGTTTCTGAATTGTATAGGCAAATTGCTTGTCTGCCATTTACCGTATCGGAGACCAAAACAAACAGGCCAATACCAGCACCAGTATGAGGTTGCATGATCAAGGCTGTATCTGTATATCCATCACCATTAAAATCACCATAACAAGAAAGATATTTTGTTAAACTCTTTTCTCGCCATTTGCCAATGAATAAAGGATCTTTCGGACTCAGCGGCGACTACAATATTTCAGGAAATTGCCGGCAGGCGGGTTCTTGCCTATCTTGGAAAAATCAAACTAATCGCAACGTACAAAAAAATCATTCCGCCGCAAACCATTTGGCCGATTGACAATATGTAATGCGATCTATTCTTAATTGCAGCACGATTCTTAATGCCGTTCCATCCCCAAAGCAAGAGTACAATACCGAGAATGCAAGTAAGAATCAGATAGACGGTATCTTTGCTCATGGTTTATTGGTCATCCGGAGAAAGCATAAATGGTATTGAGGCAGCACTTCCAGCAGCACCTTCAAGTTGAAACGCACTACGTCCTACGGCAGTCCCAACAAACCGACCTGTCGCGCCTGAAATGTATCGACTTGCTCCGAAATTGAATTTGAGAGCAGCATATCCTCCTGCTTTCAACGCAAGTTTTCCTGCGCCAAAACCTGCCACGGCCTCTACGCCTGTGAGCAATGCTTTCGACCTACTACCACTTAAATATGCGTCAGTAAGTCCTAACCCTGTCCCAATTATTCCTGTAGTAGTAAGAGCTACTGCACCAAGAGGAGCAACGAGGAGAAGGCCGAGAGAACCCACCATCAAAGCATCATTGACCGTACTTGTAGCTCGGATAGTCTGAAGGAGAGGTGAAGTTCCACTACCTTCGGCATACTTACTACTTATAGGATTTGGGGCCACTAAATTTGTTCGAGTAACAGGAATAGACTTTTCTGATTCTGATATAGTATTTCTCTCGAAATTACTTGTCTTGCGCGTAGATATTGATATGCCGCCAACATTTCTTATTCCATCATCGTATTGGTGATCAGAGGAACTGGAGCCATCACCATAAAGCCCTCCAGTACTACTAGCTTTGATATACACTGCGGCTAATTCTACGCTCTTGCCGTCTGTTGACGCATGGTCTGTAGAATATGAATCATTCACCCCATCGTTATCAAGATCAACATCATATGGATCTAGTGTCCCATCTCCATCGGAATCCACTTTTAATCCATCTGGGTCAGTAAAATTGATCGGATTGCCACCGCAGTAGCTATATGAATTCCAGAACTGCTCCGCAGGATCCGTCCCCGTCCAAATCCCCACCTCCGGATCATAATACCTCGCCCCGAAATAATCTAGCCCTATCCCACTTGTCACACCCGACACGGCCCCTTCCCGATCCAATTCCTTCCCCGTAAACTTCTCCCTCGCATTTTCCGTCCCCGCTTGAACAATAGCTGTTTGCACACCATAAGCATCGTACCGGATAGATTCTTTAACTTGACCGTCATCGCCCAGGACAACGCGAGTAGATCCCAAATGATTTTTGATATAATACTTGGCAGTATACGTGGAACCACTTACTTCTATGATCCCCTCACCGTCGAGGTTGTCGTAAGATTTAATAACTTGATTTTCCTATATTTCCTGCACGCTACCGTCGAAGAAATAGGTGACTTGGCTTAATTTTCTTACTGCAAAGAAACCAATGTCAAAAAGCGACTCTACACCATTTTCGGCAGATTTAGGCTTGAGAATGGTTGCTGTATGCACATCATGTAGGGTTTCGTGACTCATAGGAACTTAAAATAGTATTTGAAACTTACAAAAACTTACAAAACAAGATAAATAGATTTTCGAGAGTAACCATTACAGTACAATTATCCCCAATATTTTTTTGAGTACTGAATATGGGCGCCTACCTGCGGTACCGGCCCTTCTTACGTGCTCTTGCTTCGCAAGCCGGTCTGTCAAGCCCTGCGGTGCTTTGCACCTGGGTCTTTGCAGACTGATGGATTCACGCTGTTCATCCATCACACTTCAGTCCTGCCTGACG
>JBBRUX010000062.1:0-18061 GCA_038247415.1 Chitinivibrionales bacterium | reverse complement strand
TACAGATGAATCACCGGACATTCAGTATGGCATTTTCAAAGGAGGAAACGACAGCCTACACAAAAGAGAATCGTTTGACAGTAGCGATGGTGGGAGACTAATTTAAACCAAAAGCGGACTTTAACTCAAAAACGCGCCGGAGGAATTATGAAAATTACTTTTGCACTCGGTATTATTGGTATTTCTAGTTTCCTTATGCTTTCAAATGGGGCAACAAATAATCAAGTGGCCAAGAGTGGTACTCTACAAAAGGAGCCTGTTGTGGTGACAGATAAGGATGCTTATGTTGTGGTGGATAAAAATGGGCATTTTTCAGTAAACGGAAAACGCGTTAGGTTTTGGGCAACAACGGGCGGTTTTTCATTGCTTAAAACTCCCAATCGTAATGCCTACAATGATATGGACCTCATGGTAGCGCGCCTGCATGAGCTTGGGTTTACCATGGTGCGGTATAGCTCGGGGCTTAAAGAGTATACAAAAGGAGATGGCTCGGAAACCGATGTGTGCGACTACCTTTTTTATAAAATGAAGCAGGCAGGATTTCGGGTCTGGAATACTGCTCTCTCCAAGGCCGCAGGATTCGCAACTGTAAATGATGTTGATTGTCTTAAAGACCCCAAAACAGCCAAAGCGTGGAAGCTTGCAATTCGTGAAATGGGCGGCACCTTGGACGCTGTTCGGCTTACTAATAATATAGCCCGCATATGGGATCCCCGTTTGGAAACAATAGGCATTGCCAATATGAAGCGCGCTGCAGTGCGGGTAAATTTGTATACGGGCCTTTCTCTTGCCGATGATCCATTCTGTGCGGTTTGGGAATTGTCCAACGAAGATGGCTTTATTTCGCGTATGACCGGAGGGGAATGGCAAAAAATACCTACGTTTTTTCAGGATGAATTACTCACTCAATGGTGCGTCTTTCTCGAAAAGAAATATGGATCGGATGCTAACCTGACGAAAGCGTGGGGTTTTTTGCTTAAAGGAGAATCACTTGCAAATCGGTCGATTCTCCTTGCCCCTATTCGCAGCTCAACCATACCAGTAACAATAAGTGATGCCAATCCTGAGGCCGTAGCGATGCTCCAAAGTACAAAACAAGAATATTCCCGTGATGATTTTACCCGTGCACGCGGTAGCGATGTGTTAGAGTTTTTTACCAAGCTTTGGGTAAATCATAAACAGCGTGAAGCTAATGCTGTTAAACCCTTAGGCAAAAGCCTTACGCAGTGTGCCCTCCTGTGGAATACGGGCTTTCCTGGGTCGAGTATTCAGTGTCAATATCTTCATGAGCATGCAGATGCCGTAGCACACGACAGCTACATTGGTGGGACCCACCACGATCCTACACACAAACGATTTCCGTTTTTTAGCGGGCTCGAAGAATTGCCTCGTTTAGCCTGGAAGGAACCATGGCTCGAGCAAAACCGTTTTCCTGGCAAACCCTTTATTGTTTACGAAACACAAATCGATAATACTTCTAAATATCGAGCAGAATTTCCTATGCGCCTTGCATCGCTTGGATCTATTCAGGATTGGGATATCATTTGCTGGCATTACTACGGTTTTGCGCCCGACTCGAAACTTACGAAGCCATTCGAAGCAAAACTTGACGTAGGGCATTCAATAAATCTTCATTTTCAATTTGACGAAATACAACTTTCAGCAATGAAAGCAGCTTCTGAGATATTTCGTAACTGTTTATTGCTCCCAGCACCAAACCCCACTCTTTTTGTGTTTGGTAAGAAGGCTTTATACGATCCTGCGAGCATGGATCCCGATTTGTCGTATGGGCCGGGAATGCTTTCTCGTATGGCTGCAACATCCTACCGGTATGGGAGCAGGCTCATTATCGATCCAACACTCGAAGATCGCCCCAAGGATACAGTTTTTAAAGAGCCTGGATCATATGAGCGCTTTATGGAGGAAGGATCTCTTACGACGGGCCCATCGTATCGCCCGCGTACCTTTGAGCCTAACCCTATTAAACCTAATAACGAAATCGAATACGATTGGCAAAAGGGATATTTGATGTTTGATGCTCCCGGAGTAGCCTCGTATACGGGTTTCTTAAGTCAATACGGGGACAAAGTCGTTTTTCGCAATGGTACCACGCTTAAAAATGTTTCCATCGCGTGCCCGTCAGACATGCCCTATCCTGTTACCGACTCGGAAAAATTTCTTTCGTTCTCATTGACAAGTATGAGCGATGCGCCTTTAAAAGAATGTAAGCGTGCACTTGTTTCTCTGGTGAGCACCAGTTTTAATAAAGGTTTCAAGTTTGATTTGAATCATGTCGTGGAATTTTTTGCGCCGCCTCTCAGTAATCAAGGAACGCTGCCTGTTCTTGTAGCGCGAGTAGGCGCAACAATCGAAAATGCAGCGTGCGCGGGCATGAAATATCGGTTTGTCGACTGGAATGGGGTAGAGCTCGAAACGGGAATAATGACCAATGGAGTGCTTACTATTCCTACTTCTAAGCCAGTGTTTTATGTCGAATTGACTCGATAAGAGAATTGTTGAGAATACTCTTCGAAAGTGGAGTATTCTCAAAGTTCATTGCTAGAATTCTTCCTGTAAGTTTATTCGTACCACATGGTACAGTGTGTGCTCCAATCCCACCGCTCTTTTTCGCATCTCTTCCTAAAAACGTAGTGTGCGCCTATTTTAGAATGCTCGATTGCATTGGCATGCCACTTGCGATTCTATTCAGCGTAATAAATCGTTGTTCGATTATGTCCTCTTTTTTGCTTAACTGTGGAGGTTTTTATGAGGAAATCATTGAAGATGTATCTTGGTGCATTAGTATTAGCGGTGCTTCCATATCTTATTGGTTGCTCTCCAGTCCTTTTGGCTCCTCCAGCTCCAACCATAGTCGTTCCTGCAAGGCCGCATCCTGGCGCAGTGTGGGTTGCGGGCCATTACCGGTGGAATCATTTGCAGCATCGGAATGTCTGGATTGGTGGGTACTGGCATTTTAAGCGTGGCCATCGTGTTATTATTGTAAGATGATAGGTCTTAATGCTTCGGGCGATTGTTTTTCCAGATACAATCACTTGTTTATGATAGCTATGCTCTTCGCACTATAAAGGCAGCGTGCGTAAATTTACAAATATATAATTCTTTATTTTGAATTAATTAGAATTATATTCGGGAAAGAATTTTTTAGATATACAAATTTTTTACACATTTTCAGGAGTTCTTATGTCAAACTTTCGAATGGCACAAACCGCCTTGGTTATGTTCATTTCATCATGGACAATTACTGCTGCCTTATATTTCCCTCCCGTTACCCTATTAGATACAACATGGAAAACCACAGCTCCGTCAACACTTGGCTGGCATGAAGAACAACTCGATACCTTGTATAACTATCTTGCGTCTCACAATTCTAAGGCGTTTATTGTTCTTAAGGATGGAGCAATAGTGCTGGAAAAATATTTCGATACGTTTACAAAAGATAGTCTATGGTACTGGGCATCGGCAGGAAAAGCAATCACCTCATGCATGGTGGGGATAGCCCAACAAGAAGGTTTGCTTTCTCTTTCGGATAAAACATCCAGATGGCTAGGAAATGGATGGACAATCGCTCCGTTGGTTAAAGAAGATCTAATTACTATTCGTCACGAGCTTACTATGACCTCTGGGCTGGATGATGGAGTAGTTGATCCTTATTGTACTATGCCTTCATGTCTTTCGTATAGCGCAGATGCAGGAACTCGATGGGCCTATCATAATGCCCCGTATACGCTTCTTGACAGTGTGGTTTCAATTGCAGCAGGACAAACGTTTAATGCCTATTTTGCGAGTAAAATACGAACTAAAATTGGTATGAATGGGATGTTTATTAAATCGGGTTATAACAATCTGTATGTAAGCTCTGCCCGCAGCATGGCACGTTTTGGGTTACTGATTCTTAACAAAGGCAGTTGGAATACAACGCCCATTATAGTCGACACCTCCTACTTTCGACACATGACAAATCCATCGCAGGATAAAAACAAATCGTATGGATATCTTTGGTGGCTTAATGGCAAAACTTCTTTTATGATTCCTCAATCGCAACTTATTATCCCTGGATCGTTGGCGCCAAATGCGCCTGCAGATATGATTGCTGCCTTAGGGAAAAATGGACAATTTATAAATGTAGTTCCCAGCATGAATCTGGTGTTTATCCGAATGGGCGATGCCCCTAATAATTCGATGGTTCCCTTTACGTTAAATGATGAGATCTGGAAAAGGCTTAATCCGGTTATGGCGACAACTGAAATAAATCATTCTCCTGTGGTTGCAGTGAATAAAGTTAAACACCCACTAACGCCCTCGGGGACGATTTTTAGCGTGAATGGTCGCCGGATGCAAAATTCAAATTCGTGTAACCATGGTATTTTTGTGTATCATGGAAAAATTATTCTTAACCAACAGTTTTTCAGGTAAATTTTCTTGGCGAAGAGATCACTAATTGCGCAGTACAATGCTGGCGTTTTTTTTGTTTACTTACCGGTCGGGTGAACTCTCCCTGAACAATTTTGGGCTAGCCCCGAAACGGCGCTTGAATTGAATAGAGAAATGAAATGGGTCGCCATACCCTACACGTCCTGCAATTTCTTTTATTGATAGGGATGAGTTGGCGAGCAGATCCCGCGCAATGGCCAGCCGTTGACCAATAACAAATTGCATCAGCGAACAACCCATCGACGCCTGAAATAGCCGACAACATTGCCGAACGCTGAGGTTGACCGAAGCGGCAATTGCTTCAAGAGTAATTTCCCGGGCAATGTTTTTCTGGACAAAGCTAATTGCATGCAGCACCGAGGGAGGATGCTCATGCGCGATGCTTCGACCAAGCTCCATGAGAATTTCGTATAAAAGGAGTGAAGTCTGCTGGGCAAATCCATCCTTTTTATCTTTGATGCAGGAAAGCGACCTCCTTAAAAGGTTGACAACATACACCGGATTGGCCGGCCGCACCACATCGACTCCCGTCAGCCCCAGTCGCTCCAGCAGCGGGGTCACCATCCATCCGTCAATAACAAGGCTCCGTTTATGCAGATATCCAGCGTTACCAGTTGACAACTGTTGGCTTTGCCCTTGGTGCGCTAAAAAGAGCTCCCCTGTGTGAACGATGCCAGTCCTGCCATTTTGGGAGAATCTGGCATCTCCGGCAGTAATGAGATTAAGAGATGTGTGCATTTTTTTCTGGAAAGCAAATCCGTCGCCCGGTCCCCATCGTGAGTATAACGCGGCCTGCACCACAAGCGGAGGCTGGAACGATTCGAGCTCATATGAGTGGCTGTAGATCGGCTCAAAGTATTTGCAAATGTGGTTATTCATGATCAATGGCAGAAAAGAGAATGTTTATGGCCAGAAAACACATGAGTTGTCTGACTGTTTTCTTGGTATTTTTAATATATTACAATGAAAGAACAAATAAAAGTGGCTAAAAAATAAATATTTTTACAATGGATCTCTTATGAAACTAGCAGCGCAGATGTTTACCGTGCGTTCATTAATTCATGACGAAGCGTCTTTGGCGGATGTTCTTGGAACAATCAGGGCAATGGGATACACCGGTGTTCAGATCTCCGGGATTTCATCGGTTCCCTTCGAAAAGATCCATGAGCGGTTGACGGCGCTGGGGATAGAGTGCTGCATTACCCACGAAAGCACGACAGATATCCTTGATGATCCCCGGAAAGTCATTGACAGGCTTGGTGCATTGCACTGCTGCGCCACTGCAGTACCGCATCCCGGGCCGATTCCTTTGATGAGCATGGGGGATGTCAGGAAATTTGCCAAACGGCTCAATGCCGCGGGACAGGCATTGCGGGATGCATCATGCATCCTTGCCTATCATAACCATGCGCTGGAGTTTCGCAGGATCGAAAGCAAACCGATCCTGGAATGGATTTATGAGCTGACCGTCGCGAGCAACCTGCAATCGGAGCTTGACACCTACTGGGTGCAGGCAGGGGGCGGGGATCCCGTTGCGTGGATCAGGCGGCTCAAAGACCGTCTGCCGCTTCTGCATGTCAAGGATTACGGGATTGATGATTCGGGGCTCCGTGTTTTAGGGAGATTGGAAGCGGAAACCTTGACTGGGAGGGGATCCTCGGGGCTGCGCAGGAGAGCGGAACCAAATGGATCATCGTGGAACAGGATGCGCACTGGGTTAATAACGATCCGCTCGCGTCGCTTGCGATGAGCTATGAGTTTCTTTCCCGTCGCTTTGGGCTGTCATGACCTTTAAAAACTTTATGAAAGGAAACCCATGAAATTCGGCGTTACTTTGGAACGGGGGCTGACTGGCAATAAAGTGGCTGGTTTGATACAATTTCGCGGAACATCTCAGTTGAAAAAACATATTTACAGGAGGGACACAATGGACACCGTCAGACTCGGTATTGTTGGCATGGGAAATATGGGTACCTATCACATCCGTTATCGCAGTCAGATAAAAAACATGACCATTACGGCGGTGTGCGATATCCTCCACGACCGCGCCGATGCGCAGGCCGCAGAAATTGGCTGCCATGCTTTCTACGATGCAAAAGATATGATACGATCCGGTGAGATCGATGCAGTGCTTATCGCTACACCCCATTATTCGCATACGACAATAGGCATCGACGCTCTTGCTGCAGGGCTGCACGTTCTGGTAGAAAAGCCCCTATCGGTGCACGTTTCCGACTGTTTGCGCCTGATTGCTGCACGCAAAAACAAAAAACAGGTCTTCGCAGCTATGTTCAATCAGCGCACTGACCCACATTACACAAAAGTCAAGAAACTTATTGAGGACGGGGAGCTGGGAGAAATCGTTCGTGTCAATTGGATTATTACCAATTGGTTTCGGCCTGAATGCTACTACGCCAGCGGATCGTGGCGTGCCACATGGGCGGGTGAGGGCGGGGGAGTGCTGATGAACCAGTCCCCGCATAACATCGATTTGTTGCAATGGCTGTGCGGGATGCCCACATCGGTTACTGCCTTTTGTCATTTTGGTAAGTGGCATAACATCGAAGTTGAAGACGAAGTAACAGCCTATTTAGAATATCCTAATGGCGCCACAGGAATTTTTATCACCTCTACCGGTGAAGCCCCTGGCACCAACCGCCTCGAAATCTGCGGTGAACGTGGAAAAGTGGTAGTGGAAAACGGGACGGTCCATTTTACCCGCAATAGTGTATCATCGATAAAATTCCTCAAATCATCGGATAATCCATTTGCTGCGCCGGAAATCTGGGAAATTGACATTTCGGTTTCAGGCAACGGCGGACAACATGCCGAAGTGCTGCAAAACTTTATTGACGCAATACTCAAAGGAACCCCGCTTATTGCTGCGGCTGAAGAAGGAATCCGATCGGTAGAGCTTGCAAACGCAATGGTACTCTCATCAAAAACCGGGAAGAAGATTAATTTGCCCATCAACGGCCGCACCTACGAAACCATGCTCAAGAAGCTTATTGCATCATCAACGATAAAAAAGAAGGTTTCCAAAGTGATCCATGTCAACACTGTTGGCTCGTTTGGAAAGGTGTAAACAATGCAGCTCACCGGTTTTTTCGACGAAGCAGCGCCCGATCTCGATGGTCAACTGAGAGCCGTGGCCGCCCTTGGGTGGACATCCATCGAGTGCCGGAATATTGATGGTATCAACCTCACAAATCTTGACGATAGCGCCTTCGATGGTGTCTGCCAAAAACTTCAGGATGCCAATGTTGGCATCTGTTGCTTTGGTAGCGCCATCGCCAATTGGGCAACTCCTCTAAGCGCGGCTCCCGAATCCAGCTATGCTCAGCTGCACCGCGCCATTCTCAGGATGCACCGGTTGGGCACTACCCTTATTCGGGTGATGAGTTTTTCAGTTCCCGAAGATGGGAGTGTCAACGATCCGCAGGTGACCGCGGAGGTGATTCAACGCATGCGCCACTTGACACGTATCGCAGAAGATGGCGGGGTTACCCTTGTCCACGAAAATTGCGACACTTGGGGTGGGCGGTCGCATGAGCACACGCTTAGGTTGATTGATGCAATTGCATCCCCCAATTTCAAGCTGGCCCTCGATACGGGCAATCCGGTCTTTCGCAAAGATATTTGCGGTGAGAAGCCGTTTCGGTATCAAGACGCATGGGGTTTTTATCAAAATGTTAAAGATCACATATCCCATGTCCATATCAAAGATGGTCGGATAGTCAACGGCGCAATGGAGTATTCCTACCCCGGCGAAGGTGATGGATCGGTGAGAAGAATTTGCGCCGACCTGAAAAAGTCGGGATACAGCGGCTACATTTCCATAGAACCGCATCTCTCGGTGGTCGCGCATGATTCGATGAAGGTTCCGGCAGAGGCAATGTTTGATACGTTCGTGGAGTATGGCCATCGAATGGAAAAGTTGCTTGCGGATTGTTGATGCAAAGGCAATGGGTTACTGGACGGTTAACAAAGGATTTACCATGAGCTTTCTCTCCGACGATTTTCTCCTGTCAACCAGCGTGGCACAGAACCTGTTCCACTCCTGCGCAAAAGGGCGGCCGATTGTTGACTTCCACAATCATCTTTGCGCGCGGGAAATTGCCGAGGATGTCCGCTTTGATAATCTTGCCCAGGTCTGGCTTGGTGCCGATCATTACAAATGGCGTGCCATGCGTAGTAACGGTATTGACGAGTCGCTGTGCACGGGCAATGGGCAATGGAACGACAAATTCACCGCATGGGTAAACACCCTTGCGCAGGCGCAGGGCAATCCGCTGTACCTCTGGGCGCATCTGGAATTGAAACGATATTTCGGGATCGAAACGCTTTTAACGCCTGAGACTGCCGTTGATATTTATCAACACACATCTTCCCTTTTGCAAGCTCCCGATTTTTCTGCACGGAATCTGCTGCGGAAAATGAACGTCAGTGTATTGTGCACGACCGATGACCCATGCGATGATCTACGTTATCATACGGTTTTGCGTGAATCCGACTTTGAAATAAGGGTGTTGCCGACTTTCCGCCCCGATAAGGCATTCAACATTACGGCACCCCTGCTGTATCAGGAGTGGTTGCAACGACTGGGTAGTGCTGCTAATGTCGCTATTTCATCCATTGACACGCTGATGGAAGCTCTCGTGCACAGAATGGATGCGTTTGATGCAGCCGGCTGCCGGTGTGCCGACCATTCGCTCGAACCGCCGCTTTTTTGCGACAATGCCCGAGATCTTGTTGGGCCGGTTTTCAAAAAAGCTTCCGATGGTCAACCAATCGACATGCGCGAGCGATCAATCCTCCAGACAGCAGTTCTTCTGGAGCTTGGCCGGGAATATCACCGTCGAGGCTGGGTCTGGCAACTGCACGCAGGTGCCCTGCGCAATGTCCGGACAAGACTCCATAGCGCTGCCGGCGCCGATGCAGGAGGGGACATCATTGATGATGCGCACATCATCCGTCCGCTTGCATCGCTGCTCAATGCGTTGGATACTGTCAACTCCCTGCCGAAAACGGTGCTTTACAATCTCAACCCCCGCGATAACGAAGCGTTAATGGCGCTTGTTGGTGCGTTTGCAGACGGGTCATCTCCCGGCAAGATTTCGTGGGGCCCCGCATGGTGGTTCATGGATCAGTGCAGCGGGATGGAGCGCCACCTCAATACACTAAGTCAACTCGGACTTCTTGGGCAATTTATTGGCATGACCACCGATTCACGCTCACTTCTCTCTTTCCCCCGGCACGAGCTTTTCCGTAGGGTCTTGTGTGGATGGATTGGCAAACAGGTTACTGCTGGTTTGTTTCCGGACGACGAAAAAATGCTTGATGAATTGGTATCCTCCCTGTGTTCCATAAATGCGCTCAGCTATTTCAACTATTAACGCAAAGGACGTGTGATGAACGAATTCTCATTTCCCGGATCGGTTGCTGTTGTAACCGGCGGAACCGGCGCAATCGGCAGTACTATTGCCCGCGCCCTTGTGAGCGTTGGTGTCAAGACCGTAATTCTTGGGCGTGATCGAGCCAAGGCCGAACGTTTCGCCACTGAGATTTCCCGTGAGTGTGGAGGCGTTTGTGTTGGATATGCAGCAGATGTCCTGAGTCGGGACGCCCTCATGCAGGTCCGCACTGCAATAAGTCAATCCATCGGTCCGGTTTCAATGCTAGTTAATTGCGCAGGCGGGAATTCTCCCAAAGCTACAACAAAGCGAGAAGCACTCGATCTGTCCGCCGCAAACGATTTCCAGTCAACCTTTTTCGGGCTTGACATAGACGGTTTTGATGAGGTATTCGACCTCAATGTCAAAGGGACCATTCTTCCCTGCATGGTTTTTGCGCAAGACATGGCAGCAGCCCGCAGTGGATCGATTATTACGGTTTCGTCTATGACCGCATTTCGGCCGCTTACAAAAATCCCTGCCTACTCAGCAGCAAAAGCTTCGATTAATAATTTCACTCAGTGGCTGGCTGTACATTTTGCCCCTGTCAATGTTCGGGTGAATGGGGTGTCGCCAGGTTTTTTTCTTACCGACCAAAACCGTTTCCTTTTGCTCGATGAGAAATCTGGTCAGCCAACGCAGCGTGCCCAGAAGATTCTTGCACACACGCCCATGGGGCGATTTGGCGATCCACGGGAAGTTGCCGACGCAGCTCTGTTCCTTCTCTCCGACGCTGCGCGTTTCATTACTGGTGTAGTTCTTCCGGTTGATGGCGGTTTTTCGGCTTATTGTGGAGTGTAACATATGGTTTATGTAATCATGGGCGTTTCGGGGTCGGGCAAGACAACCGTTGGCCAGCTTGTGGCACAAGAGTTGAAGATCCCTTTTTTTGATGGGGACGATTTTCACCCCGAAGCAAACAAACGAAAAATGTCGGCGGGAATTGCGCTGGATGATGACGATCGATTTCCCTGGCTTGCCGCACTTGCCCGGAAGATCGGAGAGTGCAACAGCGCTGGCAATGCAGTGCTTGCATGTTCGGCACTTAAACAGAAGTATCGGGATATCCTCAGCGCAGGAGGACCGGTCACCTATGTGTATCTCGTGGGCCCTCGGGAAGTGCTGCTGAAACGGCTCACTACCCGCTCGGGGCATTTTTTCTCACCCGGACTGCTTGACAGCCAGCTTTCGGCGCTTGAGGAACCTTCCGATGCGATCAGGATCCCGATCGATTCAACGCCGCTGCAGATGTGTGATACAATTATTCGGCACATCACTTTGATACGCACGCACCCCGGTGGTGTTTTCCCGTTACGGCAACAAACCCTTTTGTCAACAGGATCCCCCCAGACGTCACTTTCCCCGCAGCAGCTTCGCGATGGGCTTCGTGCTGCCTTGGAGAAGCTTGGCACGCGCAAAAAAGTTCTCATCATTCCCCCCGATATTACCCGCTTTACTTCTCGTGCAGGAGAATTGACGCGATACGCATGTGAGTTTTTTGGCACTTCGGTCTCGGCGATCCTTCCGGCCCTCGGATCGCACCAGCCAATGCACGGGGACGAAATCCGGCGAATGTTCGGCGCTATTCCTCAGTCCCTCATAGTCAACCACTCCTGGCGCGATGATCTTGAGCTCCTCGGGGAAATTCCAGGTGGGTTTGTGTCGTCTGTCTCGGAGGGTCTGATAGCAGAGCCATGGCCTGTGGAGGTCAACCGGCTCCTGACAGACAAGTCATTGGATTGCATCCTATCAATCGGCCAGGTCGTCCCCCACGAAGTTGCCGGCATGGCAAATCACAGCAAAAACATTCTCGTTGGCTGCGGTGGGAAAAGAAGCATTGACGCTACGCACTTTCTCGGTGCGGTGTATGGTATGGAGCGCATCATGGGGAAGGCGGTCAATCCGGTACGCGCGCTTTTTTCCGAAGCGCAACGGCGGTTTCTTGATGATGTGCCAATCATTTACGTTCTAACAGTAATTGACGGATCGGGTAAGCATGTGCGCGGCCTGTATGTCGGCTCCGGCCAACAGTGCTTCGAAGATGCATCGCAGCTTTCTGCGCAAGTCAATATCACACACTTGTCACAACCGCTCAAAAAATGCGTTGTCTATCTTCCGCGTGGCGAATACCACAGCACATGGCTTGGCAACAAGGCCATTTATCGCACTCGCATGGCAATGGCGCACGGAGGGGAATTGATTGTTGTCGCACCTGACATCGAACGGTTTGGCGAAGACCCGGCTGCCGATGCGCTCATCCGTAAGTACGGATACCGTTCGCGAGACCAGATCCTTGCGTGGGTCAAAGAGGGTAACGAACTTGCAGATTCGCTGAGTGTGGCGGCCCACCTTATCCATGGATCAAGCGAAGGCCGGTTTTCAATAACCTACGCTACAACAAAGATGACAAAAGAAGAAATAGAATCGGTGGGTTTTAAGTGGGCAGATCCGGAAAGTATTATTGCCCGTTACGGCTCGGATCGCCATACAGGATTCTATCAAACAGTCGACGGAGATGATTTTTTTGCTGTCTCAAACCCTGGGTTAGGATTGTGGACAGCATCAGAATAGTTGCTTTCGCAGCGAAAGTCAGGCGTAACTCACCCCGAAGAATGTTGGTTTAAGCAACTCGCTGGGTAGTTTGATGGCTATTTGACACCCTTGGCTATTCGATGTATATTGAACCCGTTCTTTTTCATTCGTTTTGGCTTCAGGGAATCCGGTGAAATTCCGGAACGGACCCGCCACTGTAAATCTCCACCCTCTGGGTGCAAGAATTCTGCAATCTTGGTCACTGTTCTTTAAGAACGGGAAGGCCGCAGAATTGGGAAAGTCAGGAGACCTGCCGAACGACATCTTTTCTTTTGCTTGCGGTCCTCGTGGTAGGGGCTGGGGGTTATTTTCGTGTCTTCTTATTGTTATTTTCATATTCGTAATGGCATTGGGTATATAGTTATACTCGTTTTTTTTGCATTTTCGAATGCAGATTCAAGTGCTTCCAATTCATTAGCGGCTCCTTCTCATTTGAGTGATTCAATCCCATCATCCGGTACCCTTTCAGATACATCTTCGCAGGTAACTTCTCCCGTTTTGGCAGATACAATTCGCCACGAAATACGCGTTCGTGATACTCGACACAATCAAGTGTTTGTCACTCCCTCAGATATTGCTATTGTCAAGGTCAAGGAATATCAGGGGGCCGGGAAAAACATAGCTGAAATTCTTTCGTCGCAGAGTGGAATTCAAACTAAAAAATATGGGGGAGTAGGCAGCTTTCAAACGGTATCGCTCAGAGGTATTCCTGGTAGTAAAGTTGCAGTGTTTTTAGATGATATGCAATTAAATAGTATCGATGGGAGCGCTGTGGATTTAAGTAAAATCTCACCCTCGCTTATTGACAATATTACAGTATACAAAGGCATTACACCTGCAGCATTTGGCGGAAATAGCATCGGTGGGGCAGTGGTGCTTAAAACTCCATCACGTGTGGATTCACTAAAAGGGGATATTATTGCCGGTGCAGGTTCATACGGGCATATGCAGTCTGCCATAGCACTTTTTTATCCGATTCCCGATTTGAAATTGGCAGATGGATACACGAATATTTCCTATGAGTCTGCAGAAAATGACTTTCGTTATTTAGATCGCAATGGAACAGGGAATAATACTGCTGATGATGTGTATCGAGACCAACGAAATGCTCAATATCGAGGTATATCCGCCTTAAGCAGGATTCGGTTACCAATGCCGAAATATTCTTCTGAATTGGCTGCGACCATTCGCTATCAGCAAAGCCATCAAGGACTTCCCCGATCCGAGCAGCGGCCAGCACCCACAGCAGCATTGGCAACCGAAGGACTCGATGTTGTGGTGCATGGAAAAAACACTAAATTTATTGACAAAGGGTTTGTGTTGCGTGGTAATCTTGGATACACAGGAAATGTGTTGCGCTATAGTTTTACAGATTTAGACAAGGTGAACTCGCAATGGGGCTCTTTACCAATAATTGACATTGGTACGCAGGAGAATCGGGCCTTATTTAAATCGAATCTTATGTGGTTTAGTCCTGGAGAATTTTGCATCATAGATGCTAGTCTGGTTGGGCGATACACTGAAATTGTTCCAAAATCGTTTACAAAAGAAATTGCTGTAAACCCGCAAGCCAATAATAATGAAGTGTCGGGCTCTGCTGCTGTGGATGCAACGATTAATCCGTTACAATGGGCATCGATAATTATTGCAGGGCAACTCGAAGGTGTGCATATGCGTGCAAACAGCACACGTGATTTTATGCCCACTACATTTTTTGTGGATTCTCTAAACGGCGAAGGTAACTTTCATTACCAATCAGGAAGAATTGGTGTGTGGGCATCGCCACATACATGTGTAAAGGCCTACATGAATGTTGGTACTTATTATCGCCGGCCAACCCTCATGGAACGGTATGGCAGCAATGGAACGGTCATGCCGAATCCTCATTTACACGTAGAAAAAGGTACAACCGTTGATGGTGGAGTTAAAATCAAAACTGCCCATTTTTTTGGAGATGTAGCTTTATTTTCTACTCTCAACTCTCAGGCTATTTCCTTGCTTACAACTCCTCAAGGGATGGTTGCACGTAATCTTGACGAAGCGCGGATTAGTGGCCTTGAGTGTAATGTAGGCACCTCGCTATTTCATGACAAGTTGGGCATAGAGGCGCAGAGCACGCTTCAAAACCCTTTATGCCGCACGATTTATGCGAACCAGTTGCTCAAACAGATTCCTAACGAACCAGTGCTTTCTGGTACTTTTCGAACCACTCTTTCACCACTTTCGTTTCTCTCGCTGAACTATGTTTTTTCATACTCAAGCCCTGTTTTTTTCGATTATCCTAATACACTACAACGACCATCTGTCTTTACCCATGATGCAAAAATTACTGCTTTGGCGGGGCCCCGCTTGAGTGTAATTCTCGCAATAAATAATATCACCAATGTCTTTTTTTACGGAGATGCGTACGGTTCAAATCCTTTTCCCGGAAGGGGATTTTTCGGTACGTTATCCTACACGTTGTAATGAAAGGGTTAATGATTATGAAAATGAAGAAAATTGTGTCGCTTGCTGTGGCTCTCGTATCGGGAGTAGTGCTTCTTAACGGGTGTATATTTGATACCAAGGTAGTCGTGGCTCCTCTTGATAATTCGCATGCCTCTCGAGTTCTCTTTGTTGCCACAAACAATTATGTTAATGGTCAGCTTAACTGGATGAATGATACTTCGTCAAGTTACGCATCGAATTCACTCACTATCGGGGCTGATGTACGACTGAAAAATGTTGGGGGGTATCTGTATGCACTCGAGGGATTTGGGACAGACAATATCCTCAAGATCGACCCGAATAAAGGTGATTCGGTTTTAGGTCAACAATCTGTGGTATATGAAAAGAGTCTGGCAGATAACTGTAATCCGCTCGATATCGAAGTAATTAATGCTACCAAGGCTTTCGTTGCAACAGAGAATGTTCCCTATGTGTTGATTGTCAACCCAGAGACAGGTGATTCAACCGGGAGAATCTCAACGGCTGCATATTGTTATAATCCAACGCCAACAAGTGCAACACCAAGCCCCTACGCAACAGCGCTTACTCAATATGGGGATACTGTGTATGTTCTCATGAATCATCGGACTACCGATTCTCCCGCACTCTATGGACCTGGTTTGATTGTGCTTATAAATAAAAACAGTAATACAATAATTGACACTATCACATTGGCTTACACCAATCCGACATCAATGGTGCTGCGAAACAACCTCCTGTATGTAACGTCGTGTGGCAGCTACGATGCATTAAATGATGGAGCAGTTGAAGTGCTCAACCTGACTAACAGACAACATCTGCCAAATGCAATAAGCAAATCGACGTTGGGTGGACGACCCGAGCATATTGTTTGCAAGGGTGGAACGAGTTGGTATGTTGAAACCTATGTAGCGTGGGGTGATGTACGCGTAGTAGAAGCAAATTTTTTCACAGGAACCGTTGTCGCAACCCTTTCGGGTATAACCAATGCATACGGAGGAATTTGTTACGATTCGGTAATTCAGCGTTTATATGTTGGGGAACAAGGTACTAGCAAAGGCGGGTTGCTTGTTTTTGATGCTGCAACCAATCAGAAAATCGGATCGACTATTACCAATACTGCCGGATTAAACCCTGGCTCTATGGCAATAGTTGAGAGAAAGTAAAGGAAATATCAATGCTTAGACTTTTTTTGGCTGGATTACTATCGCTTCTTGTGTTTGGTTGTCAGAGTCGCACGCAGTCAAAGGATGCGACTGCAGCTACCTATACACGGGTCATTTCTCTTGCCCCAAGCATCACCGAAACTATATTCCTTATCGGTAAAGGGAATGTTGTTAAAGGGGTAAGCGACTTTTGCACGTGGCCCAAAGAGGTTAAGAATATTCAGCATTTGGGTGGATATCTCGATCCGAATTTTGAGGTGATGTTATCACTGAAACCGGATCTTGTATTTATCCTTAAAGAACAAAGTAAAGTTGCGGATTTTTGTAAGTCGCAAAACATAAAATGTGTGCTCATAGACGATCACAACCTTTCGGCGGTGGTTGCTTCTATTGATACCATTGCCCAATATCTTGGAGCAACACCCAAAGGTGACTCGCTAACCAAAAATATGCGGGAAAAGTTGAGCGCCGACACTGCATCCCCAAAACCATCAATCATGATAACCATTGGTCGCGATGGAGCTGGCACAGGAAAAGTGTCGTCGTGCTGGGTGGCAGCTCAAGGGACGTTTTATGGGGAACTCATAACCTTGGCAGGCGCTAAAAACATTATGAGCGACACGTCGGCAAATTATCCAACGATTAGCGCCGAAGCAATTATGCGGTTAAAACCGGATATCATTATTGATGTCATGCCGAGTATGGAGCAGTATCGATCACAAGCCCAAAAACTCAAGAAGGACTGGCAGATTTTTACCACGGTTCCGGCAATTCAGGATAGCCAGGTTTTTTCGGTGAGTGCCGATTATGCGACAATCCCGAGTCCGCGAATCATGATGCTGCTGAGTGATGTGCGCAGAATTGTGGGGGAGTGGCGCCTTAAGAAAATGAAGCCAAAAAATATTGACAGATAGTTGTAATGCTATGAGTTTTTGGATTTTAATTTGTTGGGCATGATGCACAATAAATGTATGAGGTACCTCTGAAAAATATGAGCAAGAAACACCATTTTCCCTTTAAATTGGGTTGCACATCCTACGTGTATCCAGCTGATATTGTGCCGAATGTGCGTTTGCTCGCACCGGTATTTGATGATATTGAATTGGTTCTTTTTGAGTCGAGTGACTACTCAAATATGCCAGATCCGCTGGTGATTGCCGAACTCGCAGAACTTTCGAAACAGTACAACATTACCTACACCGTCCATTTTCCTATCGATCGCAAAGCTGGCTCGGAAGATCCACGCGAACGATTCTTTTTTACACAACAGGCGATTAGTGTTATAGAACTTACAGAACAGCTTGGTCCATTTGGATACATCCTCCATTTAGAAGGAATTCGGTTTCCCTACGAAGTATCCGAAGTTGGTCCTTGGAAACAACGGGTCGATTCGGTGTGTGCCGACCTTGCTCGATATGCCGATCCAAAAAAATTCTGTGTCGAGACCTTGGGCTACGATGCAATGCTCAATATTCCGCTGGTGAATCGACACTCGTTTTCGCACTGTATTGATATTGGTCACTTGTGGATTTATAAGCAGCCATGGCAGGAAATTTGCACTGCATTGTTACCGCAGACTCGCGTTATCCATTTTCATGGCCTGCATGAGGGTAAAGATCATAAGTCATTGATTCATCATGATAAAGAAGAACTGAAATTATTTATTAATACGGTGCTCAGAAATTATTCAAAGGTCGTTACAATAGAACTCTTTTCGCAGGATGAAACCTTTTCGTCGGTTGAATTATTAAAGGCATTATGGGAAAAATAACACTTATTACCGGAGGATCGCGTTCAGGCAAAAGCTCGTTTGCACTTGAGCTCGCAGAAAAGAGTTATACCAAGCGCGGCTTTATTGCCACTGCTGTTGCATTCGATGATGAGATGCGCGATCGCATTGCACGTCATAAAGATGAACGGTCGGATCGCTAC
>JBBRUX010000061.1:0-19010 GCA_038247415.1 Chitinivibrionales bacterium | reverse complement strand
AGGGCTCATTACAGAACGGCAATATTTTTTCACTGTGGCGGATTGGATTTGTACCCATATCCTCCTGCAAAGCCTTGTTTACGTTATAGAACAGTGTGAACACAATATATGGGGTATACCCATGAAAAACCCGGATGCGCCGATTTTATGCGTCGGACTATCCGTGTTATTCAGAGTATTGTGGCTGATTAATTTACAGAAACAACAACAGGCAGGATTATCATGAATGATCTCTATCGTTTCGGCATTTCACTTGAAAAACAATTGATCGATGCGTTTGACCGTCATATAGAAAAACAAAATTATCGCAACAGGTCAGAAGCCATCCGTGATTTGATACGGAAAGAGCTCTCCCAAAAGGTTATTGCAGAGGGCGGTACGGTGGCCGGAGCGATAACCATGACCTATGACCATCATAAGCGTGAACTCGTCAATACATTGCTTGACATCCAGCATGATTTCCAGTCGCTGGTTATCTCTACTCAACATGTTCATCTCGACCACCATCACTGCCTCGAAATTCTCGCTGTTAAAGGCAAGGCTCGTGATGTAGAAAAACTGGCCAATTCTCTCAAATCTCAGGTTGGTGTTAAACAGGTGGAACTAAGTATTTCCGCAATTGATTAACATTTTTTTCCCCTCTTGCACCTGATATTACCGCTTAGTCATTAGGCTGAAATGGCCATTTCGTGCTACTATATTAAAAAGGATAGCATAAAAGTGTTACAATATTTATTTTAGTGCCACCATGGTGTCGGTTTAAAAAACAACTCTTCAAGAAAGGAAGCGGTATGCGTTTATCAAAATACAAAAATTTCCTCATCTCAGCACTTTTTGTTTCGGGTGCGACTGTTATGTCCTGCAACACCACTGACCCACAGGAAAAACAAACAGCAACGGTGCGAATCAAGAATGATTTCAACAATGCATCAATGGATCGCAAACCACCGTGGACTATAGCTAAATGTAGCTATCTCGGGGTAGAGTTTGGAAAAATTCTCCTTGGGGATTCAAGTGCTGCCAAAGAGGTAGAGCCAGGCCTCGATTACGTGCTTATGGTAGCGTGTTGGGCAGACACGGCGTGCAGCACTCAGAATTGTCTGCCGATAGCCAGCAAGGTCGAGGAGGAGGTTGTTGACGGCCAGACACGAACCATAGTTCTCAACGCACCGAATCATCAAGGTCCGTGCCCACCCGAAGGTGTGGAGCCCATTCCCGAAGCGGTCTATAACCGCATTCTTCAGCTCTGGCCGGAATATGGGTTTAAACCTTATACTGATCGAGTGCAGAATCCTCAATGCCAGTAATCAGATTTATGAAAAGATCAATACTCAAAACGCTCGCCGGGATTGCGGTCTTGGCGGGCGTGCTTTTTTGTTCATGCCAAATGGTGGAACCCGAAGTCGTCATCATCAATAAAATTGCGCCGGAAGTGCTGGTTCGCAATCCTTCATTCAACGGCGTGGTCTGGAACACCGTACTACGCTATGGTGAAGCGACCACGCCTGATCGCTGTTTGCGAGGAGATGGAACCGTTCATTTTCAAAAATTCGATGCGCATAAGTATTGCCGTAGCCAGGTTGAATATGGCTTGATTGACAGCCTTTGCATGTGCGATTCAACATGGATGTCAAATGATACAGATATCATCAGTACAACGCCATTATGGTTCAACTATAAAACGGTAAAATCGACAGATGCGACATACGGGAATTTTCAAGTGATCGAATTGACAGCGGAAGACATGGAACAGGATTTCTCGGTGCCGGGGCCATATGGGCATTGAAAAGCACCTGGCAAAACCATTTCTGATTATGGTTGTATGGTTTTTATTGTTGATGTCCGGTGTCCAAGCTGGTACCACATCCATGACAATGCCCAGCCTCGATAGCGTGCCTCCAAACACTATCGAACGAGTCGATACAATCTGGATTGATGATACCGTATGGGTAAAAGATTCCACCCTTTTACTCCAAGCAAAATCAGCACCAGTCATCGATACAAATAAACCGATTCACGATTCAATCGCGCTTTCTGCGAATGATACTGCAGATATTCCCGAACTCTACACGTTTACGGTTTTTGGGAAACGGTATACAGGCAAGGATGAATCCGTCAAACCAACAATTGTACGAGGTTGGCAAATTCGCGAGTCTTCAAGAGCGACACCGCTTGAGGAGATCTCCCAGGAATCGGGCGATATCTATGTGACAAGCAAAGGCACCGGGTTGCATGGCGTATCTTCGGGCGCATCGGGCGGCATTTACATCCGTGGATTAGGCGGCAGTCCCAATTCGCAAATACTTGTTGTGGAAGATGGCGCTCCCGATTATCAAGGCATTTTCGGACATCCGATTCCCGATGCTTTTTTCCCATCGTTAATTGACCGAATGATTGTGGTCAAAGGCGGCGATGGGGTGTTGTATGGCACCAATGCTATGGGCGGAGTTATTATTGTCGAAAACCGTTGGCCTGATTCGGCTGGAATTCGACTTGAGAACGATGCCGCGTACGGATCGTTTAACACCTTTCGTGAACGCGCCACATTACTTTCCAAGGGCAAAAATACAGAAGTCGTTTCCGCTTTCTCCGCGTTTGCAACCGATGGCCATCGTGATGGTACCGATGGAAGCAGTGTAGCCGGACAAATAGGGTTGCGTCTGCATCTGCCTGGACAAAGTACCATTGCGCTTCGTGATAAGATTATTCACCTCGAAGGTGGAGATCCTGGGCCATATTTTCACCCCTACACCGATCATCGGTTTGACGTGCTTCGGAACAGCTTTAGCGCGAGGCTTGACTATCCAGGCAGTCACCTGCATTTAACCGTTGTGCCATGGCTCAATATCGGCGAGCATCGGCTATATGACGGCTTCTTTTCGCGTGATTACACCACGGGAGCGACTGCGGAGTGTTCAGGCAGTTTTATCGAGCAGAAACTGCAAATCATTCTGGGTACAGCAGGCGAATATGTTGACGGACTTGTACTTAACAGAATTACTGGTATCGAATCACCTGTTGAAGACCTTTCAAACGCTGGTTTATATGGGCAAATCACCATAAAGCCAGGCATGGCATTCACCGGCGTTTGTGGGGGGCGACTTCATTTCAGCAACAGATATGGAACCATTCCCCTGTACAAAGCAGGTCTGAATTGGGATCCCATAGAATATTTTTCCCTGCATACTCGGTTGACAAAGAATTTCAGGCAACCCACCCTTCGTGAACTCTATCTACCATTTCCCGTTGCAAATCCGAACCTTCGCCCGGAAATCGCTATCAATTGGGATGCTGGCGCAGAGGTAAAATCAGGAACTGCCCGGTTGAGTGGCTCAGTATACAAAACCTGGGCAACCGATATGATCAAGTATTTCGGCGTCTGGCCAAGTGCCGAAGTTGTGAACATTGACCAACTTGAAATCCAAGGCATTGAAGGTGAGTTTTCGATGGAGCATATCGGGCCATTCGGAGCGTTTATTACTGCAAGTTGGCAGGATGTCGGTAAATTTACAAAACAGAACCCCGATGCCAAGGTCAATGGTCGGATCAGCTACACATGCGAAAGCAAAACAGGTAAATTGGAATTATCGGCAACCGGTGAATGGGTTCATGGATTATATATGAATAACTACAAACGTGATCCACTTGAGAATGTTTTTTTTATTGATGGGTCTATAAGATATCGTACACACGGAAAAGGCGGAGTGCAACTTGAACCATATTGTGTTGTTCGGAATTTAATGAATTCACAATATCAGTATATCCAATACTACCCGATGCCCGGCATAAATTTTCTCGCAGGAATAACCATAAAGGTGTAACCATGCTCAAACCTCGTGATATCGCGTACTGTGCAGTTTTCGGCGCTGCGGCAATGCTGCTGCCGGTTATCTTTCATGTTTTTCATCTCGGCTCTATATTCATGCCGATGTATCTGCCGATTGTGACACTCGCTTTTTTTGTCGGCCCGATCCCTTCGGCACTCACTGCACTGCTGCTGCCCCTTATCTCTGGTGCAATAACCGGTATGCCGCCATTTTATCCGCCAGTTGCGTTCATCATGAGCATTGAGTTGTCGATAATGTGTGCAATGATTGGTCTGTTGCGAAGAATCTTTCCAAAAGCAAATGAACTGCTCATTCTTATTCCAGTTCTGCTACTTGGCCGGGCCATCGGCGTTGGGCTTGTGTATCTGATGGCGCTTTTTATGAAACTACCTGCCAAATTCGTTGCCGCTGCATCACTACTTAGCGGTTGGCCTGGTATCATTCTAATGATCGTGGCTATTCCCGCAATTGTGAAGCTTTCTGGTGTGGCAGGAATTAAAAATTCAATTCAGGAGTATAAAAATGTGTGAAAGTTGTCAATCAACATCCAATACTTTTTTTGACTCATTGGCTCTTAAATGGGATTCTTTTCACGACCTGAAAGGACTCGGTATTCAGCTCGATTCAGCACTGGAGAAATTCGGTGTTCAAGGCGATGAACACATTCTTGATGTAGGTTGCGGCACTGGCAATCTCACTGCGGCGCTCATTCGCCACTTGTCACCCAAAGGAAAAGTGACCGCAATCGATCTGTCGAATGTCATGCTCGATAGGGCACGATTAAAAGCAAACGATGCACGAGTTACTTGGTTGTGTGGTGTCGTGGAAGATATGGAATCTCCCCCTAAAACATTTGACCGGATTATCTGTTATTCTGTCTGGCCTCATTTGACAGATGCTAAGCTGGTTGGGACCTTATTCCTGAAATGGCTCAAGCCGGGAGGCAAGCTTCATATATGGCACACGATTTCCCGCAATGCCGTAAACAAGATTCATTCCGAAGCATCGGCAGCGGTGAACGATCATCTTCTGGCCCCCGCAGATCAGACTGCATCGCTGCTTGAGCAAATGGGATACGTCATAGAAGAAATGCGTGATGATGATGGTGGATATTTAGTAACTGTGCGTAAGGGTTGATCATGAAAGATATCTTTGCCTTCTGGGGATGCGGAAACGGGCCTTTAAAATCGGTGCACCCGCAAACTCGCATTTTAGCGGGTGTACTTGTGGGCAGTTCTTGTTTGCTGATGCCTCTGCAATCGATGGGACAAATGATCTTCATGATCAGTACTGCCTTTTGCTGGATACTGCTTGCGTCAATGCCGGAAAAAATGCTCCTACGCGGCGCGATTGCATCGATCGTTTTGTTTTGTCCGTTTCTTCTTCTCAGCCCCTGGATGACGGTCGATGAGTATTCCTCATCACCGATGGCAGAGCGTTTTGCTTTGTCAAGTGGTATCGCCTTGCGCAGCACCTGTATGTTCTTTATTGCTGCGTCAACGATAGCATCCCTTACCATGCATGATCTTCATCGCGGGCTTGTTTGTCTGCCGATTCCCCGATCAATTGTCGCGCTGATCGTTCAGCTTATTAATCAAACAATGCTCTTAGCGGAAGAAACGACACGAATTGTTGGTGTACTACGATTGCGGGGTGCATCGGGGGTTCGCGGTAGCAGTGTGCTTTTTGCATTCCCAATCGTCTGGATGGTTCGGATGCTGTTTCGTGCAGAGCGAAGCGCTGCGGCAATGGCGGTTCGAGGATATGGAATCGAGACTGCAGTTAAGGATGATCGTATCAAATTGACATTTCAAGATATGACGATGCTGTCTGCTGCAACTTTAGCCTTCGTGATTTCAGTTACATTGCGAGTGAAAGCATTTTTATGAACCCTGTACTTCAATTCAAATCCGTGACTATCCGGTATGCCGGAAGCGTGGTCGACACGGTCAGCGACGTGTCATTCCATGTTCATCCCGACGAAAGAGTCGCGCTATTCGGTCTTAACGGATCGGGAAAAACGACCTTGCTGCTTGCGGCAGTCGGATTAGTGCCGTTTACCGGCAACATTTTTATTGATGAAATTCCTGTTGAAAAAAAGACCTTGCAGAAAGCGCGTGACCGCACTGGATTTCTGTTCAATATTCCCGAAGATCAAATTCTCTTTCCCCGTGTTCTTGACGATGTAGCTTATGGTCTTATTCGAAAAGGTGTACCTCTGCAAGAAGCGCACGAAAAATCCATTGCCACACTCGATATGTTAGGGGCAAAAGGCCTGGCAGAATGCTCCCCATTCCAACTGTCTCATGGTCAACGTCAGCGAATTGCACTGGCCGGTGCGCTTGTTACCAGTCCTGCAGTGATTCTACTCGATGAACCATCGTCGGCGCTGGATCCTCGGGGGAAAAATGCGCTTGCGAATGTCCTGCGTTCTATTCCATCCTCAATTTTAATTGCCACGCATGATGTCGAATTCGCATCACGGACGTGTGCCCGGTTTCTGGTTCTTTGCGAACAGGGGCTTTGCGAATGTCGGGATTGCAGGGAAGCGGAAGCGTTTCTGATGGGAGATACATCAGTGAAGTCAATGGGAAAGAACCCGCATTGACTCGACCAGATAAAGTATGGCACTCACGCCATCAGGATCATCCTGACTTCTGTGCCACCATCAAGAAAAGCGGGAACGATCGTTCTACACCGTCATTGCCTGCTTTTTTTATTACGTATACGGTATCGAATTTGATCTTTTCGAAGCCTGTTTCGATTGCGAGCTTTTGAAGGTCGGCCCTATCAAATCCGTTATGTCCACTAAAACCTTTGCCATGAAATAACCCGTTATCGGAATCAAGATCGGCAACGCAAAGATATCCCGGAGCAGTCAATAGCGAATACCATATCGACATAATCTTCTTTATATCGGCAATGTGATGCAACACCATCGAGTTGTAAATCACCGAAAACTTGCTTGATATGCCAGCGGAAGATTCCAATAAGTCAATGTTAAAAACATCCATATTCGTCACATTTTCGTTCTTGACCTTCTCTGCCAAAACGTCAAGCATGCCCTGTGAATTATCAATCAGTGTGATTTTTGAGAATCGGTCTTTAATCGGAAAACTCAACAGGCCAGTGCCGCAACCGTACTCCATCGCGGTAAGGGACGGAACGTGAGGAATTGCGTTGCTGATTGCTTCAGCTATGACCTGCGATCGGTGCGCCCGATCTGGTTGCGTGTCCCAGGCTTTGGCTTTGTCATCGAATAATGAATGGTGTTGTGTTCCACTTCTGGTACACAACATCATTCATAGAGCAGAATTATTTACTTCTTGGTTATCGCGCTCATCACCTTTTCTTTGTCCAGTTTCTTCGTACAGAAAAACCAGTCATAACATTTCATCTCTTCCTTGCTTTCCATACGCTCCTTCGCAACCCCGCATGAACCGGCTGTCGGTACGATAACGTCATCACCCGGCTGCCAGTCTGCCGGTGTGGCGATCTGGAACGCATCGGCAGTCTGCAACGCAACGACCACACGATACAGTTCGTCGAAATTACGACCCAAGCTCAACGGATAATAGATGATCGTGCGTATTACGCCTTTGGGATCTATCACGAAGACTGCGCGGACAGCTTTGGTATTGCTTTCGCCCTGGATCATACCGTACTTTCTCGCGACATCCATAGTAATGTCTTCGATAAGCGGAAACTTTACTTCTACATTTTTCATTCCCTTGTATTCGATCTTCTCCTTGATTGTGCGCAACCAGGCAATGTGGCTGTACAGTCCGTCAACCGAAAGCCCGACCAGTTTGCAGTTTGCTTCAGCGAATTTGCTTTCGAGAGTCGCAAATGTCATAAATTCCGACGTGCATACCGGAGTGAAATCTGCGGGGTGGCTAAAGAGGATTACCCAGCTTCCTTTGTACTGTTCGGGGAAATTGATTTCCCCCTGTGTGGTTACGGCCTTGAACGCCGGGGCATTATCGCCGATGCGTGGCATTGAAGTCTGCTGATTGACAGATGTTTGTTCCATTTAAACCTCCTTGAAGAATGTGTGTATATGCGCTTTGTTTTCAGTGGGTCCACTCAAAAATAACAGTCTTATCCCCAATCCGTTTTTTCACACTTTCTTTGATTGCTTGAATATGAGGACAGGGAAATCCAATCGGGTTACCTTTTGTCATACATGAAGCAAAAATTATAATTTCTGCACCACGATCAACCATCATAGCAGTTCTCGGAATAGCTCTTTTACACGGACACCCCCCACATGAAACAAATCCGACAATTTGCACCGGACCAGTTTCTGCAAACGCACAAGTGCCTTCGGACGCGACTTTGAAATCAGTTGTACCGGGGCACATGTCTTTCGTTTGCTGGCATCGAATGATTCCTACCTTTTTCATAACAAAAAATCCTTTTACGGTTGAATGCTTATTTCAACCTGCAGCTCCCGCCGTTCTCCAGGTTGACCTCTTTGGATAGCACCGATGCATGCTCGCGATGTCTACGGTAATAGAGCACGGCATACGAACAGCTTGGAATAATGGATAAACCTTGTTTGATTGCATATTCTGAAATCTCCTTGAGCAGGGATTCCGCAATTCCTTTTCCCCGCAAATCGGGATGGACAAATGTTCTGTAAATATCAATAATGCCGGGAGCCGTTTCCTTAATTTCGTAATCGACCGAACATTCCAAACCATCAACCTGGCAGACAAAACGCTTTTGCGGTTCATCATGATTGATTACTTGACTCATGAATATTCTCCTGATTTATTGTGCAATTTTTTCAATGATCATTTTGATCGCATCAAGACTTTTGCCTGCACTAGTAAAATCGATCATGGCGTTCCCCTGATCACTACGAGAAACGAATTGAGGATCAATCGGAATCGCTCCCAGAAAGGAGATACCCAGTTCCTCTGCCATCCGTTTTCCGCCACCCGTGCTGAAAATCGCTGTCTCTTTGTTGCAATGAGGACAGATAAATCCGCTCATGTTTTCAATAACTCCCATGACCGGGAGGTTCAATTTGTTACAGAAGTCGATTGACTTGCGCACGTCAAAGGTCGCCACATCCTGCGGGGTTGTTACTATGATTGCCGCATCGGGCTTTGCAGTTTGGACAACCGAGAGAGGTTCATCACCTGTTCCCGGTGGCGAATCAATTATGAGATAGTCAATCTCTCCCCAAATTGTGTGGCCTATAAACTGAGAGATTACGGCATGCTTGAGCGGGCCGCGCCAGATTACCGAGTCGTGAAGATTCTTAAGCAGAAATTGAACCGACATGATCTTGAGCAGCCCATCATATCGAACTGCTGGTTCCAGATGTGTTTCGTCTCCGCTACTCACAAAGTTTTCAAGGCCGAGCATCTTGGGAACCGATGGTCCGTGCAGGTCGGTGTCGAGAAGCCCGGTCTTTTTTCCTTTGAGCGCTAGTCCAACGGCAAGGTTGACTGCGACAGTGCTTTTGCCCACCCCGCCTTTGCCGGAAAGAACTACGTATTTGCGCTTGATACTTGAGAGTGTTTCTGTTAATCGCTTTTCATCTGCGCCTTGGTGACTCATTAAAATTGTGCTCCTTGATATCTATTGTAATAAAACAGTGAGTCTACATAATATGCAAACGCCATGCCTTTGTTATTAGGCTTAAAAACGATAAAAACCCCACCTAAACGCTGAATTTTGCAATGAATCTTTGCAGACATTGCATTCATGCAAAGACCGCAAAAAGTCGGAAACAGTAAGAAACCCCAATTCCCTTCTCAAAAGGGCCTTTTAGCGATCAGGCACGGAAATAGCTATAGGCTCTCTGTAATGGAAACAATTGCAATAACAAACTGGAACGATATCGTTTCGCCACTTTACGACGCATCGTGTTGTCTTTTGATAATAAGGCCCGATGGTAGGCGTAAAGCCGTGGATGTTCGGAACATGTCACTGTTTGACAAGGCCGAGGCGTGTTTGAACGATGGCGTGACAGTTCTTATATGCGGCGCAATATCGAATGTCGGTAGCGCAATTTTGCAGGATAAGAGCATCAAGGTACTTTCGTGGATTCGCGGAAGCGTTGACGAAGTGATTGTTGCATATCAGAACAACATCAACGTGATCGAGGCATTTTCAATGCCCGGCTGTGGTCGAATGATGTGCAGGAAAAATATACGGAACCGACATCATGGAGGGCAATGTGGAATGCGATAGATCTGCAAGCGCACACTAAAATTGAACTATATAACAAAGGAGAAACTGCTATGAAAATTGCAATATCATCAGAACAACCAAAATCGGATAGCGCGATAGACCCGCGGTTTGGCAGAGCAAAATATTTCATGATTTACGACGATGTAACTATGAGCTGGGAATCTATCGACAATAACCAGAACCTGAACGCTGCACAAGGCGCAGGTATTCAATCTGCCGCCAATGTGGTCAATGCCGGTTGTGAGGTTCTTATTAGCGGACATTGCGGCCCCAAGGCGTTTACAGCTCTCAATAAGGCGGGAGTCGCTGTTTGCACCGCGTCAAACGTAACCGTGCAGGATGCTGTCGATTTATTCAAGAATGGAAAGCTTGCAAAACTTGAGTCGTCTGATGTCGAAGGACATTGGTAAACTGGACCTGTTCGAATCGAACACATCAACAACAATCAAACCATGGGGGTCATATGAAAATTGCCGTTCCAACCGCAGATGGTAAACTCTGCATGCATTTCGGTCATTGTGAAAAATTCGTCATCGCAACCGTTGACGAACAAACAAAATCAATCACCGCTAAAGAAGAGGTAGTTCCACCGCCTCATGAGCCGGGGCTGTTGCCAAAATGGCTGCACGAAAAAGGCGCTAACGTTATTATAGCTGGCGGTATGGGTATGCGAGCGCAACAGCTCTTTGCTCAGAACAACATCCAGGTGGTGGTAGGTGCGCCACCAGAGCATCCGCAGACCGTGATTCTTGATTGGCTTAAGGGCACTCTTATTACCGGAGGAAACAGTTGCGACCATTGACACTTGAGCAAGCGTTAAGCGGGGATAGTGTGAGTGTTGACGAGAGCAATACGCAGGACATTGACATAGACACACAGTCTCACGACAGTGCTTATTACGAAGGAAATCTCAAACGTCTCAGAGAAATACACCATTCGCAGTGCTTGTTTAATCGCCAACCATCGATTGTTCCGGGACTGAAATTCGCGTTTGATGATGCAGGCACTTTGCAGGGCGAATTCAACGGTAATGAATTCCAGCAGGGCTACGATGAAATGGTTCACGGAGGCGTTGTCGCCGCGATTATTGATGCATCGATGGCCCAATGCTTGATGGGGCACGGAGTGGTCGGATATACGGCGAATCTGTCGGTCAAGTACCGCAAGCCGGTTATGATACAGACAAAGACAACACTCACAACGTCGATTACAGCGGTTAATTGTGGCCTCTTGTATTCGATGAAATGTGAGATCGTTCAAAACCGAAACCTTGTTGTTCAGGCGACAGGACGATTCTTTAAAGTCAAATAGGCGCATTTGTAAAGGGTGCCCACATTTAAAACTTTTCAATGGAGGTAGATTATGCCACGAGGTGATGGAACAGGGCCAATGGGAATAGGGCCTATGACAGGACGAGCAGCAGGCCGGTGTGCTGGAAATAGCATGTTCGGGAAAATGAACCAGTTTCCCGGTGGACGAGGGATGGGCATGGGGCACGGTCGCGGTGGAAGACGTGGCTGCGGTATGGGCATGGGATGGAGACACGGGTGGGCATCACACGCGGATACTACTATGGCACCTCCAATCCCTTTTACTTCGCACGACGAGATCACCGTTCTCAAGAATCAGGCAAAGTCTTATGGTGAAGCCCTTGAGAGCATTAACAGCCGTATCAATGATCTCGAAATGGAGAAAAAGTGAGTATTGCGGGAGCTGTGGGGATCAAGCAGACGGTCGTTCGAGGCGAAGGGCTTGTACCGGTTTCGATCAATAGGGAGAAGTGCACAGGTTGTGGTTTTTGTTTATCCTGATGTTCGACTGGCGCGATTACATTGGATGCAAACAATAGGGCTATCGTAAATGCGAATTTATGCCTGGGCATTGGCGGATGCATGAAAGTGTGCCCGGCTCATGCAATAAGGTGGGTTTGAGGATGAAATACATTTCATCTGCGAGTGAGGTACTCCATGCCACAAGGTGACGGTACCGGCCCATTAGGGTTCGGTGCGAGTGCAGGGCGCGGCAGAGGCCGATGCAAAAACGGCCTTGGTAGCAACGGGTTAAGGCGGGTAATGTTTGGCGGCAAACGCGGATGGTTTTTGGGGCTGGCTGCGTCTGTAATGATTGCTGCTGTCCGGGACCTTGCAAATCCATCTGGCTTGTTACGCCAACTTGTTCGCGCATTGCTATCGGATCAAAAAAGCAAGAAACCCCAGATTCTGCGTGATGCGCAGTATTCAGTTTTGGAACAAAAGTTCAACAATGGGGCTCAAACCCCGAAAATTCTGTTTGAAAAATCGGAAAATAGGCGCACATCATGAACATTGCAATCGCAAGCGGGAAAGGCGGCACCGGTAAGACAACCGTCTCGACAAACCTTTCATTATTTCTTGGTGAAATGGGAGAAAAAGTCAGATACCTTGACTGTGACGTGGAAGAGCCGAATGGCCATCTTTTCCTTAAGCCTGAAATTCTGCAAAGCCACGCTGCGGTTATACCCATACCGGTCATTGATGAGAAAACATGCAATGCCTGTGGAGCGTGTGTACGTTTTTGTGAGTATAAAGCACTAATTCGGCTGGGAAAAAAGGTGATGGTTTTCCCGGAATTATGCCACGGGTGTGGAGGGTGTACGCTGCTTTGTCCATCCTTCGCCATTTCGGAACAGACAAAAGAAATTGGCTTTGTGGAATCCGGTATATCCGGCAGCATTGGTTTTGTACATGGCCGCTTGAACATTGGCGAAGCAATGAGTCCTCCACTCATTCGGAAAGTATTAGAGCAGGCGACAAAAGAAGCAATCAATATCATCGATGCTCCTCCGGGCACATCCTGTCCTGTTATTGCATCAATACGTAATGCCGATTTCGTTGTGCTTGTTACCGAACCCACACCATTCGGACTTAACGATCTGGGCCTTGCGCTTGACATGATACAAGAGCTTCGCATCCCACATGGTATCGTTGTCAACCGGGCCGAAACAGGTAATACTGATGCAGAAGTTTTTTGCGAGAAAAGGCAGGTCAAGATTATCGCACAGATCCCCGATGATCGCCGCATAGCGGAAAGCTATTCTCGCGGGGAAATGATCCTTACTGCCGTTCCCGGAATCCGTGAACGTTTTGCAGAACTGTGGCGATCGATTCGAAAGCAGGTACAGGCATGAAAGAAATCGTGATTATCAGCGGTAAAGGTGGCACGGGTAAAACGAGTATTGCAGCTTCGTTCGCCGCACTTGCCAATGGGAATGCGGTGATGGCAGACTGCGATGTCGATGCAGCAGACCTTCATCTTATTCTGAAACCGGAAATCGGTTTGCGATCCGAGTTTCGTAGTGGTCATAAGGCGGCAATTCGTCCGGAAAACTGCATTGGTTGTGGTAAGTGCGCTGAGGTATGCCGATTCGGTGCGGTGCGTGATGGAACCACCTGGGTTGCATATCCCGGCGTAACGTATTCAATTGATCCGATTGCCTGTGAAGGTTGCGGAGTGTGCGTAAGTTTATGCCCCGCCAGAACAATAGATTTCCCAGAAGAAATCTGTGGAGAATGGTATGTGTCCACTACCCGTTTTGGAACTATGGTTCACGCCAAACTTGGTATTGCAGCAGAAAATTCCGGCAAACTTGTGACGCTCGTCCGAAGCGAAGCAAAGAGGCTAGCACAGGAGCAGGAAGCGGACTATGTGCTTATCGATGGTTCTCCGGGCATCGGGTGCCCCGTTATCGCGTCATTGACTGCTGCGAATCTGGCGCTTATTGTCACCGAACCGACCGTGTCTGGTGACCATGACCTTCGTCGAATAGTGAGCCTTACAAAACAGCTCCGGGTTCCTGCAATGGTATGTGTCAATAAGTGGGATATTAACATTGCCGCAACCGAAATGATTAAAGACTTCGCGCAATCGCAGGGCATTGGCTTTGCCGGACTGGTCAGGTACGATAAGGCTGTTACGCAGGCGCAGCGGAAACTGGAAACCGTCACGGAATTCTGCTCTGAGGGTGTTGCGGTTGACATACAAAGCATATGGAATGCGGTTACTAAGGCAATTTGGCAGTATGATACGTAAACTAACAATTACCATCCTTGTTGACAATAAACCGGGCAACCCCGAAGTACTTGCCGAACACGGTCTCACCCTCTGGATTGAAGCCGATGATCGGCGCATCTTATTCGACACCGGCCAGAGCGACATGCTCATCCGCAATGCCGAAGTCTTGGGCATAGATCTGCGCACTGCCGACACTCTTGTGCTTTCGCACGGGCACTACGATCATACCGGGGGCGTTGCTGCTGTTCTTGATTTGAATCCGGGGATTTCCATTTATTGTCATCCTGGTATTTTTATGTCGCGTTATAGCCAACAACCCGACGGAAAAATGAAACCGATTGGCATTACCAAGCTGGCTTCGGTTGCACTTTACCAAGTTGTTGATAGTATCCATTGGACATCAGGACCAACACTTATTTCAGCAGACATCGGTATTACGGGTCCGATTCCAAGATTGTCAAATTTTGAGGACACCGGTGGCGCATTTTTTCTCGATCCGGAGGCAACGAAACAAGATCCTATCGATGACGACCTCGCGATGTGGTTTAAAACTCTTAAGGGAATAGTGCTTGTAACTGGCTGTTGTCACTCTGGACTTGTCAATACAATCAATTGCACGAAGGCGTTGACCGATAATACCCCAATTTATGCTATTGTGGGTGGGTTTCATCTTCTCCATGCATCACCGGAACGGATGGAAAAAACCTCCGATTATCTGCACTTAAATGGAATTGAACAAATCGTGCCTTGTCATTGCACCGGTGAAAATGCAGTTGAGCATCTAAATATGCGATGCGGACAAAAAATTATTCCTGGTGGTTCCGGTGTATGCTTTCACGTTTAGAACTATTATATTTTCATCGTCCAATCCATAGGGGAATGTTCTGCTTGATTACACAACATGATAATCTATCACAACGATGTCCAAGGCTAGGCAATGAAGTACCTTTCTCATATTGTCGGCAGCCCGGTCAGGAAATCCCTTGCTGCAAAATATTCGACTGCTGGTTTGAGAAAATCGACATCCACGCCTTTATTGCTGATAATTACAGCAAAGATGCTCAGGCCGCGATAAGCCAACCTCCCAAACCTAAGATATTTTCTCTTCTTGACATCATCGAACAGGCACGCAAAAATACTTCCAGCCAATAGCGTTGTGCATAGTCACCGGGTATCAGATTTCACGATTACCTCATCTTTCGTGTTACAACACTGATCCCAATTCCTATCAGCATTATTGCCAGCATGGTCGTTATTATTGATGGTCCCGCAGCCGAGTCAAACCGCAAAGAAACCTCAAGCCCTGCAATACATCCAACTAACCCAAATACCCAGCCGAATACTACCCGCCGAAGAGTTCTCGCAATGCAGATCATTGCCGTGACTGCTGGAATTGTCAAAAGAGAAAATATCAGCAGAACACCCGCGACTTTAACCGACGAAGTGACAACGATCCCAAAGGTCGCGTAAAAAATGATGTCCCATATCCATAGTTTAATGTTGTTTTTTGCTGCGCCAACCGGATTCTCCGATATCAAAAACAGGCGCTTGTGGACTATCAAATGCACGATCGCGACTACCAGCACAATCGCCCCGAGTTGCAGCACATCGTGCCACGAAACGGTAAGTATCGTTCCGACGAGCATCTCCTTGATATGCTCGGTTCCGGTGGCGGATTTTTCCAGCAATAGTAATGATACTGCGACAGCACCGGCATAGGCAATACCAATGAGCGCCTCCATTGGAACGATCTTCTGGCTCCTGCGTAAAAAGGCAAAAAGAACCGCACCGCCAAAGGTAAATGCTAAACTCATGGTAAAAGCTTTTATTGGCGCATCCTCTCCCCATCCCAGGAGAAGCGCGACGCATGCACCAAGCGCGGCTATCTGAGATAGCGAGAGGTCAACAAAGATGACCCCCCGCTGAACAATATGATAGCCGAAATAGGTATGAATTCCCGCCAGGATCAGGCAGACCACTAAAGCGGGAAGCATGAAGGAATAGTGAAAAAGCATCATACTATTTATCTCCTGCAACTGTTGATAATGAACTGATTATCTCATCAAAATGATTCAGGTATGACGGTGCATTTGCATCTGAACATGAAGGGGCATATTTGAAAGCCTTAATGCTGGTCTGACGATTTAAGAATTTTGGTGCGTCATCAGGGAAATATGGCTCCTGAAGAATAAAAGCTACATTTTCCTTTTTGATTAAATTGACAAGTCGCGCAAGATGATTGCCTGTTGGAGGAATGCCTGGAAATGGTTCTATATGTTCAATTATTGAGAGCTGAAATGCATTGGCGAAATAGGCCCACGATGAGTGATACGATATGATTTTTCTTCCCTCAAGCGGCGTCATCTCCGTTTGCCATGCAGAAAACTTGCTTTCGCATTCTGTTTTAAATTTGGCGTAATTACTTTCGTACAAAGAGGCATTCACAGCGTCAACTGATTTCAAGGCTTCTAGAATGTTTTGACCAATGATAATACCATTGCGTGGATCAAGCCAGTAATGCGGATTGCCGAAAGGATGCACATCACCCATTGATGCGTCGACTTTTACTGGTTTTTCAAGAACCGCGACACCGTTTGAACAGTCTATAATTCGAATCTTATTATTGCGTGATCCATCGATAATAGCGTCCGACCATTGATCGAGTCCCAATCCGGACTTCAAATAAATTGCAGCCTGAGATACTTTGGCCATGTACGAGGGAAACACTTCAACCGTGTGCGGGTTAGAGTTTGCCTTTGCGATTGATGTGACCTCGACGTTATCGGCCCCGATGTATGATGCTATGGAACCGAGATCCGGCAATGCCGCAACGATACGCACCGCAGCGTTGGACATTGTGGAACCGGTGAGCAGAAACACTATTGCAGCAGTTAGGCTGCTTCTGAATATTGATTTCATGATTTAATATCCTTTTGTAATCGTGGTTAGAATTGATGAGCTTTGTGTGGTCCCATGCTGAAGAGCAACTGAACTTCAATAGTGCTTGTTTTCTGAGCATTGCCTGCAAGGAAATATTCATATGACGCACGCAGAAGTGTGCTTTCCTCCAGAACTGCGAATCCTACGAACGGCTTGATCGACCTATCAATTACCGAATTGTCATCAGGATTCTGGTACTGTTCATAAAGTATCCCGACATTGTAGCGCGTAAATAATTGGTTGTTGATATATGCATAAAAGCCATAACGGTCAGCATGGCTTATCCCTCCTGCGATTTCTGCAATTTCGGCAAACTTATAGAGGTATTCACTGCCAAAAGTCATTGCGTAGACAGGCGAACCGATCATCTTCGCTTTTGCATCAAACCCAAGAACCGTGGTTTTGGTATTGGCAGCTACATTGTTAATGCCCTGAGTGAACGAGCCACCAATGTCAAACGCAGCTGGATCTATGCTGAATGTATTTGACACATGGGCAAGCCATGCGTGGGCGATTGCGGATTCTTCGGGATGGTATGAACGGCCTTCAAGAAAATCTGCCGATGGAGTGATTGCCCAACTTCCGAAAACGGGAATGAGTGTTGAAGCTTCAACGGCAATATCATTAAAACTTTCCTCACCTGGAAGCAGTTTTGCCACATCCGGAGCCAATACCCGTGGTGTCCGCAGAAATGGATACGCATGAGGATGAACCTGGTTGAGCTTGCCGAAATTCAGCCGATACTTTCCCGCTTTCAATGCAAGATTAAGAGGTAGGCCACGCACCATGGATGCATATGCCTCTTCTACTTCGATACCACCATCACCTTCAATCGCCAGCACGAATGCACCTTTGAAATAAGGATTTAGGGCGGCATCCAGATTTATCTCGGTCTCACCGAGTGAGAGTGCAAATTTATCGTGCGTTTCAGTAAGTGAATCATTTGTGTAGGTCCCATACACTTGGCCGATTGCTGATATATCGGGATTGACAACACCAGCGTTGACCGGCCAATAGACAACTTGACACAACACTATAACAAAGGCATATAAATGCAGTCGATTAGAATGCATAATCATTCTCCTTGATGTAATTGAACAGTGACCGCCTCCTATATTAAGAGGAGCGGCTTAACGATAAGGACATGAGATAGAAGGTTACATCACAGGAGGAGCGCGAGAATCGAAAGAGCGAGGTGTCGAGAATGGAATGAAAGACGAAGAGATAAATAACTCAATCAAAACGACGGTGACAGACAAAGCCACTGAAACGGATGGTGCGCAACAACACAGACAACACAATCACTATGCTCGGCTCCGTCTTCGTGGTGATGTGCTGGCGCAACCACCCCAAAGAGAACCAACATATACAAGGCCATAAATAGCCCGGTGATTTTGCTGGAGCAAATGAGTGAGGTTGGCATGCTTTGCATCATTTCACACAAAAAGAAAACTAAAAAGCAAAGATACGATTAGGTTTGTTTATTATTCTTATAAATTGTAAAATAGGTTTTTCCGAGATTTTAATCAATAGAAATGGGTTATCCCCATAAAATACGGAAGAGGGGGGACATAGCAACCGCCAGCCCCCTTTTGAACCTTTAATCAGCAAATGAACTTTTGCGTTTCTGCATTTCTTATTTTTCATATATTCAAAAAATACAGCGCCTCCGCTCATCCTCCGCTCCGGCGCAAAAACATTAAGAGGGGGGGCACTGCGAAAGCCAGAAAAGAATTAGGACGGGCAGCTGAATAGACAAAGGATAAATCAAAAAAGAAGCCACCGCCAGAATTAAAAATAAAGAAAGCGCGTCGCAAAGACAAGGGGTGCCCAAACAGACAAACAACAAACAAAGCAAGCATCGGGCTCAAAGCCGCCCTCGGCCTTCGGCAAATTGCCGCTTTGATGGCTCCGTCGGCGTCTTCGCTTCGCTCGCAGCCGTCATGTCGCCAATGCGGCAACTTCTTGCATTTGTCAAACGTT
>JBBRUX010000060.1:0-19609 GCA_038247415.1 Chitinivibrionales bacterium | reverse complement strand
TGGCTTTTGGGCGTCTGGTTTGGGGGGTGGGTTTTTGGGGGTGTGGTTTTGGGGGTGTGCTTCTGGGGGTGGGTTTTTGGGCTTTGCGCTAAGCCCCCCAACTCCCCCCCCCTAATCTCTACCGCACCCCGCACTCCTGAAACGTACCCCATGCATCATCAAACCTATTCAGCCACGCTTCCAATTCGGCATCAAGAGCACACAACTTATTGTCAATCACATTAATCTCTACAAGCGGAAGTGCAATAAGCTCCAGCGGCAAAGCATACAGACTATTTCCATTAATGACAAGCTGCTCAAGCTTTCTGAGATTGCCCATACTTTGAGGTAATTCTTTTAACGCATTTATCGAAACATTCAGCGCACCAAGGCTGCGCAACGCACCGATTTCATTGGGGAGATAATTAATTTCATTATCTGTGAGGATCAATTTCTCGAGGCTACACAAACTGCCAATGGAAGTTGGTAATTCTATAATTGCATTATCAGAAGCATCAAGTACCGTAAGCAAAGGAAGAAATCCTATTGATTCCGGCAGATATGATAAAGAATTTGATGAAATATATAATTCTTTAAGAGATTTACAATTTCCTAGTTCGCAGGGCAGCTCACTAAGTTCGAGGTTTTTCCCAATGCTCAAAAAATCTAACGCGGTAAGATTACCAATTGACGGTGTAATAATAGTCAAATCAAGACTATCAAGCACAAGGGACCTTATTCGACCAGTACTCGCATTGCGCAGTGTTACTTGTGCCACCGCCAAAGCATTCAGCCCATTCGCATCAAGAATGTCACGAACTGCAAGCGAATCGCATGAATAGGTTTGGCAACCGCTGAGAACATTTATAGAACCAAGCGAGGTTGTGCTCTGTGCTTCCACAGGGATATCATGGAGCGCAAACAACTCAAGAGAATCAGCCTGGTGCATGCCCACAACAGCACATTTCCCAGCGGGCAAACGTATGGTAAAATGACCATTTGTATCGGGGTACACAGCATGCTCGGTTCCCACAATTTGCACAAGAGCTAAGGTGTCGGCACCTGTTGCAAGAGTACCTTCCAGAGTTCCAAAGGATTGGGCAATGAGGCGATTGAGGTTTACACTATCGTCAAGCGATCCAATACTGCACGTGACTATCACTCCAGATTCCTTAGTATCATGTATCTCTATACTATACCGACCTGGTTGACTTATGCCTATTGTAAATACACCGAGGCTATCAATAATGGTATCGGCATCTTGTTTAGTTACCGATTGCAAACCATTCGTACTCGTGCGAGCACGATAGGTCTCGGGGCGTACAATAACCACCCCATGATTTAATCCCTTGCCAGAAGGATAAACGACCTGCCCAACAATTTTAGCTTCTACGTCCGACCCATTGCCCCCGGCAAGCGGATTTTGTTCTCCCTGCTTTGAACACATCATCCACAGCAATGCAACAAAAAACCCTAGGTATCGCATCCCTCTCATGCTAACGCCTCTTCTGTTGCCCGAGATAAAGACCCCTGTGGCAGAGCGTCGATGGTGCGAGAAATGGGGAATACCTGAAAATTAAAATCATACGCCCGCGTGGGATCGGCATCCTCTTTGGCAAGCGAAAGAATACGCATACGAAAATCCCGAAGCTCGTCTTTAATTTTATCAAAAGTTGCTTTTGAGACTGCAAGTGTTGTTGTTGACAAAACTCGATCTTCTCGCGTGCCAAAATCAAGGGCTTGTTTTGCCCTATCAAGAGAGGCAATCATAAAATTATTAATCTCTATCGTGCTTACTAAAAGATCATTTTTAATAAGAGGCTCTATAGGAATATAATAGCCATTATCGTCAAGGGTAATAAACGACAGCCGCAAGAGAAGATCGAGTGCTTTTTTAGCTTCGATTGGGGAAATTGCAGGAATGATACACTCTCCCAGTTCCCTATAATTATCTTTGCACCGATACATGCCCAGCACCGTACGAACGGCAGAATAATACCATTTGTCATAAAACTCATATTGATCGGCGCTTACCACTTTAATTGAGGAATCTTTGAATGATATGAGCCGTTCAAAAAACTTTTTTTTATCTTCGTGAGTTTTAGCCTGATTATACCTGACAAGTGCTGCAAAAAATTCCGACTGCTTTTTAGTCAATTTTACCGCCTCCGAAAACGCAGCCGCAAAATCGAGCGAAATATTGGTGGTCCCTTTAAGAATTCGCGTAAGATGCGCGGTATCGCAGCCAATCACCCGCGCAAAAGTGCGCAGCGAAAACCGAGAATTAACCTCTTTTTTTTCCGCATGAATATCAGCGATGAATTTGCGGTAATCTGAATAAGCATAAATATCGGGCATAGACAAATCCTCACAACACCGTTTAAATACATCTTTACCAGCATAACCCATTCATTGATACCGCTAATCTAACCAATTCGTTGAGCAAAATCAATACACAAATTGCCGTAATTAATTCCAGCGACACAACACAATGCATAACTCATTGATTTTTAAAAGGTAATTTTTTCAGAGGTTTAAAATATGTTGACTCTGTTTTTTAAAAATAACTATTATCGGACGTGCATTTCCACATGTATCCGCTGGAATGCTTGCAAATACTAGATTGATTGCATCTTACGGGCTGATTGTCTATTTTATCTTTAATACCTAATCAACGCGATGATCACTCGCATATCACTATTTATAAGGACAGTTTTTATAGTATGAGATCTCTTTCTCTTGGTTCGTGCTCGTTACGAGCAGTACCCCGAATCGTGGCAATCATCGATTCTATCATTCCATTGCCACAGCTTCTTCGCCTTAAGGCCATGGGCATCGATATATTTGAAATAAGGGCAGATCTCTTTACGGGCCCATTCGAACAAACCCTTACCTATATTCGCAAAGTCAAGGAAACTGTTGGGCTTCCTCTTATTGGCACACTTCGGCAAACCCCCCAGAATAAGAAAATGCGTATAGGAATGTTTTCTGAGCTCATTCCGCTTGTAGATTGTATCGATATCGAAATAGACACCCCGATTAACAAAGATGTAATTGCGCTTGCACGCAAAAAGAAAATCATGATTTCGGAGCATAATTATAAAAAGACTCCAACAGAAGTTGGTTTACAAAAAATAGTTTCCACATCACGTACACTGGGTGCCGATATTATCAAAATTGCCACCCTCGCAAATTCTCAAAGAGACGTTATTCGCTTACTCTCGTTCTGTAACGCCCAAAAAGAACCTATAGTAGCAATCTCAATGGGGGACCTTGGTACTATTTCCCGTATAACCGCGCCACTTTTTGGGTCGCTCTTTTCTTATGGGTTTATTGGATCGAGTGTTGCTCCAGGACAAATTTCAGCGATTGCTCTTGTAAACTATTTTAAACGATTGTATCCACATCGTCAGTCCACACACACCTAACGAAATGGCATACGATACTCATGAAAGCATCCTTTATCTCTTCCTATGCACGCTTCGAGGACATGCCCCCTTCAACTACACCAGAGTTCTGCATTTTGGGCAGATCAAATGTTGGCAAATCTTCATTTATCAACCATATGTTTGCAGATACCTCATTGGCTAAGGTAGCAAAAAAGCCCGGCAAAACGATTTTAGCCAACTCCTTTAAAGTCGAAAACAATACTTTTTGGGTAGACCTCCCGGGATATGGCTATGCAAAGGCATCACAAGGAGAAAAGCAACGTTTCCAAGATTTGCTTTCTACCTATTGCGGAAAACGGCCCAATTTATGTGGGGTGCTCCAATTGCTCGATAGCAGACATCCAGGACTTGCAATTGATCTCGAATGGTATACCTGGCTTTCTGCTCGCGATATTCCTGTTTTCCCAGTATTGACAAAAACAGATAAACTTTCTAACAACGAACGCGCTGCAAATGCCATAAAATTTATGCAAACATTTCATTTTTCAGAGAAACCAGTTGGCGTTTCTAATGTCAATAATAAAACCCGGGATCTTTTCTGGGAGCGTTTTACGGTGTTTTCCGAACGCGCAGTTAGCATGCGACGGGAGCTAGGAACAAGCACATGAGATCGCGCCTTTTTACGACCATCAATACTGCTGGGCAATCTGCAACGCAGGTTTACGGACGTATACGCGCAATGGTAGAGCTTTTTTACGATGCAGTGGTTGCTTTTTTTGAAGTTGCTCGTAAAGGAACAGACTCCTTTCAACGACAAATTGTAAGCCAAATTCTCTTTACCGGTGTTGAGGCGTTCTGGATGATTGGCGCCGTAGCGTTTGTGTGTGGTGTTACTGTTGTTATTCAAGCCCTGGCTAACATGCCCAAATTTGGAGTGAGCGAATATTTTGGTAAAATTCTTGTTGCTGTTATTGTTAGAGAATTAGGGCCATTTTTTACCTCGATCATCATTATTGGGCGCTCTGGGTCTGCACTTGCAGTATACATTGCAAATATGAAAACAACACGAGAAGTGGCAGCCTTAGAAATGATGGGAATTAACCCTGTCCAATTTCTTGTTATGCCAGCCTTTGTTGGTATGATCGTTTCTATGGTTGGACTCTCTGTCTACTTCGATCTTATTGGAATTTTAGGTGGCATAACCATTGCTTCCCTTACTGTAAATCAACCCTTCGACATATTTTTTGGCAAAGTAATTGAAGCGCTCACCCCCATCGATATTTTTCTCTCTATCGGTAAAAATATTCTGTTTGGCGGATTTATCGCCATTATAAGCAGTTATTATGGATTATGCGCCAGTAATATTCGAGAAGTCCCGCGAGCAGCTCGCAAAGCTGTGGTAAGCTCGCTTATGATTACAATGTCAATCAACGTGTGTGCAACCATACTCTACTATTTTTATGTTCAATAAGCTAACACTCTCACACGTCGGGTATGCACTTGGGGCAACCCAAATACTCTCTGATATCAATATTACTATTGAACAGGGACAGCGTGTTGTTATTGCAGGCAAAAGCGGTTGTGGGAAATCAACACTGTTGGAGCTCTGTGCCGGCATTCGCCAGCCCACAAGCGGCGTTCTTTTTTACGACTCAACATCTCTGGCAGACATCTCCTATAAGCAGCTTCTCGCACTACGAAGCAGGGTCGGATTTGCATTCCAACAACACGCGCTCATTCACAACTATCCTCTTTTTGATAATCTCGCGTTGCCACTGCGCTATCACCTCCACATTAGCGACCACGAAATCGATCAGAGAGTTTGCGAAATGCTCTCCCGGTTCAATTTACTCGATCAGAAATACAAGCTTCCCGAAGCGCTTGCAGTCGGACAAGCCCGTTGTGCATCGGTTGCTCGAGCCCTCATCATGGACCCAAGCGTATTATTTCTCGACGAACCAACATCAAGCCTCGACCCCATTACCACAGCCCTCATTGTAGGCAATTTACAAGCATTCAGCAAACAGGAGAATAAAACGCTTATCATCGTAAGTCACAATACCTTCCTTATGAAAGAATTAAATTGTATAATTAAAATTCTAAGCAACGGCACTGTTCACGACTTCGACCCATTAACGACACAGCGCGATTCACAAAGTATCGATTCGTTTCTCTTGGATCACCTATGAACATAGCACACCTTAAACCAAAAACATCCGAAGCCTTTCATATCAGGTACCGCAATTTTTTTGTGGGGATGTTTCTTTTAATACCTATTATACTTATTCCATTCCTTCTTATTTTCTCCGCCATGAAATCGCGCATTTTTGAAAAATGGGTAACCCTCTACCTCGTCTGCGATACCAATACCGGACTTGAGCGCTCTACCCCGGTTACAATACAAGGTATAAAGGTTGGTTATGTAGAATTAGTTTCGCTTAATCATTCGGGCTATGTAGATATCATGCTGAAAGTTAAAAAGAACTATGCTCATTTAGTCAAAAAAGATTCCCGGGCGCGCCTCATGCAAAAAGGCTTCATTGGAGATTGGCAGATCGAACTTACACGGGGAGGAAACCAAACCGCATCTGTTGCAACAGGCGACATACTCGATCCAGAATATCCAGTTTCCATTGAACAAATCATTTCGCAGGTTTTGGGCACCGTTAAATCGGTAGATGCGATTCTTGTCGACATACAATCTGGAAAAGGTACTGTTGGGAAACTTATTGGGCAAGATAGCCTTTATAATGACCTTCGACGAGCCCTAGCGAATACCAATAACCTAATCCTTCACACCAACCAAAGCGTGAACGGTCTCGATAAGGCCATTAACACGTATAACACCCTAGGCACATCGAGCATAGCCTTAATCGATTCACTCAAATCGACAAACGCAGCGCTTGCCCAAATTATGACCCAAACGAGCCTCATTGTTGAGAATATGAAGCCTATTCCCGCAGAGGTATTAAGCCTCATGAATGGTGTGCAAAAAGATCTAAGAGAAACCGAAACGATCCTTAAGGCAGTACAAAAACATTGGCTGCTCAAAAAGGAAGTGAAAAAAGTTGTAGACGATTCATTAGCAATCAAGAAGTAATGGTTTTCTTATTGGCCGATCAATAAAATACGCATAACACACCGTTATCACAATTGACACAGCAGAGCTTTTGCCATTAGATAAAGAGTGTAATTAGAATGAAAATGAAGGACTTACCGAGGGCATGCAGCGAGTACCTACCGACACATCATCAAGCAATTGCATTACATTAACAACTTCGGTTCCCTTATCCTTTTTATGGGCTTTTGCCTCAGCTTTTTTAAGCCTGCGCAGAAGCGTATTCTCCTGGATCTCATAATAATATTCTTTAAAAAGGGGAACCCACTCTTCTTCGTTAAAGCTATTATGAGCAATATCAGTTTCAACAGCATCAAGCAAATGATGTAATGAAAGATAAAGGAGAATGTGTTTCATAATAACCTCGTTTGATAGCGTATTCATGGCCTATTCCTGGAAGCATATCTTTGAGACGATTACCAATCTTAACATGGTTTTACGAGGAGTGCAAGAAGAATGTGAACCAAGAAATACTACCGCGGAGAAGCGATGTTTTTATGAAGGAAAATGCGTTGCAACGTGGTATTAAAGCGGGCGCGACAAAAGATAGCTGCGATAGAAATCTGAATGGTTGAGAAATTCTTCTTGATGGTGCGCATATACATCCAACACTAAAGGATCTGCGCTCTTTTGGATGGCGGCTCTAAACAGCGTATGTAAACAAACAATATGTTTTGGATGAACGCCAAATTCCCGTTCCCAATTACGAATAAGGAATTGAGCAGGAAGCCCTGTATGCTCCGACCAGCTCTCCACAGTATTCGGGTAGTATTTATTAAAAACCGAAATATAATGTTTGAGATAATCGCTTTCCAAATGCGAATGCCCCGGGGCTAGGAGATTATCTAAAAACAGCTTATTGACAAGAGACATAAAACGAGACGTATCGGAAATGGGCTTAAGCTCTATGGCCAGAGCCCCATAATTACTGATTGCAAACCCACGTTCTAAAGAATCTCGCGAACTCACCACCATGCAGGGAATAGTTTCTGCATATTCTTTAAGAATTGCATATTCGTCGGTTGAGGGCGTTTCTTGTTCGAAATCGGAAATAATACAATGAAATCTGGTATTAGTTTTTAAAACGTCAAATGCTTCGGCTTGTCCAGAAACACATACAAGCTTATAAAATTCAAAGGCGCCAAACGCTTCCTGATACCATGTATGATAGGCTATATCGGTATCAATAACCAAAATGGGTATCAAACCATCGAGAAAAGTATACTCAAACTCACCCATTGTGTAGCCTTATGATGTTACGATTTGCACAGTCTCGATTCACTGTCAACTGCCAAATCTTATTTAAAGACAATCTCTTAACTAATATAGTCACTGAATATTATTTTATCCAAATTTTGCTCGTTCATACCCTTATAAGGGAAAGTATTTATTTTATCGATATGAACACAGCAACACTTTTAGCAATTACTATGGGCGACCCAGCATCCATTGGTGCCGAGGTTGCACTAAAGGCTCTTACAAGTCCCACAATCAATGCGCAACGCCTTTTTATTATTGGGGAAGAAACGATCCTTCGCACGACCGCCCATAATTTAGGTATCACAAGCCCTATCAATCTCATTGCAAATCCTTATGATTGTAAAGATACTTGCATCAATATTTTACCCGTCCCCATTCCGGGCGTTTCGCCAAGAATGCCCGCAACTGCATCGAAGCTTGGCGGGAAAGCAAGCTTTGCATACATCGAAAAAGCAATTCAGCTCGCACTCGGAAAGAGCATTGGAGGCGTTGTCACAGGGCCTCTTTGTAAAGAGTCTCTTGCAATGGCCAGCATCCCGTTTCCCGGACATACGGAAATATTTGCGCAGTATAGTTCTACGAAGAATTATTCGATGGTATTTAGGCTCGAAGGCATTTGCGTGGCACATGTCACAACACATTGCGCACTTACAGAAGCAATTGGGCAGATCACTACACCACGAATTCAATCACATATTCTTCTCTTAGAAAACCTGCTGCTTGATCTCGGAATTAAAACGCCCCGTATAGCAGTTGCAGGACTCAACCCGCATGCGGGAGAAAATGGTCTTTTTGGCGACGAAGAAATACTCCACATTATTCCAGCCATTAAAAACACGCATACCCGATCGGCAGTGGTAACGGGCCCCTATCCCCCCGACACCGTTTTTATGCGAGCGTTTTCGGGTGAATTCGATGGAGTGATCAGCATGTTACACGACCATGGCTTTACAGCACTCAAATCCCGAGATTTTAAATCGGGGGTTAATATTACAGCCGGGCTTCCTTTTGTAAGAACCTCGGTAGGGCATGGTACTGCATTCGACATTTCGGGAAAAAATCGAGCACATCCGGCAAGCATGATTGAGGCAATTCACATGGCCCAATTATTAACAAAACATACATAGGCTACGTGCAAGAACAGACAAGTGCCAGCTCGTGCACGTATTTTATCAACAGCTACTTAATTTTTATCAATTCAACTTCAAAAACAAGTGTTGCATCGGGAGGGATAACACCCCCTGCACCACGTTCCCCGTACGCGAGTTCCGACGGAATAATAACTGTTCGTTTTTCCCCTGCCTGCATGTCAAGAAGCGTTATGTCCCAACCGGGGATAACCATTCCAACACCAACTTCAAGCTCAAAGGGTTCGTTGCGTGCAACTGAGCTATCAAAAACTTCGCCCGACACAAACATGCCCGTATAATGAACTAACACCGAATCCCCACGATTGGGCTTTGCGCCAATTCCAACATTGTCAACAATATGCCGCATACCAGAATCGGTAGTCTTTGCGTTTGGCCATTTTTCAACGATGATAGCTTCAAGTTTAGCTTTTTCAGCTTTTTTCTGCAGATCAGCTTTTTCGTCTATGCCTCGATTGATTGCATCAAATGACTCTTGATCGACTTTAAAGTTTTGAGCTTTTTCGCCATTCCTAATAATGCGCATCGATTCCATAACATCGCCAGCCTCAATCGATTCTACCACGTCCATGCCTATCACCACCGAACCAAAAACAGAATGTTTGTCATTTAAGTGCGGCGTTGCTCCCAAAGTTATAAAAAATTGGCTTCCATTTGTTTTGGGACCTGCATTAGCCATCGATACAATGCCGGCCTTATCATGCCGAAGGGTTGAATCAAACTCATCAGCAAACGTGTAACCTGGTCCGCCGCGACCATCACCTAAAGGATCTCCGCCCTGTATAACAAAACCGGGTACTACCCGATGAAATTTAACACCATCATAATAGGGAACCCCTGGCTGCTTGGCAGAATTTTTAAAGGTGCCTTCAGCAAGCCCAACAAAACTTGCTACGGTAAGCGGAACTTGGTCGAATGCCAACGAAAGGACAATGTCTCCGCGGCCTGTGGTAATATGAGCATACAATCCTTCTGGCAAAGTACTGACATCTGCACTGTGCGACACGAGTATTCTCCTTTGTTATGCATTAATAAAATAGGTATCAAACGGTTATGCTAGTCCCAGGTCAGGGGATTTTGATAATCACCCCCAAGATCCTCTGGATTTTCGGATACTTTTTTAAACAGCTCTTCTCGTTCCTGTTTGCGTCGAGCATCTTCATCTCGAGCTTTTTGAAACTTATCGTCCCACGCAGGTCTTGTTTTTTGTGCTTTTAAAAAGGCTCCGAAATCGGTTTTGGGCTGCTCGTGAGCTTTATGCTCAACAATCTTGCCAGCCACATCATCATACATAATGGTTGATTTACACGTGGGGCACTTTAATTCTATAACACTCATACCAACACCTCCAGCATGGGGCACTGTTTCTTACGCTGCGATCCGTGTCTCATATACTAAAAATATGTTTTAAAATACACTGTGGATCCCCCAGCTTTAAAAGCATACCCAGCAAACGAGCATTACAATAGAATTGACGCTGGGTGTATTTTACATTACAATGATAGAGCCGATAACTATCTTTATAATACTATGAATCAAAATAACGAACTACCATTTCCCCGCTTTCAAGAGCTCATTCGGGGGCCACTGGAAATCTCGGATCCTGCGTCATTTAAGGTAATCTCGTCTCTCTTGCTCGATTCGCGCACTTACTTAAAAGATCCTTTTAAATTTATTATTGCGCAACTTACCGGGTTAACGGTCAGACCCATCGAATCTGAACAATTATTCGAAAAGATTATTAAACACAAACAAGCACTTGCATTAAAGCTAGCACGAAACATTTCCATTCGAGTTGCTGCAATCGATTTTTTTGATCAGCAGCACGATGGAGCAGCTTCGCCGGGCAAAATCTTTCTACCCCTTGCAGCAAACACAACACTGCGATCCAACGACTCGCCCGAACGCCCCTATGCTTTAGCGCCACACTTGCAGCGATTTAAAGAAGAAATGCTGCGTGCTACTCGATATAAGCACTCGCTTGCAGTTATTCTATTGGACGTCGATAACTTTCATGATATAAATGAAATTCATTCGTCTAAAATTGGTGACGATGTCCTAACACTTTTGGTAAAAATAATCGAAATAACAGTGCGAACCATTGATATTCTTGCTCGTCACAGTGGAGCCAGGTTTTTGCTCGTTCTCCCTAATACCAACAAGCGCGAAGCAACCGAGCTCGCACAACGATTGGTTACCACAGTTCGCGTTCGAAGCCGCAAGCTCGTTGGACTATCCGAAGGCTTTACCATTACGGCATCTGTTCGCCAATGCGAGAAAAATGACACTCCTGCAACCAGTATTCAGTATTTGGAGGGAGTTCTTATGCGGGGAAAATCCATGAAATGCGATGCTGTATACACAGAATGATTCAGACATCTTAGGGTTACCCTTTTCTCCAAAGACAAAAAAGGCTAAACGCAATCAAGTATTGTTTCCAAACACCGTATTCTTATGTATATTTTTAAAGTAATGTGTTTTGAATATGCTTCAAAGGGTTGCCCACGTTATGGACATCGATGGACGAGATAAAAATGGCTATCAGCTTGTCGATGTAAGCGGCAAGATTGATCGCCTAAAAGATTCAATTGTTCTTAAGTCGTACATTAACTCTTTGCTAGAGCGAAATGTAAGCAGCATTGCTTTGAATCTATCTAAGGTAACCTATCTTGATAGCGGAGCACTCAATGTTTTGATCTATTGTCATACTTCCTTAAGAAAAAAAAATGGAACTATGGCGTTAATCGAACCAAATGAGTATGTTAAAGATGTGCTCGATGTTGTAGGATTATCAAAATTAGTGCGTGTTTATTCAACCGAAGAGGAGTTTGATCATGATACGAAGCCTGCTTAGCATTGCACTTTGTTCTGTAGTGCTGCTTACCGGCGGTTGTGCGGCGTTTAAAAAAGTAGACCCTACAATCGAACAGCGTGATAGTTTCATTCAAACTCATCCCGATGTTTCAGAGCTTGACAAAACTTGTGTTTACGACAACCGTTTTGAAGTAGGTATTTTACAGGAAACAGTACGATTCCTTCTTGGTGAACCGCTAAAAATCGAAATAGTTCATCAGCCATGGGCAACACAGGAAAACTGGATATATCGCCATAACGGGAAAATGACCTTTATTATCGAAGAAAACAGAGTCGTAGGAATTCTGCAAGATAATTAGTTTCGTGTGCTTCCAATTCTCCTACAATAAATGGGGCTGTAGCTCAGCTGGGAGAGCGCGACGTTCGCAATGTCGAGGCCAGGGGTTCGATCCCCCTCTGCTCCAAATATATTTTTAAACTGCCCGTAGTCATTTTAAGCGGCCTTCTTTAGATTAAAGAATGCCGTTTTTTACTCAACAATCCCGTAATTTTTAATATTCTTGATTATGTAGGAATTTTATGAACAATCATACTAAAATTTTTGCGCATTTTAATTTATTGATTCTGGTTATACTCTCATTAAATGCTTACCCATTTTCGCGTTTTACAAATTATGTCTCTCCAAGAACGATTAACACAATCTGTACCGATTCAAAAACAACGTGGATTGCTTCATCTGGAGGGATTTTCTCTATAGATAAGAGCACTAAAAAACAAACGCTCTTTTCAAGTAGCGAATCGTTCCCAGACCTCAATATTTTATCAATAGTCAGTGACGGCAATTTTGGAGTATGGGCTGGCACGCAACACGGGTACCTTTTCCACATCTCAGCTTCTGGCACTGTGTCAACTTTCGATTGGTACCATTCATCTCAATGGGACATTTCTTCTTTAACGCTGCATAATCAGTATCTGATTATAGGATCATCAAAAGGCCTCAGTGTTTTTAGCACAGCAACTTATACGCCGGTGCAAAGTGCAACCTCTTTTGTCGATTTCAGCACCACAAAAACAAATGCCACTGCGATATTTAACGACACGCTCTTTGTTGCAATGACGGAAGGGGTTCTTTCGCTTCCTGTTAAAGGAAAAAAACTTACAACATTTAATCTTTACGATAGAAACATCTGGAACATTGTTGACAAGTCGGGTGAATTCAAATCATTTACACTACAAAATAATGTCCTTACCTGGAATCGTACTATTGCTTGCGTATATAAAAACAAACTTCTAACAGCATCCGGAACGGAAATTAGTAGTGCTGATGGATCCCTTCACACCTTTGCATCAAGCATCACCTCACTCTTTGCGATGAGCGATTCCATTCTGTACATAGGAACCCAAGACAATTACTATTACTCATGGGACCTCGTAACAGAACCTCACAACCTCACGTTACCAGGTCCAATTACTCAATACATTACCAAAATAAAACTTGATCATTCTGGCAATTTGTGGGCACTAACTCAAAACAGTTCGGCATCCGGAAGCGAGCCTTGGTGGATGGGAATCCAATCGTTTGATGGTGATACCACATGGCGCATTTTCACACGAACTGGTACACCCGGTTTCGGTTCAATGGGTAGCGAAAGTCACCCGTCAGTAGCAGTATGCAATGATCGATCAAATAATATGTGGTTTGGTTGCGGAAGTGCAAACATTAAAAAATTCGATCCTGCAGGCCCATTTTGGCTTCGGTATGGGGTCTCTGGAAAGGGCTTTAATGGAAAATTTATCGGATTTGATGATAGCAATGACCCTGGATGGGGAATGTGCAATGCAATCGCCCAAGATTCTTCTGGATATATTTGGATTGGCAGCTGGAATAATTATGCCGGCTGCCTTATTTGCTATGATTCGAAGGGAGTAAACCCAACATCCACAGATTACAAACGGTTTTTAGGAAACGGCGAAGCTTATTTAATTGATGGCATTTCCTATACAGTTCCTAGTTCCAATGGCTTTTTAATTTCAACAACTGCAATAAACGTGGACTCAAAGGGAGTAATACTTGCAGGCTCTGACAATGGGAAGCTGGTCGTGATCTCACATTCTGGTAATCCCTTGTCACAGGGTATTTCTTTAGACTTCGTTTTTGATGATTTGCAATCTATTAGCAAAATAGTTTCAATTCGCAATACCTCATACATCGCCTCCGGTAAGGGGCTCTATTCTTATAACTCAACCAGCAAAAAACGTACTAAATCAGAATCAATTCAAGAGCCTATAGTATCTCTTACTCCGGTTATCCTCGACTCTACTCTGTGGCTCGGTACTGCAAACAATGGATTAATTCACTACAATCCAACAAACGATTCTATACTCTTAATTATCAACGAAACAAGCGGACTTCTTAACAATGACATTCATGATCTTGAAATAGACGAAAAGAGAGGTTTTCTCTGGATTGCCTCGGCATCAGGGCTTTCAAAGTACTATTTAGGGCAATCTCTCTCGCCTTTAGCAACAAATTCTTTGGCTAAGGTTTTTCCAAACCCTTATAAACTTTCTAGGCATAAAAATCAAAATATTACCTTTCAAAATATTCTCCCTAATTCAAGGGTTCTTGTTTACACTTCAAGCGGAATGCTAATAGGTGAAGCGACCCCACTTCCACTTATAAAAGAACAAAACGAGTGGACTTTTTCCTTTAAACCACAATCATCACTACTTGTGGGCAGCTACATTTATTCTATCAAAAACAATAAGAATAGTAAATATGGCAAGATTATTATTGCACCATAAAAGCGTGAGGTTTTGGTGAAAAAAGCAAGAAGAGACACCTTTTTAGTTTACGGTAGCCCTCTTGTAACGAGCGTTGAAGTTGACGCAGTAAGTGATGTTATGAGAAGTGGCTGGCTTGGAACTGGCCCAAAAGTGCTAGAATTCGAAAAAACATTTGCCGCGTATATTGGTGTCAAGCATGCAATTGCCCTTAATTCTTGTACAGCATCTTTGCACTTATCAATGCTTGCCGCAGGAATTGGTCCTGGCGATGAAGTTATTACGTGCCCCCTTACTTTTTGCGCTACAGCAAACGCTATCATACACACAGGCGCAACACCTGTTTTTGTTGATGCAGATTTTTCCAGTCAAAATATCGATGTAACCCGCATTGAAAAAGCGATTAGTTCGCGCACAAAAGCAATTCTTCCCATTCATTTTGCTGGTCGTCCATGCAATATGGATGCGATTATTAATGTAGCTCAAAAATATAACCTTTTAATCATTGAAGATGCTGCGCATGCGATCGAATCTATTTACAAAGGCAAAAAAATTGGAAGCATAGGAGACATGACGTGTTTCAGTTTTTACATTACTAAAAACATTTATACAGCCGAAGGCGGGATGGTTACCACAAATGATGACGAAATAGCTTCAAAAATTAAAATGTATGGGCTTCACGGAATGACAAAAGATGCGTGGTCGCGCTATTCAGATAAGGGATATAAGCACTACCAGGTTATTTTTCCGGGCTTTAAATATAATATGACTGACATTTCTGCAGCTTTAGGATTATCTCAACTTCCGCATATTGACAGTTTACTTTCGCGCAGAATTGAAATCTGGGAAACTTACAACGTGGCATTTGCAGACCTTCCTTTGCAATTGCCCGCTTTGCCCGAAGAAAACACAACGCATGCTCGACATTTGTACACTCTATTGCTTGATCTCAAAAGACTAACATGCACACGTGATGAATTTATGGAAGCATTATACCAAGAAAACATTGGAACTGGCGTTCATTATATTTCTCTTCATCTGCACCCTTATTACAAAGATCGATTTCACTTTCAAACAGCTGATTTTCCAGTTGCTGCCCGCATTTCTGAGAGAACTCTTTCTTTGCCTCTATCTCCAAAACTATCTGATGAAGATGTTGCAAGCGTGATTTCTGCTGTTAAATACGTTTGCGCTAACTTTTCCTAACAAATACCTCTGTCAAAAAGCACTAAATTATGAAATAGCCTTATTAAAAAAGGCAAAAAAAAAGCCTTCTTATCAATAAAGATAAGAAGGCAATATAAAAACCAGGCAGCAACTTACTCTCCCACACAGTTGCCCATGCAGTACCATCAGCGTTATAGAGCTTAACTACCGTGTTCGAGATGGGAACGGGTGTTTCCTCTACACAATAACCACCTGGAAAATTTCAGTAGTTATTTAACATTAAATTTGTTGGTGAAACACATGCACGTCTAGGTGCAAGTAAAAAAATCAAGCCTTACGGATTATTAGTATCACTCGACTGAACACATTACTGTGCTTACATCTGTGACCTATCAACCTTGTGGTCTTCAAGGATCCTTTAAGGGGGTTAAACCCCACGTGATATTTAATCTTGAGGGCGGCTTCCCACTTAGATGCTTTCAGCGGTTATCCGTTCCATACATGGCTACCCAGCAATGCTTCGGGCGAAACAACTGGTACACCAGAGGTATGTCCATTCCGGTCCTCTCGTACTAAGAACAGCTCCTCTCAAATATCAAACGCCCACAGCGGATAGGGACCGAACTGTCTCACGACGTTCTGAACCCAGCTCACGTACCGCTTTAATTGGCGAACAGCCAAACCCTTGGGACCTTCTCCAGCCCCAGGATGCGATGAGCCGACATCGAGGTGCCAAACTTCCCCGTCGATATGAACTCTCGGGAGAAATAAGCCTGTTATCCCCAGAGTACCTTTTATCCATTGAGCGACGGCAGTTCCATTTCCAACCGCCGGATCACTAAGCCCTGCTTTCGCATCTGCTCGACTTGTTTGTCTTACAGTTAAGCTCCCTTGTGCCTTTACACTCAACGCATGATTACCGACCATGCTGAGGGAACCTTTGGGTGCCTCCGTTACTGTTTGGGAGGCGACCGCCCCAGTCAAACTGGCCCCCTGGCACTGTTCCTGACCCGGATAACGGGTCAAGGTTAGAATTTCAACTGAGTAAGGGTGGTATGTCAAGGTTGACTCCATAGAGACTAGCGTCCCTACTTCACAGTCTCCCACCTATCCTGCACATACGCAGCCAAAACCCAATACCAAGTTGCAGTAAAGGTTCATGGGGTCTTTCCGTCCAGCTGCGGGTAATCGGCATCTTCACCGATACTACAATTTCGCCGAGTCCCTGGTAGAGACAGTGCCCAAGTCGTTACACGATTCGTGCAGGTCGGAACTTACCCGACAAGGAATTTCGCTACCTTAGGACCGTTATAGTTACGGCCGCCGTTTACCGGGGCTTCGATTCAACGCTTCGCTAGGAAACCTAGCTGACATCTCCTGTTAACCTTCCGGCACCGGGCACGTGTCAGACCCTATACATCATCTTTCGATTTGGCAGAGTCCTGTGTTTTTGCTAAACAGTCGCTTGGGCCTCTTCACTGCGGCCTGCTTGCGCAGGCACCCCTTCTTCCGAAGTTACGGGGTTAATTTGCCGAGTTCCTTTACCAGAGTTCTCTCGAGCACCTTAGGCTACTCGCCTCGTCTACCTGTGTCGGATTACGGTACGGGCGATAATCAGCTGAAGCTTAGAGGTTTTTCTTGGCAGTCTAGCATACACCAGTTCCTTCGTCCGAAGACTCCGTTCCCCATCACGCCTCAGAGTTAAGAAGACCCGGATTTGCCAAAGTCTTCCTCCTAAACGCTTAGACCCACATAACCAACAGTGGGCTGGCTTAACTTACTGCGTCACCCCATCGCACTGACTATCGGTACAGGAATTTTAAACCTGTTTGCCATCGCCTACGCCTTCCCGGCCTCGACTTAGGACCCGACTTACCCTGGGAGGATTAGCCTTGCCCAGGAAACCTTAGACTTACGGTGTGCAGGTTTTTCACCTGCATTATCGCTACTCATCCCAGCATTCTCATTTCTGATACCTCCAGCATTTCTTACGAAACACCTTCACAGGCTTACAGAACGCTCCCCTACCAGTCATGATTACTCATGAATCCACAGCTTCGGTAGTATGCTTGAGTCCCACGAATTTTCGGCGCACATTCGCTGAACTAGTGAGCTATTACGCTTTCTTTAAAGGATGGCTGCTTCTAAGCCAACCTCCTAGCTGTCAGCGCAAACACACATCCTTAATCACTGAGCATACATTTGGGGACCTTAGCTGGTGGTCTGGGTTGTTCCCCTCTCGGGAATGGAACTTATCTCTCACTCCCTGACTCCCGTACAAAGAATAGCGGCATTCGGAGTTTGATTGGGTTTGGTAGGCTGGTAGGCCCCCTAGTCCATTCAGTGCTCTACCACCGCTATTATACATACGAGGCTATACCTCAATATATTTCGGGGAGAACGAGCTATCACCGAGTTTGATTGGTCTTTCGCTCCTAGCCACAACTCATCCAGTAGTTTTTCAACACTATAAGGTTCGGACCTCCACGTAGTCTTACCCACGCTTCATCCTGGTCATGGCTAGATCACCCGGTTTCGCGTCTACCGCATGCAACTAAACGCCCTATTCAGACTTGCTTTCGCTCCGGCTCCGCACCTGAGGTGCTTAACCTTGCTGCATACGAGTAACTCGCTGGGCCATTAAACAAAAGGTACACCGTCATCCTGATCGCTCAGAACTTCGATTGATTGTAGGTAGATGGTTTCAGGGTCTATTTCACTCCCCTCTCGGGGTGCTTTTCACCTTTCCCTCACGGTACTAGTTCACTATCGGTCATTGGCGTGTACTTAGCCTTAGGAGATGGTCCTCCCAGATTCCCACGGAATTCCACGTGCTCCGCGGTACTCGGGTATGTTAAAAAGAAGGCATGTTTTTTTCACCTACAGGGCTATCACCTACTATGGCATCTCTTTCCAGAGATCTTCGGTTAAAAACACACTTTGTAACTTCTCGGCTACTTGGTATAGTAACCAATTAACAACCCACAACCCCGAACTGTCAACGCATACCAGCTTTAACAACAGATCGGTTTGGGCTCTTGCCCGTTCGCTCACCACTACTTAGGCAGTCGCTATTGCTTTCTTCTCCTGGGGCTACTGAGATGTTTCACTTCACCCCGTTACCCTCCGTACCCTATGTATTCAGGTAGGGATTTCCTGCAAGCAGGATTGGTTTTCCAATTCGGAAATCTCCGGATCAATGCGTGTTTGCCGCTCCCCGAAGCTTATCGCAGCTTACTACGTCCTTCATCGCCAGCCAATGCCAAGGCATCCACCAAATACCCTTAATATCTTGATAAATTTAATAGCATCTCGACGAAATCATGTGCTTCACCAACAAATTGTAATGTCAAAGAACAAAGAAAATATTTAAACTGGTAAACCAGTTAAAATCTTTTGGAGCTAACAGGAGTCGAACCTGCGACATCCTGCTTGCAAAGCAGGCGCTCTACCAACTGAGCTATAGCCCCATTGTTGTTAAGGATATATGGGCCTGGAAAGACTTGAACTTTCGACCCCTGCCTTATCAGAGCAGTGCTCTAACCAACTGAGCTACAGACCCGAGGTTCCTCGTTAAGAAAAGAGCAAAAAATATGCTCTTTAAAAGCCTTGATATGTGTGATCGAATTCTGGTCAACCGACAAAAACTCCATAGAAAGGAGGTGATCCAGCCGCACCTTCCGATACAGCTACCTTGTTACGACTTAGCCCCAATTAATGATCTTACCTTCGGCACCGTCTTCCCTTGCGGGTTAGAATAGCGACTTCGGGTACTACCATCTTTCATGGCTTGACGGGCGGTGTGTACAAGGCCCGGGAACGTATTCACCGCGGCATTCTGATCCGCGATTACTAGCGATTCCAGCTTCATGGAGTCGAATTGCAGACTCCAATCCGAACTGAGATCAGTTTTAGGGGATTTGCTTGACCTCGCAGTCTTGCGTCCCATT
>JBBRUX010000059.1:0-20219 GCA_038247415.1 Chitinivibrionales bacterium | reverse complement strand
CTCTCCCTGGGTTTACCATTTGCACTTCGTTGCTTGGTGTGTAATATCCATACACATTTCTCTCTGGATTCGACTCATTCCAGGTAGAGAGATACCCTCCCGATTTTATGGTGTCTGCGTTTTGTGGCGACGATGGAATGCCTATCATGTGCCACCCAATTGTATCGGTAAATGCGTGCATTGTCGAATTCGCAACAGTAAATGTATCGAGTTTAGGATTAGGGTCGATCCTATTGCTATTATCGATAGCAGCAACAGCAAAGAGATATTTGCCATTTGTAAGAGGATAATACACAACAGAATCGCGGGTGCGAATCGATGAATCCAGTGTGACTCCAGTTCCTAAGGCAACAAGCACAGTTCTAAACGAGCAGGTTCCACCATTATCTGGAGTTCCGGTTACAAAATAGCGAGCAGCTCCATACATAACATTTTTGCTGACAATTGCAGTTTTAGGCGGGTAGTCAACGCGCTTCACAACAATTTTAGCAGTATCGTAGGTTGCACCCCCATGAGAGTCGGTACATACTGCGATAATGGTAACAGTGCCAACATTGCTACGCAGTGGTTTCCATGTTAGGACGCCATTTCTTGTAATTATGCATCCCACTGGCACACTCTTGGATGCAAACATGAGAGGATCACCATTTACGTCGGTAGCTTTCATGGTATCGGCCCAGTACTGATCTTGCGCAAGGGTTGTATCGTACATCCTTTTTGTAAATACAGGCAAGATATTTTTGAGCGAAATAGATTGAAATACTGGAGAAGAGAATCTTCCAAGAGAATCGGCTACTTTAACCCCAACATACCAGATCCCTGGAGAGGTCGTTTTAGGAATGATAACGGTAGTATCTTTTAAAGGCAGCCATTGTTGCATATGTGTTTCGGTTGGCGTAATGCTAAAGTTATACCCGTATTCCAAGTGCATCCCCGGTTTGATGCTCGCTGTATTTGAGATAGCCATTGAAAGCGCGGTATCTCCAATGCTTGCAAGATTAATCGTGATAGGATTAGTTGGCGTAACACAATTCATTAATTGACATGTTGCAGTAGCTGCAGGATCATACACAGAATAATTGCCATATGAATCTTTGGAAAAAGCGGTTACATACAACAGGGCTCCATAGTGTGGAAGCCCCTTAAGGGTATCTTGAATGTTCGACAGAGGAACCATATGGGCAAATTCGCCGCCCTGCAGTATCGTAACAGGCCCAGCTACCGAAGCGCGTAACAGTACCGAATCGGTTGAACCACTACTAATAAATGACCATGTGATAACAGCGCTTGAACAACCCAACGCCCGGGCAGTAAGTCCGTTCAAGAGTTTAGGTCTCGTGGAAGCGAATGTAAAAGACTGATGTACGATCATACTTTTATTTCCGGCAACATCTATCGACAATGCTTCAATCGCATACGTTGCATTGGAGAGGTTTGCAACTGCAAACGGGTAACTCCACTGCGTTGTTCCTAAAGCACGAAACATCATAGGGGTTTGCGATTGAAATGCAGCGCCATCCCAATAGGTATTAGAGAGCATCGATTTAATTGCAACAAGCACTGTATCAACACTCGTTCCAACATCAGAGGCGCTTCCTGCAATAGATCCAGGATATGAGGCTGCATTATGATATCCAGAAAAAGAAATGCTAACAAGAGGGCGTGTGACATCGAGCTTGGTTGAGTCTTGTAACCACCCAGAAACGATGCCTGCCTTGTTTTTGAAACGCACAACAAGATACTTGGTGCCATCCCCCATTGCTACGCCCAAACTATCGCGTGTTGTATAGGGTCGCCATGGGCCAAAGGCGATCGTATCTGTGCCAAATGTCATGCTATCTGCATTGGTTGCAGAAACGGTAAATGATAAAGGAACCCGATTGGAATAACCATTTGAATCGAGAATTACAAAACTTTGAGGTTGGGGTTTGGTTGAATCAATTGCAAATGACGCATTTGAAGTATCGTATGAAGTATGCCCCGTACTATCGGTAAATCCTATGCGAACTTTACAGGCACTTGCATGAATATACGGAATATTCCACATAAAGCTACCTGTATTTGCAAGCATAGGAACAATGGAAGTAAAAGTTGCCCCATTATTAATAGAATAATCAAGCGATACTGGATTGACCTTTAAAAGCGAATCAGACACCTGTATTGTATTCCAAGAAATCTGTCGATTGGCACTTGCCGACCATACTTCCCCACCATTGGGAACCGTAAGAGTCTGCGACGTTACCACAGTCGGCATATTATCAATTATAAAATCGCCGGGAGACGTAAGAGAGCTTGCATTTCCAGCCGAGTCTGAAGCAATCATTTGAAGGCGCACTCTCTTAGAATTTACTGAGTTTGGAATATTCCAGATGGCACTTCCTGAATTTGCAATTCCCGTTGCAATACTGCTATCGAAATTTATTCCGCCGTTGAGTGAATATCTCAGCGTGATAGGTAATTGACGCAACAGACGATTATCGGTAACTTTACCGGGTAGCCACGTAATAGTGATAGTGCTGTTTGTAAAGACCTCTCCCCCTGCTGGAAAAGTAAAAAGAGGAGGGGCTAAAGTCGGAGGAGTATTATCGGTAAAGGTCCATCCGATGTTTCCACCCGAATCTGCACTCATGACATCTGCTACACCAAGAGACTGTGTTGCTGTAATGTTTTTAAGGACTGCATACGACGCATTTAGAGTACCCGAAACAGCAAGTGTACAGGGCGCGGCATGTGCTTTAACCTGAATAAGGTTGCCACTTGTTCCATTTAGGCTTGCATTTCCAAATACTCTAATTTTTTTTCCGTCAATATTTGTTATGTCAGTATTTGGCGAAAGGCTAAAATTTCCGGCAATGCTGTCGATATTAAACCCTTCCAAATCCAATGTCCCATTTGTTTGAGAAAAGCTTCCTGCAATACGAAGCGGAGCTCCCGCTAAGCTAATTATGCCCGAACCGGTATGATATACATTCGGTATGGCAAGCCCGGCTTTAGAGCGGAGAATTGTTGTTCCGGTTCCCATAAAATCGATAGTTGCATTATAAGGAACCACCGATGTTGCACCCGAAAAGTCAACCAGAGGTCCCTTTACTTTAAGCATCGAATTGCCACAGTGCACATTCCCCGAACTCACCACAAAGGAATCTACCGTGATATGAGAACTTCCATAGCCAAAGTGCATTGAATCTAATGCGCCAGAAGAATTAATCTTAAAAGAAGGCGTATACACATCCCCTCCTGCAAGCTGCACAACACCCATGCCTGTTTTCTGGATGGGGGGCAAGGTGTCCATTATTCGCGGGGGCCAAAAATTCATCTTTACAGGAGTTGTTAGCGGATTAAGTATCAGTACGCCTGATCCTGGGATGATATCACCGCCACTGCGAAAATCAGCAGAAAGCATTGAGCTGGTACTACCATATATGGTCATTGAGTTAGTGGAAAAGTCAAAACTTCCCTGATATGTCGAATCAAAGACAATTGACGCCAGCCATGAAGTAGTATCCAAAACGCAGTTATTGCTTGAAGCTTTAAATACCACAGAATCAGAAGCAATAGGAATGCCAGCAGGCGCCCAGTTTGCAGGAGTTGACCATGCTGTGCCAGAGGTTCCTAACCATTTCTTCGCATTCAAGAATGCATACAAACCGGTATTACCACTCATATCATAGCAGTTTTGAAGCTGCGCAGTAGTGGATGAGAGGAATGTGGTCTTTCCGACTTTTGCATTGCGAATGGTAATGGTCTGAGCCCCACCAACCGAAAGTGTAAAAGTATTTGCTGGCGTAAGTTCCAGCGTGTCGCTTGGCCGTGCTTCGATTAAAATATTTCCAGCTGAAGCTATTTTCTTAAATCCTAATCCTTGTAGCGAATACTTTGACCCATTGGTAAGAGAGAAATTTCCCGTTGTTGTTATTATGCTTCCCATACTCAAATCAAGCTTACCACTATCTTGTGTAAACGAAGCGCATTTCAAAGAATCGTAATAAATCTTGAGCAACCCGGGTCCCAGATGCTCAACCGGCGGGAGAGTATTCCAGGTACCTGCAAGCCACTGAATCGCATTTGCGCTGTCGGATGCAATCTTGAGCTTGGCTCCCGCAGCAAATGTTACGTTTGTCATTGTGCTAAAAAAGGCGGTATCGCCCGTTACCGTTACGGTGCTGGTACGGAAATTCATTTCGCCTGACATATCGGCCTTTAGAATACCTACTGCATGATTAAAACCATTTCCCCAGTCGATGGTTCCATAGGTCTGATTCAAACCATCTGCATATAAATTCCCCATTATCAAAAGTGTATCTCCTGGGCCACCACTTGAATGTGCTGTTATTTTGGGGAAAGTAAACGAAGGCTTTGGAAAAAAGCTTCTTTTGCAGCTTGTTGGACTATAAAAGAACAAAGACGCGCCGGAATTCTTTGTAAATAATCCGCTACTTCTAAAATCGGCATTTCTGCGAACTGTCAATTGGTTAGATGCAAAATCAAATGAGCCTGAATATCCAGATTTAAATATGATATCTTTAACCTGGACTGAGGTATCCATATTACATTTTAAATTTGATCCACTATCAAAAATGATGCTGTCCTGTGCCGTGGGTACGCCAGCGGGGAGCCAGTTTGAGGGGTTTTTATAGCTTGCAGTGCTTGCGCGCCATAATTTAGCTGGCCTTGTAATACTCCAGTTTGTATTGCCTGTCGAATCATAGCTGTTTGTTGCAATACCCGTGCTATTTGCAACACCAGAGTTTTTAATCACCGCCCATGAGACATTTATTGTTCCTCCATTTTCAAATCGCAACAAATTTATTCCAATAAGAGGGATCATGGTCGAGTCGGTTCCACTAAGAGTAGCATTTCCCAAAACCCTCAGAGTATCATAAGAAAGCCCTATTATTCCCTGCCCAAAGGAATCTGTTTTTGAAATTGAAAGTGTGCCTAACACGGTAAGACTTTTGCTAAACATATCAAGCGTTCCATGCGTCTGATCATATTGCATTGTCTTAATGCTGTTTACAAGCCTAAGTGTGCCATAACCGCTATGAACAATTTTAGGCAGCGTATCGCCAATCGAACAGCTTAGCAATTGCATTGAACCATTTGTGCCTATAAATTCCAGAGTACCGGTATTTAAAATTCCACCCCCATTAAAATTGACATCTTGTTTAATGCTCAAAGTATTGTTTGATAAGTCAATAATTCCAGTATATCCTGCATACACTCGTAATGAAGTAATGGTAGTATCAACGTTTAATTTGCATGGTTTTTGCGAGGAAATACCGCCCGCGCCATCAAAGGTTACGCTGTCAGTACTAGAGGGGATACCAGCGCTCCAGTTGGAAGCCGTCATCCATGAACTATCGGTACCTATTCCTGTCCAGGTAGTATTGCTAGCGAATGCATTTGAAACAAGTATGCCCAGCACAATGATTGTGCAGCTGATTTTGTTCATGCCCTGTAAACGATTCATGGTAACCTCCGAATATCCAAAGGATTTACAAAAGAAATCCACGAACATTCATCATAACCGTAATAAAAAAATTATATGGCTCTCGACCCAAATTGAATACTATAGATCATATCCAGAATATCGTACCAGCACGCCATAAAAAAGTCAAGTCACTTAAGCGGTTAGATAAATAATCGTCAAATCGTTTAAGTATACCACTTTTTTTACTAAAAAAGTGTGACGTGGATCACATATCTAACTTATTAAGATTAAATTGATGAGCTTAAAAGCCTAAATGCTAGAGTTCATGAATTAGGAGCGGCTTTTTTTGGGGGGTTCTCTCGCGATCGAAATATTGCATGAGGATACATTCTGTTTTTTTTCCGGGATCGATATTAACAATAAATCTGTCGATAAATCGACGAACAAGCATAAAGCCGCGACCATGTTCGCCATCGGGGTCGTTATCGCCAATAGGATGATCCAGCCATTTTAGCACATCTTCTTTATGAAGTGCGCCACTCAGATCGGTTACGGCAACACCTAATTTTTCATCATCAAGGATCCAGCAGACGCGCACTGCCTGATCCTGCGGGATTTCAAAATCATCATTCCAGAGTTCCCGAGGCGTATTGGTCAATTTGAGAGCACCATGAAACATGGCATTAGAAATCAGCTCATTCACTGAAATTTGAAAGAGCATTTGATCTGTTCCAGTATATGCATCGGCTATTGTTTTGCACACAGCCTCAGATTGGGAATAGGTTCGGATAAGCGAACAATACCCAGGATCATTTGCAAAGTAACGCCCTAAGCCAAAAATATCACCAGTCAACAAGGAACGAATATATGTACCAAGGTACTGTGTAGAGAGATCGGCGTTTTTTATGAGAATATTGCCAATATTATGTTGGCGGATCATATCGAAATAGCTATCGATATCGTATCCTGTAATAAGAACTCGCTTAATTGAAGGGTACTGCTGGGAAAGCTTATAGAACAATTCAAAGCCATCCATACCCGGCATTGATATATCGGAAACGACAAGATCGGGGAGGGTTTTTGAGATCGAGGCAATTGCTTCTTCACCACTTGACGCTAAAGAAATAGCATAATCCGATTCCTTGCTGAGCATTTTACCAAGCATCGTGCACACAAAGTAATCATCATCGACAATGAGTATCCGGTATCGCCGAATGGCCATTACCTACCCCTTCACGAGTGTTGCACCAATGCCCTGAATTTGAACTTTTCCATAAAATATTTTGTAGTTATGATATAATACCATATATTATACAAAAACCTTTTTTAGCATAAACTACCTATGGATCTTCTTACCCTTTCGATTGGTGCCGGCGTTGTCATTAGCCTCATTGCGGCACTCCTAGCGCTTGTTAATATCTTTCAGAGCACTGCTCTACAACAAAAAATCCAAAACGCAGAACGAGAAATCGAACAAAAATCAATCGAATTCGATAGCATGCGCAAGGAAATCGCCCTTGCCAAAGCCACCGGAACAAAAGAAGTCCTTCCAGAAGCAACCGCAGCGCAAGCCCCAGAAGGATTAGACACAGGCAGTCATGATGATGGCGGGATACAAGTAGTTCGCAACATTGGCACCGGCTTTGAAATTAGTGATTCGCATGCACCAGCACATTACGAAGAAGAGCTTGCCCAACCATCAGGGCACCCCACTGATGCAATCGCATTAGAGCTCCCTATTGCCGAGGAGCCCTCCGCAAAAAAAGTTGAAACTCAGGAATTGCAGCAACCAATCGATCCACCTTTCGATCCATCGGTGCTTCCAAACCTTTCTATTCCCGGCGATGCCGATGTGATGGCCGTGGTTGATCCCGATCAGCTCGAATCTGCAATGGGAATGCAACTCAAAACGGTTATCATTCCTCTCTATTCGCAATCGAGCAAAGATGCCGCCCTGGAAAAGGGACTCGATCTTGTGCGCAAGGCCATGTCTGCCCTTGTTTCGCCTCATGTCAAGATTGATTTTGCCAACATCCTCTTTTTATACGACAAAGAAATTCCCGCAATTTCCAATATGGTTACCGAGATTTTAACACGCGGTGGAACTTTATCATTTGTTAATTGTCAACTAGAACTCAAGGCCATACTCCGCGGCAATCCATCTTTAGCACCCTACATAGAAGAATAATACTTCGTGAATATTCTTGGCATAGAAACTTCGTGTGACGAAACATCTGTGGCGCTTTTAACCGATGGCATAATCGTTGCATCACGCACCTATACACAAGAGGTTCACACTCTGTATGGTGGCGTGGTTCCCGAAGTGGCATCCCGCGCACATCTAGACAAAATAGAGCCGCTGTGCAAACAGGTTCTGGCAGAAGCGGGCATATCGCTCTCAGATATCAATCTAGTAGCGGTTACCGATTCACCCGGGCTTGCAGGAGCGCTCCTTGTTGGTGTAGGATTTGCACTAGGGCTCCATGTGGGTTGGGGAATTCCCATTACAGGCATCAACCATCTCGAAGGACATCTTTATTCTGCGTTTTTAGAGTACCCAGAGCTTTCATATCCATTCCTATCCTTGGCGGTTTCGGGTGGACATACTGCTATTTACAAAGTGAATGCATATGGCAGCTACCAATGCTTGGGCAAAACAGTCGACGATGCTGCAGGTGAAGCCTTTGATAAAATTGGTAAAATGCTCGGATTTGCATATCCCGCAGGTAGAGCAATAGAAGAGGCTGCTCAATCTGCAGATTCCGACCCGGCAATTGTTTTCCCCATTGCAAAAATGAAATCGGGCTCGCTCAATTTTAGTTTCTCGGGCTTAAAAACGGCTGTTCGGTATTATCTTAACGGAAAAGATCCTGTATTTATCAAAGAGCACCGTGGTGCTCTTTGCAAAGCTTTTCAACATGCGGTACTATCGGCGTTAGTCAATAATTGCAAAACCGCCATGCAAGAAACAGGAATTACAACCATGACCCTCGTGGGTGGCGTTGCATGCAATGGGGCATTACGTAAAGCCCTTAGCGCTGCATGCCCTGGGAAAGTGTATTATCCTTCGCCGCGGCTCTGCACCGATAATGCTGCCATGATTGCCCGTGCGGGATATGAGTGCTTTCTTAATAACAAACAACGTCTTCCCAAAATGGATCCAAATGCCGATATTTAACCTGACACAAGGAATATAACCATGGAATTTGGAACGTTTCTCATGGGGCTTGTTGCCTTTGCTGTGATTGCTTTTCTTATCATGATTGCAATCACGATTATCCGCTTCGACAAAAAAGTGAGTGACGCATGCGAACTCACCGAAGTCAAAGTAACAAAGCTCTATAAAGGCGGATTTCAATAACTGCTCCTTAGAAATTTTTTATTTTTATGCCAATCTCAAAACCAAGGCCTGCAATTCTTATAACCGGTGGAGCACAACGTCTGGGTTTAGCGCTTGCACAATGCTCAATTGCCGAAGGCTACGATGTTATTATCCACTATCGAACAACCAACGCCGATGCGCAAAAGTGGCTCGATAAAAATCCTACACTGTGCGCCCACGTCACCTTCATATGCGGCGAACTTACAACTCACGGGCCTCAAATTGTTCAAACTGCAGTATCCACACATGGCAATCTGGTAGGGCTTATTCTTAATGCATCAGAATTTACACTAGGAAATCTGCGAACGATCGAGCACTTCGAAGCGATTTTAGAAAACAATACCCTTGCCCCGCTTCGATGTGCCGATGCATTTAATTCTATTGTCAAAAAAGGATTTATCATCGGCATGACCGATGCACATGTATCGCATCCCCATCCAAAATTCCAGAATTACCGCATTTCAAAATTATTTTTTGCACACCTGCTCGAGCAGCTGGCGTTTACCTATGCACCAAACATTCGCGTTAACGCCATTGCACCAGGCGCCCTTCTTGCAGCACCATCAGAACACGAAGCAGAACATAAAGCCCTTGTAAAAAGCGCCCCAATCCCCTTGCAGTCTGCACTACAATCATTGACAGATGCCTACACATATTTAATTTCCCACAAATGGATAACCGGGCAAACTCTGTATGTTGATGGTGGCTGGCATTTGCAATGAGTTTTCCCTCAAAAACGGTGTTTTCATATTTTTTTTGAGTTGAGACTATGCAGTGCTTTTTTAGAATTTTTTTCGTGGCAAGCCGAAATAGGTAGTAAGCGTTCCGTCCATATATATCGCATCATAGTATCTACCAATGAAGCAATCCTTGCGGGTGCCTACATGCAGTTCTTATTTTTTTAAAGCACCATACTATTTACTAAACCGTAATCAGATTGTTTAGTACCATTTTCAGTGCACTGGCTTTAGCTTTTCAAACTTGACATGAGGTTGAACTCCCAGGACTTCGCCTACGCGTCGTAAAAACGACAAGCTCATGTTTTGGTAGGTTCCAGACTCAAGACGCGCGATGCACGATTGTGAAGTGTTCACCCTATCGGCAAGTTCCTTCTGAGTCAATCCATTTTGTAGCCGAAGATTGATGATTTGCTTTGCAACTTCGAATTCTTCTTCGAGCGCATCGTACTCCTTGCGGAACTCAGGGTTCTTGAGCGCTTCTTTAAGCATTTCGTCATTTCTATGGATTTTCATTTTCATAAGCCATACTCCTGCAAAATATCGTTCCTAAGTCTCAAAGCACGCTGTATTTCCTGGCGGTCCGTCTTATCGGTTTTCTTAACATACCCCGATGTGCATACGTAAAGAGTTTCCTTATGATGGAAGTAAAAAAGCCTGCACATATCGGTTGCCACCTTCACCCTCATTTTTGGGTTCAGATTGCAGATAAATTCATACGCCTGAGGTAGTACCTTCACTTCATAATGCATACCTAAAATATACCAATATTGCGATAAGCATTCTAGTTTTATTTTTACGGCCCCATAGATTTTCAATCATTGTCGGAACCGTGATTTATATGATTTATGTGATGCGTATGAGAGAGCACGCCTAAAATCGAACGGTCTTCCATCCATCCTAAAACATACTTGCCTAGAATTCGTCGGATTGCTGCATTGTGCTTGCTAAATTCTTAAACTATCAGCAATAGTCAATTATTCTTTTTTATCAAGCATCTCAATCAGTGAAGGAATTATTCGATCGATATGAGAGGAAATAAGCTTGTAGGTTTTTACATAATCGTTAAATGATCCGCCCACAGGATCTGAGATATTGGACTTGTTAGAATCGGGTAGCGGCCAAGAGCCTAAAAGATGAATTTTTTCGGTAAGGGCCGGAAAAAAGAGCGTTAAGAATTCGATTTGAACACATTCCATTGCCAGAACTAATTCGGAAGCGCTAATCTCGCGAGGCTTAACCGGATGCGAACGATGGCGGGAAATGTCGATACCATGGTCTTCGCACACTCGTACCGCGTGCGACGTTGCTGGCTGATCTTCGTGGGCATGAATACCCGTAGAGGACACAAAAAGGTCTGTACGCCCGAGTGCATGCCATCTCACACGCAAAATTCCTTCTGCCATTGGACTGCGGCACTGATTTCCAGCACAAACAAATATCACACTTTTCACATAAACTCCTTATGAGGCCGCTTGAAATATATATTATTTTTTCTTGTTTCAAATAAGAAAAGCTTATCCTAGCATTCACAACCACTATTCTTAACGGAGTACCCAGATGCTTTCACCCGAAGAAAAAGCCATGATTGGCGAAGCCTTGCAGGTCTATGTCCAGCTCGTTTCACGGCAACTTCCGCCTGCAAAAACCCAACAGCTTGCAGATCTTGCACAAGATATAATGTTGAAGCTCGAAAATCTTGGAGCAACCCCAGGAAAAGCCGGCAACAAATCGGCAGGGATATCCGATGAATGGTATAACAGCGTATGCCTCTCCTGCGATAAATTAAGCGCTGCTGGTTGCACCGACAAAGTCACCGTAAAATTTCCTGGGAAATGCGATCCTATTTTGCATTTTGAAATGAACAAAGCCAAAGCACTTAAGCAACCTTCTTAAAAAGTGGGGCTTCTTAAAAAAGCTGATTCATTGCTTTTATACTATTTTATAAAGTATGGCCGCTAAAAAAGAAATTACCTTCGAAAAAGCTTTATCAGGACTCGAAGAGCTTGTTGAAAAACTCGAATCAGATGACCTGTCTCTGGAACAAGCTCTCGAATATTTCGAAAAAGGCGTTTCGTTTATGCGAACATGCGATGCGCATTTAAAAAGTGCCGATGGAAAAATTTCTCAATTGCTCGAAAATGAAAATGGCGAAGTGGTCGAAAAAATCCTTGGATCAACATCCGCACAAACACTGCGAGGAGATGCGATTGATGAGTGATGCTCAAGAATATCTTAAAGAAATTGCAAAAAAAGTAGAATCGCTTCTCGAAGAAGTATTACCACCCGGAGATCTCCACCCGAGTTCCATTCATTCACTCATGCGCTATAGCATGTTTGCGGGCGGCAAGCGTTTGCGACCAGCGCTTATCATGGCCTCATTCGAAGCTTGCGGTGGCTCTCCTTCCGACAAAGCTCCGCTCTTAGCAGGTGCTGCTATCGAAATGTTGCACACCTTTTCCCTGATTCACGATGATCTTCCGTGCATGGATGACGATGATTTTCGCCGTGGAAAACCTACAGCCCATAAGGCATTTGGCGAAGCGCTTGCAGTTCTTGGCGGTGACGCGCTGTGCATTTATGCATTCGAATGCCTTACCAGAATTGGCCGCATCGATATTATTGCCGAAACAGCTCAATCTCTTGGAACCCACGGTATGATTGGTGGACAAGTGGTAGATATCGAGTCGGAAGGAAAGCCCGTTTCCCGAGCCGATGTCGAATATATTCATACTAATAAAACAGCAGCCCTTATAAGAACCTGTATTCGCATTGGCGCCTTGCTTGCAAATGCCGATGCGGTAGCCTTAAAAAACTTAACCGCCTATGGCAATGCCATTGGGCTTGCATTTCAGGTTGTTGACGATATCCTTGACGAAGAAGGTACAACCGAACAGCTTGGTAAAGATGCAGGTTCGGATCGAGAAAATCAAAAAGCTACTTTCCCTGCCATTTGCGGACTTGACGAATCGAAAAAGTATGCCCATATTCTCATAGAGCAAGCATGCGCAGAAGTTGCATTTTTAGGTAACAAGAACGCTCTGCTGATTTCTATCGCAAAACTTATCAATACACGTGTCAATTAACACGACAAGGAGTTTTTAATGCACAATCTGCACGACCCGCTCGATCGTCGCGATTTTCTTAAAACTACTACCACAGCAGCGGCTCTAACTGCCGCAGCCTCATTACTCGCACCAGCATTTGGCCAAAAGCCAGCAGCCCCACTTTCGCCCATTACCATGTCCCCGCTTCCCTATGCGCTCTCTGCTTTAGAACCCACGATATCAGCAAAAACAGTAGACCTTCATTATAATAAACATCATAAGGGATATTATACATCCCTCATGGATTATATCAGTGGTCATGAAGCATATCAAAATCGCCCACTCTCGTACCTCATGTTTGAAACACAAAACGGAATTCTCATAGACGAAAGTGTCCACACCCTTGCAGTTCTCTTTTCAAATCATACGTTCTATTGGAATAGCCTCATACCTTCTGGTGGGAAACTTCCCGAATCTACTTCTGTGCTTGGCCAAAAAATTTTAAAATCGTTTGGATCTGCAGACCAATTAAAAAAACGAGTTCTCGAAGAAGCAATGAAAATTGGTGTCGGCTGGGTCTGGATTGCACAAGATAGCAGTTCACTCAAAGCGATTCGAACGCAATACCACGAAACTCCTCAGGAAATGGGATTAACGCCACTCTTATGCATTGACGTGTGGGAGCATGCGTATTATCTTGATTATCAAGACCAGCGTGCAAAGTATGTTGATGCCGTATTTACCAATCTACTTAACTGGAAATTTGCGGAATCAAACCTCAAAGCTTAATCGTCAAGGCATTTTCATGTGCAAAAAAGGATATGAGCATTCGCCCATATCCTTTTTTTATCGCTTCTTTTTAGACCTGAAAATCCTCAGTCCCTCAAGCCCGATCCAAAATTTGACGAATAGGGGAAGTAGTCGACTCCCTAGTGGCTCATAAATTTTAATTGCTCGGGCAGGACATGTTTCTTGACAACAATAGCATCTGATACAGCGGGCATAATTGTAGCGAGGTGGCACTCGTGGCTTTCCCCCTTTTGCAAAGGCAAGCGCTTTTGGCTCAACCGGGCAGGCTTTAACACAGGTTCCACAGGCAGTACAACGTGCAGCAACAATTGTTGGCCGAGGAATAATCCGGCTCTTGATCGCACCAAAAATCGGATTAATTGACGAAACGCTTAATGGAGGTTTGCGTTGCACATTAAAAGTAGGGCACTTAAAAGAATCGAGTGAATCGCCCACAATGTCGATTTCATGTAAATCGGAAGTGCCGAGGTGTGCAGATACCCCCAGCGCAATTGTGGGAACAAAAGCTGGATCCAGATTTATTATGGTCGCCGCAATGGTATCAAGAGCAATCGGATCGGTTGAAAAAAGGAGAACATTTAATGGCCTCGGGTCTCCGTTGCGCGGGCCATTCCCTTCCATACCCACAATACCATCGATAACAAACAAACGGGGCCTAACTTTTACGTTAATATCAACAAGCATTTGACAAAAATCAAACACATTCGGAATGCGTGCATGATATTGACCCTTGCGAATTCCGGGTATGCAGCCAAATTGGTTCTTAATTGCACCAGTATACCGTATTAATCCGTGGGTTTTTAATTTTGCGATACTAATCACACCATCGGCATCGCAAATACCGTTTGCAAGATGGAGGGTTCGATGCACCACCCCATGTGGGTTTGCAACATCCTGACCCGCATCAAAATCGGCGACTGCAACCCCATATTTTTCGGCATACGGCATATAGCCACTGCGTGTGAGCGCCCCAGCGCAGGACTCCACGGCAGGCGAGTCTCCAAAAGAAAGTGTTGCACCCAAACCCGCAAACGCAGAAAATATTCCCCCTACCACCGCAGGATGAGCTATTGCCGCATCGGAAGGGTCGGAGGACGAAAGCACATTAGGTTTAAAAACTATCTTTTCTCCCGCATGTGCAAAGGCTTGTGCGCCCTCTAAAAGCGCTATCCCTTTTGCAACGGCAGCGCATACCGCCGTATCGTCGTATGATTCACATCGCACCAGTGCAACGACAGATTGAGGCATCTCTTATTTCCCTTTTGCTGCCGGTGCAGCTACAACCATAGAAGCCTTTTGTACCACAACCGGTGTCACCGGCACATTCTGGTACATACCCATATTGGTGGTACTTACCGCCGCAATTTTATCAACCACATCCATTCCTTTAACTACTTTACCAAATACACAATACCCAAACCCTTGTCCCGATCGCTCGGTAAAATTGAGTGGCGCATTGTCAACAGTGTTAATAAAAAACTGTGCGGTTGCAGAGTTTGGATCGCCTCTGCGAGCCATACTGATTGTCCCACGAGCATTTTTTAGCATATTAAACGCTTCGTTTTCGATAGGAGCGCCCGTGGGTTTTTCGGCAAGGTCTGCGGTCATTCCCCCACCCTGAATCATGAAGCCCGGAATAACTCGATGAAACACGGTTCCATCATAAAAGCCGCTTTTAACATAGGATACGAAATTCATAACCGTTTTTGGTGCTTTTGCCGAATCAAGCTCAACCTCAATTACTCCAATACTCGTGCGCAAAGACACAATCGGACTAGCACAAACGCTGCACAATAGTGAAGCTCCAACAATCGCGCCACATGCAAGACCAAGAATTTTTTTCATACTTTATCCCTTTCTTAAAGATGATAGGACCATTACTTTATAAGTTTTAAAAACAGTGTTTCGTATTCTTCCAACCCAGTAAACACTTCGGTTGGAACAGGAACCTGCTCAATGTCAAAATACTGCGCAGTTGCCATAGGATCTGTTTTATCAATTGCTGCTTTAGCAAGAATTGCTGCCCCAAATGCAGTCGCCTGATCCAAGCGGGTCAGGGAAATTGTGGCCTTAGGAAACACAGCCGACAACAATGCATTATAGGATTCATTCTTTCTAAATCCACCTTCGGTAAATACCGAACCAGTCCCCGAAAAACCAGCAATGCCCAAAGCAGCTTTTGTTTGCAGTACAAGAGATAATACCGTTACGGCAATCGCAGTCTCGTAATTATTAAAAAACGCAGGGATTGCTTTTCCAGAACGGATATCTTCGAAATCAAAGGTTTTTCCGTTCTCATACACATACGGTAGCGCCGTTGGAAAAATGCCCGTTCCCTTTACAACAGAGGGCAAGACAAAAAGGTTCTTTTCTGCAATTATTTTTTGAAAGACCGCATGATTAAATGCCGGAAACGAATCGGTTCCACACATTTTTTGCACAATGCGTGCATACGCCTCAAACTCAAGCCCGCCCATGAAAATGGAAGTCTTGACAGGACGATTAAAAGGATCAAGGTTATAAAATACAAGCTTCCCGAGTTCACTCGCCTCAAAGGATACCGTATCGGTAGGATGCATTGCAACACACCACGTGCCGGTTGAGTTGAGCACAAAGTCTTTATGTCCTTTTACTAAAAACGGCAGTAAAGACGAATTTGAATCGTGAATACCCATGGTGACAAGACAGTCGCTGGATAGCCCCGTTTCTTTCGAGACAGCAGGCGATATGGTACCCAGCACCTCCCACGATTTTGAAATAGGCCAAGGGAGTTTTTTATCGACTCCAAGCTTTTTTGCAACCGAAGAATATTCTTTTTTATCAAAATTATATAAATACGAATGACATCCGGTGTATGTGGGATCAGCACCAATTTTTCCCGTAAAAACAAACCCCCAGTATTGCGGATAGCCCAGGATGGTAGCGGTATTGGCGAATTCTTTGGGAAAGCGTTTTTTAAGAAAGAACAGTTTTTTGCCCGGATTAATAAGACTGCCAACTTCTGCGGTGGCTGTTTCTTTTTGTAAATTTATTGGAGTCCCGAAGGTAGCATAGAATTCATCACGGAACAATTCGGAAGCCTCCGTTGTATAGGCTACCGGAGGCACCGATAATTTCCCATTCTTGTCAATGCAAAGCACAGTTGCACCATGCGTAGTCACCGAAAGTGCTTTAATAGCATAACGAGCAGAGAGTCCTTTGAGTTCTTCTTTGAACCACCGTTCCATTTCGGCCACGGGCTCCAAATGCAAATCACTTTCGATAGTCTCTTCGAACGTTTTATACACAGAATCAAGGATCTTTAGGTTTTCATCAAAAATAAGAATTTTTTTATTTGTTTTTCCTATGTCAATAACTGCAATATGGGAACCCTGCATGCATTATCCTTTCTTTAAATAACCCTTTAATTTTTTGGTGCATCCGAAGGCGGTTTTACCTATCTCATGCATTCCATGCGGGAGGATATGAAGAAACTCAAGGCCTTCTTGCAATATACGTTTTAAAATAATTCCTTTCTCCACTTTCAAACAATGGCGCAAAAAGCGTATTTTTTATTGGGCAGTTAACAACAAACAGTTTTTTTGCAGAAAGAGTTTTACCATGATTCGCATGAATGAAAATTACTCAAAGCTAAAAGCATCCTACCTCTTCTCAGATATTTCAAAAAGGGTTGGCCAATACCAACAAGATAACCCTGGCAAAGACATTATCAGGATGGGTATAGGCGATGTTACCCGGGCGCTGCCACAGGTCTGTTTGACCGCTTTTCATAAGGCTGTCGACGAAATGGGCGTTGATGCCACATTTAGAGGATATGGCCCAGAACAGGGGTATGCCTTTCTGCGAGAAAAAATTGCTGTTTTCGATTTTGAATCACGAGGTGCAAAAATAGTTCCCGACGAAATATTCGTAAGTGATGGTGGCAAATGTGATACCGGTAACATCCAGGAGCTTTTTAGCACCGATATTACTGTGGCAATTCCCGATCCTGTGTACCCGGTATATGTTGACACTAACGTAATGGCCGGGAGAAGCGGTGTTTTTGAAAATGGCAGATACCAGGGCTTAGTGTATTTGGAATCTACCAAAGAGAATAACTATGTGCCATCCATTCCTTCTCAACGCGTAGACCTGATCTACCTCTGCTTCCCCAATAACCCCACCGGGGCGACCGCTTCGAGAGAACAACTTGCCGCATGGATCGAATATGCACGCAAAAACAAAGCGCTTATACTCTTTGATGCTGCCTATGCAGCCTTCATCCGAGATCCAAAAATCCCTCAAAGTATTTATGAGATTGAGGGCGCTCGCGATGTTGCAGTAGAATTTCGCAGTTTTTCTAAAACTGCCGGATTTACCGGAACCCGCTGCGCTTATACGGTAATACCGCATTCGGTAAAAATTTATGATGCATCTGGAACTGCCCACGAGCTCCACGCGCTGTGGAACCGTCGTCACACTACAAAGTTCAATGGGGTAAGCTATCCCGTTCAGCGAGCCGCCGAAGCGATTTATAGCACCGAGGGACAAGCACAAACAAAAAGTCTCATAGATTACTATCTTGCAAATGCAAAACTAATCCGGGAAGCAATTGCAAGCCTTGGTTACTATTGTGTTGGTGGTGAAAACGGACCATACATCTGGATTCAAACGAATCAGGATTCATGGAGCTTTTTTGACACACTCCTTAACAAAGCACAAGTTGTATGCACACCCGGAAGTGGCTTTGGAAAATGTGGCGAGGGATACGCTCGTATCAGTGCTTTCAATAGCCTTGAAAATGTTGAAAAAGCAATTGATCGAATTGTAAAAGTTCTCAAAAACAACTAAGGATATTTTTGTGTATCGGCGGGTCAAACAAGTTCAGCAACAACAAGCATTACTTTATTGAGGTGAGTCATTTCAAAGAGACGATTTACATAGGTGCTTGGATCGGTATTGGTATTAAGAATAAGCAAGGCGCGCCCACTTTTTGTCAATGCAGCATGATGGTACACCAAGATCCCAAGCCCATGACTATCAATAAAATTGACATCGCTCACATCGATAGCAATACGGGGGGCAATTGTTTTAGCAACTGCCTCTAATTTTTTTGCAAATTTCTTCACATCAACATCTACAACCCTGCCTGTAAGCTTGAGAATTGGAATGTTTTTCGCGTGCTTAATTACAATTTCTAACGCCATATAAGCTCATCCGATAAAGACTTACGGTGAAGACACTTCCTATAAAAGTATACCCTTGGGACGTTGTTAAGAGCAATGGGAAATCACATTGTTCCGCAACCTATTTTTAATTTCTATGGAACGATTACAAATACATCCTATAAATCCACAATCCCGGCTTCTGGCGCAAGCTGCCGCGATTCTCTCATCGCGGGATGGTATTTGTGTGTATCCAACCGATACGGTGTATGGAATAGGCGTTGCTGCCACCAACATCAAAGCAGTGAATCGACTTGGAGCCCTTTTAGAAAAAGATAAGACGCGACTCTTTTCTTTTATCTGCTCCGATTTCGCCCAGGTTAGTACCTACGCCCACATATCCAATGCAACCTTTAAGCTCATGAAAAAGTACTTGCCTGGACCCTACACATTTTTACTCTCTGCAACCAATCTGGTACCTAAAAAAGTATGCCCTAAACGCACCGTTGTCGGAATAAGAATACCTGATGCTCCCGTTACCCGGGCACTCGTTGCTCTCTTGGGAGTCCCTTTAGCAAATGCATCGGTAAAACTCCCCGGGACGTTGCGGGGCGATAGCAATGCGGTGGCTAGCGCAGTTGAAAACGAGGTGGATATTATGCTCGATGTGGGTGATTTATCTGCACCCGAGGGATCTACCATTATCGATTGTACTTCAGAAGAACCGACTCTCATCCGTTTAGGTAAAGGGTCTTGGGAAGGATATTAACATATGGGAAAAGAACTCGACCGTTTTTTTGAAATTGTTGCAATCTTGCGGGGCCCAAACGGCTGCCCTTGGGATAAAGAGCAGACCAATAAAAGCATTCTCTCGTGTCTGCTCGACGAAGCATACGAATTTTTTGAAGCCGTAGACGAAAACGACAACTATAAAATGACCGAAGAGCTTGGTGACCTTCTTTTGCAAGTTGCCCTGCATGCTCAAATAGCAACCGATGACGGCCGCTTTACTATAGAAGATATCGCGCGCGAAATTTCGGACAAACTTATTAGACGCCACCCTCATGTATTTGGGACAACTCAGGTGTCGGGCTCAAAGGAGGTTTTGGCAAATTGGGAAACTATTAAACAAAAAGAAAAAGGGAAAGAAGACCGTAAATATCTCGTTGATGGAATCCCTGTAACGCTCCCCGCCCTTTTTCGTGCCGAAAAAATTCAGCGCCGTGTTGCACGAGTAGGATTTGACTGGGAATCATCGGAGCCAATTCTTGACAAAGTAGAAGAAGAATTCGGTGAATTTCGGGAAGCATTAGCATCGGGCAATTTATTACACGCCGAAGAGGAGCTGGGCGACATTATATTTGCTCTTGTCAATGTAGCGCGCCATCAGAACATCTCAGCAGAAGATGCCCTGCGCGTAACCAACGAAAAATTTATTAAACGATTCAGATACATCGAAGATCACTTCAATGCCATTGGGAAAGATATCAAAACTGCAACATTGCCTGAGCTCGATGAGGTTTGGGAGCAATCTAAGAAGAAGGGTATCTCTGCGTAAGGGCGTCTGCGTAAGGGCGTCTGCGTAAGGGCGTCTGCGTAAGGGCGTCTGCGTAAGGGCGTCTGCGTAAGGGCGTCTGCGTAAGGGCGTCTGCGTAAGGGCGTCTGCGT
>JBBRUX010000058.1:0-20837 GCA_038247415.1 Chitinivibrionales bacterium | reverse complement strand
TGTTCTTCTACAAACGAGGTGAGTAAGTCTTCGACAACCGAAGGATTGCTGAAGAGCGTTTTATACCAAGTATCGTGAATTTTGACCATGCAATAAAAATACAACAAACGGAAAGGAAATAGCAAAACAGATGTATTTATCCCCCCGTTTCTGAGTTCCGCTCCGGTTTCCCGGTTCAATTAAACTAATTTGCAGTATCAAGTCCTTCAAGAGGTCAAGAACAATCCGGGAAAGCGTGGAGAGATTTTGCGTCGGGAAGGACTTTACCAGAACGATCTTAAACGGTACGAAGATATTTCTAAAGAAGCAAGTATCAAGGCTCTGGGACAAATGCGCCCAGGAAAAAAGCGGCAGATGGAAATTCCGTTAGAACAGCATGAAACATTGAAACGGGAGTTTACGATTCAAGAGAAGACGCTAGCAGCTCTGACTGTCGACTTCATGGTGCTTAAAAAAAAAGTGAATGGGGAATAATTGGCCCTATTCGAGGCGAACGAGTATCCACGGAAACAAAAACTGCGATTATTGAAACAATTGTAGAAAGTAAACAAAACGGTATTACCCGAGATCGGACATGTGCGCTGCTGCACATTGATCCGCGCCGTGTTCGTGAGTGGTTTGCACGGCCGGGGCTTGCGGATACCAAGTCGGGGCCGATTCATGCCCCCTCATGCACTGCTGCCAGAGGAACACGTGGCCATTGTCACACTATCCAAAGACGAGCAGTATGTTGATGATTCGCATCGTGTTCTGACAGCCAGGGGCGTGGATGCCGGTAGTATTGCGGTAAGCGCCTCAACAGTGTACCGGGTTATGCGCGATCAAGGTTTGACCACCGACCGCAGTGGCCGAAGTCATCGCAATGGAAATAGTCGTAAACCGGATCGTCCGGAGCTTACTGTTCCGTCTCAGCGATGGTGCTGGATGAGTATTCTCGGAAGGTTGTGGCTTTTCGGATAAGTTGGGGCATTGTAAATGCCGAAGGAAAAGAACTGATTGCGGAAGGAGTTGACAATGAGGGTTTAACTGAAGAGCAAACAAAAATGTTGATTTTGTTTAATGATCGTGGAACCCAGATGAAGGCAAAATCATTTAAAAGATTCGTAAAAGATAGGGGAATTACTCAGAAGTTTGCCCGTCCTCGTACACCCAATGATAATCCATTTGTGGAGTCATTGTTCGCCACCACCAAGGGCTTTGTGGAGTATCCGGAGGCATTTACCGATGATGTTGAAGCGCTCGTCTATTTCACGGCTTATTTCAATTTTTACAACAACGTTCGACTTCATGGGAGACTCGGTTATGTAACGCCTGTACAACGGCATTGCGGCGAAGACAAGGCAATACTTGCTTTACGCAAAGAACGTCTTGCAAAAGCCTGGAAAATACGGTTGCAGGAGAACCTATGCACAGCTAACAAGCTTTTTGAAAAGGAGGAAAGACCGGAATGGCAAGAAATACAATGTTTGACAGAAGCTGTAGCGTGAGATTAATTTAAATGAAAACCGGAGTTTAACTCAAAAACGCGCCGGTGTTACATCGAGTAATTCTGTAAGTCGTTTATCTGCATACGCAAAACGGGAGTGATGTTGTTTGGTACTATAGGCCTGTTTGACATTTTCCCAAGAAGTTAAATCTCGTTTGTAATTTTCTGGCGATGGATTAACCCGGTATGACGAATCAAGGATCATTGCCGAAAAATAGGCTGCATCTTGCAGCACATCTGCTTGAGGCCGAATAAGACTTGGCAAGTATTGGGCCGAATCGAGAAGTTGAATTCCGCGTGATGTTTCTCCCCGTTTATGGGCCAGATACCCACTTAACAGATAGTAAACAGCATCGTTAATGGGAGCTATGTCAATAAGCTCTTGAGCATTTTCGATTTGGCGTGTTGCCACATAGCAATCGATAAGATGAAGTCGAACAATCGTATCGCTTGGGTCTGAGGCCCGCAGTGTTTCAAAGATTGAAATCGCTTGCGTGTAATAATGGTCTTTAACGGCATCTTTAGCTGCTTGGAGAGTTTTCTTGTACTCGTCAATTACGGGTGCTGCAGCAGCTGCGGTTAGTTTAGGCTTTTGTCGAAACGCTCCTGTAAAGAGCAGTGTTGCAAAGACCCCTAAAAGCACTGCAGCTGCAATAATCCCAATAAGCATAATTGGTACTTGTTTTTTTGAGGGTGTAACGTCTGGCTCTAGCGGTGCGGCATTGGGCATAGATTGAGGTAGTGCTACGGTTTCTTGCGGAGGAGGAGGAATTGCTGGAATGGTTACCGTTTGACGCTTGGCTGCATAGTTGCGTGGAGAAGACATGAATTGCTTGAGAAGAAGATCGGGATCTTCTGAGTTGATTTGACGTTGGGCATTTTGTAAATCTTTAAGAAGATCGGCTGCCGTAGAGTACCGTTTGTCCCGGTCAAATTCGAGGCATTTTTCTACAATAGGCTGCAAAAAAGGAGAAATAGGAAAATCGAAATCGGTGAACGATCGAAACGTATTCATCGATTTCATGCGAACGAGCGTCGTCATGGTGGTTTGCGGAAACGTTTTTGCACCGGTCATCATTTCGTAAAGGACGGCGCCAAACGAATAAATATCGGTGCGATGATCCAGGTCTAGGCCATCGAGCTGTTCGGGTGAAAAGTATTGCATAGTCCCAATAACATTTCCATCGGCCATCGTATTGTGCAAACTGGCAGAAGCGGGCCGTGCGATTCCAAAATCTAAAAGCTTAACATGACCATCTTTACTAATCATAACGTTGGCGGGCTTAAGATCGCGATGGATAAACCCCTGATAGGTATTGCCCAACATAGAAATTTCACGGGTGTGTGCGTAGGATAAAGCCCGCGCAACGCCCATGCCAACCGAACAGCAAATATCATCCGGTATGCGTCCAAGATGCGTAATGATTTGAGATATCGACCCTCCATCGATGTATTCCATTTCGATGTACGGGTATTTGTTGTATTCCCCCAGACCATGAATGGTAATGATATTGGGGTGACGCAGTTTTGCCGAAAGTTTTCCTTCAACTTCAAATCGTCGCTTGATATCTCCTTGATCGGTATTCAGCAATATCTTTACAACGCGGAATTCTTCGATGTTTTCGCACCAGGTTTTATAAACCTTGGAATAAGCACCCTGTGCAATGAGCGATTTAACCACGCCGGCGCCAATACGAAATACCTTGGCAGCGGGGTTTACAGGTGCTTCGCCACTTTGGTTTGTGGAGGATTGAACCGGCCGGCCCTTAAAGACGCTTGTTTCAGGGAGCATGTTTCCACGCGAGGGTCTTTGTGGAGGAGTTGGCTTTTCGGGATTGTTTTGATCAGGAGTGGTGTTATCCATGCGTAAGTCTCATCTGTTGCAAGGTATTTAAGCGGTTATAGAGAAACAAAACAAGCAAAACTAAGAAATGACTTGATCCTTATTAATAATGCACCGATTTCAGCGTTATGACAATAAAATACACTCAGGCAAAGAATCATTACAGCCCTTGCATACAAGCTATTCCTATAATATATCCGATTTTTATGCATAAAGCCAACTTTGTGACACAGATTCAAATGCTTTTTTTAGATATCCAAAGTGTTGCCTAAAAAATGCTTGTTTATCCTCAAATTAATATAGAAATTAATTGTAACTTATTGAAAAATAATACAAAAAAATAAAAATATTTCTAGATAGTGTTGCCAGACTGGCAACAGATAATAGCCTAAATCATTGATCTTTTGCCGGGATTTGGGTATTCTATTATAATGAGGGTTTTTGTAGGATATCCAAAACCTAAAAGAGTTTGATATACATTGAGCAAAAGCAACTCAGCGGATGCTGTGGATTAGAATCGGAATCTAAGCTAGAGGCAGCTTGCGCCTTATGGATAGGTACTTCCCGGTGACGGGCAGGTACTTGAGAGTAGTCGATGATTTTCATAAAAATCATTCGGCAAGGAATTTGGTCGATTCCTTGCAGGGTGGTTTTCGATGTATGAGAAAATAAAGTAATTTAAATAAGATCCTCTTTAACAAATGAAGCATGTATGAAACCAATATTCGAGTACGAAGATTACCGTGATTTTTTGGCAGATGATTTTGCACTGCGGCAGGCCAAAAATGCAACATACTCACTTCGTTCATGGGCTCGCATGCTGGATGTAAATCCCGCAACGCTTACGCGCGTGCTCAATAAAACACGGCATATTTCTCCTCTGTTAGCGCTCAAGTTTGCATCATGCTGCCACTTGTCCAAAAAGGCTACCGAGTACTTCGAGATGCTTGTCACCTACAATCAGGCGAAAACGCTTGAGGAGAGAACGTATTTTTATGGAAAATTGCTGACCTATAAATCGGGGGCTATTCGCAAGGTTTCTTCTGACCAATACGAATTCTATGCAAAATGGTATTATACGGCAATTCGTGAGGTTTTGCAGTTGCAAACATTCAAAGGCGATTATACTGCACTGGCAGGATCATTAACACCTCCAATAAAAGTGGTTGATGCAAAGTATGCTGTGGAGCTCTTAGTACGGCTTGGGCTTGTAGCGCAATTAGAAGATGGAACCTATAAAGCCACCGAGGCTCTTATTACAACAGGGAATTCTGCAACGGCTGTAGTGGTTGATGGTTTTCAGGCCGAAATGATGACGCGCGCGCGAGCCGCTCTTGATGCGGTGCCGCGGCCAGAACGGAACTTTTCGACGCTTTCGCTCTCTGTTTCAGAAAAGCACTACGAAACGATTATCGAGGAGCTGCGGGCATTTAGACGTAAAGTTCTTGAAATGGCAAAATCAAATGAAGCCGGTGGGCGAGTGTATCAATTTAATTTTCATGTGTTCCCTTTATCCAAACATATCGACCAAGAGAGCTAACACTATGAAACAACGTGCTGTATGGATGGTATTGTGTGCGGTTGGTATTGCAGGGATTTTGTCTTGTGTCAATAATCCCCCAAACACTAACCTTGTGGGGGGATCTGAGACCGAATCGTACACCGGCATGGCAAAACTTCCAGACGGCAAGCCGGCGCAAGGTGCGATTGTATATGTGATTAAAAAAGGGATAAACGACACGTCGAGTTTGATTGTTGTAGATACTACTGATAGCTCAGGTCAATACTTTTTTACCGATACGAGTCTTAAGACTACCGGCGGACTTATTAAGATCGTGTCAAATTCTTTGTCAACGATCCGTTTCTCTGGAGTATTTACACCCAATTTTGATCAACCACACGACACCATCAATTTTGGCACCTGTAAATTACAGCCGGCTGGAAGTATCAAGGGATCGATCTTGGAATATGTTGAAGTGGGCAGTCCGAATGTGACAATTATACTGAGATTTTATGGTTTTCCTCTTGCTGATGTTAAGGCAGATTCTACAGGAGCTTATTTATTTACTGACCTTGCTTCGGGAAACTATGAGTTGGATCTGATCCCTTCAGATAGCCGGTTTGTAGAATTGACCCGCTCAAATGTTGCTGTGTTTCCCGACAGTGTCACTACCGTAACCATCAGCTCGCTTATCGATATAGAAAAAGCCAAAGCATCGTCTCAATTTCAAGCCGATTCTCTTATCGTCCGACATATCCTTGACACCAATCACATTTCTTTGTCAGTTATGGGTTTGGTCAAAATCTCAGAGGATTTTAGAATTTCGGAATTGGCTCTTTCAAATAAAAATCTAAAAATTATTCCTCGGGAAATTGGTTCTCTTGCAGGAATTAGGTCTCTAGATTTGAGCATCAATGTAATAGATAGCTTACCTAGTACCCTTTTTGATCTGCCTCTTCTGACTTCGCTTGATATCTCAGATAATAGAATAGCAGTACTTTCGCATTCGATAGTCAAGTGTACAACGCTTGTTTCCCTGCGATGCGCCAATAATTTTCTTGATAGCCTTCCTCAGGAAATTGGTAAACTTGTCAATTTAAATGAACTGGAACTGGCTAATAATAATCTTACTAAAATTCCCGCATCGCTGGGAAAATGCAAAAAACTGACCTACCTTGGTGTAAATAATAATCGACTTCTTGAATTGCCTGGGTCGCTTGGGTTATGCCCTAATTTAGAGAAACTCTTTTGTGATGGTAACAACATCGTGGCGCTGCCCGACTCATTGACGTTGTGTACTAAACTCCAATACCTTTCAATTGCGCATAATCTGAGTGTTATCACGCTTCCTGCGACTCTTGGTAATCTTGCTGAACTCAAATATCTTATCGCAACCGGATGCAAGTTAGCCTCGTTGCCGGCATCAATTGGCAAAATTACCGGGCTTATCGACCTCTCGGTTAATTCCAACCTTCTCACCGCACTTCCTCCGGAAATTGTGAATCTTCGCAATCTCTATATGCTTAAACTCCAGGCGAACAAGCTGTGCACTCTCGAGACCGTTATGTCAATTTGGGCGCTTGGTGTGCAACCCAGGTCTCTCGATAGTCAGGTGTGTGATACGACAAGCTATAAGCCGATTGTGATCGAATCTCCTCTAAATGGAGCCGTTTATACACCAGGCATGTCGATCCCAATACTATGGCATACCAATCTTGTTGGTAAAAGAGAATCAGGCAATATCGGGATTTCTATTTCTGTAAATGGAGGACAGACCTACTCAGATATTATTGGAAATGTTTCAAGAGGGTATCCAACATGGGGTAACTATCGCTATTATATCCCCACAACCATTGCGGGAAATTCGACTATTTCTTCTCAATGTCAAATAAAATTAGTTGACTATGTGCAAAAAAGCATTTTCGAGATTTCACCTCCTTTTGCTATTGTCTCGCAAGATAGTCTAAAGCCTTTGGCATTAGTATCTCCTCGTCCTGCCCAAATATACACAATTGGTGATACACTCAATGTTACGTGGAAAGTAAAGGCTCTTGCGACATTTGATGTTCAAGCCGTGGCATGTTCTGTGTCGGTGGATAGCGGGTCAAATTATTTTCCTCTTACCCCTATTTCCTTTGTTTACAATCAATCGATCGTTGATAGCGACTGGGTTTCGGGGATAACGTATGTTATTCCAGATACCCTAAAGAGCGCTACAACAGTCGTTTCAACGCATTCAAGTAAGTGTCTGATTAAAGCTGCAGATTTTTTTTGGTCAAGCAAGGGCGGGGAATGTATTCAGGATATCATGAACGGGTGTTTTACTATACAATAAATACAACTGAGGCAGATTTTATGTTCATCACCAATAGTCTCCTGTATTTAAAACCCAGAATCGCCAAAAGATAGTGTTACGCGCTTACCTATGGCTTAAAGAATTGTCCTTTGTTAACCCCAGCGCGGCAATCATAGCATCATCTTCTGCAACGCCGGCCCCGCTTGTGGTAAGATAATTTCCCGATACATACCCATTAGCACCTGCGTAAAATATAAGCGGTTGGAGCGTTTTGAGATTGAGTTCTCTACCCCCACAAACCTTGATAACGGCTTTTGGGTGAGCCAGTCTAAAAAGCGCGACAATTTTTAGGAAGTCAAGAGGATCTTCTTGCGGGGCTGATAACCGCGTGCCTTTAATGGCATTGAGGAAATTGAGAGGTATGGTGTGAACGTCCACTTCTCGTAAAGCAAGACACATGGATTTGCGATCTTCCCAGGTTTCTCCCATGCCAAATATTCCGCCGCAACAGACAGAAAGCCCTGCTGCGCGGGCTCGCTTCACCGTTGCGATTCGGTCGGCCCAAACATGCGTGCCCACAATGCGTGGATAAAATGCTTCGCTCGATTCGATATTGTGGTTATAGCACACAACGCCTGCATCTTTGAGCATCTTAAATTCTTCGTCGGTTAAAATACCGAGCGAAGCGTGAGTGGGTACGCCAGTACGTTTGAGCGCACGGGCAACTTTCTCAATTTCGGATGTGGGAAGTTTTCTTCCGCTCGACACAACGCAAAAAGAAAGGCCGTGCTGTGTTGCTTGTAGGCATTGCTTTACAATATCATCTTCCGAAGCCAATTCTTTAATAGTAACTTCTGCATGATTATGGGCAGATTGAGCGCAGAAGGCACAATCTTCAAAGCAGCCGCCCGCTTTGATATTCATGAGCGAACAAGGTTCAACAGTCCCGCAGAAAAAGTGCGTTCTAACCTGATCGGTTGCCGAAAAAAGAACCGAGAGGCTCTCTTTTGGCCACCGTATAACGCAATCAAGGTCATCGCTAGAAATGGCATTTGAAAGCGCTTTTGTATACAGTGTATGAGCTTGAGAAAAAAGTTCCATAATTTAAAGTGCTTCTATAAAATTTGATATGATGTTTTTACAGGAAGAATGATTGTGCAGAAAAAATACATGAGAGCCGTTCATTTCGTGATATTCTGCCCCAAGTGCCTGGGCTGTAGCACTGCTTGCAGCATAAGGGATGATGAGGTCGTTTTTTCCAGCGATACAGAGTGCTTGATGTAACGCTCGTTTTTTAGGCTCAAAAGCACAGTGTTCCAGAAAGAGAAGTCCTGCAAGAAGTGCTTCGTGCGAAGCGCTGCTTATAAATGCCTCTCCTGTTAAACCACATGTTGCCCGAAAGTTTTTAAGAACTTCTTGGGGATTTTTTTTAAACTGACGTCGCATCGAGATCAGCGCTGCTTGTGGGGTTGCGTAGGGAAATCTATCGGTGGCGCAAAATGAGAGCGTTGGGCCAAGGAGTATTGCATGTGAGAATAGTTTGTGCTCAAGTAACCCTAACGCAATAAGACTTCCGAGTGACCATCCGGCACATAAACACGGTTTATTGGTATGGGTAGAAGGGAGCTTGTCAACGACCGTTTGAACCCAATTTTTTTTTAAAGTGGTGCCATCAAAGAGCGAAGGCATGAGTTCGTTACTGTCAACAAAGATGGCAGTGTTCGGAAAAAGAGGTTTTAGGATATCGGGAGAAAAACCAAAACCGCCAAATACAATAACGGGTATTTCTGGAGTGCTTTTGTCTGCAGGGTTTTGAGCTGGTTGATGCATTTGAAAAGGGTCTGGGGGAAAAAGAGGTTTAGTGAGAATGAGATTAAGGGATCCTCTCCTAGCCCTGGTGTGTTTGACAGCAGGGATTAGGAGAGGCTTTTTTTAAAGAGATGTGATGCTTTAAAACATTAGAACTTAAGAGACAGGGTGAACTTAGCTACAGGAGGGCCGGCGATAAGACCGGTATTATTCCAACCTGTAGGATTCAAGTAAAGATCGGCGGTGACAGCACCACGTGTGGCGCCCAAACCGATGTAGGGAACGGCTGGGCCAAAAACGACGGGGTCTTTTGCATCAGTATTATTAATACTATTAGCAACGGTTGTGCCTTCATCAACATTATGGGAAAAACCAGTCGCAAAAGACCACGACAAGCCACCCCGTGTGCCAACAGAATCAAAAATCCAAACTGATGCAAATTGCTTTTCAAGACCCGAGGAAATTGTGGAAAGGATATCCGTATTTAAGTTGTAGCGATTTCCTTGTGTGTGAACAGGTTCAACTTTGCTCATCGCAATATCCGTTTTTTCTTGAGCTATTAGTAATACTTTGTCAAGTATTTCTGTTTGGACTGCAATGTAGGGTGATACGGTATTGATAGTTGTTTTATTAGTATTAGTTGTCGTTCCAGCAGTAGTCGCAGAGAATTGATAATTCACTAAGCTCCATTGGGCTCCAAAGGTGAACTTTGCAGCATTTACAGGTATGCCAAATTCTCCACCAGCCTTGGCAGAAAGTCCTGATTCACTTTGAGTAGTTGAGAGTGTTTTGGCACCATCAGGAGCTGTTACTTCGTTAGATCCCTTAATTGTAGGAAAGCCAATTCCACCAACCAGTGCGATTGAGAGCATATCTGCCCCAAACTCAGCTCCAATGGCAAATCCGGGGTGAGAGATCCTCGATGAATTGTTTGTAGCGGTAAGTGCAGTCCCCGTGGGATTGGATTCTGTGTGATCTGTCTGCCAGGCCCATTCGAGAAAGCCTTCGATACCAATCTTGACAGGGGCAAAATCAAGGCCAACAATCACATGGGGGCTATACTGCGGAGCAGTTGCTGCACCAATACGGGGAAGTGGTGCTGCATCAGTATAAAAACTACTTAATATCAACCCATTGTTGAGAACCGCACCAACCGTTACAACATCGCCAAGCGATTTCGTCCCGATAATAGGGGCATCCCATGTTGCCTGAATCTGATTCTTGTAATCATTGACATAGACAGGATTATACGTCGCAATACGAGAAATATCAGTAACAACATCGGAGCCACCCAAGCCTTTGACACGCGCATTCTGGTTTTGCGCAGAGACTGCCATCGCCACGAGTCCAATTGCAATAATCGATTTTTTGGTATGCTTAAACATTACAGAACCTCCAATTAAAAAATTAAAGATGTCTAACCTACTGACCTTACATTAATTAAACTAACAAATGGCCTATCGGCTAACAAGCTTTTGGGGCGTGTTTTATGCAAGGAGTGAACAAGAGATTAAACTGCAATTGCGCAAAACTCCCCTCAATGATTATTTTGTTCTTTAAAGAATATATCCTATTGTGGGCGCTCTAGGTTAATCGGTTGAATTGCTCGCAAAAATATCCATGATAGCTAATTCATGTCTCTTTATAAATCTTGACATGAATTCACACCTTCAGAGGACACGTATGAACACGGTCAAACGTTTCGTTGCTAGTGCTGCATGTGTGCTGGCAACGGCTTTTGTAGCAATCGCTGGTGAAACGTCAATCATCAATCGCAATGGGCAGGAAGGATTGTTTTATCTTCAATCGGCTAAGACGCTTGGTATGGGAAAGCTCGCTGTTAATGGCTGTGGAAGTTTTTCTGCCGATCCCAAGTATCTTGTTTCCTTCGATAAAGATTCGCTCTATAATCCTAATCTGAGTCTCTACACCGCGATGCCAAGTCTTGGGTATGGGCTTACCGATTTCCTCGATTTCGCCGTGATGCTTCCCATGTATTGGGATCATGTTTTAGAGAATCACGCAGATAGCTTGAAATCTGTGGATTTTGGTGGTTTGCGTGGCGGCTTTGGTGATATTGAGGTCAGTGGAAAATTTCAGTATCCCCCGTATCCTCACAAGCAGGTTTTTGAAATGGCGCTGTACGGAGCACTCACGCTGCCAACAGGCGCCGAGAAAGGCCCTTTCTTTCCAAAGCATACCTACTACCTAAAAAATCGAAGTAATGATTCGGTACTGGCAGATACGCTTATTGGCTTTTATACATCAAAAGCTCCCGAACTCGATATGAAAATGCTGTGGACGCTCGATTTGAACAAGCTTAATAATATAAGCCCCCTTTTATTACATGTAAACTTTGGTATCCATTTTGTGACACAGGCACAATTGGATAATTTGTTTTTGCTTAATCTTGCATTCGAATATCGCCCCGTGGATTTCATGGTGCTTTTTACAGAATTTTCGGGCGAAACACGAGTCGCAAATGTTAAGAACGGGTTTAAGCTTGGCGATGATCCGCTTAGATTGTCTCCCGGTGTCAATTTTCATACCAAGGGTGGATTTTCTATAACGCTTGGCATGGATGTGAGCCTGGTATCGGACACGAGCTATCTGAAATACGTATATGATCGCCATGTTATAACAACCAAGATCGATCCTCGCTGGAGGCTTACTGGATCTATTGGTTGGAATGGTTTTTTAATTGCTCAGGATATCGACCATGATGGCATTAAGGATAATGTTGACAGGTGCCCTAAGGATCCCGAAGATATCGATGGTTTTCAGGATGACGATGGATGCCCCGATTTCGATAATGATAATGATGGTATTGCCGACTCGGTTGATAAGTGTCCAACTAAGGTAGAAGACCGGGATGGGTATCAAGATGCTGATGGATGCCCCGATTACGATAATGACAAAGACGGAATTCCCGATTCGCTTGATAAATGTCCCAATGAGCCAGAGGATCTTGATGGTTTTGTAGATAATGATGGTTGCCCTGATTTTGACAACGATAATGATGGTGTACCAGATTCGGTTGATAAATGCATATCTATTCCTGAGGATAGGGATGGCTTTGATGATGCTGATGGTTGCCCCGATCTGGATAACGACGCCGACGGTATTCTCGATTCTCTTGATAAGTGTCCTAATGAAAAAGGTGTAGCCGCGTATAATGGTTGTCCGCCACCTCCGGAACCTGCTAAGGTTGTACCGCCAGAGCCTGCTAAGCCCAAGGCTAAGGAAATCCAACGTGGACGCGTTGTATTACGTGGTGTCAACTTTAACTTTGGCAGCGCTATTTTAACGGGCGATTCGTATTCGATTCTCGATCAGGTTTTTGAATCACTCAAGGAGTGGCCTGAGGTAAAGATAGAGATTCGCGGGCATACCGATAATGTCGGGAGCGCTCAAAAGAATAAAGATCTCTCGGCTGCTCGCGCAGAATCGGTTCGCCAATATCTTATTAATAAGGCTGTCGATGGATCGCGACTTACCTCTAAAGGTTTTGGCAAAGACGATCCTATTGCAGATAATAAAACTGCTGAAGGCAGAGCGCTCAACCGGCGGGTTGAATTGCATAGGACAGACTGAGTTTAGCGTATATATAGTGTATTGGGTTAGTTTATATATTCGTCTGAGTATGTAACTGATTAATAATCCTCCCAAGGAGTTGTGCGTGCTGCATAAAGGGTTTTATCAAAGTATACGAATGTGGCTTGTTGCAATACTGGTTTGCGCAAGCAGTTATGCAAACATTAATTCCAATGGTCAGCTTGGCCTTATTCGTACTATGTCTGCCAAGACTTTTGGGGGTGCTAAGCTCAATGTTGGCGCAGGTGTAAATTATGCGCAAAGTAAAAATTTCCTGACATGGACTGCAAATGCCGATAAACCTACCGATGCCATCGAAACAAGCAAGATGCTCTCATCAAACTTGTTTCTGGCGCTTGGTCTTGGTTCGTTTATTGATTTTGCTGCAGCGCTTCCTTTTTATTGGGATGGGACTGAATATGGGGCATCTGATTTTGGTATTGGAGACCTCGATGTATCCCTTAAAATTTTGTATCCAGCTCCCGATAAACCGCGTTTATTTTATCAATCTTATTTGGTTGGCGTTTCGGCAGGATTGTCGGGAATGCAGGGAAGAGGAATTTATCCTCGACACGGCTATTATTATCAATTAAATGGTGGCAATGCGTCGTATACCCGCGGCGATATTTTTACTGCCAATGGTTTTGTGGTTAAGGGCCTCATGCTGTGGAGTTTTGACTTTGGATATCTCAATAAGAAGGCCCCGTTTACTTTAGATATCAATGCAGGTGCAGCAATTCCTAATAGTCAGAAAGCAATTACTGGACTAGTAAATGCTGCCCTGGAATATAGCCCATCCGAGATTGTTACGATCTTTGTTGACGTGGCTTCGGAGCTTCGTGGAGAGACCGTTCTTTCTGATATACAAGAAATCCGTAAAGAGATGATGTGGATAACCCCCGGTCTTAAAATAACCTCGCCTGCAGGGGTTGTAGTGTCTATTGCGGCCGATCTTGGCTTGTCTGATAATGTAAATTACCGAGTGAGTGGTACCGATCGATCCGATTCTAAGAAAACATATACAACCGGAATGGTTCCTCCGTTTGGTGTGCAATTCAATATCAGTTGGAATGGTTTTTTAACAAGCCAGGACGATGATCGTGATGGCATTAAAAATGATATTGACAAATGCCCCAAAGTAGCCGAGGATATTGATGGCTTTGAAGATTCCGATGGGTGCCCCGACTATGACAATGATAAAGATGGTATACCCGACTCTCTTGACAAGTGTTCGACGTTGCCCGAAGATTTTGACGGATTTGACGATAAGGATGGGTGCCCCGACTTCGACAACGATAGAGATGGAATTCCAGATTCGCTCGATAAATGTTCTACCGCTCCCGAAGATTTTGATGGCTTTGAAGACAATGATGGGTGTCCGGATTTAGACAATGACAAAGATGGGCTCGCCGATTCGGTAGATCGATGCCCTAATGAACCCGAAGATTTTGATGGGTATGAAGATGCAAATGGGTGTCCCGATCCTGATAATGATCATGACGGTTTGCCAGACCTACGCGACAAATGCCCTAATGTCCCAGAAAACTTTAATACCTATAAAGATGACGATGGGTGTCCCGATACCATTCCGCTCCCAGTACCGCCTGCGCCTGTGGTGATACAAAAGAAGAAAGAGTCGACCTGGCCAAAAAATCAAACCTTAACGGGCGTCAGTTTTAAGCTAGGATTCGCAACGCTTGTTTCAGATGCGTCGCAAGCACTCGACCCATTACTCAGTGAGATGCGCAATTTTCCTGATATTGAAATAGAAATTCGGGCCTTTTCCGATAATATTGGCAAACCTTCTGTAAATCTCGAACTCACGCAACTACGAGCCGAGGCTGTTAAGCAATATCTTATTAGTAAAGGTATAGATTCGTCTCGTTTGCGTGCAGTTGGGTTTGGCTCCTCAACACCGGTTGCCGATAATCGCACTGCAACAGGCAGAGCGCTTAACAGGCGGCTAGAGGCTGTACGCCTTAAATAAGTGATAGCCTCGCTGTTTTAGAACATACAAAGGGCGCACCGTGGTGCGCCCTTTGTTGTTTCTGTAAGATCCAGCAGTGCGAAAGGAATTTTGTGTGAATACAATGCGCCCTGTTTCTGCTGCCAAAACCAGAATTTGTTGTGCCTTTGGTGTTATTCTTGTGTCGGGATTAATATTTTTTGCGTGTGGTGTACCGCTCAATGCTACGCTAAAAAAGCAGATGGCTACCGATTCCCTCTGTTGTGTTTGGATCGTTTTTAAAAAAAGCGACACGGTGTATTCTCTCGAGAACCAAAGAGCTTTTGGGATTGTGCATAAACGAGCTCTGACAGCCCATCCTAAAATTAGGCAAAGAGATTTAGAAAGCGTTAATCGTCTTGGTGCACGTACCTTTACGCGTTGCGATTTGATTGGTGCACTCAGTGCACGGGTAACTCCTCGAATGCTTTTAACCCTTGCCGAAAATCCTGCAGTTTCTGCGCTTATTCCTGTGAGAAATCGTTCTCTAAAAACGCCCGTTATTGCATCGATGAATAAAACATCAACCCAGATGTATGCCGACTATGGGGCAAATGCATCGATGATGCAAATGCTTGAAATTCCCGCTGCCCATCAGTTTATAAAATCTTTGGGACAAGACCCTGGGGATGGGATTTTTGTTGGTCTTTTTGATAATGGCGTTCGACTGACCCACCCGACGTTTGATCTACTCAGAAGAGATAATCGGTTTCGTGCGCAGCATGATTTTGTGGAGGGTACGATAAAAATAAATTCAACAGCTGCGTTTGATATTCATGGGACACAGGTATTGTCGCTCGTTGCGGGTTATCAGCTGGGGAATCAGATTGGAGTAGTATATAAAGGCACTTTTGCGTGTGCGCGAACAGAAAATGATACTTCGGAACATCATTCTGAAGAAGAAAATTGGGTGTCGGCGCTTGTGTGGGCCGATTCTCTGGGAGTAGATATCGTTTCGAGTTCGCTCGGGTATCGCTTCGATTTTACCGACAATGATAGCGATTATACCTACAATGCACTTGATGGTAAAACTACCATTATTGCTGCGGCGGCAAAAGCGATGGTCGAAAGGGGAATCGTTATTGTCAATGCTATGGGTAACGATGGCTCACGTGGACGAGGGTCAATCAGCACACCAGCCGATGTGGATGGCGTTGTGTCTGTTGGATCTGTTGACAGGTGGGGGTTAGTCAGCGGTTTTTCTAGCCAAGGGCCAACCTTTGATGGTCGTATAAAGCCAGATGTGTGCGCGCCTGGCGCAACTGTTTCGGTAGTAGCAGAGGGAGCAGGATATACAAACAATTCAGGAACGTCGTTTTCCACTCCGCTTGTTTCTGGGATTGTAGGGCTTATCATGCAGGCACATCCTACCGATAGCCCGTCAACGATACGCGATTATCTTTACCAGTCTAGTACGGTTGCCTGTAAACAATCACAGCGCGATAGCATCTATGGTTTTGGGGTTCCTAACGCGTATCTTGCCTGTGTAATGCGGAAAGAGCAAAGAATGCTTGCTGCTGGGGCGGTTGATGTTTATGTGAAAAGTATTGATGGGTTACCACTACAATCTGCTCGTTTTGAGCGAGGGGGCAAGCTTCTGGAGGTTCGCACCGATTCTTTGGGATATTGTCGTATTGCGGTTGACGAAAAAGAGGTTCCAGAAACGCTCATTGTTAAAAGTGTATCAACCGATATCACGGCACGAGTAATCTTTACCTCGGTCCCACAGCGTATCGTGGTGACCATTGATAGTTTTCGAAAACCAGTTATAGTAAGAGATTCACTTACGCATGCGCACGGTATTGGTAGCCTTCGTGTTTATCCCAATGTCATATCGTACCGGAGTTTAAACCCGCGGGTGTACTTTTCATTTATTGCGGAATCCGATAATCCACTGAGCTATTCACAGCGCATGCAGGTAAGTGTAAGAAGTGCAGTAGGGGCGCTTATCTGGTCGTATAGCGAAATTCTCTCTGAAGGGGCAGCTCCCAAACAGGCTTCATGGCAATGTCTTGCATCCGATGGCACAAGGATGGTGCCAGGAATCTATTGGATGATTATTGAATATGCGGGTGAGAAAAAAAGATTCAAAATTTTGATTAGAGAATAAACCAGGCAAAACCCCATCTAAAAACTAATCCGGGCATGATATATCCGGGAACATAGGCAAATTTACGATTGAGAATATTTTCCGTTTTGTAAAATAAGCGAAATGCCCTGATTTGCATTGAAACAGAAATCGATAGGTCGAAAATTTCATGTTCCCAGTAGCGACGCATCGCGGGGTTTCCCACAGGGTCGCTTGTGCGGGTAGACCAATATACAAGAGAAAGATCGGATGCAATTTTTTGTCGCCCCTCAAAGAGTGTGGTGCGATAGGAGAGTGTTGAGAGCGCTTTTAAATAGGGTTTTTGGTCTGCCAAGGAAAAAGATCCTCGTAGTGAGAATCCATACCACGCAGGTGATTTGGGAGCAATCGACAAAACTCCATGTGGGTTATGATAGGGAACAATCCCCGAAGGCCAAAAGTTTTTTATGTTTTCAGAATCGGAATCGGTGAGCCAGGTGTATGCGGATGTTATCGACCAAGACGGCATGGTAAGAAGGTACCGCACTCCCGAAAAAACATACTGGCGGGCTAATGGCTCTGGTATGGTTTCCGAAGAATCGTAGTTCTGGTTGGGAGCAAAAGACGCAAGTATCCCAAAAAGCGAGATGTCGTGGTGCGGCGTAGCAATTCCAGCGTTAACAAAGAGGTATGGTTTTACACTCCGGAAGGTATCCGCCTCTGCATATGTTGCACCTGCCGATGCATTGAGTTTGCCAAGCAAGGGGCCAAAAAGAGCCATGTGTTTTGCGTATTCGCATGTTGTCGTAAGCATCGATTGAGTGCGGTCGTGCGCTGCATAGGTGGTATATTCGGTTCGTGTGCCTTTAAGAGCAAGCCCGATGGTATCGGACCCAAATTCCCGATAGGGACGTAAATATCCGGTGATGGTGGAGCCCTGTGAACCAAGAGTAGGTTTTGTTGCGGAGAGATAGGCTGTTTGGGCTGCGATTTTTGAAACGGTATTGTCAAATGAAAATCCCGCCTCAAGATTAAGTAGTGTACCTTTTTTAAGAAGCCCCGCCGATGCTTGGTTTTCAAAGAGAACAAGTCGGGAAAAGATCAGGTTTTCTGCATTACCAGAATCTGCACGCACTATATCATTCTTATTATCGCTATACTGGTAATGAAGCAGAAGGGATAGATTGTTACGATGTATCGAGCAGTCAATCCCCGTACGTTGCTCAAGTGTAAAGGGGTTATAGCCATTATTCATGACATAACTCGTATCATTTGACATGCCTTGATAAAACGATGCAATATTGCCATTGTTGTGGTCAAATGACGTTTTGGTAATGGAGCGATAATCGGAGTATACTTTGAGCAGGGCCACATTGGTAATTGGTCGTGCAAAATCGATGCTCAGGATATTGGCACTAAAAGGGCCTGTTTCCCAATAAATATTCATTGCTGGCAAAGTTACAAGTGTGTCGTAACGAGAATACACAAGTCCTTTGTCAAGAGATAATTGCGTTGAAGACAATGACCGCATGCCCAGATCATTGGTTCCATGAACCTGATCAAACGGTAATCCGCGTGAACCATTATTACTACTGAGCTCCCAAAGTGGGGTAGTATATCCAAAGAGCAATGCGCGCGTGAGGCGTGTCGAGAATGCATACGGTACAGCAATAAATGAAGGATCGGAGGCTAAAAGTTCGGCAGTGCCGGTTCCGTTTACCGCAAAAAGGGCAGGGAGTGTTGCATTACTTCCCGGGCGCTGCTGCTCTTGCGAAGTAGGATTTTCTATTATCTGAACATACTTGGTTTGAATCTTTTGTATTGAATCAAAAATAATGCTATTCTTAAGGGAATCGATGCGCAGGGAATCTCGTTGCGCAATTGTGGTGTCTGGTTGTTGGATAGGAAAAGATGGCATCGCAAGAGCTGCACAAGCAAGCACCTGCAATAAAAGAAAACTCAAAACGCATTGTTTCTGAAAAATTGAAGTAAAAAGAGTCAAGAACAATCCTTGGTAATAATTACCGCACATAAAGTATGTTGAGAATGCCAAGAAAATAATTCATGATGAACCAAGAAAGGGAAATGCCATTGTGGGTACTTTGGGGCACCATTGAATTATTTTGGTAACGAGCAAGAATCTTAATGTGGAGCATTCTTACCTTGAGGATGCCTGTTCAGCCGGCGAGGGAGATTCCTTTTATGATAGTGTCCTCCAAACACCTTGTGCGATTAGTGCTCATGGTTTGTTTGACTGGTATCCTTTTTGGGTGTGCCTATTTTAATACATATTATAATGGTCAAACTGCGTTTGATAGTGCGTATCAAGAACACCAAACGCTTATTCGAAAAAGTCCCGATACGCTTACAACAATTCCTGCTACTATTGTTACCGGATACGATACCGCAATTTCAAAATCAATCAAGGTCATTCAAAACTTTCCAAAAGATAAAAAGTGGCATGATAAAGCAGTTTTTCTGATTGGTAAATCACTCTTTTATAAAGGTGAATATACCCGAGCAACGCGACGTTTCCGTCAGCTCATCGACGAATTCCCCAAAAGCCGTCTGGTACCTGCGGCCTATTTGTTTTATGCACGCTCACTTGTTAAGGATGATAATCTTACTTCGGCTGAGGCGGCTTGTGCGCACATTCTTGCCAAGTATCCAGAAATAAATAAGAATCAGGATGTGTCGCTCTTGTTGGCTGATATTGCTCGTAAACGAGGATCTTCGGCAATGGCGCTCTCGGTGCTGACCAAGGCTCTCGACTTAGCGCGGGAAGATGAACGGCGCATGTTTCTTTCGCTCCAAATAGGAAAAATGCATTTGTCAATGTCGTCCTACGGGTTAGCAAAAGACGCAGTTGCTAAAGCCCCTCGTAATTTAAATTTTAGTGCACTGGTTTTTGAGCTTGATACCGTATATCTTGTTGCAAGTATTGCAAACAAAGAGTATCGTGATGCTTTGCAGAAATCAAAAAAGATGCTACGCGAAAAATCGATGCTCTCCCATACGGGCGAGATCCTTTACTTTCGTGGGGCAGCGCTGCGCAAGCTCGATCGAATCGATTCTGCAATCATAGTATTTGAGCACGATATCAAAGTGTACCCAGCACATCCGCGATGTGGTCAGGTCTGGTTTGCGTTGGGAGAAATATACCAAGAACGACACAACTTTTCTAAAGCCGGAGAATGCTATTCCAAGGCTGCCTCGCTGCTGCGAGATAAGACCCTTGCGGCGCTTGCACTTGAACGGAGTAAAGCCATTGCAGATATTGGCTATTCTATCACCGGCGCAGATACGCTTAAAAAGGCGGTTAAGCCAATTGCCCCAAAAGATACCACAGGAATGCGCATGTACCGGATCGGCGAATTATTCTGGTTGTCATTATCGGAACCAGATTCGGCATACACCTATTTTATGCGAATGGCAACAGATACCCTTATAAAAGGGGATTCCGCTGCAAAGGCGCTGTATGCCGCGGGGTATATAGCATTTGTTGTTCGTAAAGATAGCGTGCTTGCAGATTCGATTTTTGGTTCTCTTGCAAAACGGTATCCAGCAAGTGAATATGTGAAACAATCTCAAAAATTGCGCGAACTACCTGTTACGGTTATGACTGCGGAAGATTCTGCATTCGCAGCATTCCTCGTGGCAGAAACAGCCCTCTTTTCTAAAGATTCTGCACGTATCGATTCGGCTGCAGCCGGGTATTACGATGTGTATCGCCGGTTTACGCATACATCATTTGGGGCAAAGGCGCTTTTTTGTGCCGCGTGGACCAACGACTTTATCCTAGAAAAAAACAAATCTGCCCTTCGTCAATACGAAGAGTTGTGCGATACGTTCCCTTCATCGGAATATTGCATTGGTGAAGCACGAGGCAGAATTCTAACTGTTGCCGATACTCTTCGTGTGCGTAAAGCGCAAAAGAAAATTGATGATGCGCGCAAAGTACGGGAGGCACCAGTACCATCTGTGCCACGTGGAGTGCATTCTCCTAGTCCGCTCTCCAAACAACTGCTGCCAGCGGGCACTGTTGGGGATCCACAAAAAGTCGATAGCGTGAAGTCGGATACTGGTTCTGCACTGCCTTTAATCACCTTACCCGATACTTCTGCGCCGCGAACTCACAAGAATGACTCTCTCGGTGTGAAGCTTCCCGATACTGCGGTTCAAAGTCTTCCTGAGCAAAAAAAGCCACAAGCATCGGAAGATACGCTTAAGCCCCC
>JBBRUX010000057.1:0-23150 GCA_038247415.1 Chitinivibrionales bacterium | reverse complement strand
GCAGCCAGGCATTTTTCTCTGTCCCCCTGCATGGCATTTGCCGTCATGGCGATAATGGGAATAGCGTGATTGGTAACCCCGGATTTTGGATCACGTATATGCGAGGTAGCCTCATAGCCATCCATATTCGGCATCTGGACATCCATGAGTACCAGATCGTAGGGGATCATTTCAAGAGCCTTGATGGCTTCTAAGCCATTTGCTACAGCCTCTGCGCTCAACCCAAAGTTATTGAGGATCCCTAACGCTACCTCCTGATTGACAATATTGTCTTCGGCAATGAGAATGCGAATATTCCTTCGATTTATTTCGCGAATGGAATGGCGGGTGATGATAGTCCGCGCTGGTTGCATTACGGTTGTGGCGCTCAAGGCAAGTGCCATGCAATTATAAAGATCAGACTGCCTGATGGGCTTGGTTAGGTAGGCGGCAAAGCCGATCTCTTGCATATGCTTTACATCACCCCTTTCTGGTACAGACGTCATCAGTATCAATCGCAAACCATTGTTTGTTGCATCAGCCTTTATTTCCTGCGCCAACTCAGCGCCATTCATGCTGGGCATTCGCATGTCAATCAATGCCACGACAAATGGCATGCCGGCATTCTTTGCACGATGGATTGCCATTAAGGCTGCAGTTCCATCTACAACTTCCTCTACTGCCATCCCCCAACTCGTAAGTTGCGTTACGAGCACATCGCGGTTTGTTGCGTTATCGTCAACCACCAAGATATGCATCCCGGCAAGATCTGTCAAAGGCAAACACTCAAGCGGCAACGACGTTTGTCTTGCAAGGCGAGCGGTAAACCAGAACTCCGAACCAATGCCTTCGGCGCTGGTAAGACCAATTTCCCCGCCCATCATTTCGGATAACTGTTTTGAAATAGTAAGACCTAATCCTGTTCCACCATATTTCCGTGTCGTAGTAGAGGAGTCAACTTGTGTAAACTTCTGAAATAGCATGTATTGTTTATCGACTGGAATGCCAATGCCGGTGTCCTTTATCTAAACGCGCAACAAGACATCGCTGGTTGTTGCTATCTGCAATTTTACCAAAACAACGACTTCGCCTTTGGCTGTGAACTTTATCGCATTTCCTGCGAGGTTCACCAAAATCTGTCGCAACCGGCCAGGATCACCGCACAGCAGAGTAGGCACATCGGTTGCTACGGAACAAACAAATTCGAGCTTCTTTTCCCTGGCGCGAAGCGATTGCATTGCGGCGAAGTCGTCAAGCATTGCACGAAGATCAAAGTCTGTTTTCTCCAAATCAAGTTTGCCGGCCTCAATCTTTGAATAGTCAAGGATATCATTGAGCAGTACCATGAGCGTCTCGCCGCTATTGCGTATGGTCTGGGCATAGCGCATTTGCGATTTATCGAGATTTGTATCCAGAAGCAAGCCGGTCATGCCGATCACCCCGTTCATGGGAGTGCGGATTTCATGGCTCATATTGGCAAGAAAATCGCTTTTGGCACGGTTGGCCTCGTCGGCCTGAGAAGCCATCGCGTTGGCTCGTGCAGTGGCTTCTTCAAGGCGGTGGTTGGTTTTGAGGAGTTCGGATTCTGTCTGTTTGCGCAGAATCGCATAGCCTATGTGCGATGCGATTCCTTCCAGCGCATGGATAGTGTCAAGCGTAAAAAGGCCTTTTTTATACCCATTGATTTGCAGAAGTCCTACGATGCTGTTTTGTGTGCGGATCGGCACAAGCGCAACGGATGCGTAGCCTTTGTGAACGCACTGGTTGCGGGGATTATGGCGAGGATCATCCTTTTCCGGAATATCCAACAACGGAAGACTATCGTTGGTCCATGCGCTTCCGCCATTTGTGAACAGCGAATTTGATGGATCAGTCTTGCCTGAAATTACCAGACCGCAGATGCATTCCAGAGAGACCGTACGATCAGGCTTGCAACAAACCCCTCCGCTATGGTCGCGCTCAATCAGTGTGTTTTCGGTAAGCAGAAAATCGCTGGTAAAACCATTGTGAAGAAAATAGGGGAAATCCTCGCCGGTTTGCAGCCGAATTCCAACTGCATCGCAGCAGGTTGTTTGCCTTATAGCGGCAAGAATGGACTGGATAGAATCTTTAAAGTCGGTAGATTCATTGAGTATCGCGAATACATCGTTGGACAGATTCCGGTACAGCTCTGCGTTCTTACGCTCGGTAATGTCTTTGATAAAACCGAGGACTCTGCCAGATGCAAGTCTGACGGCATCAACGCTCCATTGTCGAACTTCACTAGCCTTTGTTTTAAAATACAGATCACCGGAAGTAGCACCTTCTTCAACTACTCTTTGAAAATGTTTGCCAGCATCCTCTGCATATTCGAGCGGAATTAAATCCGGTACGGAAAGAGTAATCAGTTCTTCTCTGGAATACCCAGTAATAGCGCATGCGGCTGGATTAACCTCAAGGTAGTGTCCCATTTCATCGGCAATAAATACTCCATCCGGCGCTTTATCGATATAGGATTTGAATTTTTCTTCGCTTTGCTTTAGTGCTATTTCCGCTTGTTTTCGGCTGGTTATATCACCAACACTTCCAATAAGTGCCTGGGGCTGCCCGTTTTTGTCCCGAAGAACAGTAAAACGATCCAAAAACCAGCGCCATTGTCCATTCTTGTGTTTAAAACGATACTCCAATTCAAAGTGCTTGCCAGGTGAATCCGTCATTGACACACCAATCACACGATTGACTTCTGGCTGCTCATCTGTATGCATCATATTAAAAACATCTTCAATCGGTAGGACCATCATTTCAGCTGGTGTATATCCGGAAATTCTTACGAATACCGGGCTCATGTAATCATAAGAATTTGTTTGCAAATTGCGTTTATAGGACGCGTCGATGGAGTTTTCCAGGACTTCCTTAAAACGGGCATCGCTTTGTCGATATGTCTTTTCCATATAATTACGCGCGGTGATATCAGAAGTCTTATTCATTTTCATACCTCTATGGAGAATATTCATTTTTCTGCTGGTGCCTCTTCGCACGCTTTAACACGTCTGCCCAGAGCGGAGCGGGGTATTGAGCAATGCCGAAGTTACGAAGGGACGAGATATCGCAATCCCAAGCTATAGAGGAGTATACGATAGAATACTATAAATTTCCACGAGGTTTTTAGCTAATGTTTGATAAACAAAATATGACGCCTCATTGGCGAAAGGCTGCTAGGGGAGATTTCTTTATGAATACTTTGTCACCTTCATATTTTCGCCGAGCATTTTTACAAGCTTCACTTTTCTGAAAGGTTTACAAATACTTCCCGAAAACCCATAGTCCTTCGGACTTGACATAACCGGATCTACGGCATAGCCACTTGCAACAAACACGGGTGTTTTTAAACATAACTTTCTAATTTCACCAATAGCTTCTTTTCCGCCCATACCACCGGGAATGGTGAGGTCAAAAATCATCCCGGCCAAAGTACGTTTGGCCTTGATTTCTTCTGTAAACCAAGCAACCGCATCTTCGCCATTTACTTTGAGAATAACCGAATACCCCAAAGACTCAAGCATATCTCCGATTACCTCACGCACAACCTCTTCGTCATCCACGACAAGAAAAGTTCCGGTACCACGGAACGTTGCTATTGATTCTTGTGCAGCAGCAGAAACGGAATTTACAGAAGCTGGCAGATACACATGGAATGTGCTGCCTTTGCCAGGCTCCGATTCAACTTCTATGCATCCACCATGACGATTGACAATAGAATAACAAGTAGCAAGACCGAGCCCGTGTCCTTTTGGTTTGGTCGTATAAAATGGGTCGAAAATGCGCGGGAGAAATTCTTGTGGAATACCAACGCCTTGATCTTTGATTGAGAGTTTCACATAGTCGCCTGCAGCAAGAGTGCTATGCTGCTTTTCTGTCAATGAAACGTTCTGCGCAGAAACCGCAATCCTGCCGCCAGTAGGCATTGCCTGCTGGGCGTTGATGATGATATTGTCAATGACTTGTCCGATTTGATTCTTATCAGTATTACATGACCAGAGGTTTTCCTGTATTTGGAAGCTTGCGGAAACTGTGGATCCGCTGAGTGCGAATTGAGCGGTTTCCTGAACAAAGGGAAACAGACGCTCGGTTTTCTTGATGGGCGCGCCACCTTTGGCAAAGGTCAGCAATTGCTGGGTAAGGGCGCGAGCACGGTCGATGGTAGTGAGCGCCTTCGCAAGGTAGCTTGAAACTTTTGGCTCCTTGGTATCTTCGCTTGCCATGTCGATGTAGCCGAAAATACCGCCCATGAGGTTGTTGAAGTCGTGGGCGATGCCGCCGGCCAAGAGGCCGAGGGATTCGAGTTTCTGGGATTTTTGGAGTTCTTCTTCCATTCGCTTCTGCTGGGTGATATCGGCATTGATGCCGACCATCCGAATGGCTTTACCGTCGGTATCTCGTATGACCAGGGCATCTGCCTTGACATGAACGATAGCGCCGCCTGGATGAAGAACGCGAAATGTTGTTCTGAATTCTTTTGTTCCGGCGAGTGCTGCATTGCATTCGTCAAGTGTATGCTGTTTGTCTTCCGGATGCAGGCCGCTTGTCCAGGCATCAATGGTAGTGATGAAGGTTGCTCGGGTGATGCCATAGAGTTCAAACATGCGGTCATCCCAGACCATTGAATTGTTAGTTAAATCCCAATCCCAGATACCCATCTGACCGGAAGATGTTGCGAGCTTGAGTCTTTCTGAAGCTTTAGACAATTCTTCCTCTGCTATTTTTTTCTCTGTTTCATCTTTAAGGATACAGTGCGTCTGCTTGAAACTGCTATCAGGATTATGTCCAATCCGACCATCAAATACGATATATCGTCGGTCTCCATTCTTATGAATCATGTAGAATTCGCTATGGATGTGGCCTTGCGCTTTGAAAATTGGAAATCTTGTTCGGAAGGCTTCTTTATATTCTGGTGCGAGAAAGTCTGCAAACCACTTGCCAATAACCTCTTCACGGCTGTAGCCAAGCGTTTCAAGCCAAGTTAGATTTACCTCGATGAACTTTCCTTCAATGTCAAGAGATTGATAGCCCAAAGGAGCCTTTTCAAACAGCGATTGAAACCGTGACTCGCTTTGGTGCAGTGCCTCTTCAGCACACCAGCGCTCGGTAATATCATGATAATTGAGCAAAATGCCTTTTATTGCCGGATCCTTTACGCAATTAACCGCGGTAAGCTCTGTCCACTTGTACGTACCATCTTTACATTTGTACCGGTATTCAACTGTATCCTGAGCATTATCCTTTTCCAGAAGCTTAAAAAAGGCCTCCTGTAATGTATCAAGATCATCTGGGTGAACCGTATGCCAACCATCCGAACCGACAAGATCCTCTGGCTTCCATCCAAACCATTTTTCAATATTAGGGCTTTTGTACTTCATGATGCCATCGGCACCGATAATTCCAATGACATCGCCGATATTGCATACCATTGCGGAATGTCTAGCATTTGTTTCTCGAAGTTCCTCTTCTGCCTGTTTGCGCTGAGCAAGTTCTTTGTGGGCTTGTTCCAAATTCATTCGCATATTCGTCGCAAGCAATTCTGCTGCAAATGCTCCAAGTACCAGAAGAATTGTCACGAGTATTAAATGAAACCAGTTTGAAGGGTCAACAAAGGGCTGCGTAACAAACCAGCCATAAGCTTCACCCAGAGCAAGCCAACAGGCTGCTAGGAAAATAATTCCAATACTGACCCTGAAAAGTACCCGTTTCAATGTTAAACTTGCTAAAAGAATGACGATAGGAAATCCCACAAGTGCACTATCACGAATGCCCTGCCCAACCGTACCCAAGAGAGTGACTGTGACGATTCCGATTAGCACGGTGAACATTCTACCAGTTTCCAAATACCCTCGTCTGATTAAGCCCCATGATGTAGCGCACAGAATGCACCCAACGAAAGCCACCGTAGTCGTTCTAAAATCGCGTGCATTCAAAACCAAGTTGACAAGAACAACAATCAAACAGGTCGTAAACATTGCCACTATGATCCACGCTAGATTGCGTGCCGCTTTTTGATCTTCTTCATTGTGAAAGATAGCCTTTGATTTGGCTTTTTCAAGAATTTGTTTAACGAGATTCATCAATACGAAGCCTTTCTTTTGAACAATTCAGAGATTGGCATAGACTTTTATCATTATATAATAAAAGGACAGAAATGATGATAGGAATCTGTTTTTGGGGCGAATTGGGCGAATTCAATACGCCCTTACAATTCGCACCGATGGGGTTGTCTCGATGGAAATTGTACCCATTACGATTGATTCGAGCGAATTATTGGGATCATTGCCGTTTCATGATTATGCCGATTTGATCGGCCACGGATTTACTTGTGAGAACGCTTGTGTGTGTTTCGTTGAACCCAAGCACTGTTGTGGCTGATTGCTGGGCTAGTTCAAACAACTGACTTGACAAAGAAATGGTGCCATCGCTGTATTCTTTTTTGTTTAATGACCCTTGGCTTTTATAGCAAAATATAAGACTGAATTGGATACCTTTTGCTAATTTCGTTTGATACAGTTCTTGCAAAAAGTCACTCCCCGCAGCAATGTCTCGCCAAGATTCAATTATTACTGGAGCGGAATTAAGGCTTTCGGATGCTTTATCCGATCCTTTGTAGGGCGTGCATAACGATATAAATTCTACGGGGTAGGTCGATTTACTAAGCGTAGAGTACAGATTCAGAGCCGCACGAGCAACAAGGCCTCCCATACTGTGAGCAATGACAACAAATGGCTTATTCATATGGAAAATGTTCCCAGAAAAGAATATTTCGTACAGTATTTGAGATGACTTATGCAGATCCATGCCTGTTGGATAATAGAAGAAAAAAGGCTGGTATTTGGTTGTATCCAGCGTTTGTACTAAGAAAGAAAACTCGCGTGGCGTTCCGCCATACCCATGCACGAAAATAACCGGAGTTTTGCTAAAATCTCGCTCCGATAAAGCATACAAATAAAGTCCGGAAAGATTTGAAAAATGCACTGTGTTGTAAACACCGAGCGTCGCAACATCGGGAGAAAAAAGGGAATCATTTAATCTTCGTAAAACTTCTGCTGGATACGTTTTTGATGGGCAGCATACAAAAGAAGAGGGGAGCTTTAGAAAAATGGGTCGTTCAATATTGATGGGCATTCTTGATGAAATAAGCATGTCGGCTCTTTTATAGAAGAGTTGGTCTTTTTTTGACATAATATTTATGTGTGCGGTGGTATCGTTTTTTTCCCAAAAATAGCCGACACACTCATGTGCGGTAAAAACATTGTCTTTATTAATATCAAGAAACGTTAGCAGTTGATACTCTCCCGGCGGAACAAGCATGCTATAATAGCCTTTGTCACAGAGAAACGATGATGCTACAATTTCTTGCTTGCCATATTTAAATGAAATTGCCACAACAGCAATAATGCCTTTCATTGGAAATACCGAATTTATTTCGCCATAAATAATGCTGTTTGATTCTGTGTCCAATTCTTTTTTAACGCTTTGTGAAGGCGAAATATTCATGGTGCCTTTGAGCTTATACCGGTAGGCGCACATTTTGAAATATCCACAGCTTGTCAAAAACACTGAAACGATACTAATTAGCAATACATATGCGTGTTTGGGAAGCTTTTGCATCAATTTCCTTTGTTTTATCTAGATTGAGCCGTAAATCCAAGATCTTATAGAACTGTAAAATATACTAGTACGAATGATTTATGCGAATCATGGGGCATAGTAAGGGGGTATTGCCGAATCATGGGCGTATTGCGATACACCCTTACTTTACCCCATGGGGACCGTCGGATCTCGACAAAGTAGATTCCAATTTGAGCACGCCACGGGGACAAACATGCGCGCATATTCCGCATCCAACACAACTCGCGCGTTTAATGTCGTGGCCTTTTTGAGCGTAGCTGCGAACGTCAATGCCCATTTCGCAATACTTGGAACAGAGTCCGCACTCCATGCAGAGCGCCCCGTTTGTCGTAATTCGAAACCGGCCGAAAGAGCGCTGTATAATTCCCAGAAGTGCCGCCATCGGGCAAAAGAATCGGCACCAGACGCGCGTACCTAAAAGAGGATAAAAACCAACACCCACAATGCCAGACAGGATTGCTCCTATAATAAATCCGTACCAATATTGAATAACAATCGCGAAAGAATGAAAGGCAGGGAGGTTTCTTCCGATCGAATTATCGAGGATAATGATGATGGTAGTACAAATAGCAAGTATCAAGGTCGCGTGGATTGAATAGCGCTCAAACTTCCAGGATAAGAGTGTTTTGGATGATAGATGCCGAAACGGATCGCCAAAGGTATTGGCTAATCCACCACAACCGCAGCTCCAGGAACAATACCAGCGTTTGCCGTAAAAATACCCAAGAATTGGCATTACAATAAGCGATGCTGCAAAACTGTATATTACAATAGGTAAAGGATACGACATAATTACTTGAGGGTAAAAATATTCTATTTTCAATGGCCAGAGATAAGAAAAGAAAAATTGTTTCTGTTTGAATGCCGACAAAACAATTGGGATTGCAAAAGCAAAAACAACCTGAACCACCATAATGCTTACTGTCCGGAGAATTTGATAGCGGCTGTCCCGATGTTTAAAGATAAACCGTACACCCATGATGAGTATGGCAAGCGTGTAAAGACTGCCGTAGAGAAACCACTTGTCTTTTCCAAACAGAGCATGCGCAAACGGTGAAAATAGTTCTGTCCAATAGAGAATGCTGTAAAAACCTATAAGTAAAGCCGCCAGAATATATGCAGAATAACCCCGATTACGCATGGGAAACCTCCTTGAGGCAGTACGGGGTAAATTCAGGTTCAAACCAAGCATCCTTGAGCTGGGCAAGTACCGTATCGGGCGAGAGTCCATCTCTGATCCACTGTCGGCAGACGGCATCGCGAAATCGAAGCCCCAATACATTTATGCCAATCACTCGATTGTCTTTCAAGACTAATCGAAGACTTTTTAATTGGTTTGGAATACGGAAAAACAAATCGGATTCACCAGGCAATCTGCCGTTTACCTCTCCGAATGTATGGTAATTAATATCCATAAACTGGGCGCTGTTGAACTTGACACCACGGTCATACACCCGGGATTGACCAGCCATGTTGCACCCGGCAATTTCTCCCTGCATTTTTCCGGTGTACCAGAGTTGTTCCAAACGGCCGGACTTGTCAATTGGCTTCCACGACAATTCTGCACAATCGCCGGCAGCAAAAATATCTGGAACATTGGTTTGGAGTGAAGGGTTAACCAGAATGCCCCTTTTTGTAGCAATAGCACTGTGCGCGAGGAATGACACATTGGGAGAAACTCCAATTGCAATACCTACCATGTCGCACGCCACAACTGTACCTTTCTTCGTGACACAGGTACGTATCCAATTATCAGATTTTTCGATTCGATCGAGCTCATCACCTGCAATAATAGTAACACCATGGGCACGCATGGTTGCAAGGGCGATTTCGCTTTCCTGCGCGGAGAGTGCTTGCGGAAAGTAAACCGGTTCGCGCAGCAGGTATGTCACTTGAATGCCGCGATGCACGAGCATTTCAACCATTTCGATACCAATAAGGCCACCGCCGACAACCAGCGCCGATCGTGCATTTTTGGCTGCTTTTTCCATATCCTGCAAATCGGACAGGCCATAAAAACTAACAACGCCGGGCAGGTCTGACCCGGGCAGGGAAATCTTATTGGGTTGTGACCCTGTGGCTATGAGCAATTTGTCAAAGGCAATGCTTGGGCCCGAAAAAAGCGTGAGCTGCTTGGCACTTGTGTCAAGTGATGTTACGGTGTTCCTGATCAGATCAATGCGGTTTTGAGGATAAAACCGACGCTCGTATGGTTCGGTATCCTTGCGGTTCAGACGTTTCATAAAAACGTACATGAGAGCAGTACGAGAATAAAAATAATCCGACTCGCCAGAGATAACGGTTATTAAACCCGACGGGTCATTTTTGCGGATACAGCGAGCAGCGGTAATGCCCGTGATTCCGTTTCCGATAATTACATAGTTTGTCATACGCTTAAAGCACCTTGACACGAGGAACCTGCGCCGGCAGTACATGCATAACAATGGTCTGCAATTACAATTTCGCGATTGCAAAGCTCCAAAGCATTAAAATGAACAATTGTATTGGGAGTACCATGATTAATCGATAATTCGAGCGCTTGATTGAAATCACAATCGTACAAGGTGCCATCCCATCCTACCGAAATCGTGGAACGGCACATGACCTCGTTCGCAGCGCACGGATTGAACGCGTTGACAAGAGCCTCCATGTATTCTTCGTAATTATCCGTAGATTTGAGATAGTCCACATAACGACCGGTAGGATTATTGGTTAGGCAGTATAAATTGTTGAACTGTATTCCGTAGTCGGTTTGCAGTTTGTTTTTGTACTCGTGTTCTAGAGCTTTTTGCGAACCGGGCAAAAAGGCGCCAACAGGATTATGCACAAGATCAAGGATTAATCCGCTGGTGCTTTGGCCATAACCGTGCTCGTTTAAAAGACGAAGGGCTCTAATTTCATGTGCAAATACGCCCGCACCACGCTGCCGGTCGTTACGTTCCTGGTGTAAATCTGGCAGCGATCCGACAATCTCAACTTTATTGCGGCTGTAAATCTCAATAAATTTAGTATACGCATCGTCTAATAAGATCACCAAATTCGAGCGTACAATCAATCGTTTACCAAGTGTGGCAACTTCCGAAATAAACCATTCAAGATCTGGGTTCATTTCGGGTGCGCCGCCGGTTATATCGATTATCGTAATAGCTGGATCTCGCGCTACGGTAAGACAGCTTTCGAGAACTTCACGCGGCATGATTTCTGTGCGGCTGGGCCCCGCCTTTAAATGGCAGTGTTTGCAGGCAAGATTGCATTTTCGCCCTACATTAATCTGCAAGATACTTACATCCCGAGCAGTCAAGGGAAATAAGCCAAATTGCTCGAGTTTATTGGAAAAAGAAAGAAATGTCACATCACATCTCTTTCTTTTTAATAATTTTCCGTGCCTGCGTGGCATGGGCAAGAACATCACCAGCAACCATTGCTGCACCCACATGTATCGCTTCCATCATCTCGTCGTTACTTACCCCAAGTGACAAACACTTGTTGGTGTAGGCGTCGATGCAATAGGGACAATGACGTACCGTGGCAACAGCCAATGCAATGAGTGATTTTTCCCGCTCGGTAAGCGCACCGGGGCCGGTTGCGACTGCATAGTAGTCAAAAAAAGCTTTGCCTTGCGTTGGCGCAAATTCGCCGATGTTGGGAAAGTCTGCAAGATCTTTCGTTTCGTAGTACGTTGATGACATAGGTACCCTTTTTTGAAAAAGTAAAAGATAGATTATGGGTAATAATTAAGTCCCACAGAAACATTAAGAGAGTTGCTGGTAAAACTGAGCGAAGAGGATGGGCTTGTTGCCTTGAAGGTCGGGCCGAATCCGGCGCTTACCGAAAGAAAAAGATTGCTGCGAAAATCAATTTGGCTGTTGATAAGTGGCATGAGACCAAGCGAGGTTTCCGAAGTTTCATCCTGATACCATGTCCACGCGGCGTACGATAACGATACGAGTGCCTGTGCGCCAAGCGTCAACTGATTATTTAATTGCCAGGAGGTTTTGCCCAGAAGTGAACCACCATAACTTCCTATTTTTAAAAAGCTATTTTTCTCAGTAATGGGCGTTGAAACCGTTACTTCGATACTGAGTGGAAAACCATTTAGCTCCTCGGCAGATCGGCTATACGCAAGTCCGAATTGGAGCTTGAGGTTATTGGTTCCAATCCAGGTTTTACTTTTCCAGTTGGTGTCAAGCCCATATCCAAGAGGAATCACCAATCCAATTCGTGGCTCAACATGAGAAAATCGATGGCCGAAATACAGCAAAGCATCTCCCAGAAAAAACCGCCGATTAGAAGGACTGCTTACAATAGTCCAAGCAGCCGGCAAGGCAATCTCGCCGCTGATGGGTCCTAGGGAGTAATAAAAATCGAGTGCAGCCTTATTAAAATAGAGCGGCTTGTCGGGTGCTGCATCGGGAAAGACCACCCAGGATCCTGCCGTAACCGAAAGGAGCCCGGGCTTGAATTCAAAATCTGAATAGCTAGGTATCGCTAAAAAAACACTAAACAGAAAAGCAATTTTGATACGCATAGTGTACTTCCTTAACTGACGGTCTTTGACTGATAGTAACAGAGACCATCAAATATAGTTTATTATCAAGAATGCAAATCTGCCGGAACAACGCCATTCCCGACAGATTCGCCAATACTAGCGCGAGGCCATGCCACCAGGGAGATGATCCATGGGGTGACTCAATACATAAGTCGTATGATCCATTGCCGGGGAAGGAATATCAGCTGCTAATGGTTTGATGGTGAAAGGCAGAGGACTGTTATCGGGGTCGGGTTCAACTGAGATCACAGCTTTTCCGCCAGAAAGGTTTGTAGGGAAGTTCAGGCCTGCAGGTGCATTAGCAAGAAAATCCTCACCAGGAAAGGGTGGGGTGGCTCCCATTCCGGAATAAATATGTGATTCATCTGCAGCCGTAGCTAGGGTGAAGCGACCAGTGGAAACTGGAATACTATTTATTACAACCCAACCTTCATATTTCCAACCCGCTGGCAAGGTTGGCAACGTTAATCCTGCCGCAGGTCCCGAACCGTCTAGCCACCAAATACCGCTTAGCTCGTTAGTATTCTCGCCATCTGCCGGCGTTGCAAGAATATATTTGCCCGAAACGGTGCCAAAATCAGTGCCCAAAGCCGCACTATGTGAAACGCCAAGCATTGCAGAGGAGCCGGAAAAATCACCAGCCATGATATGTGTTGCAGAGGGCAAAGGATCGGGATCAGGGCAAGGTTCAATGGTTACAATGAATGCTGTTGCAGCAGCAAGATTGTCTTTATCGACGCTAAACATTGACTTGGAAAGTACACCGGCATCGTTAACGGAAAAAATCCCTGTTGAGCGTGGTGTTCCATTTACCAGTATCCATCCTTCATATGCCCAGGCACTACCTACATTCGAAAGTCCCTCTCCGGTTATCGTTAAGGTTGCATTGCCCGTAGGCTTGGCCGGATTTGAGCAAGATGCAGCTAGGAGCCCGCTTGCTATAGACAAAAAAAGAAGCTTCTTCATGATATCCTCCAACATTATATTGTTTATTGAACCAAAGAACTACTTGAAACTCACTGAACTTGATTTTTCATATTTGTTGAACAAAATCTGCGTTTACTTTTTTCAACCTCAAAACACGTAGTCGATTGATTTATTCAAACCTTACAAAAACCTTTGCATCCAGCTGAAATTATTTAAAAACGTCCTCGATATCGCCCATAGCCTTGCGCTGTCAGCTGTGCCTTGGGTATAAACAGTAGCGACGCTGAATTGATGCAATAGCGCTGATGTGTTGGTGCCGGACCATCGTCGAACACATGGCCCAGATGCGAATTAGCCACGGTACTGCGAACTTCAGTGCGAGTTGTGCCGAAGCTGGAATCGGTAACTTCGCTCACTGCGGACCCATCGATAGGCCGGGTGAAGCTTGGCCAGCCAGTGCCTGACTCAAATTTGTCAATCGAACAAAAGAGTGGTTGTGCAGAAACAATGTCAACATAAATACCTTCGGCATGGTTGTCGAAGTAGGCGTTATGGAATGATTGCTCTGTGGCACTTTGTTGCGATACCTGATACTGTAAAGGCGTGAGTAATTTCTGTATATCGCTCTCGGAAGGTCGGGAAAAGGTGTCAACCTCAAGTAAATCTGCGTGCCAGTTTTTACCCGTCCAGATCTGAGCGATAAACTGATCTCGGCCCGATCCGCTGCGATACTGGTGATAGCGGGTGGGATCTTTGAGGTAGAAATCTTGATGATAATCCTCAGCAGGATAAAAAACCGAGGCCGCTTCGATTCGCGTGATCAACGGTTTAGAAAAGATACCGCTTTTGCCAAGACTTGCTTCGGTAGCCAATGCTTGCGCCCGTTGCAATAAATCGTGATAAAAAATGGCGCTACCATAAGGAGAACCCCGATCAACAAATTGTCCCGTTGCATCGGTAGGGTCTTGACTTTTCCAGAAAATGTCGAGCAAACTCAGGAAACTAATGGAATCGGGATTGAAATGCACCTCAACCGATTCGAGATGGCCTGTGGTACCCGATCCAACTTCGTGATAGGTTGGATTAATTGTAGTTCCCCCAGTGTACCCAGAAATTACCGGATCGACTTTTTGCTGAGTCTGGAACTGTGACTCCGTGCACCAGAAGCATCCTCCGGCAAAAGTAGCCAACGCAGGATTTGACATTCCCGTGGTTAGGAGGGAATCGGTATCTGTCATTTTGTCATGACTCACGGCATCTGCGTTCTGGATTAATGTGCAAGAACTGATTCCGAAAACTAAAAAAAATGAGACTATTACAATAGATAGCGAGGATTTCATACAAAACTCCTGTGTGTGATAGAGCTGACTTATAAGAGTAGTCGAGGGGTGAGGGGCAAACCTTACAATTTTTTTTAGGATTTTTATAGTATAAGAAATGAAGATATCGGCATGTGGGAACGCCGCGCGTGCAGAAAGCTATATTATTGAAGCATTCTGGTTATGGCCTACAGGCGCGAGGGATGCAATGTAGTTTTTGATTTCAGATCCAAACTCGATGGGGTAGTAGTGTGATAGCAAATGTGGCAGCTCTGGTGGATAAGTATAGTGACACCCTTTTTAAAATCGCCCTCTACCGGGTGAATGACCGCAGCGATGCCGAGGACCTGGTTCAGGAGACATTCATCGCGGCACACCGGGCAGCAGAGAGTTTTCAAGGGAAATCATCCGAAAAAACATGGCTATTGGGCATTCTCAAACACAAAATACTCGATCATTACCGCTCGAAAATGAATGGCATTCAAGGCCAAACAGACCGATTTAACGAAGATGAAGAAGAATTCGACAAGAGCGGGCATTGGAAAAAGTCTCCACGTTCATGGCATAAAACCCCAGAATCTGAGCTGGATCAAAAAGAATTTCTTCTGGTACTCCGTCAATGCCTCTCGTACTTGCCTCTCCATCAGCGGGAAGCCTTCGTGCTCCGTGAAATAGATGGTTTTGAAAGTGAAGAAATTTGTAAGAATAACGGATTTTCCCCGACAAATCTGTGGGTGATGCTTCATCGTGCGCGTTTGAAATTACGAGGGTGTCTGGAATCTAATTGGTTCAAGAGGAGCTAAAACCATGGGAAAAATTATGCTGAGCTGTAAGGAAGCAGCACAATTCGTTTCGCAGGAACTCGATCAACCACTACACAAGGGCGATCGTTTCAAAATGGTTTTGCACCTGATAATGTGCCGAGTCTGCTCCTGCTACCGCAAACAATTAAATTTCCTGCACGGCATACTGGGTCGGGTCTCTAGTGATTTTGACGATGCCTCTGTTAACGAAGGCGCACACTTATCTCAAGAAGCCAAAACCAGAATAAAAGATCGTATCAACGACAGCTCCCCGCATCATTGAGGGACCAATCATACGGTGAATAGGTGATTGGGCCTTTGCCAACGGGTAGATAGCGCTTTATAAACCCCTCAACCCCGCCATAGGTCTTCTTAAAATCATCCCCATACCATTGAAAAATTGGTGAAATGACAAGTTTGTTTTTGTCGATATGGTTTTTTGTCGTGTCGGTCAAAAAAGTCCTTGCTGCATTTTCAAATTGCTCCTGTAAATGCTCGGGAACATACGCTTTGTCGAGTATTAAAGGACAGCTGCGTGCAGCACATACCAGAACGCAGTGGATGCGTGGTTCATTGAATTGCTTGCGGATCAGGTCGTGTTCGATATGGTTGAGCGACACTTTTTTGCCAAAGAGGTTGATCCATTGTTTGTCCCATGCCTTGGGGATGTCCTTGATTCCGGTCTTGAGTGGATAATTGTCAACTATCAGTTTGATTGTCGCGCAATTGTACAGATTGATAAGCATGCAGAGCTGCAAATCTTTGCCCCACACTGCATATTCTTTAGCGTTTAATGCGCTGTAGTCAGCTAAAATTGTGTCAAGCAGTCGATCGTTTTTTGCGTGCGCATACGCCACACCGCCATTGCACACATGGGCACTCAAAAATCGATCGATTCGAGAGAACGTCGTATCAAAGGCGGCTACCTGCACAGTACAACATAGCATACACAATAGTATAAGTTGTTTCATAATAAATTCTCCTTAAGAAAAGTAGATCTACTTCGTTATGCGCACCACAATCTCATCACCATCGTTAAATGGCAGCCCCTCGATTGCGCGGAAATTAGCTTTTTTTCTAGCAAGGTCTCGCATAGTATAGGTGCGATTAGCAATTTTTGAACCGGGACAGCTCTGCAGACAAGCCACACACCCCGATTTCCAGATCGGGATAAAATTACGGTTGCCGGCAAAACGGAAATCATACTCGGCTCCCGAGAGATCCTTGAGGATTTTTTCGACAGGAAATTCCTCTCCCCCGTAAAGTATGGTTATGTGCAATACATCACCCTCCGCTCTTTTATCCGGCTCTACCGATTTCGCATTCAACCGCTGGGTCCAGGCATCGGCGAGCAGATTGTTGCCCGGTAGTGCGCCTACCGAAACCAGTGCATCGTGAATCGTGGAGTCCGGGGCAAACGTCGTTATGAGAGCTTGGGGTGCAGCTTTGCCACCTTCCCACGTAATGAAATGATGATTGTGCAATCCGCCACCCTGGTTGAAATGCCTTGGGTGGAACACTGCGCCAATATCAATGGAGCGCTTTGGAGCGTCAACTATCAGTTCTAGTTTGTGTTTTTCCTCGATGCTCAGGTAATCAACCAAAAATGGGTGGCCAAACGTTGAAAGCTGAATCGCGGAGAAATCGTAAAGGGTTACTGGACACTGCAACAAGGACTGCGAATTAACCTTAACGTCAAGGCGTTTATCTTCAATCGTAATAACGATTTCAACAGGGGATCCGTCTGGAATCATATTCATGACATTTTCCGAAAACACCTTCTCGATACGATAATACTTTTCATCAATCAGATACGCCCGTACACCTCGGTCTGATACCTCGACCACCGTGCGTCCAATATAGATCGAGAAGGCACAGAAGCATTCGAGGCGTTTTGCCAGAATCGGTACAAGTGATTTGTCAATTTTTGGGGGTGTCATGGCTACTCGCAACACGCCGTTGCCTAACCCGTATGCAGAGCCCTCTTTGAAGCTGATACGGGTAGCTGGGGCCAAGCGCAATCCTCCCGATTCGGCGATTGCGCTGCCTTCTTCAATTTTTGCACTGGAGAGGGACTGGGGCCAAACACGGGTGATAGGTTTTGCCGCATCACAAAAGAAAAAAATCCCCGAGAACAAAAGAGGTACAAAAAAAATCCACATGCCGTTGACTCCTTGACTCAATTAAAGATGAGTTGTTTCCATTAAAATAGTTGTAGGGATAGTGAACAACATTACACTCATTTGTTTCGTAGTACTATGAAGTTGATCTATCATTTCTTCCGTTACCGGCTGTGGTTAAAAATAGTTGCCTTAAGGAACTATCGGAATACCCAGATCACTCCGCAAACCCAGATCACTATTCTTGTGCTTCTCCCAATACTTTACTGTGAGCGTTTTTATCAATTCACCGGAATCGCCGGTTGACGATTCCCATTTTAATATTGTATGAGGAAAATCTCTCTCTACCCAATATGTTACGGTCCGGCTGCCGACCTGCCATGTCCACTTGAAAGTCTCTTGGTTTTTCCCTTGAAACACGAGGGTTTCGGCATTTTTTTGCACATACCCTTTTTCGTATCCAAGCGGTTTGTGCGTTATGCGTGATTCCCATAATGAGGGGAGAATATTCAGATCTTTTTTCTGATTGACGGCAAGATATTCTCCGGAAAACTCTCTGATAAGAACTGGAAGATTATCCTCATACAGATCATTTTTCGGCGCTTCGAGGTAATCATCCCTATCGCCCTCTTTCTCAAAATATGAATGCATGGTACGCTGTGCGCCTTTACCGTTGGGAATTAATTGCTGATAAAAATTACCGCACCACTCAGATGCAGAAATAGAAATTTTCATGGGATACAATGGTTCACGGCCAAATTCCCGCCCTACTGCGCAAAAGGCCGATGTCATAACCGAGTAATTGTAAATACCCGTGTTAAACTGAAGCGCCCTGTTGAGTTTAACAACCAAAACCTGTTGGTTTGAGGGTATTTTGATAGAGCCCTCGGCTTTAATTCTGGTAAGTCTGCTAATATATTCAGGGACAAAAACCATTACTGTGTAGGCCGTTCGTTCTTCACCATACCTTGGCTGCGTAGTTTTATAGGAAGAAATTTCTGCACCATTCTCGAACATCGAAAGGAATTCGGCAGCATCAACTTTCAAAGTCATCGCACATAATGCGAACATTATAGCTATAAATCTCATTTCGTTTTCCTCTTTTGCAGATACCGGTTTATTCTGATGTGTTCACTCTGGAGTGTCTGCGGTCTTTGTTTCTGGTATATTCAAAGAATGCTGATCCCAGAGTTATTATGAATACGGCCAGGCAGACACCAAAGTTTTCGCTCCAAATACCACCAGTTAAATAGCTCTCCATCCCGGCATACGAGGAAATCGACAGAATGGTTTGCAGGGCAATAGTGTAAGGAAAATATGCAGCACCAAACGGGATAAGCCACAGCAGGTACCATGGCCAAACAACCGGGGAGAACAGGGTGAGCGAAAAAAGCGATACGTATATTTTTACATTAATTTCTTTGATTTTGACAAATACAAGTATCCAGGTAGTAGCAAAAACACCCAAAAGAATAAGTCGTGCCATTTGAGCCGAACATCCAGCACTTATAAGCAATGAATACGGCGCACTAGCGTTTACCCAATGACGGGTGTAATTTACAAGCGCGAAAAAAAGCGATGAGTTAGCCGAAAGAAAGGGAAGATAGAGAATTGGAACCATGAGCAGCGCACATAAAAATCCAACTCGTTTTTCTCGTGGGAGCGCACAGAAAAAATAGGGAATAAACATGACCGGCATTAGTTTGATGCTAATTGACATCGCTAGAAATAATCCGGTGGACACGCCGTTTCCTCTTTTTAAGGCAAGTACCGCTAGAGCAAGCGCAAAAATACCCAGTGCATCAAAGTGCCCACTCCAAGCGGTTTCAACAAGCGTTATCGGAAGAATCGCCCACAGATAATCCGCGTGGGCAAACAGATCCCGCTTTTTTGCGAGTAGCCATAAAATGCCGAGCGCACACAGCATGAAAAAAGCTTTAAAAAGAAACATCGATGGCGCAATACTAGCAAGCGCCCTAAAAACAAGCTGTGCTAACGGTGGATATACTGCCGGAATTTGTGGAAAGTTTACATGTGCTGCAAGGGTATCCCCCGCAAAAACCGCAGAGCCTGGTGGGGTTAGGTAAGGGTTATGTCCTTTGTTCTGGACATGACCTTCCCATATGTATCGATAGGCATCGTCCGACAAAACGGGATAAGCTAACACATACGGAATTGATAGTATCGCCATGTAACTAACAAGCACCACAAAGGGGTAGGGCTTTTTACAATGCATTAAAAGGCCAGCCACCGCACAAAGCCCCATTACCAAATAGCTAACTGCAAGTGGAACAAAATGAAATTGTACCAGCATAATTCTACTGGTCATACAATGCAAGATCCCCATCACAACAAGCGGCGCATAGCGCAAACTGCTCAGGACCACACGCTTCACTTGAGACGTCCCAGGAGTTTCATCATATAAGCTTCCCCGATATTGTAAAGAATAAAAAAACCGGCCAATATAACGCCTTTTACGCTGCCACTCACTTTACTCTTGCCTGCGCGTCGGCATCGGCAATTAACGGGAACTTCTGCGATGCGAATCCCCATTACCGCAGCCTTGATCTGCATTTCCACGGTCCAACCGTAGCTTCGTGTTGCCATGTGCATTCTTATGAGCGCATCTCGTTTAATGGCCCTAAACGGTCCCAGATCTGTGTAGTGCGTGCCGTAAAGTACGTTAAGGAGGTGTGTAGAAAGCCAGTTACCAAAACGCTGTGGCGGGGTGAGTGCACCTTTTTCGTACAGAACACCGCGTACCCGCGACCCAATAACCATGTCCGCTTCATTGCATATAATGGGAGCAATGACATCATTTACAAGAGAGGTGTCGTCTGCTCCGTCGCCATCCAAAAACAGATAGACGTCTGCGTCGGGTGCCGCAGCCACACCGGCTAGGCACGCCCAGCCATATCCTTTGCGGGGTTCATGCACGACAAGCGCCCCAGCACGTGCAGCAACTTCTTTTGTGGCATCGGTTGAACCATTGTCTGCAACGATTATTTGATTGACAAGTGATCTGTCAATAGACGAAACAACATTGCCAATTGCGCCTTCTTCATTGAGCGCGGGTATAATGCAGCAGACCTTCATCTTCTAAGTCCTTGAGCGTGTCGATGTCACGCAAACGTGGTGTAAAGGCAATAGTTAGGGAATGTGTTTTGAGCAAAGATACGGTTTTTTCAAAAACAGTGCCAGTGCTCCACACTATAGTGGTAAATAAAAAATCTTGGGGCGAATTAAGGCCAATCAGATAATAGCCTCCGTCAAGAGCTTCTCCCAAAACTGTGTCATGATCACAGAGGCTTTTAAAAGCCTCTGTGACAATTTCGCCGGTTAGTGCGGGAATGTCTGTTCCAACCAGTACTGCGCGTTTGAATCCTTCGGCGAAAACCATTTGGAAAGCATGTGCCATTCGTTCACCAATGTCAGATCCGGCTTGAATCCTCAGGTTTTTATGAATATGCATATAGTCTCTATAGTCAGCTTCAAACTCCGGAGAATCCAGAAAAAAAAGCGTGTCAAATGATTCGTTGTCTTTTACGGAACGGATAATTGCTTCGCTAATGTTCTGATACACGCGTGCGGCAGCAACGTTTCCAATATGGCGTGCCAAACGAGTTTTTACCCGCCCAGGCACAGGGAGTCGCACAAATAAGATAAGAACATTTTCTTTCATGGTAACATCTACGCCTTATAATTTGTTTTTGACGTATAAAAAAAAGGCACTCATGGTGAGTGCCTTTTTTTAAAGATATCATTGGAAACACCAGTTGTTACCTAGTATTTCCCCATAAATTTGACTATCAAATAATTTTCCTAGTTTTTTCTAATCATATCATCAATCTCTTTTTGAATCTGCGCATTAAAGAGCAGTTCTTCGAGATTGTGGGCAATTTTCTTGCCTTCGGCTAAAATCTGAGTACGCTTTTCCATAATAGATAATTCGAGCTCTTTTCGGCGATTTTCTTCTTTGCGAATACGGTAGATATATACCATACGTCCAAGAGAAACAGCCAAAAGGACAAGAAAAAGCTGTGCGCCTAAAAATAATGTGAATGTTGAAATCATAGCTACCTCTTATCTATATACAGTCGTACGGGTTAAAACACGATGGACTGCTTTATTAATCTAATCAATTACGTATAAAATATCTCAAGTAAGTCATATTTGCAATGGCCTAACCAAATCTAAATAAAACTATATAGAGTACATACGTTCTAATCTGGCCCAGATTGTAGTGGAAAAGGAAATTCTCCGGTGGCAACCCTGATTTAAGAAGCCTGGAACGGCTATTTTACTTGCAAAGTACCTTGCGGAGCAACCAGACAAATCCCTCATATTATTAAGGTGTACAATTTGCCCGAGCAATGATATACTAGGTCAAAATGCGCGGGACCTAAAAAGAACAAAGGAGCAGAACATGGTTCAATTTAAAAACATGAAAATCGGTAATAAAGTAAATGTTGTATTTATTATGGCAATCGCTGTATTTGTTACCATAATGATTTTTGCTGGAAGCCGTCTGGTACGTTCCATTCATGATGCAAGAAACAATACAGCACGGGCTGCTACAGAGGTGGGCTATGAGGTTGTGCGTTATTATTATGATGAATACAAGTCTGGGAAGCTGTCCCTGGAGGAAGCACAGAGTAGAGCAAAAAATCACTTGAAGTTCATACGTTATGAAGGTATTGAATACTTTTGGATAAACAGCAATACTGAACCCTATCCAATGATTATGCACTCAACTAACTCTACATTGGATGATAAAGTATTGGACGGCCCAAAATACAATGTCGCAATGGGACGTAAGCAGAATCTATTTCAAGCTATTGCCCAGGTGTGTCAGCAAAATGGTGAAGGTTTTGTTGATTATGAATGGCCCAGACCGGGCGAAACAACACCTGTACCAAAAATATCTTATGCAAAGCTTCTTAAGGAGTGGAACTGGATTATTGGGACTGGTGTGTATGTAGATGTCGTTAAAGCTGAGATTCGGCAGGTTGTTGTACCTCTCATCATAATAGTTTCTATTATAGCTGCTTTACTGATGGCTGCGTTCTCAGTAATAGTGACTCGGTTCATTTCGCGTCCTATACTGAAAACCGTCCACATGCTCAAAGACATTTCTGAAGGAAATGGCGATTTGACCAAACGCCTCGAAGTAAATGGCAAAGACGAAATTGGAGAATTATCTGGTTATTTTAATAAATTTGTTGAGAAACTTCAAGGCATCATTTCTTCAATCACCGGAAATGCAAATACTTTAGCATCGTCAGCTACTGAACTTTCAGCGGTTTCCACCCAGATTGCCGCTAATGCCGAAGAAATGAGCACGCAAACATCAACAGTAGCCTCCGCAACGGAGCAGGCGACCACAAATATTAACTCCATTTCCGCGGCGGCAGAAGAAATGTCATCTTCCGCAAACAGCGTTGCAACAGCAATTGAGGAGATGAGCGCATCTCTAAACGAAGTGTCCCGCAACTGTCAGAAAGAACTCCAAATTGCAACAGAGGCCAATGCCCATGCGAAGAACAGTAAGGATGTTATGGACAAACTCGGTGCTGCCGCAAAATCAATTGGAAAAGTGGTTGCGGTCATTAACGATATTGCAGACCAGACCAACTTGCTCGCCCTCAACGCCACAATCGAGGCGGCATCTGCCGGTGAAGCAGGAAAGGGATTTGCCGTAGTAGCTAGCGAAGTCAAACAGCTTGCAAAGCAAACCGCACAGGCAACACATGAAATTCAGAAACAAGTTGAGGATATGCAAGCTAATACCGAATCG
>JBBRUX010000056.1:0-23590 GCA_038247415.1 Chitinivibrionales bacterium | reverse complement strand
TTATGTTTTGCAAACCCCCAAGTGTGGGGGTAGGGGGTTGGGCTCTCAAGGAAAGCATTTTCCAAGTTGGATATAAAGGGCCACCTGGCCCTTTCCATCATAATCAGTGTCAGTTTTTATTTTTCCAAGCTAGAAATAATGAGCCCCCAGCCCTTTCCCGCTTAATCTTTTTTTTAAATCTTTTAAACCCCCGATCCCTGTACCACTATCTATTTTCCCAAGATCAAAAATCAACCGAACAGGTGTTCTGGAGTCTTATCTTCTCTACAATAGTATGAAAGGGTGGCTTATGGAAAAGTCCGAAATCGAATCCCGCGTTAAAACAGTTATCGCCAATGTTCTGAGAGCAGATGCCGCAACGCTTACTCCCGAAACAAATTTCATTTTTGATCTTGGTGCCGATTCACAGCAGAGCGTTCAGTTGGTATGTGCGCTTGAGGAAGAATTTGAAGTTGAAATGCCTATGGAACAGGCAAGCGAAATTCAAAATGTCGCTTCTGCTATCGATTTTGTTGATAGTCTCGTGAATAGCTAAAATCGATTGCTACGTTTATGCGGGAAGGACACTGGCTCTTCCCGCTTCCTTCCAATAAATTCTTCCTGCTTGTTTTTCTCGTTATCTCAATTGATTTAAAATGAGTCTATTGCTTTCTTTTTGCGGGTAATGGTACAATTCTTATTTAATCGGAATTGTTCCTTTGCAGTGGAAAGCAGAGTATGGGAATTAAGACTTTTATTATTGATGACACGGTAACCTATCGGAAAATATTATCCGATGTTGTTGCAGGTTTCCCAGAATTAGAGCTGATTGGAAGCGCTCCTTCTGGTGTTTTGGCACTCAAGAAGCTTGCGCTGACACCTGCCGATCTGGTTTTGTGCGATGTTCATATGCCCGATATGGATGGGGTTGAAACGCTTGAAAATATCACCAAACTGTTTCCAAAAACCCTGGTTGTTATGGTTTCGGGCGAAACAACACGTGGTGCCGATACGACCATTAAAGCTCTTCAAATGGGCGCGGTCGACTTTATCCGTAAGCCCGAGGGGAATAATTTCGAGCATAACATCGAACAATTACGCACCGATTTACGGCCTGTTGTTCGGCTTGTTTCAATTCGTCTTTCGTCAATTAAAACAATGGTCCGACAAGCGCTTACGCCAGTACGACCACTTGGTACCGCGTCAACGTTAGCTACTAATGCTCAAACCGGACCAACCCTGCCTCCTCCTTCAAATTTTGCAATTCTGGCTATTGGCGTTTCAACGGGGGGACCGGAGGCTTTGGGGAAATTTATTCCCATGCTCCCACAGCTTCTCCCCGTACCCGTGGTTCTTGTGCAACACATGCCTCCCATGTTTACAAAATCGCTTGCTGATAGTTTGGATAAAAAATCGCAACTGAGGGTTGTCGAAGCAGCAGAGGGTGATCGCATCGAGAAGGGTAACGTTTACATTGCCCCGGGTGGTAAGCACATGATTTTGAGAGAAACTGCTGGGACAATTATGGCTGGCCTTAATGACAATCCGCCGGAAAATTCATGTCGTCCTTCAGTGGATGTATTGTTTCGTTCGGTGGCCTCGGTGTATGGGTCCAAAGGGATACTCTCGGTGATACTTTCCGGTATGGGTAATGATGGTATGCTTGGAGTTCGCACCATGAAGCGAAAAGGATGCTTTAGCATTACGCAAAGCGAGGCTACGTGTGTGGTGTATGGAATGCCCCGAGCTGTTGACGAAGCGGGATTATCAGACAAATCTATGCCGCTACTCGATATTGCTGGAGAGATTTCTCGTTTGTTGAAATGTAAATAGATCTCTGAGGTAGTTTTTGGGCAGCAGCCTATAAACCATCTCCCCAATAATGCTTTTTAAAACGTTGCGTCTTTATCAAAGGATCCTGTATGCGAATTCTGTGCGTTGACGATGATGTCACCATGATCAAGCTTTATGAGACAGTGCTTGCAAAACATAAGCAGCCTGATGATGAAATTTTTATAGCACAGAGCGGGGAAGAAGGCCTTGCTCGCGCAGCAGTAGATTTTCCGCACCTCATTATTACCGATCTTGTCATGCCAGGTATGGATGGCATTGGAGTATTAAAAGCTGCCAAAGAAATGAATAATCTGGTTGAAGTGATTGTTGTGACAGGGCAAGGGTCAATCGATTCTGCTGTAGCAGCTATCAAGCTTGGTGCACGTGATTATCTAACAAAGCCAATAAACTCAGGCATGCTTATAGAGAAGATAACTACAATTCGGGAGCTCTTGCGCAGAACCTCCGAAGCAGAAGATTACCGCATTGCAAAACAAACCATCGAATCGAGCGTTGCCGTAGTGCTCGAACAGATGGAAATAAAATTAAACAGAACGCAAACGACTATTGACGAAATCGAGACGATTGTTGGTCAACAAGGAGACGGCGCGGAGCGTCTTGCCTGGATACAAAAAATTATAGCATCATTTAGGAAAGAATCTGTGTTATGAGTGTACCCGTAAAAATCGACAAAGTTGAATTTAAGCTTATGTCAGATTACATCGAGCAAAGCTGTGGCATACGGGTCACCGAAGAAAAAATGTATTTGGTTGAAACCCGGCTTACTACGCTTATGGTGGAAAATGGTTGCACTAATTTTCGTGATTTTTATGTAAAGTCGCTTGCAGACACCACCAAAAAGCTCCGCGATAAAATAATAGACGCAATGACAACCAATGAAACGCTTTGGTTTAGGGATACGGGGCCGTATCATATATTCCAAACCGTAGTGCTGCCTGCGTTTGCAGAAGAGTTTCGCGCCGGTAAACTTAGTAAGCTGCGCATATGGTCTGCTGCAAGTTCAACTGGTCAGGAGCCCTATTCTATTAGTATGAGTGTCATGGAGCATGCTCGTTTAGGGGGCCCTGTTAAACCCAGTATGGTGGAAATTTTGGCTACCGATATTTCCCCAACCGTGCTTTACATTGCCCAAGCTGGACGGTATGATAATTTGGTAATAGGCCGTGGCCTTGGTGAGGAAATGAGAAATAGATACTTTAAGCAAGATGGTAAGGTTTGGGTACTATCCGATGATGTCAAAAAACAAGTGACCTTTAAGAAATATAATCTGCAAGAATCCTTTGCTTCCCTGGGAAAATTTGATGTCGTATTTTGCCGGAATGTCCTTATTTACTTTTCGGATGTATTCAAGAAAGATGTACTCCATAGAATTAATGATCTGCTCAAGCCAAAAGGATATTTCTTTTTAGGGGCATCTGAATCGCTGATTAATTATACCAACGAATATACCATGCTGCGCCATAGCGCAGGACTCTATTACCAGGTTAAATAGAGAAGGGCCCCGATAATGCGTATACTGAGTGTCGATGATTCCAAAACAATCCGTGATCTCATTCGCAATGCGGTTGACGTAATGGGATTTGATTTTTTGGGTGCCACTCACGGAGAAGAAGCTTTGGAGGTTCTCGTACGTGAGAATGGCAAGATAGATCTTATTCTCCTGGATTGGAATATGCCGGTCATGGATGGCATCTCATTTCTGAAAGCTGCAAAAGCGGATCCTCGGTTTAAGGATATTCCCGTTACTATGGTAACAACCGAAATAGAACGACATAAGGTAATTAATGCTATTGCAAATGGGGCAAAGAACTATGTTATGAAACCGTTTACACAAGAAGATCTCATTTCCAAAATTATGGAAAGTCTTGGGATGGGGATATGAATCTGATTGATCGATTCCTTCCTGTCCCCTTGCACGAAAGTGAAAAGACTGCTTCGATACGGATACTTCTTTTGGTTATCATGCATATTCTTTCGGGGATTTTCACCTGCGCTTTTGGGATCAAAGAGACATTTTCAGGAAACGCAACCATTGGGACTATTGATATTGTTTTATGTACTTTAATTATTGCTAATTCAATTTTATTGCGCTTTCCACGACTTCGAGTAATCTGTACTGCAAATTTTTTGATCATGCTCATGGTCTTCTTTTTGTATATGATCCTTTCTGGAGGAGATGCAAACACTGGCTACTTATGGGGTTTCGCTTTTCCCGCAGGAGCCCTTATCCTTTTAGGACGTCGGGCAGGAATTCTTCTGGTTGTGCTCTTTTATGTATTGGTTGGTATTGCTCTTTTTCCGCCCTGTTGTGGTGACATTATCAATACCTACTCGGTCGAATTCAAGCTTCGCTATTTAGGTTCTTTACTTATCATTTCCATCATTGCTATTTTTTACGAAAATGCTCGCACGCGCAATGAACAAGTATTGCTTGACACTATAGCAAAGGGAGAAGAAAACCGTATTGAGCTCGAGGAATCTGTAGAGCGCGTTCAGGCGGCAAATTTAGCAAAGAGCGCGTTTGTTGCTACTATGAGTCATGAAATAAGAACCCCTATGGCGGGAATTCTTGGCATGAATACGCTCCTTATGGATACGCAGCTTTCTCAAGAACAACGCGAATTTACTGAATCGATTCAGGTTTCGGCCGAAGCACTGTTGTCTATTATCAATGACATTCTTGATTTTTCTAAAATTGAGGCAGAAAAATTATCACTTGAACATATCAACTTTGATTTGCGCACAACGGCAGAAAGTGCAGTTGAAATTGTAGCCTATAAAGCGCACGACAAGCTTATTGAGATTGCAAATCTTGTGAATGCTTCGGTACCCGATGGGCTTGTGGGGGATCCCGGCAGATTGCGGCAGGTGCTTATTAATCTTATAGGCAATTCTGTCAAATTTACAGAAAAAGGTGAGGTGGAGCTTAGAGTTGAATTGGTAAACGAATCGGAAAACAAGGCAATGATCCGCTTTTCGATACGAGATACAGGCATTGGAATTTCTCAAGAAGATATCCAGAAATTATTTCAGCCTTTTTCTCAAGTCGATGCCTCCAATGCAAGAAAATATGGAGGTACCGGATTAGGGCTTACTATTTGTAAAAAGCTTGTGGAGCTCATGGGTGGGGAAATTGGTGTGATAAGCGATATCGGAATTGGTTCCACATTCTGGTTTACAGCAGTGTATGATAAAGCGGAGATGGTACGGCCGCCGTTGCTTCCTTCTAAAAACCCAAAGGGAATGCGTACGCTTATTGTAGATGATAATGCAACCAATCGGCGAGTGTTGTCTCATTATCTTGTTAATTGGGGTTGTATTGTGACAGAAGCGGAAAATGGACCGGTAGCACTTGATATTATGCGCAAAAGCGTGGCCGCTGGCCAGAGCTTCGATATTGCGGTACTTGACGCTCAGATGCCTGTCATGAGTGGCTTGCAGGTGGCACGGCTTATTAAGGTAGATCCCAAGCTTTCTGTAACACGTCTCATGATGGTCACATCTATCGGGGATCGTGGTGATGCTGCTCGCATGAAAGAGATCGGAATACTTGCTTATTTATGCAAGCCTGTCAAGTTGGCTCATCTGGCCGAATGTGTTGCGCTCGTTGCAGCTATAGAGCCACAAAAGAAAGAATCGGCAGACATTGAGTCTGGGCAGCCGCTCATTACCAAGCATCTTATCAATGAACAAATGAATAGAACAAAGGTTAGAATCCTTGTTGCTGAAGATAATCCGGTTAATCAAAAAGTGGTCATGCTCAATCTCAAAAAAGCCGGAATGTCCTGCGATATTGTGCAAAATGGACTTGAGGCAATTAATGCGCAAATCCGTTTTCCATACGATATCATTCTTATGGATTGTCAAATGCCTATCGTAAGCGGCTACGATGCAACGCGTGCTATTCGGGAAGAAGAAGCTAAAAAAGAAGGATCATCTCATATACCTATTATTGCGATGACCGCAAATGCAATGCGAGGAGACAGAGAAAAGTGTCTTGAAGCTGGTATGGATGATTACATAAGCAAGCCTATTAATAAGGACGACCTTCTGTCGCTTATTGAAAAATGGGCTACCGGTGGAGAAGTTTCTCGTACCAAGGAAGAGGCATAATATGTCATCTATGCCCATATTCGATAAAGCTGAGGCACTGAAAATGTTGGGTGGCGACGAAGAAATTTTTTATGAAATAGTAAAAGTTTACAAAGAGTCGCAATCAGAAACGGTTGCAAAACTTTCCGGTTCTATTGGCGTGGGAAATGAAATCGAGTCTCGGCTGCATGCTCATTCTCTCAAGAGTGCAGCACGGACTATTGGGGGCATGGCAGTTGGAGAGGTGTGTTCACAGATGGAAGAATGTGCTTTGCAAGGGAATATCCGGGGGGCCGCTGCATTATTTTCTCAACTAACACTCCAACTCGATGATCTTGACAGTGCGCTTTCTGAATATATGAAAACAAGGGAAAATACCAAGTAATGAATTCAGTAATGTCAATTGTCTTTATGCATACCCAAGCTGTCATTCGTAATTAAGCTACACCCCTCTCGGCGCATCCTGATTTGAGCGTGCAAGCAGCTTTTGATACGCTGCATACGTTGCTTCCGCAGTTTTTTTCCAGCTAAAGTGTGTGCACCTCTGGGTGCCTTTTTCAATAAGGCTCAATCTAACAGCCTCATCGGTAAGGACAGAGCGTATGGCCTGGGCTAGAGCTTGTGTGTCCAAGGGGTCTACAAGAATGGCCGCATCGCCGCAAATTTCCGGTAGAGAGCCTGCGATAGATGCTATTACAGGAGTCCCATAATGCATAGCTTCCAGAATGGTAATGCCAAAGCCTTCGTATAATGATGGGGAAACAAAGGCTTTTGCCTTTGTGTAAACATAGGATTTGTCTGCTTCTGCAATGTGCCCACTATACCTTACTGGAGCGTATTCTGCCTGATTGTTAAGCATTACCTGGAATTGTTTGTTGTTCCATCCCAATCTTCCTGCAAGAACAAGTTCAACGTCGAGCATGCCTTCTTTTTTAAGGAGCGTATAGGCTTCTATCAGGCGCGCGATGTTTTTTCTGGGTTGTATGGTTCCCATGTAAAGAATGTAATGGGTTGGAAGAGCATACTTTTTTTCTACGGTTTTGAAATAATCTGTGTCAAGCGGTTGCGTAGGAGCAGGGGCACCATCATAAATTATCAGAAGTCTATCGGGGCCAACGTTGAGCGCACTTTTGATATCAGCAGCTGCGCTTCTGGATCCTGTTATTATTACAGATGCTTTTCGCTGTGCGCGTTTAAATGTTTGTCTAAGATACATGCCTTGAAAGAAAGAGAATGTTTCAGGAAAAAGCAGTGGCGCAGCATCGTGGATGTTGACAATAGTTTTTCTGCCAAAGAATAAGGGTACAACGCCTTTAGTATGATGTAGCAGATCTACCCGATGTTTTAGCAGTGCAAAGGGAAGTAGGATGTGATCCCACAGCGGAACTGCCCATTTCCCGGGTAGTGTAATGACTATGTTTTGCAGAGAGGAATGAGCGAGTTCTTGTGGTACTTCGAATTTTTTATCGGAAAATATGCACAATTGTATATCGAGTTTAAGTTTTAGGAGAGCAAAAACAAGTTCGGTTGCATAGGTGCTGGGACCCCCAACAACGCTATTGAGAGCAATGCCGATAGTTTTCATGAGAAATTCACCGGGTTAATGATCTCGCTACACAACGCTCGTGTATCTAAAAGTAAAGCTATTCTTTTATGTCTTGAATAAACGGGGTAAGCCGCGTGCGGGCAGCAGGGTCTTTAAAGAGCTTGCGTAACGAACGATCGCGGATGAGTCGTACACGTTCACGCGAGAGGTTGAGCTCTTCGCCAATTTCTTGCAAAGTAAATTGGTGCGAAAAATTGAGTCCGTAATACATGCGCAATATGCGCTCTTCGCGACTGGTGATATTTTGGAGAACACCATCTAAAACATTACCGAGTTCTTTGCGCTCAGATTCTGCATTTTGTACGGGATCTACGCCAATAATATCGTGGAGCGTTGCGCTTGAATCATCGTCTCCGTGGCCATTGTTGACCGGAGAATCCAGGGAGATGCCTTTGAGTTTTTCCAAAACCTCGACAATGTCGTATTCGAGGTTTTTAAACTCGTCAAGCCCAATAGTTTTATGGTAATCTCCATTGTTTTTGTCGAGCGCTTTTTTAAATTTATTGACAAGAGCTATTTTATTGGGGGGAATGCGAACCGTGCCAGCTTGCTCAAAGAGCGCCTTTTGAATCGATTGTCGTATCCACCACACTGCATAGGATATGAATTTTACATTCTTATCCATATTGAAACGCTTGGCAGATTTTAAAAGACCAAGATTTCCTTCGTTAATAAGCTCTAAATAGCTTAAGCCTCGTCCGCGATACCGACGCGCAACACTAACTGCAAATCGAAGATTTGCCGATATAAGTTTGTTGACTGCACCTGCTTCGTCGTTTTGGACAGCCAAAACGAGAATGCGTTCTTCCTCGTCGGTAAGAACACGGTGACGATTAATGTCACGAAAATAGAGTGCTTCTGAATTTGTTAGCATGGTTGTACTATTTTGGTTGTTTTTAAGCTGGTAAAGCGGTTAAATAAATTTTTCATGTGGCATAGCGCGCTCAAAAAGTAATTAAAATATCGTCCTCTACTGCGGAGAAAATAACATTCACCTTCAAGGCTTTCAAGTGTATTACAAACCTTAATCTCAAATTGTTGAGTAGCATCATCATTATACTCTTTCGTGTGCTACACGCAACCTTCATGTAATAACAATACGGCTACGATTGTGTACAGATTTTATCGTAGGGAATAGAATTATATCAGCTCTTTAAAAAAGCGTATTCCGCGGTGCTTCGAGAACGACAATCCCGCTCTCGCTTACAAAAAAACGCTTTTTATCCTCTTCCAGATCATATCCGATAATATCTCCGGGAGCAATGGTAACACCGCGATCTAGTATGGCATTACGAATTTTAGCCCCAGCACCCACGGTCACATCGGGAAAAATGATACTGTTTTCGACTTCTGCAAGATCGTTGACTCGAACACCGCGAGAAAGTACCGACCGAACAACGCGGCCACCGCTAATAATACATCCTCCGCAAATGATAGAATCGAGAGCTTCTCCTTTGCGAGAATCGGCCCCTTCCCCGGCAAAAACAAATTTAGCAGGCGCCGATTGTCCTGCTGCAGTGCGAATTGGCCACGCGTCGTTATATAAATTTATTTCGGGCACAACATTGCGAAGAGTCATAGTTGCTTCGAAGTAGGCATCGAGGCTACCGACATCTTTCCAGTACCCACGCTGCTCGGTAAGTTCTCCGGGTATTTTATTGCTGCTAAAATCGTAGACGTAAATAGGATAATCGGCGAATATTTTTGGGATAACATCTTTTCCAAAGTCGTGGGAGGAGTCGTCGAGTTTTGCATCGTTATATAATTCGCGGAGCAAAAAGTTACGATTAAAAATGTAATTACCCATCGACACAAGCGCCATTCCCGGATTGTCAGGCATCGGTTTTGGCTTGAGAGGCTTTTCTTCGAATCCGATCATGCGCCAATTTGCATCTACCTGAATGACACCAAATTGACCTGCCGCCTCTTCGATGGGCTTTGGAATAGCTGCTACGGTTGCTGTTGCTCCAACGCTTCGATGAAATTCGAGCATTTGAGAAACATCCATTTTGTAAATATGATCGCCCCCAAAAACAGCTACATAATCGGGCATTTCGTCGGCAATAAGATTGAGGTTTTGAAAAACTGCATCGGCGGTTCCTTTGTACCAGTCGCGCCCTGTGCGCATTTGAGCAGGAACAGGATCGATGTATTGACGAAGCATGCGATTGAGGTTCCAACCGGTGGTTAGGTGCTTAATGAGCGAGTCGGATTTAAACTGAGTGAGAACTTTAATCTTGAAAATACCAGAATTGATAAAGTTATTGAGGACAAAATCTATGATCCGGTATTTGCCCCCAAAGTAGACTGCAGGTTTGGCGCGTTCTTTTGTGAGTGGATGCAGACGGGACCCTTCTCCCCCGGCCATGATCATTCCAAGAACGTTTGGGTACCCTGAGGTTGAATTAAATACTGGCATAGTGCGTATCTCTTTTTAAAAGGTTTTATAAATGTGTCTAAAAGTCTTAACAGTTTAATATATCATATAATTACAGGAGAAAAAAGTAAAGAGCAACAGGAGAAAAAAGGAAAGAAAATATGCGTTAAAAAAGAGGATTTGTTTGCTGCAAGGCAATCGGAGATCATTAGTACAAAAATAAAAAAGGGAAGCAACCTAAGGTGCTTCCCTTTAAAGGATCCGCTCCAAAAACGATTACCGTTGAAGGAGTTGCAAAACACCCTGAGTCGACTGATTTGCCTGAGACAACATCGATGTGCCAGATTGGGTAAGGATCTGGTTGCGAGTAAACTGAGTCGATTCCGAAGCGAAGTCAACATCACGAATGAGTGATTCGGCTGACTGTTGGTTCGTATTGGATATGAGCAAGTTATTGATAGCGTGCTCAAGTCTGTTTACGAATGCTCCCATGCTAGAACGCATTGAGTTGACACTATTAATTGCACTGTCCAGCGCAGAAATCGCATTAACCGAAGAAATCTGTTGAGTAAGAGCAAGCGCATTTACACCAATACCAGATGCCGAAAGAGTATCGATAGTAATAGTAATCGAGTCTGTACCTGCTGTATTATTTGCGTCAATCCAGATTGCCGATCCGCTTCCTACTGTTGCAGTCTGATAACCAAAACGACCAGCAGTACCAGAAATCAGGTCTTGGCCATTATAGTTTGTCACCCGGGCAATACGATCTATTTCAACATTGAGATTCTGGAATTCTGAGTTCGCATAGCTTCGTTCAACACTTGTCAAAGTATCATTGGAGGTTTGAATTGCCAGTTCGCGCATACGTTGGAGGATTCCACTGATTTCGTTTGCGGCACCTTCGGCGATGGTTATTGCAGCAATACCATCTTGTGCATTACGTTGTGCTTGAGCTGTACCTTTTACCTGAGTACGAAGGTTTTCTGATACACCAAGACCTGCCGCATCATCCGATGCACGGTTGATACGAAGACCTGTAGAAAGACGTTCGAGAGATTTGTTGAGGTCACGGTTTGTTGTGTAAAGAGAACCCTGTGTGACCATTGAAGCTATGTTATGATTAATACGCATGAGAAACCTCCATGTTTAAGAAAATGATCTGGCATCCTTGCCATGTTTGATTAACCGAAAGAATCAAAGAATACAGCGGCTTTGAATTTTGATTGCCTCCCTTGTACGTTTTGTTTAGTATACTTTTAAAAGAACTGTTTTCTGACTCACATTAAAAAGTATCGGTATTCTGCGAACCGTACTTTAGTCTTTTTACAAGGATGTCGATTCTTTTTTGAGATCAATCGCCACAGTCTATTTTTTAAGCGGTAAGCATTGTTATGCACTATAATGAATTAAGGGGAACGCATGGAAAAAATACGGTGGGGTATTGTGGGCTGTGGTCACATTGCGCAACGATTTGCTCAGGCCTTGGCTAAGAGCCACCACGGGGTGCTTACAGTTGTGGCAAGTCGGGATGCAACCAAGGCGAAGTCTTTTGCCAAGGAATTTACAAATGTTATTGGCGTGGGAAGCTACGACGAACTTTACGCACGCAATGATGTTGATGTTGTCTATATTGCAACGCCACATCCTTTTCATAAAGAATGCGTAGTGGCTGCTGCCCAAGCAAAAAAACATATCTTGTGTGAAAAACCTTTTGCAATGAATGCTTCCGAAGCCCAGGGTATGTTTGATGCTGTCGCTTTTGCTGGGGTCTTTTGCATGGAGGCATTTATGTATCGATGCCATCCTCAAACGTACGAACTAATCCAGTTGGTAACATCGGGACGCTTGGGGGAAATTCGTCTGATACAGGCAGAATTTGCGTTTGCCAGACCCTACGATCCATCGCACAGGCTTTTTGCGCCAGAGCTTGGTGGTGGTGCAATTTTAGATCTTGGGTGCTATTGCACCTCTATGGCTCGTCTGATTGCCGGCGCGTCTGTCAATAATGCATTTCTAGAACCCACGGTTTTTGAGGGGGCGGGGGTATTAGCCGAGGGGGGCGTCGACGAGTATGCGATTGCTTCGCTACGATTTGGAGATTCTCTGCTTGCGAACCTTGTGTGTGGGCTTCGGCTCCAGATGGGGACGCTTCTGCGGGTATACGGATCTGAGGGTATGGTTTCGGTTCCTGTGCCTTTTAAACCTGCTCCTCTTGGTGGGGAGTATCAGTATCACATTCAAAGCATACATACTCCAGAGATTCAAGAAACCATTATCAAGGTGGCGCCGAGCGACGTTTTTGCAATTGAAGCAGATGCCGTGGCAGCTGCAATTTACGCAGGCGCAGTTCACCTCGATGCGATGAGTCCGCTAGATTCTCTGGGCAATATGCGCTCATTAGATTGTTGGAGAAGCGCTTGTGGGATATCTGTTTCGCAATCTTAAAGCAGTATGCGCAATGGTGCACTTTTTGCAGTGGTACTCGGTGGCAATGCAATGTTTTGTATCATTTTAGAGCACCCCTAAGTATTTTAAGATGCGAGCGAGTAGAATGTATGTCATGGGTCCTTTTTAGAAAGTAATGGTAATGGTAATATCTAATCAAAGTTCTCCGCAAACATCAAGCGGGAAAAAAATTCTTTTTAGCGCAACCCCCACCGAAAAGCGGGTTGCATTGTTAGAAAACAATAAAGTTGTTGAGCTTGTTGTAGAACGCCCTGATTCGTGTCGAATTGTTGGCAATATCTATCGCGGTAAAGTGACTTCGATCCTACCTGGTTTACAAGCGGCATTTGTTGACGTTGGATTGGAAAAAAGTGCCTTTCTTCACACATCAGACATCGATGCATCGCTTCTGCTTGAGTCAAACGATGCCTTAATGGAAAAGTTTGGGATGGAAAGCGATTCGGATGGCCGGCGTCGAAAGCCCGTGGGTCGAGTTCCCATCGAAAAGCTTTTAGAAGTAGGGCAGCAGATTCTTGTGCAGGTTGCAAAAGAACCAATTAGTACCAAGGGCGCAAAAATAACCACGCAAGTTAGTTTGGCGGGTAGGTTTTTAGTGCTGGTTCCCGATACCGATTTTATTGGCGTATCCAAGAAAACAGAAGACTCTAAAATGCGGCGCCGACTTAAAGCCATCATTGCCCAGATGAAACCTCCAGGCATTGGCTTTATTGTTCGGACTATTGGGCTTAATGTCGCAGAAGAAGATTTTATTGCAGAGATCCAATCGCTCATCGAAGCATGGCGAACTATTCAGCAAGAAGCACTTTCGGGTTCTGGGCCAAAACTCGTGTATAAAGAAATGGGAATAACCACGATGGTTATTCGTGATTTCCTTTCGGATGATGTTGCCGAGGTACATGTCGATCAAAAAGACGATTACGATGAAATTATCCAGTACCTTAATACAATGTCGCCCCACCTTTGTTCGAGAGTAGCTCTGTATTCTGGCAAAGTTCCTTTATTTGATACTTTTAATATCGAAAAAGATTTAGAGCTATCGCTTAAGCGAAAAGTCTGGCTTCGCAGTGGCGGGTACATTTTGCTCGATCATGCCGAAGCGCTTTTGGCAATCGACGTGAATACCGGGCGTAATGTTGGCAAAAAAAATCCCGACGACACAATATTGCAAACTAACCTTGAAGCAGCCAGTGAAATTGGTCGTCAATTTCGCTTGCGTGATATTGGTGGCATTATAGTTGTAGATTTTATTGATATGCGCAATCTTGAACATCGGCGCCGCGTTGAGGCACATATGCGCAAGGTGCTTGAAGCGGATTCTTCCACAACCTCAAGCACTCCGCTTTCTAAATTTGGCCTTATGGAAATGACTCGTAAGCGCGTGCGTCCAGAGTTGCAGGAGTTGTATACCGATGTTTGCCATGCCTGTAATGGGCTAGGGTGGGTGTTTTCGCCAGCAACCGTATCTACAAGAATCGATCGATGGCTTAAACGAGCCGATTTCGAAAAGATTCCAAAAGAATTGTCTCTTGCCCTGCATCCAGCGGTTGCTACGTTTTTGCATAAAGAAGGCGATTTAATGCTTAAAAAAATAGAGCTTGAGCATGGTGTACATATAACATGTCTCGAAGATGAACTCCTCGAACAGGATGAATTTGTTTTTTATCCAAAGGGTGAGACAACTCCTCTTGCAGGAAAAAATGCAAATTAGCTTGATTCGGGTTGATGCTTAAAGTATATTTAAAAACTTTCTTTCTAAAATTACGGTCGTGGCAAAAGCTCATATCAGAACGAGGAGTCAAATAGATGTTTACTATTATCGAGCAGGGTGGTTTTCAGTTTAAGGTAACCGAAGGTGATACAATCTCGGTTCCCCTGATCAACGCCGTTGAAGGAAGTGAAGTAGCAATCGATAAGATTCTCTTTATCGAAAAAGATGGGACTGTAACATTGGGTGCTCCTCATGTTGCTGGTGCATCTGTTAAAGCCACCGTGGTTTCTCATGGTAAGGGCGTAAAAGTTCTTATCTTCAAAAAGAAACGTCGTAAAGATTACAAAAGAAAAAATGGGCATCGTCAAGATTTTACTCGCTTAAAGATTACGTCAATCAGCGCATAATAAGGAGATTCTTTCATGGCACATAAAAAAGCCGGTTCTAGTACTCGTAATGGTCGCGATAGTCAGCCAAAAATGCTTGGCGTAAAGCGATACGGTGGTCAATTTGTGAGCGCAGGTTCCATCCTGGTTCGCCAAATGGGCACACGGTTTCATGAGGGGCGAAATGTTGGTCGTGGTTCCGATTATACGCTCTTCGCAAAAATCGATGGTGTGGTAAGTTTTCGACGCACCGTTGATAATCGTAAGTTTGTAGATATTGTTCCTCCTGCTGCAAGCTAAGTAGCTCACGCAGAAAGTATCCCGCATATTACGGGGAAGGGGATTGCTCCTCTTCCCCGTATTCTTTATAGATAGATTGTATTCATCGAAAAAAACAGTTATTTTCATACGTTAGCCATTCACCTTTTTTAAGGGTTATGGCACCGAGTTTATTGCGAGGATGGCGGAACTGGTAGACGCGCCAGACTTAGGATCTGGTGGGGTGACCTGTGGGGGTTCGAGTCCCCCTTCTCGCATAATTTTTGAAATTCTATTTTTCATTTAAGCAGGAGGATGATTTCATTGAAAGCGACTGTTACCACCAAGGAATCTTGGAAAGTTGTTATTGATATCGAAGTTCCTAACGAAGAAGTTGTTGCAGCTTATACAGAAAAGCTCCGCACTTCGGCTAAAAAAGCAAACATTCCAGGATTTCGCGTGGGAAAGGTTCCACCTAAGCTTATCGAATCACGCTTTAAAGATTCCATCCGTGCCGAAGCCATCGAAGAAATCGTTTCGAAATCGTACGAAAAAGCCTGTATCGACAATAAGGTAAATCCCGTAAGCGAAGCCAAAGTTGTAAAAGTGTCTACCGAAGAAAATGCACCGCTTACCTGTACTATCGAAACCGAAGTAGACCCTGTTGTCGAAATTAAAAATTACAGCAGTTTAAAAGTTAAAGCCGATCGTAAAAAAATAAAAAAATCAGATATCGACGAAGCTGTCGAGAATATTCTAGAACGTCTCGCCGAATTCAAAGATGTGGATCGCGCTTCTAAAAAAGGTGACCATGTAACAGTGGAGTACCTCCGTGTTCTGGTCGAAGGCGAAGAAAACAGTGCCATAAAGGCACCAACGTACCCTGTTGAAGTGGGTGCCTCTTCCATTAAGGAATTCGATAAGGCGATTACGGGTAAGCGTCCCGGCGATGAAGTTGATGCAAATATCACCTTCCCCGAGGATTATCCCGATACAGGTGTCGCCAATAAGTCAACTACTATATCAATGAAGATTACCAAAGTTGCAGAAAAGGTTCTACCCGAAATCAACGAGGAATTTCTCAAAAAAATAGGCGATTTTGCAACCGAAGAGGATCTGCGTAAACGTATCGAAGAAGATCTTGCTAAACGCGAGGATGAGCGCGCCAAAAACGAAGCATATACCAAAGTGGTAGAGCAGCTCATAGAGAAAAATGTGTTTGATGTTCCGCCATCGCGCGTAGATCGCTATCTCGATGAAGTTTTTAAAGACAGCGAACGGTACAAACGTCCTGGGCAAGCAGTGTTAACACGAGTTGATGTCGAGAAAAATTATCGTGAATCTGGGATCAATGCACTCAAGCGCTATCGCATTATCGATTTTATTGCAACAGCCGAAAAGATCAAGCCAACGCAGGCTGAAGTAGATGCTAAAATTGCTGAAATGGCAGCAATGTACAGTCAGCCATTCGATACGCTTAAGGCAGCCTTTCGGAAAAATGGAACTGCAAATAGGATTAGAGCAGATTTGCGCGAGCAGAAGACTCTCGATTTCCTTATCGGTGAAGCTGCTGCCGTAGCAGTTGCCGATGTCTCTGGCGCGCAATCAGATGAAAATGCATAATCGATGCAACGCTCGTGTGTTGTGAAGTAAGTGTAAGCACCATACGCAGAAAAGGAATATGAACAAATGTCATTAATACCAATGGTTATAGAGCAAACAGGTCGTGGAGAGCGTTCGTACGATATTTATTCACGATTGCTCAAAGAACGAATCATTTTTCTTGGCTCCGATATCGATGATCAAATAGCTGATGTTGTTATGGCTCAGCTCATTTTTCTCGAATACGAGGACGCCGACAAAGACATAACCATTTATATCAATAGCCCTGGCGGTTATGTTTCCAGCGGTTTGGCCATATACGACACTATGCAATATATCAAGCCCGATGTGTGCACTATTTGCATCGGTCAAGCTTCGTCGATGGGGGCTGTGTTGCTTGCTGCGGGAAAAAAAGGGAAACGCTATGCGTTGCCGCATTCTCGCATCATGATTCATCAACCACTGGGTGGCGCAGGTGGACAGGCTGCAGATATTGCAATTCATGCACGCGAAATTATTCGGATCAAAGAAACTCTCAACGAAATTTTAACAGCGCATACTGGTCAGCAGAGTGAGGTTGTTAAAAAGGATACCGATCGCAATTTTTATATGAATGCCCAGGAGGCACTTAAGTACGGTATTATCGATGAGGTTCTGACTCCACGCGGCAAGAAATAATCACGTATACAAGGTGAAGAACCCATGACAACTCGACAGAAACCACCCGCAATCAGGTGTTCTTTTTGTGGAAAAGGACCCGAAAGTGGCGACAAAATAATTACGGGGCCTTCGGCACATATCTGCAGCCATTGTGTGGAAATGTGTAACGATATTCTGCGTGAAGATAAAACAGGGGCTGGCGCTTCAGCAGGAGCGAGTTCCTTGTGGAATAATTTCCCTTCTCCTGCGAACATGAAAGCTTTTCTCGATCAATATGTCATTGGTCAAGACGATGTTAAAATTGGCGTCTGCGTTGCTGCCTATAACCATTTCAAACGCATTATGTCGCGCCAGAAAAAAGATGATGATGTTGAAATCGAAAAGTCTAATATCCTCATGGTTGGGCCAACGGGAACGGGCAAAACTCTCATAGCTCAAACACTTGCAAAAATGCTTGACGTTCCGTTTACCATTGTCGACGCCACTATTTTTACCGAAGCTGGCTACGTTGGCGAAGATGTCGAGAATATGCTTGTTCGTTTGTTGCAGGCTGCCAATTACGATTTAGAACGGGCCCAGCGCGGCATCATTTATATCGATGAAATCGACAAAGTTGCACGCAAGTCGTCTAATCCGTCAATCACCCGCGATGTGTCGGGCGAAGGTGTTCAGCAGGCAATGCTTAAAATTCTCGAAGGAACCATCGCAAGCATTCCTCCCAAAGGGGGGCGCAAACATCCTGAGCAGGCTCTTATTCAGGTAGATACCCGGGATATTCTTTTTGTATGCGGCGGAGCTTTTGTGGGGCTCGAGAATATTGTCGAAAAGAGAATTGGTGAAAGTCGCATGGGCTTTAATGCCGATGTTAAAAGTAAACACTCAATGAGTGTTGGGGATGTTTTGCGTAGAACTGAACCCGATGATCTTATTCAATATGGTTTAATTCCCGAGCTTGTTGGACGTATGCCTGTTACTCTTGCCATGAACGAGCTCGATGATGAAGCGCTTCTTACTATTCTTACCGAACCCAAAAATGCGCTCGTTAAACAATACCAAAAGCTTTTCACCATGGAAGGTGTAAGGTTGACTTTTGCGCGCGATGCCTTACGTGAAGTAGTGCGTATTGCTAAAGCCAAAAAAACAGGTGCTCGGGGATTGCGCAATGTGCTTGAACCTGTTCTTGTTCCTATTATGTTCGAAATTCCTTCAAGAACCGATGTTAAAGAAGTGCTTATTACAAAAGAAGTAATTATAAATAAGGGAGCGCCAACGTATTCGCTTAAAAAAGAGCAGAAAATAGCAAGCTAAGTTCGTTTACGGGTTTTTGTGAATAAGATTTTTTAGAGTAGCCTCGGCATTATCTGCTGAGGCTTTTTTGTTTTTTATGCGTATGTTTCTCGTATGCATATTCTATTGCATCAATAACCCATTGTGGGTCTTTATAGTTGTGGTAGGCTACACGATTTATAAAAATCGCAGGGGTGGTTTTTACCCCGAGCGCAATTCCTTCCGATCTACAAGCATCTAAAACCATTTGTGTGTTTGTGCTCATACATTCCTTACGAAATGCTAAAGTATCGATTCCCATGCGGATGATTATGTCAAGACATTGCTGTTCGTCGGGCCGCTCGCTCAGATCGGCACGTTTGAGAAAGAAGGCCAGGGCTTCTTTCCGATTTCCCAGGGCAACGAGGCCTTTGTCGCCAAAACTTGCGGTAAAAGGCTTAATGCGTACATGCGCTTTTTTGCCATGCTGTGTGTGGTGCTATAATGCATGATGACAAAATCCGTGCTTTCGCAAGAGGTTGGTTGTTGCATGACGCGAGTGTAAAAAGTGTACGAAGAGAATCGACACACAGCTTTTGGCGCGTTAAAGGCAGGGATATATGGTTTGCTTTAACTTCTGAGGCAACACCTTGCCCGCTTGTCCCCATTATAACAAAAATTGTAAGGATACTGATTGTTGTCAAGGAGAATCTCATTAAGACCTCCAGGGTATTATTTGTCAAAGCTCTTGAGAAGAGCAATTTCTTCTTTCCAGATCGATGGATCGGGAGTTTCGAGAATAAGCGGAACGGCATCGAGTCGCGGATCTTGCATAATGGCTTTAAAAAGAGGCAGTCCAATTGATCCCTTGCCGATAGATTCATGTCTGTCGAGCTTTTTTCCCAGTTCGCCTTTTGCGTCGTTTAAGTGGAGAGCACAAAGGTATTTAAGACCAACAAGTGCATCGAATGAACTCATAAAGGCTTCGTAGCCTTTTTTTGTACGAATATCAAAACCCGCAGAAAATGCATGGCATGTGTCAAGGCATACGCCCAAACGATTTTGTTCTTTGACAAGTGCAATAATTCCTGCAAGATCCTCAAATGCCCCACCAACACTGGTGCCTTGGCCTGCAGTATTTTCTAAAACAATTTTAACCGATTCTGTTACGCCCATGGCACGATTAATTCCGTGTGCAATGCGCTCTATTGCCTCGCCATGTTCTTTTTCGCCGGGATGTGCGCCAGGGTGAATATTAAGCATCGGTAAACCGAGTTCTTCGCAGCGCTTGAGTTCGCCTACAAACGATTCGAAGGCTTTTTCGCGTTTGTCTGGGTCTGCGTTACCCATGTTGATGAGATATCCTTCGTGAGGTACAACAACATGAGGTTCATAGCCATACTCGCGCAGGGCATTTTTAAAGGCACTAATCTGTTCTGAATCGAGTGGCGGACTTGCCCATTGACGAGGGTTTTTGGTAAATAGTGCAAATGCAGTTGCCCCGATGGCCGAAGCATTTTTTGGGGCATTAAAAAGCCCCCCCCTGGTTTCTACATGCGCGCCAATAAGTTTCATGTGCGATCTGATGATTCCTTTTCGGGCCGAGATTCACGCGTCATGAGATCGCGTGCTGCCAGTTTTGCATTTTTACCTTCGAAGAGTGCTAAGTATACCTGTGTGGTGATCGGCATCTCTATATCGTATTTACGTGCAAGCTGGTACACAGATTTTGTTGATTCTACACCTTCTGCAACCATGGTCATTTGCGCCAGTGCCTGGGTTAATGTTAGCCCCGAAGCGATAAGCTCTCCAACTTTGCGGTTACGGCTGTGTTTGCTGATGCAGGTAGTAATAAGATCGCCAATACCAGCAAGCCCTGCAAATGTTTGTTCGTGCGCGCCCATTTTTTTGCCAAGGCGAGTCATCTCAACCATTCCGCGAGTTAAAATTGCTCCTTTAGAATTGTCTCCAAAACCAAGACCGTCGCAAATTCCTGCTGCAACTGCAATGACGTTTTTGATGCTGGCGGCTAGTTCTACTCCCACAACATCGTCATCGGTATAAATACGAAATGTTTCGGTAGAAAAGGCTTCCTGGATGCGCACTGCATGTTCGTGATCGGTTGACGCAGCAACAATAGTTGTAGGAATATTTCGGGATACCTCTTCGGCATGAGAGGGGCCAGAAAGTACTACAATCTTATCGGTTGTGAGTCCTGGAACTTCTTGCATAAGTACATCGGTCATGAGGCATAAGGTATCGATTTCGATTCCTTTGGAAACTATAATCCACGATTTGATGGCAGCAAGCTTGGATGCGTCTACGGTGGCAACAAGAGCTTTCATGGTGGCGCGCATGGTTTGCGATGGCACCGCGCATACAATTGCTCCTGCATTCGCAACTGCCTCTGGCATGGAGTTTGTAATAAGAATCTCTTGAGGAATATGAATGCCAGGCAGTTTTATGGGATGCTCTCTTTTTTCGATAAGCATAGCGGTGTCTTTGGCGCTATATTCCCACATCGAAAGAGAATGACCTTTTTTATAGAGAAGGGCCGAAAGAGCAATCGACCACGAGCCTGCGCCTAGTACTGCAATATTCATTGGTTCTCCTTAGTAGAATCATCGTTTCCGCAATGCGCCGCTTTTGAATTCAACGACAATAGGGCATCCATCAAAATCAAATTGACCGTACAGTTGGTTGGCAATATAGCGGGCAAATGAAGGCAATGCCACCGTGGGGTTTGTTACAAAAAGGTGAAAAAGTGGGAATGGAACATCCTTTTGGCGGGCTCCAAGAACACGTAATTCTTTTCCAACAACAACAGGATGCGGATGAACCCGTGCATATCCTATAACCGCGTCTTCGACAATAGATTTAGAAAGCTTGGTTTTCATTCGTTCCCTAATAGCAAGCGCGGTGTCGATAAGAGTGCAGCTGCGAAGGCCTGTTTTTGCAGAGAGTGAAATGATCGGTATATGCTTCAGCTCCATAAATTGGTGCCGAAGTTGAACTACCAGATGGTCGAACGTTTTTGAATCTTTTTCCATGATATCCCATTTGTTAAGGACTAGCATGGCACCCTTATGATGCTTGAGTACCTGGTCGAGAATTTTAAGATCCTGTTCGCCAACACCCTCAACCACATCAACAATAATCGCGCATACGTCGGCGTGTCTGATGGTCTCTAGGGCACGTAGGTTAGAATAGTATTCGACATCCTTTTTGACATGGGTCTTTTTGCGCAAGCCAGCCGTGTCAACCAGGCCAATGCTTTTTCCATTATAAGCAATAAGTGTATCGATGGCGTCTCGCGTGGTACCGGGTGTAGTATCCACGATCATTCGTTCGGAGCCAATGAGCTTATTTACAATAGAAGATTTCCCTGCATTGGGGCGACCAATAATGGCGATCTTGACATCGGGTTCGATCCAGCGCGCAGGTTTTTTGGGGGCATGTTTGGTAGTTTTAAGTGTTTCGGTGATAGCATCGAGAAGATCCCCAACACCACTGCCGTGAATAGCGGAAATAGCATAGGGTGTGCCACAGCCGATACTTAGATATTCATTAATGACATCGTGGATCTTTGGAGACTCGCATTTGTTGACAACAAGAATGATATTTGAGGCGCGTCTTCTGCGCAAGCGCTTGGCAATAATCAGTTCGGTATCGGTAATTCCAGTGCCAGCTTCAACCACAAAAACGGTAACGGTAGATTCATCGAGTGCGACATCAACCTGCTTATGGATCTCGGCGGGAATGGCATTCTTGTCGGTAGGAATGAGTCCGCCGGTATCGACAACGGTAAAATGGACATTATTCCAAGCGGTATCGTGATAATTGCGGTCGCGGGTGCTTCCGGCAATTTCGTCTACTACTGCGCGTCGTCTTCCAACAATACGATTGAAAAGACTGGACTTGCCTACATTTGGGCGACCGATAATAGAAACAATGGGCAAGGGTTCCATGCATACTCCGAAAACATTACAGTAATAAAACAAATAAAATACATGTTCGAGGCGAAGTTTTGTGGTTTATCCAACATTTCTTATGGTTAAAAACGTAATTTAACTTAAATCTTGTTGTAACCTTTTTTTTGAGGAGAAACGTATGAAGTCAATAGTATGCAAAATGTGTGAGATGGGGGCCTTTGTTGCTATGCGAGGAAAACCTGCTAATGCAGAAATCCTAAAAGCGATTCCCGAACAAAAGGTAGCGCAATAGGGTGCTATTGTTTGCTTGGCAAAGGCTTTGAGCAAAGATGATATTGTAACACTCGCGAAGTAAATGCCCATATAACAACGCCATTTTCTGGGAAAACAGCCGGAAGGCGTTCGTACATACAAGGGCCTTCGGTATTGGCGAGCAGGCTGCAAAACGTACGGGTTGAGTAGCGTGTTTCGAAAGCAAGATGAGCCCCAAGGTTTGCATGCCACCACCGGGCTCTATCGACAAAGCTATCTCCGAGTATCAAAAGCTTGGAGGTTGGATCATCTGTAAATCCTACATTATCTTTTGTAAATACACGCGGTACTGGCAACGAATATATCGTGTGCCCATTCCAAGGGTTGATTTTATCCCGCATATCCCCCCATGAGGGAAATACCGTATCTTTAAGAGTGTATTCTTGCGATTGAGGAAACTTACGGTTTACAAGTGATGTGTCGATGGCTGTGGCAATAATATGAGCAGAAAAAGCAATGCCCTTGGGCGTCCAATGACTTTCGTTTCCTTCAAAAAGGGCAATAGAGGATTTGTTTGCTAAAAACGATGGTAGCAGGTCGATAACTTTAACGCCTTTATCGGAGAGCTTTTTAAGAAGGTCGGTACGGGCTTTTTTTAAAATGGCGGGCGCTTTTGCCGCGGTCAGCATTTCGGGATACACTTCGGTTTTTGTGGGAACGGGAACTACATAGAGCGTGATTCCGTGCGCTTTGAGTGTTGCGCTAAAAGCAATAATTTGCTGCATGGTTTCTGGGGGAATTGGATTAAGCAGATATTCCAGGTCTGGCCGAAAAAACAGCCAATCATCGCGCCCAAAAATGGCTTTGTTCCACACCGGCGATGCATGATTTTTTAAGCGGTCTACGAGTTCCTCGTGAAATGCCTTGGGCTGGACATACCAGTGCTTATACGCCAATGCTCCAAAAAATGCTAGAAGTGCACAGATCCCAAGAAGCCCCAAAAGTCGTCGAATCGACATCATATCTCGCTTAACCTTTATAATGCAATGTTTGTGGTACGAAAAATTCTTGACAAAAATAGCTTGTGGGCAGAAGCGCACCAAGCTCCTTTGAATATTTTATGGTTTGCCATTAGTGGTTTGTTTTTAT
>JBBRUX010000055.1:0-23704 GCA_038247415.1 Chitinivibrionales bacterium | reverse complement strand
TTGGCCAGGATAAAAGGGTGAAAGAAAAACGGAGTGAAGCTTTCAGTCTTGAATGCCTTGGGCACGAAGTGCCGCATGGCATGAAAGACCGGCTGGCAAAGCCAGAGCCCGTAAGAAGGGGCGACGGGGAACCCGGAACGCTTGTTACTTTTATCCGTGATACGCTTAACTGGCGATACTTAAGGCGTCTACATCCAACCGGTAGTTCCATAAGCTATTTTCGATATATGGAGAATTTTATGAATGATGAGCGACCAGGGCTTTATATTGTTGGCGGTCCAAACGGCGCAGGCAAAACAACCACTGCATTATCTATAATGCCTGAGTTAATTGAATGCTATGAATATGTTAATGCTGATGCTATTGCAAAAGCATTATCACCATTTAAACCGGATAAGGTGTCAATAGAATCTGGGCGATTGATGCTTAAACGGATTAAAGAATTGGCTGAGCGAAGAGAAGATTTTGCATTTGAAACGACAATGGCCTCTCGAAGTTTTGTCCCATTTCTTAAGGAGTGCAAAATCAAAGGATACCGAATTAATACCATTTATGTTTGGTTAGCATCTACCGAATTAGCAATCGCTCGAGTTTCGGAACGGGTGAAATTAGGTGGCCATTTTGTCGCACACGAAATAGTTCGCTCTCGATATCAAAGAGGACTAGAAAATTTTTTTGATCTTTATGCCCCAATATCGGATAGCTGGACTTTTTATGATAATTCTCGTTCAGAAATGAGATTGATCGCAGAAAAATTATTTGGAAGGTCAGTTGATATTAAAAATCCTTCTATGTGGAAACTTGTTGCGGAGGTTTGTAATGGCAATAAAAAATGACAGAGAGCTATTTGACAGAATACATAAAGGTGCAATTGAAGGTGTGCAAAAAGCCATTCGAGAGCATAAGAATGCAGGTCATTCAATTTCAGTTTGGGAGGATGGGATGGTCATAGAAATTCCTGCAGAAGAAATTATTGTTGCTGAATAATTGACAATGCGCAACATATAATAAAATCATTGTAGCTTTCGTGAAGCATTGAGCGGGTTTTGGAAGTAATCTAAGACAGAAAATGCATTTGAAGTTGCCCGAACCTCTTGCCCCTGCCACCCGAAAATCTCCCTACAGCTTCTAAATCCTGCATGTCCTGATATCGGTAATAAAAATCCCCTTGGCGCCAAGATCAGCAAGCGAATCCATTATGGCATTGGATTCTTTTTTCTTAATCATAGACTTTATGGCAACCCACGAGGTATCTGAGAGGGGAGATATGGTGGGGGATTCGATGCCGGGAGTTATTGCGCATGCGGCGGCGAGTGCTGCTTTTGGGATATCGTATTCGACCATGGCAAATTCCCGTGCGACAATAATGCCTTTGAGGCGCTTGATAAAGAGCGCTGATTCTGTTTTGGCAATAGTACCAGCAGAGTGCCCAATAAGAATAGCTTCGGACGAAAGAAGCGGTTCGCCAAAGGTTGCAAGGCCCGCGTCGGTAAGCGTGCGTCCCGATTGAACTACATCGGCTATTACATCGGCAACACCAAGCTTTATGGAGATTTCTACTGCACCATCGAGGTGTACGATGGTTGCCTTTTGATTGCGTTTTTGTAAATCTTTTTCGACAATAGTAGGATACGATGTGGCGATGCGTTTACCATCAAGAGAATCCTTCGTGATGCCGGCATCTTTAAGAGCAGCATAGAAAAAACGAGAGTTCCCAAAATTGAGATCCATGACCTCTGTTATCGCGGCTCCGCTATCAAGCGAAAGATCACGGCCTGTTATGCCAAGATCGAGCTGGCCATTTCCCACATAAATAGCAATATCCCGCGGGCGCAAAAAATAAAACTCGATATCATTGGATGCATCGAACAAAACGAGTTCGCTCTGCATACGGCGGCATTTATATCCTGCATCGGTAATGAGCTTAATGGCTTCTTCGGAGAGAGAACCTTTGTTGGGAATTGCTATTTTAATCATGATAGTTCCTTATAAGTATTTGTAAACATCTTCGAGGGTTATGCCCTGGGCGATCATCATTACCTGAATGTGGTATAAAAGCTGACTCATCTCTTCGGCTGTTTTTTCTGTGCCTTCGTACTCAGAGGCTATCCAGACTTCTCCAGCTTCCTCGATAATCTTTTTTCCAATAAAATGAACACCTTTGCCAAGCTCTGCAACGGTTTTTGACGCGGGGTCGGCCTTTGCTTTTTTATCCAGAAGCTCGACAAAGAGTGAGTCAAATGTTTTCATAGTGCTCCTACTCAAATTGTAAGGTAATTAAAAAAAATACATAGCCGCAATTCTTTATAAACGGATTTTTGGCAAAAAAGATCCCCAGAAAGTATATTGTCTGGCCATACCGGGGATCATTGTATCCTCATAAGGCGCTGCATTGGGTCTTCTTTTGCTTCTGGTTGATGTTTGAGATCGATGAAATCATTGGCTCATTCTAACCTCAAAAAATACCCAAACAGTATTACTACTATGATATGTAACTACTTATCATCCTATATTTAGCGAGAGGACCAGGACTTCATGGCACTAGATCTCAAAAAAATGCGCAATATCGGTATTAGCGCACACATCGACTCGGGTAAAACAACCCTCACAGAACGTATTCTCTTCTACTGCAAAAAAATTCATGCAGTTCATGAAGTTAAGGGTGACGACGGAAAAGGCGCAACCATGGATTTCATGGAACTCGAGCGTGAACGCGGTATTACTATTACTTCTGCAGCAACAAACGTTGAATGGAAGAATCATCCAATCAATATTATCGATACCCCAGGACACGTTGACTTTACTATAGAAGTAGAGCGTGCATTGCGCGTGCTCGATGGTGCTATTCTTGTGTTGTGTGCTGTTGGTGGTGTTCAATCACAGACTTTAACGGTCGATAAGCAGCTCAAGCGCTATGGCGTTCCTCGTATTGCATTTGTTAATAAATCAGACCGTAAAGGTGCTAATCCTTATAATGTCGCAAAGCAGCTTAAGGAACGTCTTGGTTTGCATGCTGTTATGATCCAGATTCCTATCGGCCTTGAAGAAAACCTTGAGGGCGTTATAGATCTGGTTCGTATGAAGGCTCTTTATTTTGATGGTGACAATGGGGAAAATGTCCGCGAAGAAGAGATTCCAGCGAAACTGCTCGATGAAGCAAAAGAATATCATGATAAGATGGTTGACGAAATTTCTCTGTATTCCGATGCGCTCGCCGATGCCTACCTAGAAGGCACCGTAACCGAAGAGCTTATCAACGAGGCTATTCGTAAAGGTACCATTTCACTTAAATTAACACCGGTCATGCTTGGCTCTGCATATAAAAATAAGGCAGTTCAAGCACTTCTTGATGGTGTTCTCAAATATTTGCCATGTCCTTTAGATATCGAAAATGAAGCATTTGATCTTGATAATAACGAACAGATTGTAAAGCTCCAATCAACGAACGATCTTCCTACAGTAGCACTGGGTTTTAAACTCGAAGAGAGTGCCTACGGTCAGCTCACGTATGTGCGGGTGTATCAGGGATGTGTTAAAAAAGGCGATGAACTCACCAATGCTCGTACTAAAAAGCGCTTTAAGGTTGGTCGACTTCTTCGTATGCATGCCGATACAAAAGAAGATATCGACTTTGCAGGCGCTGGGGATATTGTTGCCTTCTTTGGTGTTGAGTGCGCATCGGGTGATACCTTTGTAAACAAGTCGCTCAACTATGCAATGTCGCGCATGTTTGTTCCTAATCCCGTTATCTCTCTTTCTATCAAGCCTAAGAACAAGGCTTCTTCAGAAGGTATGGGTAAGGCTCTTAACCGTTTTGTTAAAGAAGATCCAACATTTACTACATTCATGGACCCAGAATCGGGCGAAACCATTATTCGCGGTATGGGTGAGCTGCATCTCGATGTTTACGTAGAGCGCATGCGTCGCGAGTATAATGTTGATCTAGAAACCGGTATGCCCCAGGTTGCCTATCGTGAACGTATTTCCAAAGCTGTTGAGTTCGATTATACCCACAAAAAGCAGACTGGTGGATCTGGTCAGTTTGGTCGTGTTGGTGGCATTCTTGAGCCTAATGGAGAATCAGATTTCGAATTCGTCGATAAAATCAAGGGTGGTGTTATTCCTCTGGAATTTATACCTTCGTGCGAAAAAGGGTTTCGTGCCTGTCTTGATAAAGGTTCGCTCATTGGATTCCCTATTGTTGGAATTCGTGCAATTGTCAACGACGGCAACTCCCATCCTGTCGACTCGTCAGATATCGCCTTCCAACTTGCGGCAATTGGTGCTTTTAGACAAGCCTATGCTAAAGCAGGTCCGGAAATTCTTGAGCCTATCATGAAGGTTGGTGTTGAAGGTCCTACCGAATTCCAGGGTAACGTCATAGGTTCTATTACGCAACGTCGAGGTACTATTATTACTACTGTTGAAAATGGAAATTTTGCCCAGGTAGAAGCCGAAGTTCCACTCAGTGAAATGTTTGGCTATAGCACAGCGCTCCGCTCGCTAACTCAGGGAAAAAGCGAGTTTACTATGGAGTTTGCAAAATATGCTAAGGTTCCTACGCAAATTGCCGAGCAACTCATGAAAGAATACCAAGAAAAAACCAAGGCTGCCATTGCTGCCAAGAAATAACTTTTTGACAGCTTGATGGTCCTTGAGAGGTTTCATGCTTAAAGCCGAATTGATTGATAAAAGCCCCTTGCGTATTCTCGAAAAGAGTACGCAAGGTGGTCTTGGTATTGGAAATGTGGGTGTTATAGCAGGTCCCAAGGGTACAGGTAAAACTGCCTGTCTTGTTCATATTGCTACCGATCAACTTTTTCAAAACAAACCCGTTATTCACATCTCGTTCTCCGACGATGCCTCCCATATTGTTGCATGGTACGAAGATATCTTCAGCGAAGTTGCCAGAAGAAGCTCGCTCGAAGGGGCTTTGGAAATGCACGACTCTCTGATGGCTAACAGGCTCATCATGTATTTCCAGCAACATGAATTTCTCGGTGTCGATGTAGAAAAACGCTTGCGCTCAGTTGTTTTTGATGGTAACTTCAAAGCTGAAACTGTTGTCATTGATGGGTACGATTTCTCAAAAGCTACGGTATCCCAGCTTAAGGAAATCCGCCGGTGTGCCCAGGATTTGGGTTTGTCCATCTGGTTTTCAGCAACCGCATTACAGCAGCATCCGATGAGTGTTCCAGCCGTGCTTGTGCCGAGTATCTCCGAGTTGGCCGTAATTATCACCCTTGCGCAAAAGGCCGATTATGTTCGCCTCGATCTTATCAAGGATCACGACTCTTTGGCGCAGCACGATCTGCATTTGCGTCTTGACCCAAAGACCCTCCTTATGTGCGGAGAGTAATACTCAGTCTGTAGCATTGAACGAGCATGAACAACCACGGGTTAAAAGGCGATAGCTATGGCCCTTCATTTGAATGTATTCTATCTGCTTGTGGTATGCTTTGTTGGCTTTTCTGCCGAGATTCCTGCTGTTAAGCGAACCCCTGTTACGATCCCTTTTGCTAAAATTTCAGCAATGCTCGAAGAGAAGAGTCACTCCTTTGAAAAAGTTCGAGTTTCATGGGAAAACTATCCCGATTACGCCGAAATAACCTGCTATGATGATATGCTCTTTAAAATCAGACCTGAGGGACGCGAAAGAATTGCGTATCAAGAAGCGTTTGGGCAGGAGTTCGCAATATCCGAATTTGAGGCAAGTCAGATCATTCGGGTTAATAAATCACTTGCCGCAATTATAAAAGAAGTAGAACGTCTGCTCCAGGAACAAAAATGGGACAAGCTCGCTTATATCGATGCTTTCTTACCCAGAATCTTAAAAGGGTATTATTATCTGTATTGTGGAAGTAGAAATTCGTTTTCCGAAATGCCTTCCATTGCCCTAGTTCCTGATAATCAGTTTGAAGCTTCATTAAATTCGAGAATAACAGACTTTCGTATCTATGGATGGCAGCGAAATCCAGAAAAAGTTATTAGATTACGTATTGTCGCCAAAGAACTTCTCTTTCAAATGGATGCTTGGGAAAAAAAAGAACTAACGAGCAAAAAAAGAAATAAAGAAATTTCTTATGGAAAGTCATTCGAGGAGACTTTTGCCATGTTTGTGAAACTCTATTTTAATATTTAACTCCTTCGAATGGAATGCGTGCTTTTTAACTGTTGAATACCTTAAGATCCATCCGAAAACTTCATCACGTGGCTGTGGCACTCCTCCTCATTATTAATGTTAATGTGTTCGGGGTTCTTGCGCAGCGCGTAGAATTTCCCATCAAATTGGCTAAATTATCGTTGTGTATCGAAGATCAGTCCGATTCCATAACCGGCGTAAGAGTTTCTTTTGGTAATCCAGAGTATTGGTGGGTAATCACGCCAACCAACGATAGTTACATTCGTAGTCAAGGCACCGGTAGAGAGACAAAGGTTTATCAGGAGACACCAACCCGTGGTTACCAAGTCAATTCTATTGAGGCGGAGATTCTCAAACGAGTTTTTTGGACCTTTACCGAAACATTAACCGATCTAGATGGTCTCCTGCAGAAAGGAGAGTGGGCAAAATGTCGGTATCTCGATGGCTATATGCCTCGATTTCTCAAGGGATTGTTCTATTTATATTCATCGGCTAAATGTTCTCAGACTTTGTTGCCTTCCTATGCTTTGGTTCCAGATTCCTTGTATAATGTCTCCCTCTCTTCCCCGCTTTCGGATGCACGCGTTGCACAATGGCAGTCCGACAAAATGCGTACCGTATACTTAAGAATTATTATAAAAGAACTTAAATATCAGATCCACGTATGGGAAAAAGCCGACCTGGACCATGTTGAACGTGATCCCGATGCGCTTCATTCTGCTAAATTCGAAGAGGCGTTTGGTATCTTTATCAAGCTCTACTTTAATGCTACACCAGTTCCCCCCATGAATTGGCCGCAAGGACATCTTTAGAACCTTACACGCATTATGTGGCGAAGCACGGCCAGCATTTTTTCAATTGGCCGACTAGCAATTGCTTCTGCGAATACCATGTGAATTGGAATAAGGGGAGTTTTCAGGTTTTTCGAAAGCCACCTTAACTGGGATCCCTCTAAAATAGCTTGCTACTAGGCTTGCGCACAGAGTATACTTATGGTAGTATGTAAGTTCTATTTGTAAATGATGAGCGCCTTTATACGCTTTTTCGGGATGTAAGCTATGGGAATAAAAATAAAAATCAGAAAAGAACGCGATATCACAATACTCGAAATATCGGGTAAGATATCCAGTGAAGATGCAATTCAGATTTCCAAAAAGCTCGAAGGATTCGTTTCGAAAAAGCCTGTTGCTGTTGTTGTTGACTTATCTGGAATAGCCTATCTTGACAGCCATTGGTTGGGTGTATTTGTCTACTCGTGGAAAATGCTTCACGAAGTTGGAACCAATCTTGTATTCCTGATTCCCGAAGGATTTATTCTAGAGCTCTTCAGAAATGCCAATCTCGATCGAACATTTAATATTATCGATTCGATTGAGAAGCTTCCGGGGCTTTTGGCACCAGCTGCACCTCATTGCTAAAAGCTTCTAAAATTCTTTCCTGTAAGGTCCAGCTTTTAGTATAGATCGCTTTGGATCCATTTACAAAAATGGCAAATGCATAAACACTTCGCCCAACATGAAAGTATCCTGCCAAAGTAGAAATACCATAAAAATTAAGCGTCCCTGTTTTTGCACGTAAGTTTCCAAAAAGTGGGCTGTTTTTAAAGCGCGATTTGACGGTGCCATCTATTCCGGCATTCGAGAGTGCGCTTTGATATTCTGGAAACCATGCTTGTTGCGCATAGGCATATCGCAAAAGCGAGACAACCTGATTAGTAGATATTCTATTTGCATCGCCCATACCAGAACCGTTGGTTAGGCGCGGCATGCCAGGCAAATGCGCAGATTTCCAGAATCGCGAGAGAGCCACAGCCCCGCTTTCAAATGAGCCAACACCCGTGGCGGCGTGTCCTAATTGCTTAAAGAGCATTTCTGCAGCAAAGTTTGATGAGTATTTAAACATTGCAGAAATTGTGGTGGTGATTGGTTCCGATTCAAATATGTAAAATGGTTTCTTTGCGGCAATTGAGTCGGGGATCGTTCCGCTGCGTAAACCTCCAGAAATGGTGATGGCGTTTTCTGCACAGAATGCTTTAAAGGTTGCCATAAAATTGCGCGTTGGTGCAGATGCTCTGCGAAAAATAAACCGAGGAGAGTCTTTGAGTGCCATGGTCCCATCGATAATGAGAGTGTCTGATAAGGCTCCGCTCCCACTGAGAATGGACAGGGGTGTTGTACTTGACGATGAGGTTGTAGTTCCCCTGTTGACAATAATTACACCCGGAACTGGGGGAAAGAGTTCGGCAATAAGCCGGGCACCGGGTGCGATGGATGGCCTCACCACAACCGAAAGCGTATTAAAGCTTGACGAAAGCGACCCTATAGGTGCCTCATAGGCTCGGCTGCTCTGGTCTTCCCCAAATCCTGGACCGCATATGGTTCCATCAAAAAAACGGTCATCAAAAACAACGTCTCCTACAATAGTCTTTATTCCGCGCAAACGAAGTTGCCTGCAAAAAAGCCACAGCCTTTCGGCAGTGAAGGTTGGGTCTCCGCTTCCAACAATATAGACTTTTCCTAATACAAGCGATGAGTCGCTTTTCCAGATGCCCTCTATAAATACACGCGTTGAACAGGTAAAGGTTGTACCAAAGGTTGTGAGAGCGGCCGCTGCAGTAGCAAGTTTTGTTACCGACGCAGGATTAAGGGCTAGATCGGGTGAAAATGAATAATCGAGACTATCTGCATCAACTTTGCCAAAGGCTACCGATATGGTGCTTCCCGCAGGACGTTCGGCTGTTATAAGAGAGCTTATGCGGGAAGGATTGATTCCTGCATGGGAGACCACTGCTAGAAACACGGTATAAATAAAGAGCTTCGTTGGATTTTTTATCATTTTTTTTGCGTTTTCGTAGATTTTGGTTGGATAGGTCGAGTTAATATGTTATTTTAAAAAGGAAATATAGTTCAGATGCGCATCGTATGCAGCACCGTTGATACCAAGAAGGAGAAATTAATATGCCGAAATTTTCTGTTGCGTTTGTAGCCCCAACCGACACCACGCCATTGCGGCATCGTATTATCGAAGCTGCCGATCAAGAGGGAGCGCTACGCACGTTCTTTAACGATGAAGCATCAAGCTTTTATTCTAACGATGATCAAGGTTTTCATTATTTCAAAGAAGACTTCTCCGATGCGCTTACCCTCAGCGGGAGCATTATTGCCCTCGGCTAATACATTCGTTACAGGCACATTTAAAAAACCTCAGGAGCATTATGCACCTGAGGTTTTTTTATTTCCATCTTTTAGATCCTGCTTGTTGTCGATCCCGTTTCTACCCCTAGGTTTAACCCATAGTCTTCACAAGGTGACTCACGACGACCCACGTCTGCGGTACCTCCCAAGCCTTTGACGCCATCGGCCAAGGCCTGTGCTGCGCGCGCGGTTTGGCCGTTCGGATTGCGGGAACCGAGGATAAAGAGAATTGTCATGGATATCTCCTAGTTATGGTTAAGCGAAAAGAATTCGACGACTGCTGGGATGTTCTGAGGCCGGATGCATCGCTCCTGGGAATAGTTGATAGGAAGTTTGATTTCTTTGGGGTAGGTCGAGCCATGAAGAAATCCTCTTTCTTCAAAATAGCTGCAGTAGAGCCTAAAGTCAAGGAAAAGGCACAGGGACATTGGACGTTTCGGGCAGGGTTTATCTTGGGGGCTGAAAATCAGATACAGGTCTCGAAGGTCTGGGCAAGACGCATAAGGGCAACGAGAAATGTACTCGATTTCATGGTTGTTTTAAAGGCACAAGGAGATGCTCAAGCCCATTTGTTTTTATTTCCAACATCATAGACATGAATTTCCCTAATTCACCGTGGGGAAAGCCTTTTCGGCAAAACCAAATAAAGTATTCTTCCGGTATTTCAATCAAACGTATAGTAGCATATCGTCCAAATGGCATGCGGTAATTTGCCAACTTGATAAGGGTCTCAGCCTGAAGTTTGTTTTCAGCATTCATATGCGCTTCTCCACCAAGAATCCGGAGTTGAGTTTCTTTGGCACAGGAATCCCCATGGTTTACGTTTGCCCCACACCGCAAAGCTGACTTGAAATATCTTAAAGGCTCTTTGCATCAAAAAGAAATCATGCTAATCCTTTAATCAAGCGAATTATGTTTCAGACAATGTTTAAAAGTGGCTCGCTGAGGGATCGCATGCAAGGTGCGGCCTAATATTACTTGTAAACAATAGCCCTATTTACAAGGAAAAAATAAAAAGAGCCCGGGAAGATTGCTCCTCCTTCGGGCACATTAAATTTCTCAGCAGTGCTTATAAGTTTCAACTAAGACATTGTGGACACTCGTCCTAGTTGTTAAGCAGCGCCACTGTCTCATCTTCGGGTTTTGCTTCCATGCCACTAATTTCAGACACAAAGGCATCTTTGTCTTTGAATTTGCGATAGACAGATGCAAATCTGACATACGCGACTTCATCGAGTTTGTAGAGTTCGCTCATCACAAGCTTGCCAAGATCGGAGCTTGGGACTTCGAGCTTCGAAAGTTTTTCGAGGATATCGGAAATGCGATCGACCACTGCTTCAACTTGCTTTTTGCTGATGGGTCGTTTTTTGCATGCCATCTCGATGCCCGAGAGCAGCTTTTGTCGATCGAATGGTTCGCGGCGCTGATCGTTTTTGATAATTGTAAGCGGCGCTGTTTCTATGTATTCGTATGTTGTAAATCTTTTCTCGCATTTTAAACATTCGCGCCGGCGGCGTACAGCCCGACCTTCCTTGCTCGAACGGGAATCGACCACCTTGTCCTGCTCGTAGGCACAATAGGGACATTTCATAGATCAGGTTCCTTCTGGTTGGTTATAGTGTAACAAAAATGTCACACTACAAGATATAGTGTTTATTAAAATAGCTTAAATAAAAATCATCAGCAAGAATTGGCCTCATTTTGCACGATCTGCAATCAATTAAAGAGGGCTTCAGTGAGTCTTTTTAAGAATGAACAACCGATCTGCCAGAGGAAATAGACTATATTTCTGGAATACCTATTAAGAATAATTAGGAGTTCTTAAGCCAAGAAGAACACCGTAGTTGAACGCAAAGAATCGCAGATGTACAATTCATAGGTCATAACGGTCTACCTGGCATAACCATTTTTACGCTGCTAAGGAATATTGCTCATGCACATGCTCACCGAAGTAGAAATCAATCAGATACGATACAATGAGCTCAGCGATCCCTTTGATGTTCTTGGAATGCATTGTAGTTCTGCGGGCCTGTGCGTGCGTGTCTGGAGACCTGGGGCACAAAGCATTGCAATTATCGATAGGACAACACATAAAAAAGTTGATACTCTAGAGTGTTCTCACCCCGATGGCATTTTTGAAAAGGTATGGCCTAAGCGAAAAAAGATTTTTTCCTATCTTCTCGAAACGACATATCCCGATAACGTGGTAGTAACTCTGGCAGACCCATACTCTTTTTTGCCGGTTATGACCGAAGAAGCTCGCTATCTTTTCAACGAAGGCAACTACGAACGCGTTTATGATGACCTTGGATCGCATGTACGAACTCTTGATAGTGTTGAGGGTGTTGTTTTTGCTGTGTGGGCACCAAGTGCAAAACGAGTATCGGTTGTTGGCAATTTTAATACCTGGGATGGACGACGGCATCCGATGCGTAAATTAGGTGCAAGTGGTGTGTGGGAGCTTTTTATTCCAGGGTTGACAGAAGGCGCCGTGTATAAATATGAGATTAAAAAACACGATCGCGATCATCTTATTTTAAAAACCGATCCGTATGGATATTGTCAAGAAGCTCCAACTAATCATGGGTCTATCGTGTATAATCTCGATGCCTATGTGTGGGAAGATAGCGAGTGGCTTGCACGCCGTGCAAAAACCGATCGGCTTAATTGCCCCATAAGTATTTACGAAGTGCATCTTGGTTCGTGGCGAAAAACCGGGCCAGATATTCACGGGGACTGGCTTTCGTATCGCGAATTGGCACATCAGCTTGCCGAATATGTACTTGAGATGGGCTATACTCACATAGAACTTCTTCCTATTCAAGATCATCCGTATGTGCCTTCGTGGGGATATCAGGTTGGGGGCTTTTATGCGCCTAATCATCGGTTTGGCTCGCCAGCCGAATTTCAATATTTTGTTGACTATATGCATAATCAAGGAATTAGTGTAATTATAGATTGGGTGCCCGCGCATTTTCCTAAGGATACATTTGGGCTTGCGCAATTTGATGGAACCAATTTATACGAGCACGCCGATCCTCGCGAAGGAGAGCATAAAGACTGGGGTACGCTCATATTTAATGTTGGCAGAAACGAAGTGAGAAATTTCCTGGTTGCAAACGCGCTCTTCTGGTGCGAGAAATTTCATATCGATGGTATACGCGTTGACGCTGTAGCTTCTATGCTCTATCGCAATTATTCCCGTAACGATGGCGAGTGGATTCCTAACATTCATGGAGGAGCAGAAAATCTCGAAGCTGTTCACTTTTTGCAAACCATGAATCGATTAGTACATGAGCGTTTCCCTGGTGCAATAACTATTGCCGAAGAGTCTACCTCATGGCCTATGGTTTCCCGACCTACCTATCTTGGGGGATTAGGATTTACCTTTAAATGGAATATGGGATGGATGCATGATATGCTCTCCTATTTTTCTAAGGATCCTGTTTACAGAGTATATCATCAGAACCAGATTACCTTTGGACTCTGGTATGCCTTTACAGAAAATTTCATGCTTGTTATTTCGCACGATGAAGTAGTGCATGGCAAGAAAAGCCTTTTAGAAAAAATGCCCGGAGATCCTTGGAGAAAATTTGCAAATAATAGAGCTTTTTTTGGTTTCATGTTTGGCCATCCCGGAAAAAAATTAATGTTTATGGGAACCGAATTTGGCTCTCACTGGGAATGGGATGCACAGCAGTCGATTACGTGGAATGTGTTAGCCCACGATGATGACGCCTTTCATCATAGTGGATTGCAGGCATACGTAGCCGATTGTAATAAGATGTATAAGCAGGAATCTGCTTTGTGGGAAAAAGATTTTGATAATAGCGGATTTTCCTGGATCGATTTTTCCGATGCTGCAAATTCTATTATCGCGTTTACCAGAACGGGAAATGATTGGCATAATATGCTCCTCTTTGTCTGTAACTTTACCCCAAACCCACGACACAATTATCGTGTTGGCGTACCGCATGGCGGGTTCTACGAAGAGATTCTCAATTCCGATGCGTCTATCTACGGCGGTGCAGGGTACGGCAATTTAGGGGGCAAGCATGCAGATGGGATCCCAACACATGGTCAATCCCATTCATTAGATCTGACGATTCCGCCCTTGTCAGTAATGGTATTGAAGTGGAAAAGATAGCTTACAAAACCGCGCTCTGAACATTTCGTTTCGACACGCTCAACGACCGGCGTAAAGCAGTGCGTATTTAATTGCGCATGCGTCAATCGAAAAGTGTTCTTCGATTGTTTTTCTGGCGCGCTCGCCTAACTGTAGCGTCTTTGCGGGGTTTGATGCCAGGTCAATGCATCGGTTGGCAAAGCCTTGCGTATCGCTCGTATCAACGAGAAATCCATTCTCTCCTTCAGAAATTATTTCTACAATCCCTCCGGTTTTTGAACCAATTACAGGTTTTCCAAAAGACATCGCCTCTAGGATACTCATGGGGATACCTTCGTGAAGAGAGGTGTTTATAAAGAGGTTTATCTGCGCATAAAAATCGGTTAGATCGGATTTATGACCAAGAAATTTGAATGAGTCAGAAAGCCCATAATAATTGACAAGTGCCAGCAAGTCTGGTTTAAGAAGGCCATCTCCTGCAAGCCAGAAGCTTATATTTGTATAAGGCTTGCACAGTCGGGCGATTTCGATAAGAAGGGCATAATTTTTGACTGGCATGAAGCGCCCAGCAGATCCAATAATAAACTGCAGTGGTTGTTGATTTGTGGGTAGCACAGGTGGTAATGCGATGCCATTATGAATAAGGGCGCACTTTTTTTTAGAAAAATGCCTTTTGGTAAGAAACCATTTGTAAATGTCATTGGACACCGCTACCGTTGAATAAAAAAAGCGGGACAGTATAAAAAAATTGAGTGTGTGCACAATGCGAGATTTAAGCGCTGTGGTCTGCTCGGGGAGCCCATGTTGTGTTGTGATAAGTTTTACCCGAGCGCCTAAAAGCTTAACGCATAAAGCAAGAAGATTTTCTTTATAGCGATGCGCATGAAGAATAGTGATGGTATTATCGCGAACAATTATCCGAATCTGTTTGAGTACCGAGGCAAATAATGATGCGGATTCATCGATTAAATATGTTTGGATTCCTGCGTCGCATAATTTTGTATACAAAGTTCCTTTGTTAAGAACAATCGCCATAACCGAGATGGCGCTGTTTTTTGAAAGCGTCGTTATAAGTCCGTACGCCATTACTTCTGCCCCAGCCCACAGGTCTCCGGATATAATATGACAAATTTTTGTCATTGTGTGCTTTTTGCTGAAGGTTTATTAAGCAATGGCTCAAGTGCTTCTTTAAATGCAGCAAAATCCTTATTCCAACTCGTTTGTATTTCTGCTTCTAGTAGGGTAACATCGCTTTTAAGAAGTTCAATTCTTTGGGCAGCATCCAGAATACCATCTTTGATAGATGCTGCATTCGGATTTACATACGTGCAGCCTTTGTAAAAATACGTTCTAAGCGCTTTGGTGTTAGAGAGAATAAGTGGTTTGTGCATCGAAACGCCTTCGTATGCCCCGCACACAAGACAGTTTTCTCGTGTTGTTAAATCCATGATTGCATCTGCAGCAGCTAAAAGTCCAAAAAAATCTTTGTCGGGCACAAATCCTAAAAGCCGCACTGTTGCGGGTACCTTAGCAGGATCGACTTTTCCCGCATATTTTCCCGTTATATAAACACGGTAATGTTGGGGCAATTCGGCTGCCGCTGCAATAACTTCGCTATAGGGTTCATCGGCGCTATAGGTACAAATGAATACTACTTTAAATGTTCCGTCTAAAGGCAGGGGGTCATGCTTTTGAATGATTGGAAGGGCATCGGGAAGGCACAATGCCCTTCCGCCTTGTTTGTCAACAACGGTCTTTAGGTCTGGATTTGTCACAATAGTATAGCGTGCTTGGCGTTGGAGCCATCGGGCAATGGCCAAAAGCAGCGGATTTTTCCCTTCTTGAGGGCGTAATCCTCCATTATGTGCATCCATGACAAAAGAAAATCTTAGAAATGGTGCAAGCAGTGTCATCCAGATAGCAAGAACAATGGACGGGTTTTGGGCGACTACGACGCGCGGTTTATTATGCCTAATGATCGAAAATGTTTGTGAAAGGGATTCGAGGTAGCGCTGTATGCGTGTTTTTTTTATGTCAATTTCATAGAGCGGCCATTTCAAGTGCTCTGCAATGCCTTTGTTGCGACGTTGTATTTCCCAGCTAATCCATATTCCATTGTGCATGATACTGTATCCTTATGCTATGAAAAAAGGCCTATTAAGCGTGCTGCAAAAAGATGCGAAGAATTGGAAATGTCATTATGCAAAAGCGTACGAGGGATTTTAAATCGATCGCGAGGGATTTCTACGCGCCCAGGTTTTGTGATACAGGCGCAGTGATACCCTACGCTGCTCACGAGATTTTCATGAGATTCCGAGAGACTCCCATTAGGGTAACAGAAAGGAATAAAGTCGGGGTATGCTAGTTTTCTGTCAAGGATAATCTGCTTTGATGTTGTTAATTCTTTTGTGCATTCTTCAACTGAAGTAGTGGTAAGAATTGGGTGTGTATGGGTATGAGAACCAAAATTGATTATTCCCGAATGTTTCATTTCGTCTATCTGTGTCCAGGTAAGAAATGATTTTTCTATGACTTGTGCATCCCGAATTTTCAATGCCGTTTGCAGTGTGCGTAGAACTTCATTTTTTAAGCTCGGCGAAAGCGGCTTAACAAGAGCTATAGATTGCTCAATGATATATTCTTGTGAACCAGCATAGTCGCATATCGATTGGCATGTCTGAGTAACAGTCGGGGAGTTGTGATTAAAACGTAAGCCCAGAAGACTTCTGGAAGAGGCAAGCAATTCTGTTAGATCGTCGGTCCAGAATCTTTTATCTGAATCGATAAAATCGGTTGCAATAAAAATGGTTGCTGGAATGTCATATTTTTTAAGCAAGGGATATGCATGCGTATATGTGTCAATCCAACCATCGTCAAAAGTTAGTGCACAGAGCGGTTTAGAAGAAGATTTTTTTTCTTCGATGTGAGCAACCCAATCTTGAAGCGTTACTACTTTGAAATACTTCACAAGATAGCGAAGGTGTTTTTCAAAAGTTTGTGGCGTAACAAACATCCCCGGTTGAATTGATTGTGGTAAAAGCGAGGGAGGCAATACTCGGTGATATCCCAGAACGATAGGGTCCAGATGTGCAATTTTAGCTGCAAGAATACCCGAATAAGAGAGTCCCAACGAAATGGCAGATTTTATGAGCAATGAAGGTGATGTGGCCATTGGTGATCAACAATCTTTAAATAATGTATCGTGAATGCAGAAGTAAATTGACCAGTGCGCCAGTACAACGGTAAAAAACTCAAACCGATCACAGTATATCTAAAATAATGGTTGTTATGTGGGTTTGCTTATTAGATTTTCGGGCACAGGGTCTCAGAAATTGTAGGGGAAGCGGATTAGTTCAAAGATGGTTCCATCTCAAAGAAATCACAGAATCTTTACATTAACACAGTGGTGTGCTATTTTAGGTCGTAAGCGATACCAGCGGTTCTGGGCTCTGTGTAACATTTTACTGGGAAATATGAGCTATGGCAGAAGAAACCCCGGATAGAAAACGTCGAATACGCTATCGTGGCACGCATCCGCGCCGTTTTGAGGAGAAGTATAAAGAGCTTAACCCCGATCAGTATGCCGATGATGTTAAAAAGGTTATGGAGCGTGGTCAGACACCAGCCGGTATGCATCGCTCAATTTGTGTGGCCGAAATTCTCGAAATCTTAGCGCCCGTACCGGGTAATTTTGCACTGGATGCGACGCTTGGTTTTGGTGGGCACTCAAGTGAAATACTCAAGCGGATTATCCCGTTTGGCCATCTGATTTCCCTGGATGTGGATCCTCTCGAACTTCCTCGTACCGAAGCTCGTATGCGCGCCCTTGGGTACGGGCACGATGTTCTTACTATTAAGCAGATGAATTTTGCCGGCATTCCTAAACTTCTTATGGATGTTCCCCAGGGCTTTGATTGTATTCTTGCCGATCTTGGAGTTTCATCAATGCAAATAGACAATCCTGCGCGAGGCTTTACTTTTAAAGTAGATGGCCCGCTCGATTTACGTCTTAATCCCACTAGGGGGCAATCTGCTTCTGCATTGCTTAAAACACTATCGCAAAAAAAATTATGCGAATTGTTAATCGAGAACGCAGATGAGCCGCATGCCGAAATTATTGCGAAGTCTCTTGTCGTGTGCACAACCCCGCTCGAAACCACGAGTCAAGTTGCGGCTGTTATAAAAGACGCGCTTGGCAATGTGCCGCAAGCAACACGCGCAGACGAAATTAAAAAATCTCTCCAAAGGACTTTTCAGGCTTTGCGCATAGAAGTTAATGACGAATTTGGCGCTCTTACCCGCTTTCTGGAGTCGCTTCCCGATTGTTTAGCACCTGGTGGACGAGTAGCAATTTTATCGTTCCACTCTGGCGAAGATCGTCGTGTCAAGAAGTCGTTCCAAAAGTTATTTCGAGAGGGCATCTATTCAAGCATCGCGCCCGATCCCATCCGCCCTTCTAGCAAAGAGCGGCATGATAACCCACGATCGGTATGTGCGAAGTTGAGATGGGCGATTAAAGGAATTTAAACCTTCCCAATCATAAGTATGCAGAGATGTTCTTTATCCGATTCGCGCATGCATTTGCGACTGGTTACCTGACAAATTGCAGCATTTAATGTGCATGTGCAGCATGCATCTGCCCAACATACCATCCTGCGCCAATAGTTACATCAGAGAAATAGGAAACTCTCCCTTTGGCATCCATCACCCGGCGTCCGAGAATCGCAGAACGATTTCTTTTGTCAATTATTGGGAGAGGTTCGATGCTATGGGCTGCAAAAGTACAAAGCCCCAAGCGCGAGATCGACACATTGATAGAAGTATTCGAACCATTTTCATAAGCCCCGATATCAGGCGCGCTACCGACAAAAGGGTATCCTACATCCACCCCTTTGTTGACCACGAAGCTCGACGCTCCAAGAGGGGCATAAAATGGCGTTGGCTTTGCCCCCGCAAGCGCCAGTTGCGGATCCTGATTCGAAAAGTTTCCTGGTGGCACGCTGTCAATGTTTAAGCAAACGTTGTTTGACGCATTGATCAGGTACGTGGGGCCAAGCCTCCGATGCTGACTCGCTGGTGCCACGAAAATGTTATTCTTCACCATCCAGCCTTTCATGTTATCCCAAGAGTCAAGCACCGGCGCTGCGCGGTCTGCTGCATTAGCACAGTAGACGGTGTTGTTATATACATACATGCTGTCGAGCTGACCGGAACCTTTCCAGATAAAGGCACGGTCGACATTTTCGATAACATTGTGGTGAATCCAGATGGGACCATTGGTGTTGCCGCCAAATTGTGAGTAGACACGGCCATTGGTATTGGTGCTGATTTGTACAAAATTGTGATCGAACATGAGGTGATTGCGCGGACCCTCAATCGTATAGCTGCTGGTCATGTAGTTGTCGTGAATCCAGAAAGTATACGGCGATCCTCGCGAATTAGGATTATCACCCTGTCCAGGCTTGGGTATGGAAATTGGGCTTCCGAATTTACAGCCAGAGATTTCAACACCGTACTCATTTTCAAACGGAATTTCTATATCAAAGCCTTCGCCACTGAATGTGCTATTGTAAATATTTACGTGTTCGTGCCCTCCGCCCTTGTAACCAACGCCCCAGTTTCCCTTGATGGTATTGATCGAAATGATGTCATGGAATGTAGAATTCTTGATCCATTTGGTGTGAATATTTCCGCTCCAGTACCCGTCTTCCACGGTGTTGCAGTTTGTTATGTCGCAATTATAAACAGTCAGGGCACTATCAAAAGCCAGATACATCCCAGTCCAGCGGAAGTCGCGGATACTAATATCGTGGATGGTTATCTTGTCGCAATCCCAGAAAAAGAATGCTCCGTCGATGCGGTGTGTGGTATCGGTTGCAAACTGGATGTTGCTGATAGTTATCGTATTGACACGGCTAGAAAATCCCATTTCCCAGGTCTTGATGGCAATGAGATAATTGCTTGCAGAGAAACCAGACGGCTTACCGGTGAGTGTCCACGTTGTAGAGGGTTTGATGATTGTCGCCTGCGCGCCGCTTGTTCCATTACCAGTAATCGTGATGCCACTTTTTGGACTTGACGATTGCGTTTCTGTGAACGTCCCTGGGCCAAGCCTAATCTCATGGGGGCCGGATTGTACCTGGTTACAGGCAAAAGAAAGCGTCTTCCAAGCCGTTGCCTGCGAAGTTCCGTTGCGCGTAGCATCGTCAATACCAGTAGTTGAAACAATGTAAGTAGAGCCCGAAACTATGCCGATTGCAACAAGCATTGCTGTGCAAACGGCACTAATGCGTTGGGGTAGTGAAGTGATCATATAAATTAGTTTCCTTGTTTGAGGCGTGTAAAATAACTATGCTCTAAAAAAAGATACACTATCACTGTTCTTGTCACTGCATTCTAATGAGGGATTTTTGTGCTGCCCACATGTTAGTGCCGCGTATCTGCAAAATATATAACCCAGGCCGTATCGAAGAAAGACAAATTGCTGTAGATTTTCCTGAGATGGTTTTACCTGCCTTGGAGATTTGTCCGGCTGCATTTATTAGTTTCCACGATACCGACTGGTTACCTGCGGAAATACTCACGAGTGTGCCGTGAAAGATAATGGTTGGCATTTGCGAAACTGAGGCTAAGCTTAATTGTGTCGCACTGTTTACAGATAACGGGGGATACTGCCATTGAGATTCTTTCCAATTTGCACCTGCAACCCAGCGAGATTCCCCCGATTCGTACGCCCCCAAATCGGGCGCCTTTCCTTTATAGGATTCTACCCATCCCGGAATTATCTCTCCTTTGTCGATTGCCGGAGATCCATCTCGCAAGGTGTAATTGCGGTTGATAGCGTCGGTAAATTTCCAAAATGAAGTGTCACTCATAACCATGATATTATTTTTTTTATATCCAGGCCAAAAGAGATCCCAATCACGATGGGCAACATCGCTTGAGTCAACAACGGTGTTGTTAAAACACATGGCCCCTCCTGCATTTGCTGTGCTTGCGCTGCTCCCCGTATCGTTCCAGTCGAATGTCCAATGAAAACCGGTTTTGTATCCCTGAACAATTGTCTTGCCTTGCCAAAAGACATTGTGGTGAACAATATAATGACGTGCGCCAAAATCGTATTCCATAACAATATCACCGGATGTAAGTCCGGCTGTGCCATGAAACCAGTTGTAGGCAACTTCAACCCCCTGCGATCCCTGACAGGCAAGAGACCCTGTTTCAAGTGTTGTAAATGCGGCAGGACCAAAATCGTTATACATAATTTTGGTCCTGTCTTCGGGTATTGAGGGGTTTGATGCAAATGCAATGTGCACATTTCCGCGTCCACATAAGGCAATAGTGTTGTGACTTATGGTCAATGCCAGGGCATCATTGTTATCACTCATATACCTCTTGTTAATGAGTATACCAGACTGATAGGCAACAGTGTAGTTGCAGTCGTGGATGTGATTGTTGGTGACGGTATTGTTACGACCTGCAAGTATAATCCCAGAGCGTGCAGACACTGCAACAGATCCGTTTTTGAAAATATTTCCACTTCCCGATATATAAACTCCTGCATATCCCGTTGTTGGGTCCCAGGGCGAGCTATAATACCCAGATCCGGTTTCGTACCAGTCAAAAACATCCGAATGGCTCACATATTTGAAGTTGCACCCGTCAATAATACATCCGCGGGCATCTGCCAAAGTTGCCGAAGTGGCAAGAAAGCGCAAGCCTTTTACCGTTACATATTGTTTCCCCCGTAGATCAAGCCCCAAGGTTCGGTGTTTTGCTTCTATAAGATGACCAGCAGGATTGTCGCTTGCGGGAGTCCACAAGTAGAGTGTATCATTTCGCCTAAACCATTCATTGGGCGAATCGAGGAGGCCAAAAACATGAGAGATCCATCCGGGCCCTCCTGCGTCTGTCACAACGCTGTTCCAGGCATTGGCATTTATCACGAGATTATTGGCCCCCGTCGATCGGGACCCTGTAATTTCTCCAACGGTCGACCAATAGTAATTGTGAAGTGAAACTAGTCCACATTTCCGCATGGGTAAAGGGACGAGGATATGGACACATAATCAACAGCTCCACGCCGGGCAGCGGAACTAATTACGACCTCTATTTTCACGGTACTAATTTTGCGCCGGAATTGGCGATTGGCATAGATTCTACCAATAATTTTTATAGCTCTTTGTCTAATTCTACCGATTCAATCGGCTGGAATTATGTTGCGGCTGTCTACAATGGCAATGACTTTCTTTTCAGAGTAAATGATGCTTCTGCTATGTTTGGCATGACATGGAATGGGGCAATCGCTCCATGCGCCAGCCCGCTAGGATTTTTCGCATCTCCGCAGGGTGGAGGTGGGTTGCACCTACCGCTTGACGAAATCCGTGTCGAGCACATTGTCAGAAGTGCTGGCTGGCTAAAGCTGTGCTACGAAAACCAGCGGACGAATCAGGTGCTTGTTCAGTTTCGGTAAGAACAACTTGGCATGTGTGCATCTTAAGTTTTAAAATAGTAAAGAACCTTTAAGTATGACAAAAAAAGTTGCATTGTTTATAGTAGCACTTACCTGTATTCTTTGGGCCAATGAAAAAGACGCTTTGAATTTTGCTACAAAAACAGAATTAACCAATCCATATTCGAAAGCTTTAGGTCAAAGAATCGCAGGATATGCTTTAGCTGGTGAAGGTGCTTTGAGTTTAGTAGTAGGCCTTATTTTGGATAATAATAATATTGTTGAAAACATGTATGCAGATTTGGGGGAAAGTATATGATAAGATAATTTGGATAGAAGGAGGAATTTTTATGATCATTGGAATTCCTTTAATAATTGTCGGAGAAACTGAATATCATAAATACCTGAATTGGGAAATTAAAAATACAAAAATTTCATTGCACATAGAACCTTCTCAAATTACTCTGAAATTTTGAGCATAATCAAAAACAATTGCAGCATAAAAGAAGGTCGTCAGAATTACTTGATATTGGAGAGTATGAGAGAATGGTTTAAAAATTGGAGCTTATCGAGGATATTGAGATCGGATCACAACAAATCCATGGATGGACGTTTAGTAATTATAGGACCAATCCGTCAAGAAATGCTTTCGGGTATATCAAAAGAATCTCAATTCGAAATCCTCAAGAAACACCTTTCCTCTTTTGAAGATGTCCCTCTAACTTCCGGCCATTTTATAAAAGCAGCGGAATTTAGTAATGTCTGCATGAAAAAAGGTATACAAGGTTCAAACACGCTAAAGCAAGAATGTTTATATTGCGGTCAAGTCGGTTTCATGCCGCTTCGATCACAAGAGAGAATTGTCGGATTGAATTCTTGCTTCAACATGCATTATTTATGTATACTTTAGATATACATATTAATGGAGGCAGCTATGGAAGCGACAATTCTGGATCTTCGGTATAAAATGCATGATGTGCTTACAGCTCTGAATAGGCATGAAAAAGTCAGCATCAAGTACCATGGCAAAGTGAAAGGCGAAATTGTTCCCATTGGAAGTTTCAACAAACCCAAGTCCTCAACACATCCTTTGTTTGGTATGCTTAAAAACGAAACAGAATTTCCTAGCGAAATTGTAAGCAAGATGAGGAGATCAAGGTAATATGCTATTCGATACCGACATGATTATTTGGGTTCAACGTGGCAATAAGAAAGCTTCTGACTTAATCGATTCAGTCGAAGACCGCAGTATTTCAATTTTATCCTATATGGAGTTGCTACAAAAGGCAAACAACAAAAGTCAGCATGTTGTTATCAAAAGCTATCTTAAAGAACAAGAATTTGCAGTATTGCCTTTATCGGGTAACATCGGGCATAGAGCCCTGATTTATATCGAGGAATATTCTTTATCGCATGGTATTTCTGCAGACGATTCCATTATCGCCGCTACAGCTATAGAAAACAATCAAACGCTGATTTCATCCAATGTAAAACATTATCGCTCAATAAAAGACCTTGAATTCAAAAAGTTCGTACCATAATACGCGCTAACTTCGCTGTGAAGTAATGTCCGTAATTCCGGCAGGAAATAAATCTGAGTAACATGACCTCTCAGCGGCTTGCGAAGCTTATAATCAAGCGCAACCTAACCGACTTTCGCACCCCTGCGTGTAAGTTGTTGATTTTGCTCATACTATTTTTGGGGGGCACTACAAATTTCACTTTTTTGCAGGGGTGATGTGTACATGCCAAGTAGGAAGTTTGTTCCAATTTACCCCAAGCACATTATA
>JBBRUX010000054.1:0-24174 GCA_038247415.1 Chitinivibrionales bacterium | reverse complement strand
TACGGATCATCTTTCGGCGGGCGTGTGAACTCGGCCCACGACTGGGCCTCAAACAGCACACGCCCGTAATCCTCAAGCTGATCCTGGACGACGTGATGGGTGTTTACAAAAAACAAGAACACAAAATCCACTCAGGAATCAAATGCTTTATCTTATTGTTTGTAAACCCCCAAGTGTGGGGTAGGGGTTGGGCTATCTGGAAAGCATTTTCCTAGTTGGATATAAAGGGCTACCGAGCCCTTTCCATCATAATCAGTATCAGTTTTTATTTTTCCAAGCTAGAAATAATGAGCCCCCCAGCCCTTTCCATATTCATAATTCCTAAAAAATCCATGCATTAGCCGGAATAAAGCATCCTGAGTTTAAAATTCTTTTATTTTATGATGCTCCGGCGTATTATTTTCAATATGATTATCGCCCTTCAGGTCTGTTTCAAGGAGTTTTCATGATTCATTCGTTTGCGCTCTTTTTTAATTCTGGTGGCCCTTATATGTGGGTTATTTTAGCAGTTCTAGCGGTCGCTCTTGCGGTTGTTCTCGAACGCTATTTCTTTTATGGCGTCATGTGTCGGCGAAATGGTATTAAGCTTGTTGCTTCTATCATCGGGCTACTTGACAAAAAAGATTTTAAGGGCGCGCAGGATCTTGCTGCCAAAGCACATGGCCCCCTCGACATCATGCTACAAGATGCGCTCGGGCGACATGCTAATGGGGTTGCTATCGAAGAAATCGAAGAAGGGATTTCCGAATCTGCTATTACCCAAATGCCCCGATTAATTGCACGGCTTAATTATCTCTCACTCTTTGCAAATATTGCTACGCTTTTGGGGCTGCTTGGTACCATTTCCGGTTTACAATCGTCATTCTCTTCTCTGGCTACCGTAGAGGCTTCTAAAAAGGCTGCCATGCTTGCAGCTGGTATTGCAGAAGCTATGAACTGTACTGCATTTGGTTTGATTGTTGCTGTTCCGTGCATGGTGCTCTATACTATGCTTTATAATCAACAGGCTTCCATAACACGCACGATCGACGAATCTATCGTAAGACTTGTCAATTTCATGAAACGGGCCAAGGGATGAAGTCGATTTCGAAGCTTAAAGTATCCTATGCGCCATCATCGGCCATAGAGGCGGAAATCGATATTGATGTTAAGCCCATGATGAACATCCTGCTCATCCTGATACCGTTTCTTGTTTCTGTTGCGGTATACACAAGGCTTTCTATCATTGAACTATCGCTTCCGCCAAACATTACATCGGTAGCAACAAGCGCAGGAAATGAGAAACCAAAGCTTCGACTAACCCTTGTTATTGCCCAAGACTATTGCTCAATAACCTATGGCGAAACGCTCCTCGACTCAATACCCTACAAAAACGGGGCATTTCCAGTACCACGCATCAAACAATTACTTGAGCAGCACCGATTAACTGCCGAAATTCAGGATGAAGCGGTCGTTGCCCCGCATGATGGTATTCGCTTTGATTCCGTGGTAAAATGTATGGATATATGTACAAGTGCAGGGTTTACGAAAGTTAGCTTGGCAAGTGCCAGTGGATCATGATGCCCAGAGCCCCACGATGTGAGGCCTCAGTATAAGTGGCGTTAAGTACAAGAGTAGATTTATGTTACGTACTGGAAAAACCGATACCATGACTAGTGTTCATACAGAACCTCTCTCGATAGATCAAATTATTGACAAAGCCTTAGCTTTATGCAAAAATCTTCCCGCCCAGCACCTGCAGTACACGCATAGCATCGAAGAGCTTAAAACACGGCTTTCCACAGGCAGGCTTCATTGTGCGGTGCTTGGCCAATTCAACCGGGGGAAATCGACCTTTATTAATGCTTTAAGCGGAATGCCTGTGCTTCCCGCATCGGTATTGCCCCTCACAAGCGTTCCGACAACCATTCGATACGGGACGAGCAACACTTGCATCATTCGATTTACAAATGGACAACCCGATAAAATACTGACTGGCGCTCCCGAGGGCGTAAAAACTCTTTTGTCAACCTTTGTAACCGAAGAAAATAATCCTAAAAATAATCTCTGCGTTAAAGAAGCCATTGTCGAATGCCAATCCGATCTTTTGCGTAACGGCACAATATTGCTTGATACTCCTGGTTTTGGCTCAACATACATACATAATACGCAAACAACCATCGACCTTTTATCTGAATGTGATGTTGCGTTTTTTCTTTTAAGTGCCGAATTACCCATCACCGAAGCCGAGATTGAATTTCTTAAGGCAGTACGGGTATATGTTCCCCGAATCTTTTTTGTCTTTAATAAGGTAGACCTTCTTTCGCTTTCGGAGCGAGAACAATCGATTCAATTTATTCAAAAAGAAATTCAGAGAGGAATTGGCTACATTGCCGATTTTCGTCTGTTTAGCGTTTGTGCGCGCATTGGTCAACAAGCAGCTCGGCAAATAGAATCCGATCCCCTCTGGCGCCAAAGCGGCATGGAAGAAGTTAGAAAAGCACTATCTACTTTTATGGCGGTCGATAAATACTTTGCGCTCAGTCATGCTCTCAATAAAAAATTTGTTGAAGCGCTTTCTGCAATCATCGCTGCATTAAAAGAAACGCTTAAGCACCTCGAAGATCCTCTCAATGCAGACCTTTCTGAAATGTCAATGCTTGGGGATGCAATTGCTTTGTGCATGAAACAATCCGAAACAGAAACCGAGGTAATATCTGCCGAACGAACTGCATTGGTAGATTTTGCCGATAAAACAGCCCTTAGCTTAAGACCCAAAGCACAGGCAGAACTAACAACGTTTCTGGATGACCTTATCAAAACTGCGGCAGCAACCAATTCAACATCGATCTTTAATGGAAAATCCTTTTTTGGGTTTTGCTCCCAATTAGTTAATAATTATTATCATAGTGCACTCGCTTTGGTCAACAAACCCGTGCGTAAAGCAGTTGTCTTGCACCGCGCAAGCTATATGTCCCTCACGCAAACTACCCATCAATTTCTTGCATCATCACCAGATTCTGTTGTAAACGGGGATGACATCACCGATGCCATTGAACTTAAGCCAGTTGAACTTGGTTTGCCCGAATCGTTTGAAAAAGCTTTTGCTAAAAATCTCTCTAAGTTTTCCGACCGGTTTTTGTCGGTCAATGCACGGTACAGCTCCTTTAAAAGCCGTTTCGAGCCCGAACTGCAAGCGATGTCACAGACGGCACTTGACAAGGCGGCACAAAACCTGCGCAATTCGGTTGAAGAAGCCGTTAAAGCGCTCCGACGAGATGTCAAACGCGCCTACGAAACGCTTGCGGTAAATCTTGACGCCGAACTCCACCGGCGATCGGAGCTGCATAGCATTGCCGAGACCCAGGTAAGACCCGCAATCGAAAATATTTCTAAACTCTTAGATGGTTTTAATGAAGTTGCTGCACTTTTAACGCCAGAGAAATAATTTACAATACATCAGCGCCAATCAAAGAGCGACACAATGCACATTGACAGCTTTTCTGAAAAACGGCATAATCAGAGCATATACTTTTTACAAAGCTAGGCAAGCGGTTCTCTATAAAAAGGCTTTATAGCGACATGCATGCAGGAAATTAAAACACTTTCACCATTCCTGACCAAGAAGCACCATTTATATCAACAAACCCAGGATGTATAATGAATTTGATTTTGAACACAATCATACCACGAAAAACATCCCTCATTCATGCGACGATTTTTTCCTGCACCTTGTTTATTGTTAAATGTTTGGCGCAGACCGAAGAAATCTACACCACTCTTTCGCTCGAAGACCTTTTTAATATACAAGTCACAACCGCATCAAAAATATCGCAGAAGCTTTCTGAAGCGCCATCGAACATTTCTGTTGTTACAGCTTTGCAAATAAGAGAATGGGGATGCCGTGATTTGCAGGATGTGCTTCGCAGGATGGTTGATGTTCCCGTTATTCTCGACCGGGACGAATGGGTTTACGCTATTCGCGGAAATGTTGCCGACAACAACTCAAAATATCTGATCATGATTGACGGACATCGAATGAATTCTATAGAGAATTTTGGCCCTGGACATATTATCGAACGCATTTCAAATTTAAGCAATGTCGCCCGTATTGAAGTAATACGTGGGCCTGGTTCTGCGGTTTGGGGCCCAGACGCCATGGCAGGAGTAATAAATATCATAACAAAAAACGCGAGCGATATCTATAATAAGAGTTATGTTTTTTCTGTCCGAGGAGCGCTCGGTCACGATGCCCCCTTAACAGAAGAAAGCAATAAATATCCGGCTTCGTGGTCGGCAGATTTTCAATTGGGGAAAAAAATGAGCGACGATGCAGACATCATGTTCATGGGGGCTGCAGGAGCATCTGATGGCTACGACATTCTCCAATCACGATCATCCGGTTTTTCTAAAAATCTAACTATACCGGATAACGTCAAAAAATCAATTCCCAACTCATCAGATACTGTAACATATCCTGGGCAGTTCATAACAAAACTAGACAAACACAACCCTGGGTATATGCTTCAACTCAAATCTCATCTCGCTGAATTTCGCCTTAATGCGCTTTCATATTATTCTGAATATTATAATCGACAGCTAGAATGGGGTTTTGGACGCGAAAATTATCTTACCACCTCCAAAACATTTATAGAAGGAGCTTGGGAGAAAGAATGGGTTAGAGCCGGAAAATTTATGATTAAGGTATCCACAGATATCAATAGGGAAGAGTACCAACCCTCAGGGCAGGATGATTCAATTACAATAGGCCAAATCAACATCACATGGCTTGACCGTCGATTCAACGCCAATGCAGATTATCTCAAAAAATTCTGGGACGACAAAATAAGTTTTCAAGTAGGGTTTGATATTGCATATACCATTGCAGGGCCAAATCAGCGATTCAATAATTTAATAGATGTCCCAGATTCCCTCAAAGCAATTTCGACAGGCGCACATGCAAACACACAGGCTGCATTCTGGTTCGATCCGCTTTTGCATGATTACCAGATAGGCGGATATCTACAAAGCACCATAACTCCAATCGAACAACTTTCGGTAGTTCTTGGGCTTCGAGGCGACGGTAATTTACAACGCGGATCAGATCCTTATAACTTTAACCCTCGCGTTGCAGTTATGTATCTCCCCAATGAATGCACCACAATTAAGGGACTCTATAATCGGGGATATTTGCGACCAACCAATTTCCAAAGTGCCTTTTATCAAGACTCAATTCGATCAGAAACTATGGACCAATATGATTTGATCTGGATGCAGCTGCTTAAACCTGTCAGCATTACCATTGATGTTTTTCATCAAACGCTCCATGGCTTTATCAATTTATTTCCAGGTAATAGCTATAGTTTCAGAAATACGGGCGATTACCACTCGTCGGGGATAGAACTTGAAGCTAAGGTAGCCATTAACAATCATGACATATGGGCTAACTGGTATTATACGTTGGCTAAGGTAAATAACTTTGCTCCGGCCATGGCCTATAATAATCGAAGGGTGGATCTAGATTCGAATTTACTAACCTATCCCCCAATGTCAATTAATGTGGGCACAACCATCAGACTTTTAAATAACAATCTGAGCCTGTCCCCCGACATCCACATGGAATCACCCGTTACATATCGACTCGCCTCAGTAACAAGCCAAGCTGCCGACGATCCTTCGTTTTATGGAACTTCACCGTGGTATTTTTACCTAAATATGGCTGCCCTCTGGGATATTAATGACAATGTGTCAATAACGCTCTATGGATACAATATCACCGACAACAGACAGCAAAAGCCACAATCGATTTGGAATGGCACCATTGGGCAACCAGGGGCTGAGGGCGGGTTAAAATTGACATTAAAGCTCTAGGTTGACGCAGTAAAATTCACGAATCTCGTTATATAAGCCCCGCCAGGGCACGCACATGAGCACAGGCAGCAGTTGCTACCCCATCTGGATTATATCCACCCTCAAGTACCGAAACCACTCTTCCGCTGCAATGTTTTAGCGCGATGGCTATTGCCATTTTGGTAAGTTTGACATATCCGATATCGGTGATGTTAAATCGACCGAGATAATCATCTTGTCGGCTATCAAATCCGGCTGATATCAATACGAAATCTGGTTTAAAACTTGCCACAGCGGGAAGAAGATGTTGTTCCCATGCCACAACGATTTCGCGATCCCCACTCCCCGACTTCAAGGGAACATTAATAGTATACCCAAGGCCAGAACCGTCGCCTTTTCGGGAAGCCTTGCCCGTATTAGGATATGCATGCGAGTCGAATGTTGAAAAGTAAAGCACACTCGGATCGGAATAAAAAAACGATTCGGTGCCATTACCGTGGTGATAATCCCAATCGATAATGAGAATGCGCTGATAGCCGCAGATCTTTTGCGCATAACGCGCGGCCAGGGCAACATTGTTATAATAGCAGAAACCCTCTTCGCGACCAGTATTGGAGGCATGGTGACCCGGAGGACGAATCGCACAAAACGCATTGTTAACGATACCCTCACAAACCGCCTTGACACCAGCAAGTGTACCACCGACAGCTAATGATGCAACCTTCCCGACATCAGCAAGCGCATTGATTTTTTTGATATGCGCTGGAGTGTGGCATAATTCCAGATACTCTGCCGCATTATCTAAAGGCTTTATTAGCACAACCTTTGTATCAATGCCTTCGCTGTGCATTTTCTGAATAATGGCGTTTAATCGTTGTGGCGTTTCGGGTTTGAATGCATTAACGTGGGGTTTCAGATATTCTTGGTCAAAAACAAAACCTGTTGCTGCGGGTTGTTTATTTGACTTGACGGCAGAATCGAGCGGCAATGCTTGGGCAACAAACGAAGATGCCATAATTTCCCCACAGGTGCGAATAAAGGTGCGTCGTTTCATATCCACAAAACCTTAACTTTATGCATAAAGAATTTCTTTTTCTGTGAATAGTAACACTTTTTGTTCTTGCTTTTCTTGTATTGCAGCAGGGACTTGAAGTTTAAACATTATCTAAACTCTGATGCATGTGATTGTCTTATTTTCTATCTACTTTAATCACGGTAATCTTATAATACTATTAATCATGGTTGAGACACTCCTATTCCCTTACAGTCTTGCATTAATCATTCTCCCTGTTCGGTTTTAATAAAAGGATCCTTCAGGGGCAATTTCTTTACTTAAATCAATATAATTTTTGTTTTCATACTTAAAAAATAAAGGCATTAGAATGTGGGCACGCCGGCGCAAAGAGCGCCGTCGGTCCTCACCCCTTCGGGCGCCCAAAGGAAGTACCCTTGGGGTATTTTCCGATGCGGCTCCTCCTAGGCTCTTGCTTCGCAAGCCGGTACTCTCGTCCATGCGGCACTGCGTGCCTGAGTCCTCACGCACTTGCCGGTGGCACTCCGTTTACACCAGCACATTCCGTCCGCTCTCGTGCATAAGAGGAATACAAAATCCAATCAGAAATTTAAGGCTTTTTCTTCTGTTCTGCAAACCCCCAAGTGTGGGGGTAGGGGGTTGGGCTATCTGGAAAGCATTTTCCAAGTTGGATATAAAGGGCCACCTGGCCCTTTCCAGCTTAGCTTTTTACTTTTCCAAGTTGGATATAAAGGGCTACCGAGCCCTTTCCAAATGCCCTTTCAAATATTTTGATAATTTTAGTAGTATTTCAGCACATTATCGTAGGATCAATCTTATTTACAGTCTCGCATCCCGTCATTTTCATCGCCCTTCTCAAATCCGTCCCAAGATAATTCATATGAATAGAAACACCCAAAATACCCCCACCAACTGCCGCGCGCACAACATCGCGTCCGACAAGTACGGCTTGTGCGCCTAATGCGAGCATCTTGATAACATCGTAACCCGTTCTTACGCCACCATCGGCAATAATCATGGCACTCGAGCCAATTGCTTTAGCAATTTTAGGAAGCACCTCAGCTGTTCCTGGGGTATGATCCAGAACGCGGCCACCATGATTAGATACACAAATGGCTTTCGCACCGGCTTCGATTGCAAGGAGCGCATCGGAGACCGACATGATTCCCTTAAATATCATTGGTAAAGAAGTTGATGCAACGAGCTCTTTGAGATCCTTAAGGGATTTTCGGTACACCGGCTGATTGTTTTTTGCCATTGCATACGAACCGTGACCATCGATATCAATGCCAACAGCAACGCATTTGGATTTTTCTGCTCGCTTGATAAAATCTTTGAGAACAATTTGATCACGAGGTTTGAAGATTTGCACACCATGGCCCCGTGCTTCTTCTATGGCATCCAGGCCCCAAAGGTGTTCGGGGGTGTAGTTGAAGGAGTCGCCTCGCCAGCCCAAGGTTTTTGCTTCTTTACAGCCAAGAACAACCGACCTGCAAAATTCTTTTTCGGAAATAATAGCTTCGCCACCAAAACTGCCAACGCCGGATACACTAGCAGCCATAATCGGCATGTCAAGAGTTGTGCCAAAAAAGGAGAATGTCGAGTCGGGCTTGAAATCTTCTCCTATGAGACGAGCCTCTAAATGCAGTGCATCGAGGGCTTTAAAATTATTCGAGAATGATGCGCCACTGCCAACGCCACCTATACCAATTGCAGAACCATAACTGTGCCCTTGGCACAAGCGGGCATCGAGTCCGTCGCAATTCTTGTAGACACCACAGATGCCTTTAAGTTTTGCGCGGGCACTTTCTCGGACTTCGTCGGGTGTTTTTAGCTGGTCGGACATAGTACCTCACAGTGTAAATCTATGGTTTCAAAAAGAGTAAAAACAATTATCTTTTGTCAAACTGAACGTAAGGACGTTCTTCTGGCCCGGTATAAATCGATTCGGGCCTAAAGAGCCTATTATCTTTACGTTGTTCGAGAATGTGTGCAAGCCACCCCGACGCCCGTGCTACAGCAAAAATAGGGGTAAAAAGCTTTTTAGGGATTCCTAAAAGTGAATAAACCGCACCGGAGAAAAAGTCGACATTAGGATATAATGGCTTTCCCGATACTTCCATGCGCGCATGGAAGGAACTTTCTAGTTTTTTGAGCATATTATACAAGCGCCAGTCGTTTTTCTTTTCGCTGAGCTCTCTTAAAAATCCCTCCATATGAATGGATCGCGGATCTTTTACTTTATATTCCCGATGTCCCATGCCGGGGATTTTTGCCTTTTCGGAAAGCGCTTTATCGAGCCATGGATCGACATTTTCGAGAGTACCAATTTTTTCGAGCATCTCAAGAACGTTCTCGTTGGCACCTCCATGTAAAGAACCGTACAGCGCACCAATAGCAGCAGAAATGCTGCAATAGCAGGTTGAGAGAGTGGAAGCAACAACGCGCGCTGTAAATGTTGAAGCATTAAAGCCATGTTCTGCATGCAGAATTAAGCATTTATCCATAATATCGGCTTCGTAAGCTTGCGGTACTTCGCCACGCAGCATGTAGAGGAAATTTGATCCATGATTAAGATCCTTGCGGGGTTCTACGTAGGGAAGCTGATCAAAACAACGTTGATAATATGCAACAACCGTGGCAAGTTGGCCAATCTGGTGCATGGTTTCACGGCAATTGCAGATAGCCGAATGCTTGATCTTATGTGCAACATAACCACTTAAGTACGAAATAGATGATTGGAGCAGTTCCATGGGGGATCCTCCAGGAGGAAAATGCTGAATTGTCTCCTGTATTTGCACTACAATGCTTCGTCCGCTGCGCATTCTGATAATAAAATCACTAAATTGGTCTTGAGTAGGAAGTTTCTCGTTAAGCAACAGATACGTTACTTCTTCGAATGTAGAGTGTTTTATAAGATCTTCGATGGTATATCCCCGATAATAGAGCTTGCCTTTTTGTCCGTCAATAAGACAGATGTCAGATTCTCCAGCAACAATGCCTTCGAGTCCTTTTGAGTATGGTAGTTCGGCCATGATAAAATTCCTTTGCCTTAGGTTATTGGTTATTTTTTTGGCGGTGCATGAATTGCTCGCTTGTCTATATCAAGCGCAGCTTCTTTAAGAGCTTCCGAGAGTGTTGGATGAGCGTGCGTCATTCGTGCGATATCTTCTGCACTCCCACCAAATTCCATGACACTTACAATTTCTCCAATTAATTCCGAAGCGCCAGAACACACAATGTGGGCACCCAAAAGTCTATCGGTTGTAGCATCACTTAAAAGTTTAACAAAGCCATCTTCATTACCAGATGCGAGTGCCCTACCATTTGCTTTAAATGAAAAAGTGCCGGTTTTGTATTCGACATTGTCACGTTTTAAGCTCTCTTCGGTAAGGCCAATACGTGCTGCTTCGGGGTGCGTGTAGACAATGCCGGGAATAGTTGTATAATTGACATGCCCAGCATGTTCTGCTATGCTCTCGACTACGGCCACACCTTCTTCGAATGCTTTGTGCGCAAGCATTGGGCCTGCAACAATATCCCCAATAGCATATATACCATTATGGGATGTTTTAAAGTTTTTGTCAACTTTGATACGTTTTGTTGCAGGGTCGATATCAATCTGCAAGGCACGGCAGTCAAACCCGGGAGTTACTGGTTTGCGTCCTATGGCAACTAACACTTTGTCAACAACTATGTCGCTCGTAGCATCCTGACTTTGAAGGGTAAGGGCGATCGTCCCGTTAGTCTGAGAATGCTTAATGACCTTTGTTTTTGTCGAAATGAAAATGCCCTGTGCAGTGAGCAGTCGCTGGAGTGTTTTGGCAACCTGATTATCCCACCCTGGCAAAATCTGGTCGACGAGCTCGATGACTGAAACGGTACTGCCAAGGCGAGACCAGATACTTGCCATTTCGAGGCCAATGGCGCCAGCGCCAATAATAGCGAGAGAATTTGGAACCTTGTCAAAAGATAACGCCCCAGTCGAATCTACAATAAATGTTCCATCGAAGGGAAGATCAGGCAATGAAACGGGTTCACTCCCTGTTGCAAGAATCAGTGCCTTTGTTGCAGTGATAGTTTGGGAAGTGGCCTCCGATGTAACGACAACCGATGCGCCATCGGTGCTCGATGCAGTACCACAAAGATGCGTTATGCGATTTGCAACAAGCAGAGAATCTATCCCTTTGGTAAGTCGGGATACGATTTGATCTTTACGCAACATAACTGTGGGTAAATCGAGCGCAATAGCTCCTACCGAAATTCCATGCTTTTTGAGATCGTGTTGTGTAAATGAGTAATGATGGCTCGAATCGAGCAATGCTTTAGAAGGAATGCACCCTATGTTAAGACAGGTTCCGCCCCCATGCGGGCGCTTTTCAACAATGGCAACGGTTAAACCAAGCTGCGCTCCTCGTATTGCTGCACAATAGCCTGCCGGACCTGCGCCGATAACAATAATATCGAAAATACTGGTACTCATGGTGTTTGCCTTACGTCCTGCAAAATGTTAAGTCTCAAGAAAGAGCAAGTCTGGATTTTCTATAAACTTTTTAATTTTCCCCAGAAACTCAATCGCCTCTTTACCATCGATAAGCCTGTGATCGTAGGTGACCGCTACATACATCATGGGGCGGATAACGATTGCATCATCAACAACCACGGCTCGTTTTTGAATCGCATGTAAGCCAATAATAGCTACCTGAGGAAATGCCGGAATGGGCGTAGATAAAAGCGATCCAAAGATACCCCCATTGGTAATGGTAAAGGTCCCCCCGGTTAGTTCATCGGGCATAAGCTTTTTTGTTTGTGCGCGTTGCGCCAGGGATGCAATGGTGGTTTCTATATTGGCAAAGCTGCGCTGATCGGCATTACGAATTACGGGGACGAACAAGCCAGTTGCTGTAGAAACGGCTACACCCATATGAATATCGTTGTTGTAAATGATATCGCTTTTATCGATTTGAGCATTCATGATGGGAAATACTTTGAGAGACTGGCTGCAAGCTTTAACAAAAAAGGAGAGAAAACCAAGCCGGATGTTATGCTCTTTTTCGAACGCATCTTTCCATTGTGAACGTATTGCAATGACCTTTGACATATCGAATTCGTTAAAAGTCGTTACGCAGGCAGATTGCTGTTGAGCCATAATAAGACGTTCGGAAGTGCGCCTTCTGATTGTCGTCATGGGCACGCGCGTTTGCCCCCGTGTTGTGGGACTTACTACAGGATCTGCAATTGTTGGAGCAGGAGCATTTGCTGGGTAAATTGTGGGGTGCGACGGTGGACTCAGTGTTAGCGGGGGTAGTGCTGACTGTGTGTCTTCTTTTGTTATGCGACCATCTTTGCCGGTTCCCCTAATTTTGCTTGTGTCAAGTTTATTTTCGGTTACGATACGGCGAACCGCAGGAGAAAGGATTTGATTATGTTGTGCAACAGGAGCTGAAACACTTGGTTTCGCTTGTGTAAAAGACTGAGCTCCTTCCTCTACCGATGCTACTTTCTGACCGATTGTTGCTTCGGTGCCTGCAGCTACATGCGTGGTAAGAACACCCGTTGCGGTTGACGAAACCGTAACTGTTGCCTTGTCGGTTTCAAATTCAAAAATCGCATCGCCTTCTTGTATGCTCTCCCCGGTATTTTTAAGCCAGGTTACGAGTGTGCCTTTGAGAACAGATTCTCCAACCGATGGAACAACAATGTCTTTTTTCATATTTCCCGCTTTGTACAAAACTTTAAAAAGTGTGAAAGCTATTTGTTTTCAAAAACCGTTTCAATGGCAATTCGTTGTTCTTCTTTATGCATTTTTAGCATACCCAATCCTGCACTGGTGCTTGGTGGCTTGCCGCTGTAGCGCAGGTTAAGCGTGGGGAAAAACTCTGAAAATTGTTCACGTATAAAGCTCCAAGGCCCAAGATTTTTATATTCTTCTTGCATCCAAATAATGTCCTCTGCACCTTGATAGTTTTTAAGAATGTGTGCAAGTCTGGCGTGAGGAAACGGATACAACTGCTCAATACGAATAAGAGCTATATCGGATGCGCTCATTTTTTCTCGGTGAGCATACAAATCGTAGTACACTTTCCCCGAGCACAAAACAATCTTCTTAGCGTTGGTAGGTTTCCAAGGGTCATCGAGTACCATGTTAAAAACACTGTTCGTAAGATCTCCGGTAAGAGAAAGTGCTGAAGGGTGCCTTAAAAGACTTTTAGGAGTCATGATAATAAGCGGCTTTTTAAACGGAGACAGCGCTTGACGGCGTAATAAATGAAAGTATTGAGCCGGAGTGGTAGGATTGCATACCTGGATGTTTTCCAAAGCACACATTTCTAAAAAGCGCTCGAGGTGCGCATGGGAATGGTCGGGGCCTTGACCCTCACTCCCATGTGGCAAAAGCAGTACAAGCCCCGAATAGCGGTGCCATTTGGTTTCAGCATTTACAATATAAGTGTCTATTATAACCTGGCCTCCATTAGAAAAGTCTCCAAATTGGGCTTCCCAAATAGTTAATCCAACGGGGCTTACAAGCGAATAACCATATTCAAATCCCAGTACAGAATATTCGGAGAGTGGGCTATCGTATACGGCAAACGTTGCCTGGTCTTTTCCAACATGTTCCAATGGCGTGTACGAGCGCGGATTGGATTGTGAAATATCCCACCATGACAAGTGTCGTTGAGAGAATGTTCCGCGTGCACAATCTTGCCCACTTAAACGAACAGGATTTTTTTCCAATACGAGAGAACCAAAAGCAAGTGATTCTGCAAACGCCCAATCGATCTGTTTCTTTTCGAAAAAAAGAGCTCGTTTGCCTTCGAGAATTTGTGTAAGCTTCGTGTTAATCCTGATATCGGCAGGGGTCGAGGTTAGAAATGTTGCAAGGTTTTGTAGGGTGTTTTCTGCTACCCCTGTGGAAACGGGGTCGTAGGAATAGTGCGGGGAAATTGCATCCCACGCATCGCCCTGAGATCGATAGCTATTTGCATTAGGATTAGCCCGCGAAAAATCGAGGGCTGTTTTAAGCACATTATGATACTCGGTGCGAAATGCAGCTTGATCGCTTGTACTCATAACCCCAGTTCGAGCGCAGACATCGCCGTATATAGACGCAATATCTGCATGCTCCTTAATGAGTTGGTACATGCGGGGATGAGTAAATGATGGTTCATCTCCTTCGTTGTGTCCGTGCCTGCGATAGCAAAAAATATCGATAACACAATCGGCAGCAAATTTTTGCCTAAAAGCAAGTGCCAAATTTACAACATATACTAATGCTTCGGGATCGTCCCCATTGACATGAAAAACAGGAACCTGGAGCATTTTTGCAACATCGGTAGGAAAAAAGGTAGATCTTCCGCTGCGGGCTGGTGTTGTAAAACCAATCTGATTATTAATAACTATATGAATAGTCCCACCCGTGGAATATCCCTTAAGGCACGATAAGTTAAGTGTTTCGGCAACAACGCCTTGTCCTGCAAATGCAGCGTCTCCATGGAGGATTACCGGGAGCACACATTTTTTGCCATCCGATTCACATTCGTCTATCAGTGCGCGCGCTTTGCCAATAACAACCGGGCCAACCGATTCGAGATGGCTTGGATTAGAAGCAAGATTTATGTGAACTTTAGAGCCGTTCTCATAGATATGGTCGGCATCATAGCCAATATGATACTTTACATCGCCCATGCCGCCATCGAGGCCCAATGAATAGTTTTCGTCGAACCGAGAGAAAATTTCTTCGGGGGGCATTTTTAGGATTGTTGACAATATAGAAAGTCTTCCACGATGGGTGGCACCCAGAGCAATATGCTTAATGTTTTCTTGTGCAGCAAGATCTACCAGGAAACGCAAGCCAGGTATGAGCGCTTCCGATCCTTCGAGCGAAAACCTTTTTTGTCCAATGAAAAAAGAATCCAAAAAATGTTCGAGTTCGGTTGTTTGAATAAGATCCTGCAGTATTTTGGTTTTTTGCGTTGCGGTAAGATCAACGTGGTTTCGCGTTGACTCCATGCGATTAGCAATCCATTGACGCATGTTTTTGTCTTGAATATGGAGAAACTCAACGCCAATCGAAGAGCAATAGGTCTGATTAAACGATTCGAGGATATTACGTAATGTGCCTGTAGAAGGCTGCATCGAAGTACCGGCAAAAAAGACTTTGTCGAGATCCTCACGGGGGATACCAAATTCTTCGAGGGTTAGCTTTTCGTATTCTCGCGTTACCTCTTGGGCAATATAGCTATGATCGGGAGTGTTGTCGCCCAAGGGGTTAAGGCGGCAGTACATATATCCAACTTCGCGATAGGCACGCAAAAGACTGTCAACACGGCTCTGGGCAAGCACGTGATCATCCTGAGGGTCGAGGGCGCCACTAGAATTGGATGTTAATGCAGAAACTCCCTCTTTATCAAGATTTGAAAAGTAATCTGACCACACTATGTCAACCGATGATGAGTTTTGAAGCCATTCGCGGTAGAGAGATTCTATGTAACTCTGATTGTTCATACCGGTACACCTTTGGATAAGAGCCCTTGTGCCACTTGGTCGGGCCGATCTATTACGATAACTCCTGCACCTTCTAATGCAGCTATTTTGGATGGCGCTCCACCCACGCCCCCAGAAATAATAGCCCCCGCATGTCCCATCTTTTTTCCCGGTGGTGCACAGCGACCAGAAATAAATGCCACCACAGGTTTTTTCATGGAAGTTTTAATAAAGTGAGCGGCATCTTCTTCGTCGCGTCCGCCAATTTCTCCAATGAGAACAACCGCACTTGTTTGAGGATCTTTTTCGAACATCGTAAGGAGGTCGATAAAGCTTGTCCCAACAATCGGATCGCCGCCAATACCAATACAGGTTGACTGACCATACCCTGCTTGAGTGAGGTTGTGTACAATTTCGTAGGTAAGCGTGCCCGAACGGGAAATAACGCCTATGGCCCCGGGTTTATGAATGGGGCCGGGCATAATACCAACTTTACTGAGTCCTGGGGAAATGAGGCCTGGACAATTAGGACCAATGAGCCGAACCCCAGCTTCTTTGACATAGCGGTAATTTTCTATCATCTCAATACCCGGGACGCCTTCGGTGATACAAATAATAAGAGGAACCTTAGCATCGGCTGCTTCGCGAATTGCTCCGGTGGCACGTGGGGCAGGTACAAAAATCACAGAACAGTTTGCTTGCGTAGCTTCAACTGCTTGGACTACGGTGTTAAAGACAGGAACGCCCTCTACGGTTTGTCCCCCTTTACCCGGTGTTACGCCGCCAACTACCTGGGTGCCATCTTTAATCATTGACAAAGTATGAAAAGAACCATCGCGACCTGTGATGCCCTGAACAATAACGCGTGTGTTCTTATCGATAAGAATACTCATGATGCTCTCCCTTGCTGTGAAACTGCGAGACGAACAGCTTCTGTCATATCGGTTGCCACCGAAAGACCGGCATCGGTAAGAAGCTTTCTTCCACGATCTTCGTTGGTGCCGGTGAGACGAATGACCATTGGTACTGTAATATCTAGCTTTGAGCGAGCTTGCAAAATACCGGTGGCAATATCATCGCAGCGAGTAATGCCGCCAAAAATATTAATAAGTATAGATCGCACTTTTTTATTGGCAAGGATAATGCTTAATGCCTGGTATACTTTTTCTGGATTAGAACTTCCCCCAACATCAAGAAAGTTTGCAGGTGTGCCACCGGCAAGTTTAATAAGATCGAGGGTTGCCATTGCGAGTCCGGCTCCATTGACCATGCAACCAATTGTGCCATCGAGGCTTACAAAACTGAGATGAGCGTTAAGTGCTGCAATTTCATCGACACTATATTCTTCTTTGGTTCGTAACGTTTCGATATCGGGGTGTTTGTAAAGAGCATTATCGTCAAAAACCATTTTTGCGTCGGCAGCAATAAGTTTGTTGTCTGCTGTAAGAATGAGGGGGTTAATTTCTGCAAGCGTACAATCGGATTCGTAAAAAACCCGATATAGCTTTTGCAGAATATCATCGGCTTGACTAATAATATCATATTCTACAAAAACAGCTTTAAGCATTTGAGCAAGAGGTTTATTGTCGACAGGGGGCTTGCTGATTATGGAAAGATGTAAAATTTTTTCGGGATTTGTTGTGCCAACTTCTTCTATGTCTATCCCGCCCGAAGCGCTCAAAATGCATTCGATGCATTTTTCGAATCGATTAATAGTAAAGCTTAGGTAAAACTCTTTCTTAATGCTTACTGCCTCAACAACCAGAACCGATTCAACAGGAAAACCTTGAATTGTGAGGCCGAGAATTTTTGTGGCGACGTCGAGCGCTTCCTGTGGGGTAGAAGCCTTTTTAACGCCGCCCGCTTTTCCTCTACCACCTGATAGCACCTGTGCTTTTATGACAACCGGAAAACCTATTTTCTCTGCTGCTTGTCGAGCTTGTTCCCCGGTGGCTGCAACAATTCCGCGGGGTACTGCGATGCCGCCTGCAAAAAGCAGCTCGCGCGCCTGATATTCGTGGATCTTGATAAGTGTCTCCTTCGCTGTGAAGTCGCCAGCTTTAATCCTCTCGAAAAACTATTATGTTTTTGAAGCCTTAAGCGCCCTCTTTGTTTCGTTTATCAATTTGGTTATTTTGATTCCTCGTGGACAAACTTTGGTACAATTAAAATGGTTGTCGCAGGCAGAAACCCCATTGGGGGTATCAAGCGCTGCAAGTCGGTTTTGGGTATCGGTATCCCGGCTGTCAAATACAAACCGCGCTGCTTGAATAGATGCTGCAGGTCCTATGAAGTCGGGATTTTTATGCTCTACTATTGGGCAGGCCGAATAGCATGATCCACACAAAATGCATTTTGTTGGGTCGTCGAACTTCGCATGCTCCGCAGGCGTTTGTATGATTTCTCCCGATTTGGGGACATCTTTTCTCATAAGAAATGGGTTGACAGAGATGTATTTATCGAAAAAGGCTTTCTGATCGACCATCAGATCGCGTTGTACGGGAAGCGATTTGAGCGGTTCAACAGATACCGTGGCATTTTCTTCGGTGGCAACATCTTTTACCAGTGTTTTACATGCCAGACATTCTACGCCATTAATGATCATGGCATCGGAGCCACATACGCCATGGGCACAGCTTTTACGCACCGCAAGGGTAGAGTCGAATGTGTTTTTGACAAGAAGTAAAACATCAAGAATTCTATCGGAAGGCGCTACATCGATTGTAAATTCTTGAAAATACGGAGCCGTATCTGTTTCAGGATTCATGCGTTTGATACGAAGTAAAATGTTCATGATAATGTTCCCTCTTAGTATATGCGCGCTTTGGGCTTAAATTGTGTAATGACAACGGGCTTGCTCTTTTGTGATACCGTATCGTTTGTAAGAGTAGCAACGGTATGCTTGAGAAATTTCCCATCATCACGATCGGGAAAATCTTCGCGGGCATGTCCGCCTCGGCTTTCGGTACGGTCAAGCGCGCAGGTGGCGGTCACCAGAGCAAGATCGAGTAGGTTTTTAAGTTCAAGAGCTTCCAGAACCTCTGTGTTAAATTTCGTATTGGTGTCTGCAACGCGAATAGATTTAGATCTTTCGCGCAATTCGACAATCTTGTCAACTGCTGCCGCCATATCTGCGGCATTGCGGTAAATGCCAACTTTTTCCATCATGACTGATTGCATTTCGTCGCGCACGACGCTTGTTGTTTCGGAACCCGAGGAGTTTACAAGTGCAGAAAGCTGTGATTTTGCATTGTCTAGGTCGATTGATTTGGCAATCGGTGCATTGGCATTGGGGAGAAAATCGGCAATGTGTTGTCCTGCGCGTCTTCCAAACACGACGAGATCAACCAAACTATTAGTTCCAAGCCGGTTTGCCCCATGTACCGATACGCAGGCACATTCCCCGGCTGCATATAACCCATGACAAACAGTACCTTTTTCGTCAAGAAGAACGCGCCCCCAGTTGTCTGTTGGTGTTCCACCCATAGCATAATGCGCTGTTGGTTGAATGGGTATAGGAGTTTGGGCAGGATCGATACTTAAATAGGTTTTGCAGAAATCTTCGATATCGGGAAGCTTTTTAGATACCACTTCTTTACCTAAATGCGAAGCGTCGAGGTTGATATAATCGTCGGCTGCGCCAGTGCCTAGCATCCCATTGCCTGCACGAAGTTCCAAAACAATAGCGCGAGAAATCATATCGCGGGGAGCAAGATCTAAAAGTGTTGGTGCATACCGTTCCATAAATCGTTCGCCTGTTTTATTGCGCAGAATTCCGCCTTCGCCTCGCACCGCTTCTGTAATGAGGATACCCATTGCGCGAATGCCAGTTGGATGAAATTGAAAGAATTCCATATCTTGTAAAGGAACTCCGCGCCGAGCTGCAACAGCAGGGCCGTCTCCGGTGTTTGCATGAGCATTAGAGGTTGTTTTAAACATTCTACCAAATCCGCCGGTTGCAAGGAGAACCGCTTTACTTCGAAACACGTGGAGGGTTCCTGTTGACAATTCTAGAGCAATGACGCCATTACATTGACCGTTGTCAATGAGAATGTCGATACTATGAAACTCATTAAAGAAAGAAACATGGTTTTTAATGCACTGTTGATAGAGTGTTTGCAAAATCATGTGGCCGGTACGATCTGCCGCATAGCACGCCCGACGTACGGGAGCTTCACCAAAATTTCTGGTGTGTCCACCAAATCTGCGTTGGTCGATTTTTCCCTCTGGGGTTCTATTAAAAGGAAGCCCCCGATTTTCGAGGTCGTATACTGCGCGAATAGCATCTTCTGCAAGAATAAAGGCAGCATCTTGATCAACAAGGTAGTCGCCTCCTTTTATAGTATCAAATGCATGCCATTCTGGATGATCTTCTTCTACGGTACCAAGTGCAGCGCTTATTCCGCCTTGTGCGGCACCGGTGTGACTTCGAACAGGGTAAATCTTGGAGAGCACGGCAATTTTTTTTGAAGATCGACCTGCTTCAAGCGCAGCATACAAACCAGCTCCGCCTGCCCCAACAATTACCACATCAAATTCATGCGTCTCGATAGGTTTTTGAAGATTCATACCACTCTCATGGGGTTAAAATGCATTCGTTACCAAGACCGTCTTGGTGCTTATGATATACAAACATACATGGTTCCATAGTCTTGAAGTTTCATGTAAATATTGTAGTAATTAATATAGAGTAAAGAGTTTTTCATTTGCAATAGTGTAAAAATATTTGAAATATTACTAAATTTATGAAATTAATACACTTGCTGTATATTAAAAAATAAAGCCGCGCCTTAATTGCTTAAACTAAGGCACAAACCAATCCTAGAACTATACTTTTATCGCTATAATTCAGCGCAATCAATTTGAATGCTTATATCAAAAAAATATACGGCTGTCGAAGATAGGATATTGTAGTCGCGGGTCCAGGTTTGATCCTTGCGGGATGCATGGCTCATGTTCACCGATATGGGGCAGGTTGGATAAGGAGATTAAAGCTTTAATTGAAAAGCCTGGCCAATAATGCTCTTGTACGATTCTGCTGGCTGCAGGATTTCCAATAAGCTGATCGAGCAAGGCTAGCCCAAATCTTATTTGGCAATAAAAGCAATATTTACAAGATAGAAACAAAAATAGCCCAGGAATTTCGGCTCTGGATTTTCTAAGTACCCCCTAATTATGAGAGGCAAGAAGCATGGATTTTTTTTGCACCGATTCTGCGTTTGCCTGGGATAAGATTAATTAATGACCTCAGTGCAGAAGTGTTAAGACAGGGTTGCAGTGATCCCCTCTAACTACTCCCATTTGGCAACTTGCAGTTTACATCCCCACTAAAAAATATTTCGCATAGTGTGACGCGCAGCACAAACTTTTAGAATGCCAATCATCAATTTATTGAGCATGCTTTTTAGGGATGCTTTTTTTTGGCTTTGAGCCTTAAAAGAAGGGCAAATATTTAAAGAAAGTTCTAGGAGTTGGGTAATACCGGAAGTATATTGCTTTAAGGAGATCGAATTTTAGGCTGTAAAGCCGTGTGCGTGAAGTTCAATTTGCAGTGGCAGATTGTTAGGGGAATGTTAGGGGGGAATTAGATTTACAATAACATGGTTGCTAAAAGATGGATACAATTAACAAAAAATAAGAGTGCTATGTGCCCAAGGGGTTTAGTAAAAAGGCAAGCGGAAGTCTTGTCCGAATTGCTGCTGGTTGCGATAAACAAGGCTTTCTACTAAATATTTTGCGGAAATACGAACTATATAAGACAACACATTTAGCAATAAAGTAGATCAAAAATTCATTAGTAAAAAGGGACAAATATGCATTTTAAGCATTGGCCGCTAGGAAGTTGCCTTGGAAAAGTCGTTTTAATAATTTTCATATTCGCATCGATAGTTCTTTCTAGTGAACCTAGAAGGGGCCATCAAACTTTTAGAGAATTGAATCCAGACTCAATCAGCAGGCTAGGGAAAACCGATAAGGATAAGACAGACCTAAAAGGTCTTAAGGAAATGGCAATAATTCATAAGCAGAGATTTGGGATTCTTGATGTTGATAGCCTAAAAAATAAGATAAACCCAACCAGATTAGAGAAACGAAAAGGGAAATCGGATCTTTTCCTAAGTTCCGGTATAGATTCCGTGCTTTTTCAGATAGAAACATCTGAGGGACAAAACCTTAATGTGGTAGTTGATAAAATTCTCGATTTGGATTCGCCTGAATACATAATAACGAAAGATTCTGTTTCATCCGGAACTCAAATTATTTGGTGCCATATTGGCAATGATACTATCAATAAATTTATTGTCACACTTTCTAAGCGGGGTGTTCATGGCGCCTTTCCCATACCTGGCACTAAAATGACGATGCAGATTTCACCTTTGAGCGAAAACAAACACATGGTTCTAGAAATGACTCCTAATTCCACGAATCCAAGGTGGGAGGGGAAAGAATGAGTAAACTAATATGCAAAATGCTTTACGTAGCAATATCGGCAGGCTCCTTTACATGTCAAGTTCAATCAGCAGAAAAAGTTACTGTCTTACTTGCTTATACCACAGGTGCACGACAATTCGTTGAGGAGTATCCGAATGTTTTCAAAGACAAACCGACAACTGAAGTACTTGTCAAAGCACTTGCTGAGATGAACCTCGCTTTGACAAATTCGAGCGTCACGAGCTTCTCAATGGCATTCGCTAAAGCGCCTTTTGAAGTCACATGATCCGAGAAACCGGGGGAAAGACTAATGAATAAATTGATTTATCTCTTACCTCTCTTTTGGCTTTGTAGCTCTCCAAATCGAACAAAGGAAGTGATTTCAAATAACGCAATATTGAGCGCCTGTGAAGGATTTAAAACCTTGCCAAAAGCAAAGCCGTTGGATTATAAACAAGACACACTGGATTATTGTGGTGCGGAAAAATTGCGGTGGCAATATAATGCTTCAAACAAAGTATTATCGTTTTTTCATACCCGCAATAAGCAAAATTGCGGAGCGAAATTGCAAATGATTGTTATACAGGATGGTAATAGATATGTCTTTGAAGAACATGATAATGGGAATAGCAATTTAGATTGTCTATGCTATTTCGATACTTATTGTGAAATCCTAAATATCGAAGGCGACAATGTAAAAATGTGTTTTGAATTAAAGAACTATAGCCTTTTTTTAGCGCAGGAAAAAGGTTTAATAGTAATCGATTCAACGCGCACATGGCCTTGTTTAGGTCAATTGTAATAAGCAGTCCAATAAATAAATTGTGCTTACAGAGTGTGATGAACGGATTAATCGATTTATTATAGACACTTGCTGCACAGCGGCGCATTGTAATGGAAAAATGATAGGAACTGATTCAAATAAACTAAACACCACAATCTTACACTAAATCAGGAGATGATTCTATGGCTTCTGTCAAGAATGGAAGCACCATAGCAAGCAACAGTACCACAAAGTCAAAGAGCAAGGCGAAGGCGAAGCCCAAACCGAAACCAAAGAAGCCAAATGTTGATGCATGGATAGAAAAAGAGGACAAGCACAAACAGGAGGCTTTGGAGCGCGGATCTCGAGAGTTTGATGATAGTGATTCGCTGACTGTTACCACCAAGGATGATCAGCGCTTCGATATCGATGCAGCCGTTGTAGCAGAAGCCAAATACTTGAAAAAACTCAACGGATTCTTCACAGAAGAAAAAAACCTCGGTTCAGGTCTGAAAACCATTCCCGTCACGAATCTTGACGAGCGCACAAAGTTCGTTCTGGCAGCAAATAATGCTGGTGAGGGGAGAATTGCAAAGGCTCAAGCATTAGCTCAAGCCGCGGATAAAAACCCTGCGAAATGGAGCGATGTCAAGGAATTCCTTAAAGCAGCCGGTGCTTCGGATGCCAAAGTAAAAGAAATAACCAACTACGTGGATATGACAGAGAACTACGAGAACGAATTCCAACAAAAATCAGATGCATCGGAAAAGGACAAGGATAAGGGATCAACTGAAATAAAGCCAGATAGCGGTGATGGCCATTGGATCACCACGAAAGGTGGCAAGCACATACTAATTGATGAGCCGAAATAATATGCGCTTTATTTTTGTACTTTGCATTCTATGGTGTGTTTCTGATTTGTTTGCTACGGATGATAGTTTTCAAGTTGAGATAAGTCTAAAGAGCAGGAACTATGTCGATATCTATTCAAACCCTTATGTAATGGGAATTCGAAGCGAATTGACAAAGTATTTATCGGGAACTTTATGGCGAGATAGCTTAAAAAATGTTAATGTCAATTTCGGGGATCATTTAATCCAGGATACAACATGTGTCGCTTACTATGCTGATTCCTTTTCAGTCATACATATATGGCCAGGACAATTTGGGGGGATAAATGGCTTAATAATCTTCAAACATAGACCTGACAAGATATTCCGAATATGGGTATATAAAATTGATGAAGGTGAATACCAATTGCGACAAATTCAACCACAAATGGACTTCACGAAAGATGAGATTAATATGATTATTAAGAAGCATGGGAAGCGACTCTTCGCAAAGTCAATTTGATTCCAGTTTTTTTTCAAACATAAGGTTCAATAAGGCCAATTGTGCAGACGGCCGGGGAGAACGCGCCATGCAGCGCGAGATTACTTATAACTTTTTGCAGCCGCCGCACAGCGGCCCATTGGAATGGAGATAAAAATTGAAAAACCTAAAATTAATTTTGGTATTTAGCTTTATATTTACTTCTGTAATGGCTACATTTGCTGGCAGTGCAACAAACGCTTATGTGCGAAAAGTCCAAGTCGATGCAAATGGTAACAGTGTTTATTTTTATACCAGTAGCCAT
>JBBRUX010000053.1:0-24798 GCA_038247415.1 Chitinivibrionales bacterium | reverse complement strand
TACAAAGGCGCAGACCCGGAAGGTAAAAAGCAAATACGAAGATGTCAAAGGGTTTTGTAATTCTGCCAGTGTCCAGAGAGTGAAAGAGTTGGATTATGTGCTTACACCCGGGCGATATGTCGGGTTGCCGGATGATGAGGAGGATTTTGATTTTAAGGAACGGTTTACGGGGCTGAAGAAGGAGTTTGAGGAACAACTGAAGGAAGAGGAGAAATTGAATAAAGTGATTTTGGAGAATTTGAAGAAGGTGAACCCTTCGACAGGCTCAGGGTGAGGTCTGGTATGAGTAAAATTATCGTTAAAGGCGTTGAAATAAATATTATGTCTGTCAACGATGAAGATTTTATTTCATTAACAGACATGCTTAAGGCCAAAGATGGCGATTTTTTTATATCCGATTGGCTCCGCAATCGTAATACCGTTGAGCTTTTGGGTATTTGGGAACAGATTCATAACCCGGATTTTAATTATGGCGAATTCGCCATAATTAAAGGTCAGGCTGGTTTAAATAGCTACAAAATCAGTGTAAAAGAATGGGTTGCTAAAACCAGCGCTATTGGACTGCGGGCTACAGCCGGTCGCAATGGCGGTTCACTCTTCTCTTGGGAGCGGCTTTCAGGAAGTGATTTACCAGCGGGCATTGGCAATTGAGATGCAGTTTCAGGGGCTCACATTTGAGCGCGAAAAGGAAATGCCGATATTCTATCGTGAGATGCACATTGGAACGCACAGGGTTGATTTTTTTGTCCAAAATGCCATAATGGTTGAGTTGAAAGCAGTTGAAAAACTTGAAGATGTTCACAAAGCACAAGCCATTAACTATTGCGAAGCATATAACATCGCAGATGGCCTGCTCATCAACTTCGGCACAAAGAGCCTTGAATTCAAACGAGTTTACAATAAGAGCTTGGTGACTCCCAATCCTGCCCGTCCAGTAATCCCGAAATCGTGTTCTGACAGTGAGGTTACGCATGAATACCAAAAAACTCCAAATCCGCAACAGCACCGCCGAATTCCTAATCTTCACAAAGCAAGAAAATAAGAATACCATAGAAGTTCGTATTGAAGACGAAACTGATGAGCGTCTTGTTTGAAGTTTCCGTTTCCACTATAAACGAGCATTGTGCCAATCCCTTGACACGGCTATATATATTAATGGCACGCAATGTGGTGCATATTTGGGACTGTTATGGCATGGAACGCGCTTGGAAAAACATGCCGTTGAAGTAGGAATGCATATTGTGGCTGCTGCGCACAAAGCTCTTTCTGCTCTTGAAGCATACAAAATAGCCGCAATTGTTCGGCCCCACAGTGCCCTGCAAAAGTTTTTATTGACATTATGTGAAAGGTGGAATCTAAAATGATGAGATATGCAAGCAGCCTCTTTATCTGCCTTCTGGCGATGCCTCTCGTGTTCGCCGGTTTTATTCTTAATGCTCGGGCACATCATCTCAAAAAAGATCATACGTTTAGGGCTGAGGCGCGGCGGTACGAATAAATACAACAAGATACGATAATTTCTATATTGTTGCATAATGGCTAATAAATAGCCGACATATCCCTTTTATACCTCATTTAAAGTATATTTGACTAAGCATCATCTTATTAAAATGGGGTTACATGAAATTCGAAGATTATAATATCTCCAGTGATATTAAAGAAAACCTTGCAACGCTTGGTTTTATTCGTCCTACCGATATCCAGTTTAAGGCAATTCCTTCTATTCTCAAAGGCGAAGACGTTCTTGCCATTGCACAAACTGGAACCGGGAAAACCGCAGCATTCGCCATCCCCATTATCGATAAAATTCATGGATATAAAACAAGCAGGCGGTCTTTAGGAATCAAATGCATCGTGCTCGTGCCCACGCGGGAGCTTACTTTACAAATAGGAGAAGTCTTTAATAAGCTTGCTCATCATACAAAAGTTAAGGTGTTTGCTCTCACGGGTGGGGTTGAGCAGGACTATCAAATTCGTAATTTACAGGATGGATTAGATATCCTCATTGCAACCCCGGGGCGGATGTTTGATCTTATTCATCAGGGGCACATTAAACTTTCTGGGGTTAGCACGCTTGTGCTCGATGAAGCCGACCATATGCTCGATTTAGGGTTTATCGAAGATATTAAGTATATCAAAAAAATGCTCGTATCAAAACATCAGACACTCTTTTTCTCGGCTACTATTAATCCCGAAATTAAAAAACTAGCATTCTCTCAGGTAAATAGCACCGCTATCCGCTATCAGATTTCGCCCGATGACCCTGTGTCAAAAAATATTTCTCATTTTGTTATGTATGTAGAGGCAGATGATAAACGCTTTTTTCTTGAGCGCTTTATTGCCGATCATCCTAAAACAAAAATTATCGTATTTGTAAGAACCCGAGTTCGTGCCGAGCGCGTTGTTAAGGCGATGGAGAGGGCTAATATCGCAACACTCTCTATTCATGGAGAAAAAGAACAAAAAGATCGTACCCAAGTCATGGTTGATTTTAGATCGGGAAGATGCCTAACGCTTATTGCAACCGATGTGAGTGCTCGAGGTATCGATATTCCCGATGTTGACTTTGTGATAAACTATGATCTGCCAGAAAAGCCAGAGAATTATGTTCATCGTATAGGTAGAACGGGTAGGGGAGTGCGCAAAGGGAGTGCTATTTCTTTTGCAAGCACCGAAGAAAAAGGAACGCTCGATGCCATTCAGGAACTTTTGCATAAAAATATCGAGGTTCTCAAAGTAGACAAAAACGACTATCAGCATACCATCGAATTATTTAAAAAAGATAAAAGTGCTCAAGATCTCATCAACGAACACGAAGAGTGGCTTAGGGAAAAAAAGAAGAAAAAAGTCAAGAAGTCTCGTTAAGGATTTTAGACGCTAGAAAGCTAATCTATGAATGGGACCACTCGCTCGGAAATATATCCGGGCCAAAGAGTATTGATCATCCAGAAAAAAGACCAGCGCAGTGGTGCAATAACCAAGGGTGTTGTGAGCGCCCTTCTTACGAAGTCATCGGTTCATTCTCGCGGAATCAAGGTTCGTCTTGCATCTGGTGAAGTTGGTCGGGTATGCGGAGAAAATAACGAATGACTGCGGAACCGCTTAAATCTAAAGACCCGCTCCATGGTGTGACCCTGGAGGCTATGCTCACCGAATTGGTGGCCTTTTTTGGATGGGAAGCTTTGGGAGATAGAATCCCCGTTAAGTGCTTTTTGAATGATCCTAGCGTTGCGTCAAGTCTTAAGTTTTTAAGGCGTACTCCTTGGGCAAAAACAAAAGTCGAAAGACTTTACCTCGATATGCTCTGGGAGATTAAACACAGCCGTTCACGATAGTTTAAAAGATTTTTTTTACAAACCTTTTGTCAGGAGTTCCGCGTGCTTTCACTCTCTACACTTTTAGTTAAAGAACAGGTGAGCTTTTTACGACTGTCGGACACTTACGACATCTTGGATCCTGCAACAGGACAAAAAGTAGGACAAGCCCTCGAAACAAATAATATGCTCTTTAAGCTTTTGCGGCTTTTGGTTTCTAAGCAACTTTTGCCAAGTTCCATTGCTATTAACGACCCTCATGGCATAACTCTTTTTTACATCAAAAAAGGCCCGCAAATTTTAAGAGCTAAAGTACAAGTCCTTAATAGTCAAGGCGTTGTTGTTGGTTACCTTAAGAGCAAGCTTTTTTCGCTGGGTGGTGGCTTTTTTGTGTACGACACAAACGATAAACAGATTGCTGAAGTTAAGGGAGATTGGAAAGGGTGGAATTTTAAATTTATCGATGCCCTCGGTAAAGAAATCGGGACTGTTACCAAAAAATGGGCTGGTCTTGGCAAAGAATTATTTACCTCTGCCGATAATTACATGATTTCTCTTACCGGTAGCGAATCCAATCCTGCAAAAACAATGCTTTTGCTTGCCGCAGGGCTGGCAATCGATCTTGTTTATAAAGAGAACACATGAAGCGCGCGTAAGTTTATTGCGCACGGTTTTATAAACATACAAAATTAAAAGGGCCGCGATAGGATTGCTATCGCGGCCCTTTGTTCATAGAGCATTGTTTACGCTTTTAGAATTAGCCTTGAGAATTTGCAAATTCATCGGCATCTTCGTAAACGATCTCTTTTTTGCCGGTTGCTTTAATAATAAACCCGCTCACAACTCCACCAACGAGTGCTAGTACCACGGTAATGCCAATGCCGGCAAGTTGCGCTTTGGCAATTCCAGGAACAACAAGTATCGCAATTAATCCACCAAAAAGGCCAGGCATTCCATGAAGATTGTGCACGCCGCATGTGTCAACAATTTTAAAAAGCTTTTGAAGCCGAGATTGAATAATGGCATATCCTAACACGCAGAGCGCGCCGGCTATCGCACCAATCAAGAGCGCTGTTGGCGCATTTACAACGTTACAGGTTGCACCAATGGCAACTCCACCCGCAAGGGCTGCATTTGCAATATCACCAATGAGAACTTTCCCTTTAGAAAAGAGCATGCTGCAAAGGTAGGTTGCTGCAGTTGCTCCGCAGAGTGCTAAAATAGTGTTGATGGCTGTTGCTGCACATTGTTCCATGGGAACCACCGCACTGCAAAAGCTTGGCCAAAAAAGCCATAGCACCAATGCTCCAACCATCGAGAATCGGTTTGAAGTAGTGTCCGAAGGAATATCGGTTGTACGTTGTTTTTGGCTTGTGAGTGCTACCGCAAGGCCTAGTCCAAAATACGCACCAAAAGCGTGAATGATAACCGATCCTGCTGAATCAACAAAACCGCGCGTAACAGCAAGTCCGCCATCAAGGACAAGGTGCTCGTTGATCATATATAGGGGAATCATGATGATTGCAAGAATTGCATATTGATATAAGCGAACCCGACCAAGTACCGCTCCAGCTGCAATGAGTGCCGATGCAACGGCAAATTCAGCCAAGAGCAGGGCCTTAATAGTATGCGCATCAACTGGTTCGGCAGAAAGTATGCCTATGCTGCGTAAACCTATATAGAGAGGAATACCCGCAGCAACAACAAGGTATGTGCCGGTAAGCGCGCTATAACCGTATTGACGAACGAACACCATAAGAAAACCAAAACCAACAAGCAGCATCGCAAGAATATGGATTGCAAAATTATATTGCTGAACATCTCGTAAGGCATTTGGGCTACACTCGCCGCCTATGCCCTGGGCGCAAACTGCAATGGGTAACAAAACAATACATGCAATCAACGAATGCAGAAGAGGGATTTTTTTCATCAGAAAGATCCTTTCGGGGAAGGTGAAAAAATTAAAATTGATAGTAAAAAAACTTTGTCATGTATGCGTAAGTTAGCTAAAATATATCGGGTTTGGGCTTAAGAGAAGGATGCAATCTTAGAAAAAAGCCGTCCTAAGGTCTTACGTGTTATGGAAATAGTTCTGTTTATTTTTCAGAGTAATAGTTAGTCAGGTACGACACCACAATCGAAGGAAGTGAAGCCTCGGATAAAAAAAAATCCTCCAAAAGGGCCGATTTTTGATGCGGATTGATGTATTATATAATACTAATATCAGATTACTTATATCATTCAAACTTTTGTGTGCAGGTGAGTTTAAGCATGAATAATAGCATTTTAGTGACTCAAGAAAATCTAGACAAGCTCAAAGCAGATCTCGAAGGGCTTATTAAAGAAAAGCCAGAAGTCATTGCGCGCATCGCATGGGCGCGGAGCAATGGTGATCTCAAGGAAAATGCCGATTATCACGCAGCTCGTGAACGCTTAGGCTGGATTGAAGGCTATATTCTTGTACTCAACGATAAAATTGCGCGTTCTCAGATTATTGACAAAAACAACATGCGTACCGATAAAATTATTATCGGCATGAAAGTAGTAGTCGAAGATTCTAAAACCCTTGAGCCGGAAACTTTTCATGTTGTTTCGGAATTTGACGCAGGTTCAACCGACGAAAAAATTTCTGTTGCTTCTCCAATTGGTAAAGCATTACTTGGCAAAAAAGTTGGCGATACTGTCGAGATACAGGTGCCGCGTGGTGTCCTTGGATATAAAATCCTTGAAATTAGTATCGGGTAATTCCTCTGATCTTTATCTTGTGCTCATGCTGTATTGTTTTTCTGGATGCAGCATGGGGCCATTCGCTCTATCGAGTGTAAATTTCCCTTTTTTTTAAGCGAAATAACCTTCCCCTCAAAGCTTCTGGTATGTTTCGATTAGTATGTATTCTCCTACGATGAGGCGTGTTGGCTGCCACTATTCATGCATGAAAGTATTTGGATTGGCATGAAATTCGCTTTATATTAAGGAATGCATTTGATTTTAAGAAAAAATTAAAAAGTGGATGTTAGATGCTTCAAGCCAATTCGAGGGAAGTTAGCTCAAAAATATGAGCTTTTAAGGGTGAAACATAGCATTTTTTCTGAATACGGAGCTGCGGAGATCAGCTACCTTGCCTCATACCGCTTTGCTGATAGCTACGATAATGAAGAAAGATTCAAAAACTTTGCAATTTGAGAAAAGAGGATAGAATGTTAGATGTAAGCACACAATTTATGGGGATTAAACTCAAAAATCCAATAATCGCAGGCGCTTCTGGTTTAACTGGTACTCTCGATTCAATAAAAAAGCTCGAAGATGCAGGGGTTGGTGCAATAGTATTTAAATCTCTTTTAGAAGAAGAGATTCAGCTCGAACGCCTTAAAATGGATGAAGATGAAGTTAAATATGACAACCGATCACCAGAAATAACATCGGTGTATCCTCATAATGAACATGCAGGGCCCAAAAATCATCTTATGCTTGTGCGAAAAGCCAAAGAGAGTCTTGATATACCCCTTATCGCAAGTGTCAATGCAGAAACCCCGCAGAGTTTTATTGAATATGCGCGCTTGCTTGAGCAAACTGGTGTAGATGGCATAGAGCTTAACCTATACGACTCGCCAAAACGGTTTTCCGATACTGCCGCATCTCTTGAAGAATTTCAAATTGCGCTCTTAAAATCTATTCGTGAGTCAATAAAAATTCCTGTATCTGTAAAGCTTAGCTCCACGTACACAAATCCACTTAATTTTATTCATCGAATTGATAGTGTCGGTAGTTTTGGATTTGTTCTCTTTAATCGGTATTTTCAGCCAGAAATTGATGTTGTTCAAAAGAAGCATATTTTCCCTTTTAATTTGAGTTCCCCGGCCGATCACCGTATGGCATTGCGCTATGTCGGTCTGCTTTCGGGAACAGTAAACGGAAACGTGTGCGCGTCTACAGGGATATTTGATGCGCATGATGTCATTAAAATGATTTTATCTGGTGCTGCTGCAGTGCAAATTGTAAGCACGCTGTATAAAAACGGGTCATCGGTTGTCGGGAAAATTTTAGAAGAGTTGCAGGGGTGGATGTCGGAGAATAACTATACAAAACTCGACGATTTCAGGGCCATTCTCAACGCCAAGAATTCATCCGATCCTTGGGCATATACACGGGCTCAGTACGCACATTTACTTATGAATCCACAAAAAATTGTCAATAATTTTCCTGCGCCGTTATAAAGCAAATTTTTGCAATACTAAGGATGCATGTCATGATTAAATGTGCTTTTTTTGATGCAAAACCCTACGATCGCGAGTACTTCGATCGGGCTAATGTACATGAATCAATCGAATTTGTCTACTTTGAGCCCCATCTGGATAAGGACACCGTTCGACTTACCGAAGGGTTTGATGCAATTTGCGTTTTTGTAAATGATAGCATTTCGGCCGTTGTGGTTGAGGCCCTTGCTAAAAATGGTATCAAACTCATTGTGCTTCGTTGTGCCGGGTATAACAATGTAGATCTTAAAGCTGTTTTTGGAAAAATTCATGTAGTGAGAGTGCCTGCTTATTCCCCTTATGCTGTTGCAGAATATGCGGTCGCTTTAATTCTTGCATTAAATCGTAAAACGCATAAAGCCTATAATCGTACGCGCGAAATGAATTTTTCAATTTCGGGGTTAATGGGATTTGATCTTTCTGGAAAAACTGCAGGTATAATTGGAACGGGCAGAATAGGAAAAGTACTCGCACGAATACTCATCGGTTTTGGCATGAAGGTATTTGTCTACGACGTGCATCCCGATCCCGACTTTGCAAAACAGACTGGATGTTCCTACGAGGCACTCGATACCATCTATCGAGAATCTGATATAATTTCGTTGCATTGTCCTCTTACCAAAGAGACACTGCATATGATTAATGCCACAACAATTTCGCAGATGAAAAATGGCGTTATGATTATAAATACCGGTAGGGGAAAGCTTATCAACTCACCAGATCTTGTTGACGGGCTTAAATCTGCAAAAGTTGGGGCTGCGGGGCTTGATGTTTACGAAGAGGAGAGCGAATATTTCTTTGAAGATAATTCGACAGAGATTCTTACCGATGACGTGTTAGCTCGATTGATGACATTTCCTAATGTGATCATCACGTCACATCAGGCGTTCTTTACCAGTGAAGCTCTCATGGCAATTACCCAAACAAGCATCGACAATATCCTGGATTTTTTCAATGATAAAAAACTAACTAACGAAATATGCTATCAGTGCTGTGAAGCTCGACCATGCGCAAAGCACATTACGGGGCGCTGTTTTTAATGTGTGTGAGATCGATTTCTGAATTAGATTGGCGCTTATCAAAATTGAAGATGTTTATTATGGTAATGATTACAATCCTACAATGCCAAGCAATTCTTTTGGTTCACTAATGCAATAAGTCGCTCCATTATCAACCAATTCTGCTTTGGTTCTAAATCCCCACTCAACACCAACGCTGGTTAATCCCGCAGCAGCAGCCGTTTGCATATCAACACCCGAATCTCCAACATACAAGCATTGTGATGGCGAGAGTTTGAGCGTTTGCAGCATTTCGATTGCTGCGGTTGGATCTGGTTTATGGGGAACGCCTTCTCGTGCGCCTACAATACACGAAAAGGGGATTTCGCTGAAAAGCATAGTTACAAGATATTTCGTCATAGCGTCGGGTTTGTTGCTGAGCACGTTAAGAAGGATCCCGTTGACAGCAAGAGTTTGCAAGAGTTCGTTAATGCCAGAATAAGGCTTAGTTGTGGCCAGGCATTGCTTGGTATATTCTTCACGCATGCGTGCCACGCAGAGGTCTAAAACAAAAGCATCCGATGCGGCATCCCCAAGGGCCCGAGCAGCCAGTGTGCGTACACCATTGCCGACAAATGCCTTGTATTGTTTTGTCGGGTGAGTTGGGTATCCCATGCTTGCAACAACAGAGTTCATTGAATTGGCTAGATCAGCGAGCGTGTCAAGGAGAGTTCCGTCGAGATCAAAGATAATTGCAAGGTGTTTCATAGTTTACGCAATCGAAAAGGTTGATTTTGTTTTGACAAGAAGATTTTCTTTAACAAGGTCTGCAAGAATTGGTGTTATGCGGGCATCGCTTGTGGCCAGTGCTTCTATAAGGTTTTTTTTTGTGGCTTTTTGGCTGTGAACCAGCATTTTTATAATACCCCCTCTAATGTGTCTATCTGAGCCAATAAACGAAGATTGTTTCACATGATGAGTGCTTTTGCGGGATGGATTAGGTACGTGCTTTTTAAGAAAAACGCCGTAATCCATTAAAGCAGAATACCAACGGGTACTATTGCGTGTATCGAGTGCTTCTGCAACAATCGGCAAGAGCTCTGTGTCGGATACATCTGATCGGTTATTAAAGAAAAAATGAATAAATACCGACCTGATATTTGTTTCGATAAAAACGGTAGGTTTATTAAATGCAAATGCCGAAATGGATGCCGCAGTTGCTTTGCCAATGCCAGGTAGGGTTACAAGCTTCAAAGGGTCAGACGGTACGCAACATTGGAAGTCTTTGAGAAGAATTTCTGCGCATGCACGCAAGCTTTTTGCGCGGCGGTTGTAGCCGAGTCCTTGCCATTGCTGCAAAACATCGGAAAGCGGAGCGGTTGCCAAAGATTTAATTGTTGGAAATCGATATAGAAAGGTGACATATTTTTCTTTGACGCGTTCGACTTGTGTTTGCTGAAGCATTATTTCCGATACAAGAATATGATACGGATCGGAGGTGTTTCTCCAGGGTAAGTCTCTGCCATAATTTTTGAAATAGTCAAGAATTAAAGACCGAAATTGAGAAACGGAGAGAGGTTTTTGAATGGTAGTGTTGATCACTGGCATGATGGTTAACTATGTTGGGCGCGCCGATGTGCTTATGAAATTGTTCCTATCACAAATGCGACGTCCAAACCTCCATGAGTAAATGATATTTCTCGTTCTGTTCGTAATCCTGTTGCTTTTAAAAAGTCTCGATGAGCAATAATAATTCCGTAGCGCCATCCGGGAAACGTTTTCTTGAGATGTTTACCAAAAGAAGTGTATAAAGGTTTTAAACCACCTTCACTCGAAAGTCGTTTCCCATAGGGTGGATTAGTAATGATAAGGCCTGTTTTGATCGTGTCCGAAGGTTGCGTAATAGCGGCGCAGTCTAATTCTGCAAAGGTAATACAAGTATCTACGTGCGCATCGCGCGCATTGATGCGTGCGGCAGCTAGTGCCTCGTTAGTGCGATCGGATCCGAGAATGAGTGTGCGCGTACTGTTGTGGCTTGTGGCGGTAATTTCTTGTTTAAACCGATTAAACACCGACTCCGAAAATGAAGGCCAGTGCTCATGTGCAAAGGTGCGCATAAGACCGGGTGCTTTGTTACAAAGCCCCATTGCAGCTTCTATAGGAATTGTGCCACTTCCACAAAATGGATCGAGAATGCAATCGTAGTGAGTGTAGTCGCATAAGGTAAGGAGGGCTGCAGCCATTGTTTCACGAATGGGAGCCACCGAACCTGTGGTGCGGTAGCCTCTTTTGTAAAGAAGATCGCCACTGGTATCGATACTTATGGTTGCCCTATCTTCGTGCAAACGAACAAAAACAGAGAGGGGGGCGTTATCTGCATGAGAAACCGGTTGCCCTAAACCTTTCATGGTTTCGACGATCCCATCAAACACTGCTTTTTGAATGCTGTCGGTATGGTGCAATCGGGAAATAGTTGCAGAAACAGAAAATGAGATCGTGGGGGCAAAACCAAGATAGAACTCCCAGGAAATTCGTTTGACTTTATTAAAGAGTTCTGGGTATGATCGGCACATGAACGTGTCGATACGCAAAAGAATTCGGTTAGCAATGCGGAGTTTAAAATTTGCAAGATACATGGTATGCAACGGTGCTGTAAACTCAACTCCACCCGAAATAACAGCTGTTGAGGTTACTGCAGGAAGCGTTACGATTTCGGCACGCAAAAGCTCTTCAAATCCCGGCAGGCATATTGCTAAAAAGGTATGCTCTTGTTTAAGGAAATAGCGTTTAAGTCTGCGAGCGAGGCCGGCGTCGGAGAGAACTAATTGTTCTGGCATGTGTTTGTATCTACTTGGTAATGAAATATGGTAATGCTTTAAAATAGGTTCTGGGTTATAATGAAGCGGTTGCGTATCAAAGGGGAAGCATACACGTTTTTTGCTTGCGGATCAATACCGGCTGGAAATAACCTGTAGAAATTGCGTTTTAGTTTGCCGAGGCTTATTTTTTTAGCTATGGCTAACATAAAACAACTCAGTGAGAGTCAGGAAGACTATTTAGAAGCCATTTTTACCATTGCCTCTAAAAAAGGAGCGGCGCGCGTTAAGGACGTTGCGGATTCGATGAAAGTTGCGAGTGCCTCCGTAAATAGGGCTGTTTCGTCGCTCACCGAGCATGGGTATATCAATCATGAGCGCTACGATCTTATTAGTCTAACAGATAAAGGACGAGAAAAAGCTTCTCAGGTAATCGATAAACATACTGCCTTAACCCAGTTTTTCAGAGAAGTTTTATGCATAGATGAGCCAGAAGCATCTGATGCCGCCTGTAGAATGGAACATGCTATCTCAGATACAACCATGGATCGCATCTCATTTCTTTCGAGGTTTCTTCTCGATTCAACAAAGTGTGGCCACAATTGGACCAGCGCATTTAAAGCTTTTTGTATCGACACGCAAGACCTACAGGGAGAAGATGCGTGTAGGTGCACAAAAGCATGAATAATCATGAACTGTACTAGTATCAGAAAAACATCGGGAGGCATTGTGAATATTGCAGATCTTAAGAATGGTGAAACTTTTACGGTGTGTCAAGTAATGATTAGAGGTGAGGTTGGCAAAAGACTTGCTGATATGGGATTTACAAGAGGAGTTGCTGGAACAGTAATCCGATCTGCGCTTTTTGGTGATCCTCTGCAAGTTAATATCTTGAACTATAATGTATCATTGCGAAAAAGTGAAGCTCGGGGAGTTGAAGTGCTTTCGATTGATACGCAAGGAACACTATGAGTACACCGCAAACATTACGAATTGGTCTTGCAGGAAATCCAAATTGTGGAAAAACAACGATATTCAATGCGCTTACAGGGTCACATCAAAAGGTTGGTAATTATGCCGGCGTAACGGTAGACAAAAAAGAAGGACATTGCGCCTGGAAAGGTATCGAGTGCATTATCTATGATCTTCCAGGAACGTATAGTTTAACGGCATATTCTATCGATGAAGTTATTGCGCGCGATTTTATTATTCACGAAAAACCAGATATTATTATCGATGTTATTGACGCAACTAATATAGAGCGTAATCTTAATTTATGCCTGCAATTTCAAGAGATAGGGATACCGGTTGTTGGCGCGCTCAACATTGTAGATCAAGCTGAATGGATGGGGATTTTTGTTAATGAAAAAATCCTGGGCGAGCTTTTAGGAATCCCCATAGTCAAGACGATTGGAATAAAGGGCAAAGGCCTTGATGCGCTTCTGGATGCTGTTTTTGACAGAATGAAACGTGCAACAACGCCCGATCGTTTCATAACCTACGGGTATGAGCTTGAGACTGAAGTGAATCGGCTTGAGGGAGTGATTAAGAAAGATCCAGTTTTTAGCTCCTTGTATCCAGTGCGGTGGATGTGCATCAAGTTGCTTGAGAACGATAAAAATGCATTTGAGAAAATCAAGACACATCTTAAAGGTGATCGTGTCAAGAAGGAAGCAGAAGAATCCATCGCACGCATTGAAGGTCATTTTGGGCGCGATGCCGGGGTTGTGGTAACCGAACAACGATACGCGTATGTGCATGGTGCAGTTACCGAAGCTGTGACCAGAACTGATAAAAAAAATAAATCGCTTTCAGAAAAAATTGATACTGTTCTCATTAATCGAATACTCGGGCTGCCATTGTTCCTCTTGATTTTGTGGTGCATTTTTCAGATCACCTTTACGGTAGGTCAAATTCCAATGCAGTGGCTTGAGGTTCTCTTTGCAGCAATGGCTGATGGCGTACATGCGTGGCTGCCCCCCGGAGTATTACAATCGTTGCTTGCAGATGGAATTATTGGTGGAGTTGGTGGCGTTTTATCGTTTGTGCCGCTTATTGTTATCCTCTTTGTATTACTATCATTTCTAGAAGATAGCGGTTATATGGCACGGGCTGCCTTTATTACCGATAAATACTTGCACATATTTGGTTTACATGGGCAATCATTTTTACCCATGGTTATTGGTTTTGGTTGTTCGGTTCCTGCGGTTATGGCAGCGAGAACGCTTAAAAATCCAAAGGATCGTATCCTTACTGTTATTGTAATACCCCTTATGAGCTGCGGGGCAAAATTGCCCGTTCATGTCCTGTTGGCTGCTGCCTTTTTTCCTAAAAACGCGGGCAATGTTGTCATGAGTATGTACCTTATTGGCGTTGGATTGGCTTTGTCAAGTGCCTTTGTTTTTAGACGAACGGTGTTACGAGGTGAAGCAACTCCCTTTGTTATGGAGCTTCCGCCATATCGTATGCCGACAGTTCGTGGAATAGGGTGGCATGTGTGGGATAAAACGTCACAGTATCTTAAAAAAGCGGGAACCATTCTTCTTGCAGCTTCTATTCTTATTTGGGCAATTACAACATTTCCTAAGCCTCACGATAATCCCGTTCGCTATCAAAAAGAGGCAATGATTTTCCAAAGTACTTTAGCCACTTCTGGATTGTCTTTGACGGCACAAGATTCTCTTATTGGTCATCATATCCAAACTCTCAAAAATTCCGATGCAATTTCTGCAAGTATTGCCGGTCGTGCTGGTGCGGTGATCGAGCCGGTTGTTCGACCCTTGGGTTTTGACTGGAAGCTTGGCGTTGCGGTAATTACGGGTTTTGCAGCAAAGGAAGTGGTTGTTGCGACCCTTGGTGTTCTTTACAAAGTCGATAATACAGCTCATGGCGAAAATGAAACCTTGCGGCATGCATTGCGCAGTGATCCGTCGTTTTCTCCCTTAATTGCTTTTGTTTTAATGCTTTTTATGCTGATCGTTGCGCCATGCTTTGCAGCGTTGTCAACAATAAAGGCAGAAATAGGCTGGAAATGGCTCTGGTTTGAGATCGTGTTTACCTGTTCGCTTGCTTGGGGTTTGTGTTTTCTTGTATATCAAACGGGCAAAATACTCGGCATAGGAGCATAACTATGGAAACGATACAGATACTACTTGTTGTAGTGGCAATTGGTGGTGCTCTTGTATTTTTAATACGACGGGGCATGCGCAACTTTCGCAAAACATCTGCGTGTGGTCAAAAAAATGGCTGCGGTGGATCGTGCGGGGGTTGTAGTGCAAAGATCCGCAAAACTTGATAAACATATATTTGGTAGCGCAGGGTACACTACTTATGCGCTTATAGAGCATTTACAAAAGGCTTATTAGATGAACCCTCTTGCAGAAGAAATCCGTGGACTCATGGATCTGGATGCAAAACTGGCCATGATCGGCGATTTAGATATTTTGCTTGAGCGGATCCTTTCTGAAGCCCGCAAATTAGTACGAGCCGACGCGGGATCAGTGTATGTTCTCGAAGGGGAATCTCTTGTAATTCGGGTTGCTCAAAACGACAAAAAACAACGGCAATTGCCGCGCGGTCGTAAACTAATTTATACTGCCATATCCGTTCCTGTAAATAGCGATACGCTCGCGGGTCATGTTGCGCGTACTCGTCAACCAATTAATGTTCCCAATGTGCAAGAAATTTCTGCCGATGCCCTCTATCGGTTCGATCCAGCCTACGATCGTGTTGCGGGATACCAGACTACATCGGTACTTGTTTTGCCGCTTGTCACCTTTCGGGGTGATGTTCTTGGTGTGGTTCAGGTAATCAATGCAATCGATTCGGAGGGAAATATTGGTCCATTTGATGCCGATGCAGAACGTCTAGTCAGGCATTTTGCTTTGAGCGCGGCTTCTGCACTTAATCGTGCTGCTATGACGCGAACCATTCTTATGCGCATGATCCTCATGGCGCAAATGCGCGATCCCAAAGAGACCGGAGCTCATGTGAATCGCGTTGCAGGCTATGCAGTAGAATTATATGACCATTGGGCGGTACATCATAATATTTCGAATGTGGAACGAGAGAAAAACCGGGACTTGTTGCGTATGGCTTCTATGTTGCACGATGTTGGCAAGGTTGCAATCTCCGACCTACTTCTTAAAAAACCGGCTGCATTTACTCCACAAGAAAAATCTATTATGGAGACGCATGCATTTTTGGGGGCAAAGCTATTTGTAGATAGTCAATCTGAACTCGATGATATGGCTGCAATCATTGCGCTTATGCATCATGAATGTTGGGATGGGAGTGGATACCCGGGTAAAATAGATCTCGAAACAGGTCTTCCGCTTTCGCTCGATGGAAAATCTGAGGGGTTGAAAGGCGAAGAGATTTCTATCTTTGCTCGCATCACATCTCTTGCAGATGTGTATGATGCCCTCCGGTCTGCGCGAGCATATAAATCTGCTTGGAACGAACAGGATGTTTACGAAGAGGTTAAACGCCAACGTGGTAAGAAATTTGATCCGGAAATAGTGGATATCTTTTTTGAGATCTTGCCAGAAATAGAGCAGGTTGCGACGCGCTACCAATCTTAATCCACATCAGTTTGAGCCGCTTTGTGAAATCGATATTTGCAATTTCTTCAGTTCGATGGTATCTTTGGAATCATTAGTTTTACCACCAAGTAGGTGCTATGCATATTATCCTAAGAACTTTTTTGGTCTGCTTGTTCGTTTCTTGCAGTGTAGCGAGCGCTCAAACAATAAGCAATTATGAGCACTATTTTGGTATCGGCATCGAGAATAACCAGCCTGATACTCTTATTATAATACGCCATTTTGAGCGGGGGAGCGGGGGTTGCTTTTTTGCAATAAACCCTAAAACATGTCTTACGCACTTTGTTCCGGCCGAAAGTCTCGTGGTTCATCCGATTCCTTTGTGTAAAGTTTTGGAACTCCTTGCACATACACCTTATGGCGCAATACTAATACATGCGTATCAATCGCCTCATTCGCTTGCTCTTGCTGGTATGCAATCGGTGCCATCACCTTATGGATCATTTTTTCTAACGGTAGATTTGTGCCCATCTCATAAGCCGCTGGATCGGATTTTATTTAAAACTCTTGTGTCTTTACCTCAAGCGCAAAAAAGGCCTATTCCCTGTGCACTTTCGGTCGCCGGCAGATGGCTTGAAAATCATCAGGATGATGCAGCGTGGATAGATAGTTTAATTGTAAACGAGAAGATTGAAGTGACGTGGGTTAATCATTCGTATAACCACTATGCAAAAAAGGACCTTCCTTTACAGCAAAATTTTCTTTTGGAAAAAGGAACCAATATTCATGCCGAAGTGCTCAAGAATGAGCAAGCAATGATTGCCCGAGGCTGGGTTCCCTCGATATTTTTTAGATTCCCCGGGCTCATCTCAAATACTGCGATATTCGATTCTATTATTCAATTGGGGCTTGTGCCACTGGGAACCAATGCATGGCTTGCCAAGGGACAAATTGCGCAAACAGGATCGGTTATCTTAATTCATGCAAATGGAAACGAAAAACAAGGCGTACGTGAATTTATTCATGTGTTAAACACGTGTCCAAGCTACGAGAGCTCCAAAGATTGGGAATTGGAGAACCTTCCCCGTGCGCTTTCGCGTGCCTATGGGAAAGTATCTTTCGGTCAACTTAAGTAATCTCGTTAATACCTATTCGACACAGCATCCCGTATTTCGCTCTGCTGGGTTCTGAGGTCGTTAATTTCTCGCTGCCAAAAGGTGTCGTTGCCCCACTCAGGAAAATTGGTTTTAAATTGAAAATCATCCCGTTGACGGCTGCACCATGCCAAAAAGTAAATCATTCTCATAGCCCGCAAAGATTCGATCGCCAAAAGACCCGCCTTATCAAAGCTCCTAAAACGCTCATAGCCTCGCATGAGGTCACCGATTTCCGAAGGGCAGTTGGCAATGCGATCGGGCAAAAGAAGCCAGATATCAGCAATGGGTGGGCCCATGGCCATATCGTCGAAGTCTATCAATAGTAAATCGTTATCCAACCGATCGAGAATATTACCTCGATGACAATCTCCATGAATCCGGATGGTCTCGAGTTTTTCAAACAGTGGCACCGACACCTGGATGATAGAAGTTACAACCTGATGAAATGTTGTTTTGTAAAGATCGGGCACAATTGCAGTGCATAAAAATGCAAGGTCATCGCTGGTTGCCTTTAAGGGGTGCATTGTTATCCGATGCTCTGCCACCCGTTTTTGTCCGCAGAGATGCATGCGGGCTAAAAGTGAACCTATACGTTGCCAATCGCCATCGAGGATCTCAAGTTGTCGACCAGCTTTTTTGGGAAACAACGCAAAATAGAGTGTGCCAGATTGAGCAAGAGTAGATCCATTGGGAAGTCGCAGGGGTGTAATAACCGATAATTCTGTTTCTTCACAATCGAACATGAACGCATGTTCGTCGAGTATTGCAACGTATGTCCAGCGATTAGGTCGATAAAACTTAACAACAAGGCCTGCGCCATCGGATGATTTTAGTTCGTAAACCCGGTTGATGTAGCTTGGAAGACTTCGCACAAGTGAAGTAAGCTTAATCTGATATGCATTCTCGACAAGTTCGAGGATGGCATCGGGAGTGAGATCTGAGAAGTTTTGGATAGTCATAGTTTGATGCCTTTTTGTATCTGTTGTTACACGCGAAGAAATGAACTCACCTGTACAACGGTTTTAAGGTGTGCAATATCGTTTTGTGTTGGAAGAATTGGCGTATCGCGAACACATGAAACTACGCATAGAAATCCAAGCGGTTCAGGGGAAGTTGCCCTGAGCTGATGCCATGAACGGGAAGGAATCTCGATGCAATCAAATGCTGCAATGGTAATAATCTTCTCGTCAAGAAGCATGGTACCGCTGCCCCGCATTATCATTACCACATGGATGTGTTCATGCATTTCCAAAGTCGAGTATCCGCCAGAAAGAATTTCGAAGTACCGTAATTGACAGGGAATATTTTCTGAGCCTTCGTAGAGCAGTTGCCGGGTAATATCTTTAAAATGCGTGCCGACATCTTCTTTATACTGTAAGATAGGGGTTCGCTCCCAAGTAAATGATGGGTCAAAGTGTCGGATTGGCATGCAGTAATCCCTCGAAAAAAGTTAGTTTGTGTCACTTCACGGTGGTAATACGCTTTAGGTGATGCACTGTACCAGCACGTTAGCCATCAAGAAAAAATACATCCTATCGCTTCTAAAAAGTTTGATAGGATAGATAGAGGGGGTTGACGCGGATTACGGAGGGGGGTATAATCGATGTGACCGCTGGGGTTTTGCAACTAATTCAAGATATAGAAAAAGGCTGACACTATGGATTTTGAACGAAATCGGCAAGAACTTCTCAATAAAATAAAAGCTATGCCCCATAAAGCTGGGTCCAAATGGGCTGATCATGCATTTGTGCCTAAAGCTAAGCCGGCAGGCGAGGGTCCAGAAGTGCTCAAGACAGTAGCACCAAAAATTAACGCGGTGCTGTATACGTTTGCAGTTCTTTTCGAAAAATCACTCATAAGCCATATTGGGCAGCGTGGGGCTTTAACAGTATTAAAGCAAACAACTGAGGCAATCGATTTTATCGCAGATCATGAGATCGATGTGGCGATTCTCGACATGGATACCCCAACCGACTCAACAAAATGCGCAGAAATATTTGCAAATGTGAGAATGCTCAGGCCTCAAACTCGATTTGTAATCTGCGGAAAAAATCCTAACGAGGCTCAAACAGAGCACCTTTTGCGGCAGGGCGCTGCATTTGTGCAAAAACCAATTAATACAGAAGAGTTCCTGAAATTATTTACTGGAAAATAATGGCGCCATCGCCATTTTACGTGTATTAAAGCTTTCCGATCGCTTTTTTCATCCGATCCAATGCCTCAACAAGCGTACTTTGTGCGCACCCAAAATTGAGGCGGACAAACCCTTCGCCCATAAAATCCTTACCATCCGAAAGTCCTACGCCCGCATGCTCAAAAAAAGTTACAGGATCAGCTATGCCAAGGCCTCGGGTATCAATCCAGGAAAGATAGGTTGCCTCAACATGGCTTAGAGAAAGCCCATTGACAGATGAAAGCGTTGTGCTGATGAGGTCACGGTTGGTTCGCAAATAACGCACGAGCTCTGCATGCCAATCGGCACAATCACGATATGCAGCAAGGGCGGCAACAAGTCCCAAAGCATTGACGTGAGGAACAATGCCTGCCATAGCTTTTTTAAAGGACATGCGAAGTTTTGGGTCTGAAATTATTGCAATTGAAGCACCCAGTCCTGGAATATTATACGTTTTGCTTGGGGCAATAAGAGTTATGGTTCGAGCTGCAATAACGGGATCCAGCGAGGCTATTGGAATATGTTTGACTGATGGCTCTATAATAAGTTCGTTGTGGATTTCGTCGGAACAAATAGTGATGTTGTGTTTGTCGCAGATTTTAGCGAGTGTCGAAAGCTCTTCTTTTGTAAAACATCGACCCACAGGATTATGCGGGTTGCAGAGCAAAAATAAGCTCGTATCGGGCGCGATAGATTTCTCAAAGAGATCAAAATCAAAATGCCATTTGTTGTGGGTCTGTTGCAGCGGAACGGTAATAACGCGCTTATGTTGATTTGTGGGTGCCGAGAAAAAAGGTGGGTAAACCGGAATTGCAGTAAGGACACTCGTGTGCGGTTGCCCAACTGCAGCGCAGGTAATATTGAGTCCGCATACAAGACCTGGAATAAAAACAAGCCACTCGGGATCTATATCCCACGCATATTGTGTGCTCACATGCGAACATACCGTGTCGATAAGTGCCTGCGGCGTTCGAGTATATCCTAAAATCCCATGATCAAGCCTGTGCCTTAATGCTTCGAGCACTTTTGGCGGAGCAGCAAAATCCATGTCGGCAACCCACAAGGGCAGAATGTCTGTTCCCTTGTATTTATCCCATTTATCGCTATCGGTAGTGCGTCGGTCGATTACGGAATCAAACGAAGTTGCCATGTATACTATCCTTATTAAAGAGGTAAATCATTTTTGGTGTAGGTGACGTAAGAATCTATTTTAATACTAATTTTAAGCATGCAACATATTGCAAAACACCCTTTCGTTTCGACAGTCTCAACGATCGGAGTCAGAGAAGAGTTTTGCACTTTTCCCATGTAACAAATCAAAAGTAATCACCTTAAAATAAAAGAGCACACAATAATTATGACACGTATAGAATCTGCGCGCAAAGGCATCCTCACCGATGAAATGCGCTACGCCGCCACCCTCGAGAATCTCTCTGTTGAAGCTGTCATGGCCGCTGTTGCCGATGGTTCCATTGCACTTATTCGCAACACGCTTCGCCCCATCAATCCGCTGGTTATCGGTAAGAACACCCGTATAAAAATAAATGCAAACATTGGAACAAGTTCATCTAAGGTTGATATCGATGAAGAACTTGAAAAATGCCGGGTTGCTGTAAAGCATGGCGCCGACGCAATTATGGACCTTTCGACCGCTGGCGATATCGCCGATATTCGAAAAAAAATCATTGCAGCATGTCCCGTGGCAATTGGTACAGTTCCTTTATACGAAATGGCAATGGTGGCCAAAAAACGATCCCAATCGGTGCTGGATTTAACCGCAGATGATATGTTTGAGGTCATTACTAATCATTGTAAAGATGGGGTAGATTTTCTAACGCTCCATTGTGGTGTAACCAAGGCCAGTGTTGCCCGATTCGAAGAGGCAAAACGCCTTGCAGGAGCCGTGAGTCGTGGTGGTACGATCATCATGGAGTGGATACATGCGAATAATAAGGAAAATCCACTGTACGAACAGTACGATCGCCTCCTTGACATTTGCGCAGAGTATGATGTTGCGGTAAGTTTGGGCGATGGTTTTAGGCCTGGCGCGCTCAAAGATGCTACCGATCGTGTTCAGATAGAAGAGCTCATTATTCTTGGTGAACTTGTTAAGCGCGCCCGCGAACATACCGTAACGGTATTTGTAGAAGGTCCAGGGCATGTTCCTCTTAATCAAGTAGCCTCAAACATGCAAATTCAAAAAACCATTTGTGATAATGCCCCTTTTTATATTTTAGGCCCACTGGTCACGGATATTTCCCCAGGCTACGATCATATTACTGCGGCCATTGGTGGTGCTGTTGCTGGTATGGCTGGAGCCGACTTCTTATGTTATGTAACTCCCGCAGAACATTTGTGTTTGCCAACAATACAAGATGTCAAGGATGGTGTTATAGCTTCCCGCATTGCGGCTCATGCTGCAGATGTTGCAAAGGGTCTTCCCGGGGCAATAGAGTGGGATCATGCAGTGAGTGCTGCAAAAGCCAAGCTCGATTGGAAAACAATGATTTCCTTGTGTGTCGATCCCGAAAAAGCTCAAGCACGCCGCGATGCGTTGCCTCCTCACGAGCAGGAAGTATGCAGTATGTGCGGCGAATTTTGTGCCATTAAACGAACCAATACCAATTTTAAATAATACCAAACTATGCCAACTTATTGCTTGTCAACCACATTGACTGCTTCAGATAAAGACCTCATTCTTGGTGCCTGGGCCGAATGCGAAATGCTTGGCATGGAAGAAGACGATGTTGAAGGGGCATTGGTTGCTATCAAGGCCTTTTTTCCCGATGAACAAAGCCTTGGCGTTGCAGAATATGTCCTCATGTCATATCCGCTTTTTTCTCCCCTAACGGTTACGACGGTCGAGGATAAAAATTGGAACGAAAAATGGCGCGAGACCATCGAGCCCGTCATGGTTGCGCAAGGCCTGTGGGTTAGTCCCTCATGGCGAGAACCTCCACTTAAAGAAATCGACATCTGGATCAAGATAGAACCCAAAATGACCTTTGGTACCGGCCATCACGAAACAACCCGACTTGCGGCACAATCTCTTTTTGCACGTCGTGAAGCTTTAGAAAATGGACTTGTGCTTGACGTTGGGTGCGGAACAGGCCTCCTTGCGTTTATTGCCGCCCATTTTGGTGCACGTGGTGTTATTGGCGTAGAAATCGACGAATTGACATGGGACAATATGGGCGAAAATCTCAGAGATAATGCTGCTCTTGGCCCTGTTGCACTCATTGTAGGCGATATTCAGGCCGTTGTCGAGCGCTCGATATTTGATGTTACCGTTATGAACATGCTCTTGCGGGAATCGGTACCTGTTTTGCCAGCTATTTCAAAGCGCGTTAAAAATGGGGGCGGACTCATTTGGTCGGGGCTTTTGGCTACCGAGCGAGATGAAGCTGTTGCTGCTGCCCGAAAGCATCATTTTAGCCTCATGTCTGAATTGACTGAAGGCGAATGGTGGGCGGGAAGCTTTTGTCATAGCACAAAAGATATTTAAGTTTTTTTGACCCTGATGGTGATAGTGTTTCTCAATTGGTAAAAAAAGCTGCCTGATTCTGGCTAGAGTTCTAATAAGCTACCCTAAGCTCCTTTTTTAGTGCAATTCCATGCGTACAGGTAATAGTGCCGTGTTCCCTATGAAGATCATGTATACGATGGTTTGGTAAATTGTGCCTTTATAACCCCCTTATTTGGACTAAAGCAAATGTGCTGCCTTTCTTGAATATGCGTGCTTGTTTTCCTTTCTGTTACAATATTCCCTCCTAATTCTCCAGCTATGGTATAATCCAAAAGCACCCTTGAGGAGGGTGGGGCCTAGAAACCATTGTGGGGTTCAAAATATTGAACTCCAATGATTTCTAGGCCCCGAAGATCGAAGTTTTGTCCTGTATTCAAAGGATAGGCAATGTTCGCATTGGATATGCGCACCGAAATGCTTGGTTTTGCTGTAACCAATTTTTTTTGTGCAATCGTTATTATTGGCCTGTGGTTACAAAATCGGAGACATTTTTCGGGGCTTTCTTTTTTAGCCTTTAATTTTAGCATGCAAGCTCTTGGCACCATGCTCATTTGTTTTCGCGGGATACTGCCCGATTTTGTTACCATGGTTATTGCCAATAGTTTGATTATGAGTGGTGCTATTGCTGGACTTATGGGACTCGAGCGATTTCTAGGTTTACGCAGGAATAATCTGGCCAAGATTGTTTTGTTATGCGCATTTATCGTTGTACAATTTTATTTTTCGATAATTCAGGACAATTTAACTCTAAGAAATCTTGCCATTGCTGTATCGATTTTGCTTGTATCTATGCAATGTGCATGGATTCTTCTTTCGAAAAAGCGCGAAAAAATGCCACTCTGGACAGTTATGCTAGGAGTTGCGTACATTGGTTATTGTTTTCTTAATGTCCTCAGAATTGGGGCTATTTTTATAAAGCCTTCAAATACTAACGATATGATGTCATCGGGACCTATCGATGTACTGGTTATCCTCACGTATGAAACGTTAATAATTCTCCTCACCTTCAGTTGGTTTTTGATGGTGCAGCAAAGATTATGGATCGCGTTAAAGAAACAAGACGAAAAATTTAGCTGGATTTTTCAATTCTCCCCCGATGCTAAAATCATTACGCGAGTATCAGATGGACTTGTTGTGGACGTAAACGAAGAATTTATGTTGCTCTCGGGTTATCAACGCCATGAGGTGATTAATAATACTTCGGTATTCTTACGGTTTTGGGAAAATGCCGACCAGCGTCTATCAATTCTGCAAAAACTCATTCTGCATAAAAGAGTTACGAATGAAGAATCTATATTCAGGCGTAAATCTGGAGAATTATTCTATGGACTTTTTTCAGCAGGGGTAATTACCATCGGTGATTCCCAGTTAGTTGTGTCAAGCATTCGTGATATTACAGACAGGAAAAAGTCCGAAGAATCGTTACAGGCGAGCGAAGCTCGTTGGCGATTATTGCTAGAAACGCTGCCCGACTATGTCGGAATACATGATGTATCGGGCCGTTTTGTGTATTTGAATCATTATGCAGACGGATTCTCTTACGATGATTTTAAAGATAGGTATTTTGATGACTTTGTTGCACCCGGATCAAAAGAAGCATTCCGTTTACATTTCAAGAAATGCATTGAAAATAAAAAGGTACTTTTTGCAGAGCATGAAGCAGCAGGAACCCATGGAAGCATATGTTCCTATGAAGATTATTTTGTACCGATTCAGAATAATGGAGTAGTTGATAATGTTATGGTCATTTCTAGGGATATAACAGCACGCAAAAGATCAGAATGTGAAAAAAAACAACTTGAAGAGCAGTTGCGCCAATCTCAAAAACTTGAGTCTATTGGTTTACTTGCAGGTGGTATAGCCCATGATTTTAATAATGGCTCTTCCGGAGAATTAGTGGGTGAAATTGATAGTTGATCAGTAAAATAAGTGAGCATGGTCATCCGGTAAAGTAGTTTTTGGTTTGCAGACTAAAGACCACCAACCAGGAAGACACATGCTCATCAAGACAATACTT
>JBBRUX010000052.1:0-25369 GCA_038247415.1 Chitinivibrionales bacterium | reverse complement strand
CTGGCGATAAAAAGTATGTAGCAGCTGCATTCCCCTCGGCTTGCGGAAAAACAAACCTAGCCATGCTTGTTCCAACAATTCCTGGCTGGAAAGTTGAAACAGTTGGTGACGACATTGCATGGATGAAATTTGGTGCAGATGGTCGTTTGTATGCAATCAATCCAGAAGCCGGTTTCTTTGGCGTTGCACCAGGAACATCAATGGAATCTAATCCAAATGCCATGAAGTCAATTGAAAAGAATACTATTTTTACCAATGTGGCTCTCACCGAAGACGGAGATGTCTGGTGGGAAGGTATCGGATACGATGCTCCCAAGGGTAAAATTATCGATTGGAAAGGCAAAGAATGGGATCGCAACCCCGAGAAAAAAGCTGAAAACATTGCAGCCCACGCCAATGCTCGCTTTACAGCACCAGCACATCAATGCCCTGCGGTTGCTCCAGAATGGGAAGATCCTAAAGGCGTTCCAATCAGTGCAATTCTCTTTGGTGGTCGTCGTCCAAGCACAATTCCTCTGGTGCACGAAGCACGCAGCTGGAATCATGGTGTTTTCATGGGATCCATCGTTGGATCTGAAGTAACCGCTGCTGCACTTGACCTTAAGGCAGGCACTGTTCGTCGCGACCCGTTTGCAATGCTCCCCTTCTGTGGTTACCATATGGGAGATTATTTTGCACATTGGATCAACATGGGAACAAAGTCTACAGCCGACAAGCTGCCTAAAATGTTTTTTGTCAACTGGTTCCGTAAAACACCCGAAGGCAAATGGCTCTGGCCTGGATACGGCGAAAACAGCCGTGTTCTCAAATGGATTTTCGAACGTACCGATGGAAAAGGAAAAGCAGTCGATACCGAAATCGGTTTCATGCCTACCATCGATGCTATCGATCGTCCTGCTGGAGTATCGCAGGAAGATATGGCAGAACTCCTCAAAATTAATAAGACCGAATGGCAATCTGAATTAGCTTCAGTTAAAGATCATTATGCAAATTTTGGTGATCGTATGCCCAAGGCATTGAGGGATGAATTGGCAATCCTCGAAAAACGCTTGGGATAAACCCTCGGTATAAAAACGCGAAAGAGCTCTCCTTCGCGTTTTCTTTAAGAGAATGCGAGCTATTTTTAGATATTTTGATATTCTAAAAGTCTAAAAATTTCTCGCCTGCGCAATGAAACTTAGCAAAGGATAATCCATGGGATGGTTTACTAAAAAAAGCGATAAAAATCAGACGGCCCGTGATGAAATCTGGACTGTTTGCGATAAGTGCAAAGCCCACATTTTCAAAGAAGACTGGAATCACAATCTTAAAGTTTGTCCTAAATGCAATTTTCATAGCCGTCTTGGCGCCTACGAACGTATAGGCCAAATTCTTGACAGCGGATCATTTAACGAACTTTTTGGAAATATTAGCCCTGCCGATCCGCTCTCTTTTGTAGATAGCAAAGGCAGCTATGCCGACCGCATTGTCGAAACAAAAATTAAGACAAAACTTAACGATTCAGTGGTCACAGGCTACGGTACCATTAATGGCATTGCGGTTTCGCTTTCTGTAATGGATTTTAGATTTCTTGGTGGTAGCCTTGGAAGCGGTACCGGGGAAAAAATCTTACAAGGTGGATTGTATGCCCTTAAAAACAATCTTCCCTACATCATTTTTTCTGCCTCTGGTGGCGCCCGCATGCACGAAGGAATTCTTTCCCTCATGCAAATGGCAAAAACATGCGCAGGAATTGCAAAACTCGATGATAAAAAACTTCCTTATATATCTGTGCTCACCGATCCAACAACCGGCGGTGTTTCTGCAAGTTTTGCAACTGTAGGAGATATCAATCTTGCTGAACCTGGAGCACTTATCGGCTTTGCAGGACGTCGGGTTATCGAAACAACAATCAAGCAAAAATTACCCGAAAATTTTCAAACATCAGAGTATCTTCTGGAACACGGTTTTGTTGATGCAATTGTTCCAAGATCTGAATTACGCCAAAAATTGGCATTAATTCTTTCCTATTACATTCGGAAATAAACCTCCTTCACAAGGAATACTAATATGGAAATCGGATTGGACTTCGAAAAACCCGTTGTAGAAATAGAAGAAATGATCGAAAAGCTTCGCAAGCTTTCGGCCGAAAACAAAGGGGATTTCAGCGGTCAAATTATTGAGCTTCAAGCGCGATGCGACGAACACAAAGAACGTATCTACTCATCGCTTACCCCTTGGCAAACTGTACAAATCGCCCGTAGCCCAAAGCGCCCAATTCTTCAAGATTACATTTCGCTCTTGTGCACCGATTTTTTTGAACTCCACGGAGATCGACGGTTTGGTGATGATGCAGCTCTTATTGGAGGATTTGCAACTATTGGCGACCAGAAAGTTATGATTATTGGTCACAATAAGGGCAAAAACATAAAAGAAAATGCCGAGAGAAATTTTGGCCAAGCCAAGCCCGAAGGATATCGCAAAGCTTTGCGCCTGATGAAAATTGCCGAAAAATATAATCTGCCAGTTATTTCTCTTATCGATACTCAAGGCGCCTATCCTGGCCTTGACGCAGAAGAACGCGGGCAGGCAGAGGCGATAGCCCGTAACCTTACCGAAATGGCACGACTCACCGTTCCTATTATTTGTATTGTTGCAGGAGAAGGCGGCAGTGGTGGAGCACTGGGGATTGGTGTTGGTGATAGTATTTGTATGCTTCGCTATTCTGTATATTCTGTTATTTCTCCAGAAGGTTGTGCGGCAATTTTATGGCGTGATGGAGCAAACGCTCCTATTGCTGCCCAAGCACTCAAGATCACCGCTCCAGAGCTTTTGGAACTTGGTATCATTGATGAAATCATTCCTGAACCACTTGGCGGAGCTCATAAAAACTACGCTGAAACAATTGCAAATGTCAAGGAATCGATTCTACGCAACCTTAAAAAGTTAACGGTACTGGACACTGCAAAGCTTCTCGATAAACGTTTTGAAAAATTTGCTAAAATGGGCGTTTTTACACAATAAGAAACCGATTGTGACGAAAGGACCGACAATGGCCAAATCTCCTAAGGAAAAGCACGAAGAAAGCCTTCATACCATACCGTTGCGCATCACCGATACTACGCTGCGCGATGCACATCAATCACTGTGGGCTACCCGTATGCGTACCGAAGACATTATGGGTATTATCGATGTTGTTGACAAAGTTGGATACTATTCTCTCGAATGCTGGGGCGGCGCAACCTTTGATACCTGTCTGAGATTTCTCAGAGAGAATCCATGGGAACGGCTTCGGCTTATCAAATCCAAAGCAAAAAACACTCCCCTGCAAATGCTCCTACGAGGCCAGAACCTCGTTGGCTATCGTCATTACGCAGATGATGTTGTCGACCGATTTGTTGCGTTAGCCTGTGAAAATGGTATGGATATTTTCCGTATCTTTGATGCACTTAACGATACCCGCAATCTTGAAGCAGCCATTAAGGCCGTTAAAAAGTATGGCGGACACGCTCAAGGTACACTCTGCTACACAACAAGCCCTGTTCATACAATCGATAAATTTGTCGAATATGCTCGTGAACAAGCAGCTTTAGGCATCGATTCAATTTGCGTCAAAGATATGGCCGGAATTCTTTCGCCCATCGAGTCGGAACGTCTTGTTACCGCACTTATCAAGGCTGTGAACGTGCCTATTCAGCTTCATTGCCATGCGTCAAGTGGCATGGGAACCTCAACCTATGTTGATGGTGTTCGCGCTGGTGCTGGTGCAGTCGACTGCGCGGTATCCTCGATGGCAGGTACATCGTCGCAGCCACCCGTCGAAACAGTAGCTGCAATTTTTGCCGATACCGAGTACCATCCCAATCTCGACATGGAAGCACTTGCACGTGTCAATAAATATTTTACCGAACTGGCACCAAAACGCCGACAGGATCATTCAATTCAGCCTGTTATCGATCCTGGTATTCTCATTCACCAGATACCTGGCGGAATGATTTCAAACTTCAAATCGCAGCTTTCTAATCAGAACGCGCTCGATAAGCTTCCCTTGGCTCTCGATGAAGTAAGCGCAGTTCGTAAAGACCTTGGATACCCTCCGCTTGTTACTCCTACAAGTCAAATTGTTGGTACCCAGGCAGTTATGAATGTTTTGGCGGGTGAGCGTTACAAAATGGTTCCTAACGAAGTTAAAGATTATCTGCGCGGATTGTATGGTCGTTCACCTGCGCCGGTCGATCCTGCATTCGTCAAGAAAATTCTTGGAGACGAAACGCCTATTACGCATCGTCCAGCCGACGATTTCAAACCCATGTTGCCCAATGCAACAGATGGGTTAGATCCAAAGCTTATCAATCATGAAGAAGATATCATTTCTTTCATCATGTATCCTCAACCGGCAACAGATTTTTTTCAGTGGCGTGTGCTTGCTCCGGCCGATAGGCCTCCTATTCCTGCAGATCTCGAGCAGAAGAAAAATCAGCCCGCATCTGCAGCAACACCTACACCTGCGGTGGCTCCCGCATCTGCGCCAGTACCCGTCCAAACTACTATCGACGCAGCGTCTCGTTTGCTCTCTGCCGAAGATTATAGAGGTATTAGCCAGATGCTCGCAAGTGCTTCTGGAATTGCAATTAATGAGATCTCTATCCGCAAAGGAGATTTTGTTATTGCTCTTTCCGCAAGTGGAAGCAGCACACAGACAAGCATGGCAAGCGTCATGGCTCCTTTGCCACCTGTAGCAGCGCCCGTTGAATCTGCTGCTGTTGTAGCAACAGTAGCGCCGGTTGCACCAGTTGCGACGCCTTCGGCACCCGTTGCACCCACCTATTCTAAAACTATCGATGCTCCGCTCGTTGGCACTTTTTATACTACTGGTGGTCCTGGCAAACCAAAGCTTACGCAAGAAGGTGCTATCGTTAAAAAGGGAGATAAAGTTTGCATTGTAGAAGCTATGAAACTCTTTAACGAGATTGAAGCTCCCTGCAACTGCAAAATTATCAAGTTTCTGGCAAAAGACGGCGAAAGCTTATCAAAAGGTCAGCCGCTTGTTGCAATCGAAGAAGTATAGGTAATTTACTTTTAGAAGTAATAACAGGAGGGCCGGAGACTAGTCTCCGGCCTTTTTTTATTTATGAAGCATCCTCTTAGGTAAGGTAGGCGTTTGCAAGCTCATTCACCATTCCAGGCCATGCAGCGCGCACTCTTTCAAGGGCCTCTTCTGATACCCCAAGGCTTGATATACACGTAGGATCTACATGAGGCAACACGGTATCTGGGTTTATTTTATGGATACTCTCCCGATGCACCCAATCGGCATAATGGCATATCCGCGTAATTTCTGGAAATATCGTATCACGTAAAGGATCGTGATGCCATGTGGCTGGCGCGCAGAGCGATTGAGGCAGATCCCACGTTTCAGTGAGCCATGCGGCTACATCGCAATGGGTAAACCCAAGAACCTTTTGTTCCGCTTCATACAATGCGTACCCATGCTCTTTCGCATAGGTACACGTTTGCATGTAATCTTCATGCATATACTGTTCGAGCACTATCGTACCGATATCGTGCAAAAGCCCAGCGCAAAATGCTGTTTCGGGATCTATTGAAGGTTTTTTTGAATTCTCTAAAAGCAATAATTTTCCAATAACCCCACATGCAAGACAATGACGCCAAAATGCATCTCGATCAAAAACCTGAGTATTCTTGGCGCTCGGGAAGAGATCAAAGACCGACATTGCAAGAACCATAGTGCTAATAACACGTGTGCCTACTATCACCACAGCCTGCGTAAGCGTTGTAATTGGAAATGCGGGAGCATAATAGGCGCTATTTGCCAAACGCAAAACACGCACCGTAAGGGAAGGATCGCCACTGAGCAATAGGGCTACGTCGGAAGCTGCGCAGGTAGACAAATCGGAACACAGCGAAAGCAATCGATGTGCTACCACAGGAAACGAAGGCAAAGACGTAAGTGTGCTGATTCTCTCGTGGATCTTACGTTTTTGCCGCATGATACAACTACCTCACACGTATACGGTATCAATCGTAATGCGCACCATTCTCACATCAATTAAATAAATAATTCTTCACCACTTTCGGCAACTTTGCGTTTATGGATCCGGTTGTGGTCTTTGTTTACAAAGTACAAAAAGAGGCGTGCTGCAGTATAAACGACTCCAGCAAAAACAATTGCCCAAATCGCGAACCAGTACCAGGAGTGTTTTTTAGAGTAATGACACATACTTAAACCTTTCTTAAGACATTAAAAATTGGAAATAAAGAATATATCAAGAGTTTACCATAAATTCAGTATTTCAAGCAACATATACATGAGTGCTCTCTAAATATACATAATCGAAACGATTAAAAAACAATGATTCGTATAAGAGCTAGCCCCTCTTTTGTAAACACACGGGCATTAGGAGGAATGTGCTGGGGGAAACGGCAGTGCAAAAAGACTCAGGCGCTTTGCGCTGCAAGGATTTTTGTACCGGCTCGCGAAGCGAGAGCATGGAGAAGGCCCGACGGCGAAGCCGATACGCCCAAAATCTTATCTTACTTTCCTTATTGTATTCCCCTTAAAAAAGAAATCTCACCTAAAAAACCTACCTTTACCCCATCATCCAACTTATTTTTAAATATAACGACCACAACAAAGACAGACAAACACAACACTAAGACCACAAACCATCCATTCAATTGTAGAAATCAGGATTCAAAATGCGCCCGCTAATTCCTTTTCATTTTGGCCTCTATGCAATTTTAACAGACCCAATTCTTGGCTACGAAACACTTGCAGAATGTATTGTTGAGCACACTATCCCATTTCTCCAATTGCGGATGAAAGATGTTTCTTCCGAGCAAATACTGAGGACGGCAAAAAATATCACATCAATTACCCAAGGATCAAAAACCCTTTTTATTATCAATGACGACCCTACGCTTGCTATTGCAGCCAACGCCGATGGCATTCATATTGGTCAAGATGACACGGGATATGCAGAAGCACGAGCTCTTGTGGGAAAGGATATGATTATTGGCATCTCTACGCATAATCCGCAGCAAACAATTGATGCATGTAGCTTAAAACCAGATTATATAGGTATTGGTCCGGTATACCCTACCCCAACAAAAAAATGTGCAGATCCAGCGATTGGCCTTGCCGGGCTTGCGGCTCAACTTGCAGTGTCAACAGTTCCCTCTGTAGCAATTGGAGGAATCGATCTTATCAATATCAGGGATGTTCTTAGTGCAGGCGCAATTAATGTTTGCATGGTTCGGCAAATCAACCGCGCTAAAAATCCCGGGGATATTCTAAAACAAAGCCTTGAACTGCTTATGCAATCCAAGGCTTAAAAGTCATTCTACGCCATTGATTTTTCTTCGCTTTTAAGGAAGCTTAGAACCTTAACGAATTACCATGATTGGTTGACTATACAAACTGCCAGCACATTTCAAAAGTACCTGATACTGGCCAGAGCGAAAAAATGCTGTCGTTTTATCGAGAGAAAGTGTGGATCCAGACTTTACAGCATAAGAAGTAGCAACAGCTTCTCCACGCATTGTCAATATAGTTACATCTGCGACACTACCCATGTTTGCAGAGTTCCATACAACAACAATTTTGTTTCCCTGCTGCGTTGCACTAAATGCTGCTTGACCAAGAGTAGCCCTTGCAGTGCTTTGGAATGAACGGATTGATGATATGCCACATACATCATACACAGAATCTTTTGACGAAAGAACAATCGTAATTTTCAAGCTGCAGGGAGATAGCTTTTTGGCAACTAAAATTGGAATAGCTATTTTTTGAGTAAACTTGATCGTGTCATAATAAAGCGTCACCGAATCACAGGTTCCAGTTGCTGACAATTTAGGCAATCCTGCAGTATCTATGGTAGTAGAGGAACCCAAGATGCTATCTATGGAAGTTTTAAGACACACCATAGATAAATCAGCAGAATACGCAGCTCCAGCAGACAAAAATATAACCATCATCACCAAAAACGACTTTCTCATTATTTGCCCCTTTGTTAAGTATATTAGTCTGCCACAGCCGAAGCGACCGACTCAAACGCTTCTTTACACATATATTTCTGAAAATCTTTTTTATTGCGGGCAAATAAATCTGCCGCTTCTTTTTGTTTCTTTTTTTCTACGAGGGCATAAATGCGTGCAGCATTCAATGTGGACAATTCAGAAAATAATTCTTTTTCACGAGCATCGTAGTCTTGACGCGAATATGATCCACGCCTTTTCTTAAGCGTTGCTAAATCTTGGGTAAGGGTAATAATTCTCAAACTATCGGTTTTCTGTTGTGCTCTACCACGAGCAGATCCCATAAGATCATTGAGAAAGGCCCACCCATCAACATCTACCGGAATAAACGCAACCACATCTTTATTTTCGATATTTGATTCGGTTTCCCGCTTCATTTCAAGTGCCTTTTGAAGCAAGGCATTATCGATGAGCGCAATTTTTTCTCTGGGTAACCCAGTAGGACGCAATGTTTTGTCAAGGTATTCGAACCCAGCCATTAAACCCGCATCGTGAAGTAACCCCAGAGCGACTCCCACGATAGAATCTTCCGATGCGGTAAGACGCACACGTTCTGCGCTCACCATAGAATTTACTTTCGCAACTTCACTGGATGATTGACCTGATGCAGTTTGTCGGGCAAGAATTTTGGAAGCACTCTCAAGAGCTGCTTCTGCTTCGCCAAATGATAACGCCAGGCGCAATTGCCCGGCACGTTGCACCGAAGTTCTTGCTATTGCCCGTTCGTCTTTCACCGATAAATTCGATTTGAACTGAGATACATATTGTGAATATTTTGTTTGTGACAATGGCATAAAGGGTTTAAACTTTTCGCAATAATCGATATTTTCCTGAGCTTTATCAAGTTTACTATCTCTTAAGTAAACCTCAAGAAATCCAACAATCTCACGCGTAAGATCGACACCTCGTTTAGTGGCCAATTCTTTAAGTTCATCACTTTTATTAGGATCGAGTGCTTCGGTTTTTGTACAAATATCAAAGAGTATGCGTAAATCTGGCCGTTTGCGAGCAGTTTCTGCATTAAACGATGCAACAAGCTGATTAACCTCCTTTTGCTTCTTATTCTGATTCTCCATCTTGAGGCCGTGCTCTTGCAGCAAAATTTCGGTTTCGAGCTCGCTAACTCTCCATAAAATATAGCGACTATTCGGATCGGTCCGCGCAATAATCCGTAAATTTCGCGCTATCGTTTTTGCGCCCTCAAGCGCTTGCTGTTGCCTATTTCCAAATCCAGCGACTTCTTCGGAAGCCATCATCACAAAGACTCCGCGTTGGACCATTGAGTCGATAGTTCCCTGAGATAGATATTTCTTGTCGACAGCAGCCATGACGCACGAGATATGTGTTGTAGAAAACATGCTGCTTACGAATGGAAGCATTAAAGCGCTTAAGTAGATAAAAGATAGTTTTATATTTTTCATAAAGTATTCCGAAACACTGCAATCTTAGATCAGCCAAGCATGTAAGCAGTGTCCGCGCAAGCTTTCTTGATCGTGCATACCTAATACTAATATATAGTATAAAATTAATCAATCCAGATGTTCCCGCAACTTCTCTTGCAACAATAAAAAAGAAGTACCCCCGTAACTTAGGAATGTCGAGCTAGGCCATTAAGTATTTTAACACTATCGGCGCTCATAACCCGATACAATGGCTCTTTTTAATAATGGGGGTGTACTGGTTTTCGACGGGGAAGATGAATCATAGGTAGCATGCCGAGGACGTCGGTTGGCCTCGTAAAAAATCCGATACAATGTAATTGCAAACGAACCTTCGTACGCAATGGCTGCCTAATAGGCGGCAACTCGACTGGAAAGGGTACCTTTTTCTAGAAGAGCAGCTTAGGGTACTGGTTTATGGGGGTGTGCTGACCCGTAAACGAGATTAGGCACTGGTTATCGTTTAAGCCTGTCTGCTGGCGTATTCGGTAATGAGATTAATTAACAGACTGCGCATGGAGAAGCTTATGTGGAATGTTTCTCGGACAGGGGTTCAACTCCCCTCACCTCCACCATCCTACGCGCGAAAACCAGCCTTTGGTTTTTGGGCGTAGGATGGTGATCCTCCGTAGAGGCTTCGCGAAGGAGGACTATTGCTTGCGCTACGGATGGCTGGTGGTCTATAGCTGACAACGATGGAAGACTGGCCACCACATGTAGTATGTTTACATTATCAGAAGCGAGTCTGCGCTGGGTTAACGCTACATTGGCTATACGACCGACCTAAAAAACCGCCTCCAAGACCATATTTCCGGCAAAAGCAAGCACACATCGAAGTATATGTCATGGAAACTCGATCTTTATGTTGCCTTTTTAATTGAAGAGAAAGCCATCAAATTCGAGAAATATTTGAAATCCGGATCCGGACATTCTTGTGCCTATCGGCATTTTTAACCCAGTGAATTTAGCGATGTTGAATGTCTCACGCATCTTCACAAATGCGCGTATCATGTAGACGCTCATCTCAACTGCTTTGGAGCTATTGAGCACATTGGCAGCCATACGTGCGCCATGTTCTGTAAAAACAAAAGGGAGATATTGACGACCTCCGTGAGAACTTGAGGTCACAATGTGTGACCGGATGGAAAAGTTATGGTAATTATTTCCCGTAGAATCTATGTAGGAATTAACTTTTATAAAATAAGATGCGCAATAAGCAACTGTGTATCTAATTCACAGGGGAACATCGCAGGAAGACGTGGAAGAAAGTTACAGAAAACAAGCGTCTGTATAAGGAGCTAGCTGCGTGAAACAACTCAGAGTGATACTTCTATAAAACCAGCACTAGCTGTTGCTTGGGTTGAGTATTCAATCACGAGCAAATCTTTATCATGTTTACATTTAAAACATCTCAACAAGTGGTTACGGTACAAGCCCCCACCAAAACATTTGATAAGCACCTCTCGTTTTACCTATATTAATTATGGGTGTGGTGTAAGAGCCACAGGTTTTGGAAAGGTCGGGCCGCCTTTTCGGTTAATGTATTTAGCCGGAGGTGTTGTATGCCCGATAAAAAGGTTCCTGCCGATTCTGTTAAGCCCACGAATCAGGAATATACCCCTTTTGGAGCATTGCTTACTCGTGTATACTGGATGGTTTTAGGCCATGCAGCAATTATAATTTCAGCTTTCTTTATTGTCTCCAACAAATCACCACGTATTGCACATACGCTGTATGTCCTGCTTGTTGCCTGTTTGATACTTGTTCGATTTATTGACATTAAAATATATCATGGTGAAACCAGCGAAGGCACTGTCGCAACAATGGCGCATTGGCGTCGATTCTCGGTAATTGTCATTGCGTATAGCATTCTCATATGGGCGGCAGCGCTGCTCGCTGCACGATTCAATTTTATTTAGCCTAGGATGATTCAGGTTTATGAGCACACTCATTATCATTATTTTTCTCGCTGGGTATACGGCCATTGCATTCGAACATGGCATTAAAGTCAATAAGGCAGCAATAGCCTTATTGACTGGCGTTTTTTGCTGGACGATCTATATCCTGTCTGCATCAGACCACCACCATGTCACATCCCAGCTTATTGAGCATATCGGCGACTTTTCGGGCATCCTGTTTTTCCTGATGGGTGCAATGACCATTGTTGAACTCATCGACATGCATAGTGGCTTTGATGTCATCACAAGCAGAATCAACGTCACTAGTAAACGAAAATTGCTCTGGATTGTCGGACTTTTGACATTTTTTCTGTCCGCCGTGCTTGACAACTTAACCACAACCATCGTGATGATATCGTTGCTGTCGAAATTTGCTCTCGACAAAGAGGAACGACTGATTTTCATTGGCATTGTGGTAATCGTCGCAAACGCAGGTGGGGCCTGGTCTCCGATAGGCGATGTGACGACCACCATGCTCTGGATTGACGGAAGGATAACAGCGACAAACATCATGGCAAACCTTATCGTCCCTAGCCTGGTGTGTGCGGCTGTGCCTTTGACAATTGCATCTTTCATGATACGCGGCAAACTGAGTAACAGGATTCAAAATAGCAGACCTCAATCAGATCCTAAAGCTCAACGTGATAAAATCCTGGTACTGTTTTTTGGAATTGCTGCCCTTCTTTTTGTTCCGGTATTCAAAACAATTACACATCTGCCTCCATTCATGGGAATGTTGCTGGCGCTTGGGTCGCTTTGGTTACTCACCGAAATTCTTCACGCAAAAAAAAACGATTTGGAAAAGCGCTCATTTTCTGCAGCTCACGCCCTCTCCAGGATCGATATGGCGAGCGTGCTTTTCTTTCTTGGTATTCTTGTCAGCATCTCTGCACTCGAGGCTACTGGTATACTCGGAGCGCTTTCGTTTTGGCTGGATAAAACCATCGGCAATGTGACTATCATCGATTTGTCAATTGGGCTCCTTTCGGCAATTGTGGATAATGTGCCGCTTGTTGCTGGAGCCATGGGAATATATAGTCTAGAGCAGTTCCCTGTAGATCATCACTTCTGGACATTCCTCTCTTACTGCGCGGGAACCGGGGGAAGTGCGCTCATTATCGGATCGGCAGCCGGTGTTGCCGCCATGGGCGTAGCCAAGATAGATTTCATGTGGTATGTGCGGAGGATTACACCGCTTGCCTTAGCGGGCTATCTTGCGGGTGCAGGTGTTTACCTATTGCAAAACAGACTGTTTCAATAAGCTACCTCATATAAGGCAACTTCACATTTATTGAACTGGAATCCGAACATGATGCAAAAACGACATACGTATGATATGGGCGTCATTGGCAACTGCTCCTATATGGCTTACATTGATACTGTGGCAAATGTAAAGTGGCTTTGCATGCCACGGTTTGACAGCAGTTTTCTTTTTGGATCACTGCTTGATTCGGTGCAAGGTGGTGAATTCTCAATAACTCCAGGGTCAGCAGAATTTACTTCCGAGCAATATTATCTAAAAAATACAAACATTTTAATTACCGAATTTAAAACTGGTTCGGGGTCGATTAAAGTTACTGATTTTGCACCTCGATTTTATCATTTTGGAAGATATTTCAAACCGCTCATGCTGGTACGCAAGATTGAACCGCTTGAAGGTGAACCAACAGTGAAAGTTGTTTGCTCGCCGAGGGGAGCGTGGGGTACGGTAGTCCCCGAAATCGTCACCGGCAGCAATCATATACGGTACTTGCATTTGGATAATCAGGTTCGATTGACAACGAACGCTCCCCTTAACTACATCTGTCAATCAAAATCATTTGTTCTCAATCAGGCTATTTATCTGGTTTTGACATATGGTGAACCATTGGAAGCTCCGCTGGAATCCACTGCCGAAAATTTCCTTCGAGAAACAAAATTGTATTGGCGGCAGTGGATCAAATCAGCCTCGATCCCGACGCTCTATCAGGATGAGGTCATTCGGTCTGCGCTGGTTTTAAAACTGCACCAATACGAGGACACCGGGAGCATTATCGCTTCGGGCAGCACCAGTCTCTCCGAGCACGATGGCTCCGGACGCAATTGGGATTACCGCTATTGCTGGATAAGAGATTCCTACTATACTCTTAACGCTTTTAATAATTTAGGGCACTTTAAGGAGCTGGAAAAATACTTCCAGTTTATCCAGAACATCGTTATAAATGAAGAGCGGTCAATTCAGCCGGTTTACGGAATAAGCGGAGAGAAAGTATTGACAGAAAGGATGTTGCCACTTTCCGGGTATCGAGGAAATAGTCCTGTTCGAGTTGGCAATAGCGCATATCTGCAAAAACAACACGATGTATATGGTCAACTTTTGACGTCGCTTTTGCCTCTTTATACCGATAAGCGCCTAAACCTCGATCTCACGCAGCAACATAGCAACCTGGTTATGTGGTTACTTAATCGCATAGATGAATCAATGGACATTCCCGATGCGGGAGTTTGGGAGTTCCGCAATCGTCTCCAGAGACATTGCTATACATACCTTTTTCACTGGGCAGGCTGCAAGGCAGCGCAAAAAATTGCGGTTACCTTATCCGACCAGGGTCTTTCAGAAAAAGCTCTCTTGCTTGTTAACCGTTGTGAAGAGCGCATTGAGGAGTGTTATAATCCTTCGCTTAGGGCATACACTCAAGCCATTGGGGTCGATGAGTTAGACGCAAGCACGCTGCAACTTATAAACATGCATTATCTTGATCCATCATCTGATAGGGCGAAGTTGCACCTTGCAGCACTCGAAGCCAAATTATTGAGCCCCGAAGGTCTTTTTTACCGATACGTCAACCACGATGACTTCGGCAAACCGAAATCAACTTTTCTTGTATGTTCTTTCTGGTACATAGAAGCATTGGCAAATGTCGGCAGAGTTGATTGTGCCCGTGCAATGCTTGATCGGGTTTTATCGTGTGCCAATCATTGCGGGCTATTCAGCGAAGACGCCGATAGTGAGTTTGGACAATGGGGTAATTTTCCTCAGACCTATAGCCATGTGGGGATTATGAATGCGGTTTACCGGATAGCCGCGAAAATCGACTTGCCCATTTTTTACTGATAGGAGGTTTTCGTTGCCAACAAAAGCACAAAGTCGATTTAAGCGACTTATAGTAGTTTCATATAGACTGCCCTTCAAAACCGTCATCGATAATGGCCAAGAGATCATTATCCAGAACTCTGGAGGGTTGGTTTCTGCAATTTCTGCCCTTTCGGAAAAAAAAGGGGGTGAAGGCCCGGCCGAGATTTACCAAAAGATCGTATGGATTGGCAAGGGTGACGATCTTGTTGCTCCAAAAGAAGTACCACCTTCGCGCAGACCTGTTTGGCGGCTGGTTGAGAAGTTTTTTTCGGGAAAAATGTCTTCTCCCAATACAAAGCCTTCAAGTGAGCTGCTTTTGGATGGCAGTAGTAAATATCAGCTTGTGCCGGTGGAAATCCCTGCTGCTATTAACGATAAGTATTATGGGGGGTTTTGTAATGACCTTATTTGGCCGTTGTTTCATCACTTTCCATCAATGGCTGTACACAATGAGAGCTATTTCGAAAATTATGTGACAGCAAACAAGCTTTTTGCAGATAAAATTCTGAGTGTTATGCAACCGGATGATTTTATCTGGATACATGATTATCAGCTTTTTTTAGTACCAGAGCTGATTCGCAACAAATACCCCAATGCTAATGTCAGCTTTTTTCTGCATATCCCATTCCCAGGATTCGAAGATTTTCGCACAATGCCAAGGCACTGGCGCAATTCAATCTTGCAAGGAGTTCTTGGTTCCGACCTTATTGGATTTCATACCTATGACTACAGTCAATATTTTCTGCGCACAGTATCGCGACTTCTCGGGCATGAAATCACCATGAACTCAGTTTCTGTTGGCGATCGAATTGTTAAAGTCGATGCCTATCCAATCGGGATTGATTACGAAAAATTTAATGGTGCGGCTATTAATTCAAAGCCTGTTGATATTGAGCGAAAAAAAATCCTTGGAACACTCAAAAACCTGAAATTGATTTTCTCAATAGACCGTCTTGATTATTCCAAGGGTTTGCTTCATCGTCTTGAAGCCTTTGAATGCTTTCTTGAAACCTACCCTGAATGGCTTGGAAAAATCGTTTTCAACATGATCGTTATTCCTTCACGCGACTCAATTCTTCAATATCAAAACATGAAGCGCGAAATAGAATCTGCGGTTGGTCGCATTAATGGTAAATTCAGCACCATGGCGTGGCGACCTATAATTTATCAATACAAATCAATTCCCTTTGCAGAACTCGTTGCACTCTACGATCTGAGCCTGGTGGGTCTTATCACTCCCCTTCGTGATGGAATGAATCTGGTGGCAAAGGAATATGTTGCCTGTCAAGTTACCCAGAAAGGCGTACTTATTCTCAGTGAGATGGCTGGCGCTGCAGCAGAGCTCAGCGAAACAATTCTTATCAATCCTGCAGATAAACACGAAGTTGCCGATGCTATCAATAAAGCCCTGATAATGCCGGAGCGAAGCAGAACGATCCTGATCGCGCGAATGCAAAAGCGGATTAAGACGTATACTGTTTTTACGTGGGCAAAAGATATTATTGACAATATGGAGTTAATTAAAAAAGAGCAGGAAGTAAGAAAGGTAAATGTTATTTCGCCTTTGATTGAATCGGAAATCATTGCCCTATATCAAAACGCATTGCGCAGAGTCATTTTCCTTGATTATGACGGCACGCTCGTTCCTTTTTCCAAAGTTCCGGAGCTTGCCGTACCTGGAGCCAAAACAATCACGCAATTGAAAATGCTCAGCGAAAACCCCAAAAATACTGTAGTCATCATAAGCGGGCGCGATAAAAATTTTCTGAATGAATGGTTTGCGGACAATAACATTTATTTAATAGCTGAACATGGCGCATTCTTGAAATCACCACATATGGATTGGGAATGTACGCTTGATTCTGACCAATCCTGGAAAGTTGCTTTTTTGGCAGTTTTGCAGCGATACACCGACCGATGCAACGGCTCCTTTATCGAAGAAAAATTCTCCTCTTTAGCGTGGCATTATAGAAATGCCCCGCAGGAAATTGGCCAGATTAAAGCCAAGGAATTAAAAGAGGAGGTGCGAGCGATGGTTTCTCACGAAAATAAGTTGCAGGTTTTAGAGGGTTCTATGGTGCTTGAAGTTAAACGAAGCGGATTTGATAAAGGCATGGCCGCCAGCAAATTCGTTGCAAATGTAAAGAGCGATTTTATTATGGCAATGGGGGATGACAAAACAGATGAGGATATATTCCGATCGCTTCCACCGGAATCAATTACGATTAAGATCGGAATCACTTCATCGCTTGCCAAGTATAATTTAGCCAATCAAAATGAAGTGTCCCGGATAATTGACCGGTTCATTGAATGCAAATAGCAAAGATTTTTGGTTTACTATCCGATCAACTGCGTTTTTTAGAATCACCCTAAAATTGCTAATAGTACGCCAGCTGCAACGGCACTTCCAATAACCCCTGCCACATTAGGCCCCATCGCATGCATAAGCAGAAAATTATGCTGATTGGTCTCTTGTCCTACCTTATTCACCACACGCGCAGACATTGGAACAGCAGAAACACCAGCTGCTCCGATAAGCGGATTAATCTTTTCCTTAGAGAATAGGTTCATGAGTTTTGCCAGAAGAACTCCAGAAGCAGTCCCCATCGAAAATGCAATCAGGCCAAGCAGGAGTATTCCGAGTGTTTCTGGGCGAAGAAACTTGTCGGCAGCTAATTTTGAGCCCACTCCAAGCCCAAGAAGAATTGTCACAATGTTTATCAGCTCATTTTGAGCAGTTTTTGAAAGTCTTTCGACAACGCCCGATTCCCTTACCAGATTTCCAAACATCAAAGCGCCAATAAGGGGTGCTGCATCGGGAATGAACAAGGAAACCAACAGAAGAACTGCGATCGGGAAAACAATTTTTTCGCGTTTTGACACATGGCGAAGCTGTTTCATTTGTATCCCCCGTTCTGCGGGCGTTGTCAGCATTCGCATTATTGGAGGCTGAATGATAGGAACCAGCGCCATATAGGAGTAGGCAGCAACAGCAATTGATCCGAGTAAATCGGGAGAAAGACGAGATGCAAGAAATATTGCGGTTGGGCCATCGGCGCCGCCAATAATACCAATTGAGGCAGCATCCTTAAGACTAAAATTGATGAACGGGAGATATTTGGATAATGCGAGTGCCCCTAAAACGGTACCAAAAATACCGATCTGTGCAGCACCCCCAAGAAACGCGGTCCGCGGATTGGCAATGAGTGGCCCAAAATCGATCATGGCGCCAACCCCAATAAAAATGAGTAACGGGAAAAGCCCGGATGCTATGCCAAACGAATAAATTTGCCCCAGAAAGCCACCAACAAACGTTGTGGTTACCAAGGCTGGACCCACTGATTGTTGCATAATTGCTGTTGTTATGGGTAATGCCGCAATTTCTGCAACAGGGATATTGGCCAAGATCCCTCCAAAGCCAATAGGGATAAGCAAAAGCGGCTCAAAACCCTTTGCTATCGCGAGGAAAATTAAAAGCAGACCTACCATGATCATGACAACATTCTGCCATGCAAGATTTGCAACACCAGTGCTCCTCCAAAGCTGAAGCATTGAATCAGAGAAACCACGCGCGTTCTCCTGTTGTGGAGAATTGATATTCCCAGAGCCCCCAGTAGCTAGTGCGGGAACAATGGCAACTGTTGACGCAATGGGGGACGAATGCTCTGATGCCACAACCGCACTTACCCCAATGCAGATAATAAAAAACAGTGCTATCAATCTCATGATGTGATTCTCCTATATAATCTTTGCAAGTTCTTGACCTGTTGTCACCTGATCGCCCTGCTTGACAGCTATTGATTTGAGGACACCTGCATATTTTGATTTAATTTCCGTTTCCATTTTCATTGCTTCAACAATAAATAACACATCACCTTCTTGTACATGCTGTTCAACAGCAATAAGAACCCGTACCACATTACCCGGGAGGGGTGAAGATATCATTCGTTCTGTGGCTGCTACGGCATTTGACGATTCTCCGGCCTTTACAATTCCATCTGTTACTGTGTACGAATGCTTGACTCCGTTGACAACGGCACTATCATTCTGCATCTGCACAGTGAACAGTTTTCCGTCAATGGTTACCGAAAGATTGTTATGTGATGATTGTGTGGTCGGTGTATCATTCTTGGTCTCAACTTTACGCACTGCGGACTTAGCTTCACCTTTTAGAAAGGTAATGCCCTTTTCTTTGCATGCTGCAACAATAAATATTTTCTCGTCTGTAATGTCGGTTATGTGAGCATTTGCGAGGGCTGTCTTTGCCCAACCAATGCCTTTTTTTGCATCCCGATCATCTATGTCTACTGTTTTTTCGGAGGTTGGCGGAAGATTGAGCTGCTGCGATGCTATCGATCTGATTTCCTGATCAGGCATGACCGGTGTCTTCCCAAAATATCCCAGAACCATCTTGCCATATCCTTCTGCAATTTTTTTCCAGTTACCAAATAGTACATTGTTGTAAGCTTGCTGAAAGTAAAACTGTGAAACCGGTGTTACCGATGTCCCAAAGCCACCACGTCGGACAACCTCACTCATTGCCTTTATAATTTCTGGATATTTATTCATTATTCCGTTATCGCGAAGCATCTGTGTATTGGCAGTCAACGCCCCACCGGGCATGGGAGAAAACGGGATCAGAGGCTCAACAGCGCGCGATTCAGGAGGAATAAGGTAGTTTTTCATGCATTCCTTAAAAACTTCTTCGGCTTCCATCATCTTTTCCACATTTATTCCGAGATCGTAATCGGTACCCCGCAGAGCATGCCACATTGTCATTACATCTGTCTGGCAGGTACCGCCAGAAACAGGCGCCATTGACAAGTCGATCGCATCTGCCCCAGCATCAAGTGCGGCCTTGTATTGGATCACACCAATTCCGGCTGTCTCGTGGGTGTGGAAATGGATACTGGTTCCTTGAGGAACCATGCGACGTGCTTGACTGATAGTTTCGTACACTTTTGACGGGATCGATGTCCCGGATGCGTCTTTAAAACAAACTGAATCGTAAGGAATTCCGGCATCGAGAATACTACGCAATGTCTTGGAATAAAACTCGGGTGTATGCGCACCTTCGCATCCTGGTGGCAATTCCATCATGGTTACTACGACCTGATGTTTCAGCCCTGCATCATGGATACAGTGTCCGCTGTATATCAAATTGTCAACATCGTTGAGCGCATCGAAGTTCCTTATAGTAGTTATTCCATGTTTTTTGAAAAGTACGGCGTGTAACTTTATGATATCGCGCGGTTGTGAATCGAGGCATACAACATTAACACCACGTGCAAGTGTCTGCAGGTTTGCGTCCGGGCCTGCAATTTTCCTGAACTCATCCATGTGCGCAAATGCATCTTCGTTACAGTAAAAATAGGAGGATTGAAACATCGCTCCTCCACCCGCTTCGAAATAGGAAATTCCGGCATCACGTGCAGCTGCAATTGCTGGAATATAATCTCTAGTAAAGACTCGTGCTCCATAGACAGATTGGAATCCATCTCTGAAGGCTGTAATCATGACATTGATTTGTTTTTTTGCCATACGAGCTCCATCTTGAGAGTATGTGGTTTATTTTTTATAGCGCGCAGCAACTGCAATCGCCAATGCGATTTCTGCCAGACCCGTCTCATTGGCGCCATGATGCATCGACGTTTTACGATACGTATCATGTTCTATTTTCTCTGGAAATGCCTTGTTAAAGGCAGTAATAGTCAGGGCTATCGCTTTCATTGCAATAGTCAGGATCGTAAAAAAAAGAAAGACAACACCAATGCCAATGAGCAGAATCAGCAAGCCTTCATGTATCATTTTTTGCTCCTGTCAAAGTCAATACATACCACAGTCTTTAGATGTAAAACAAATTTTAAATAGTATCCATTAAATATAGTATAGAGGAGTGCTTGCCCGTTGAGGGATTGAAGGGATCAGCTTCATGGTCGCGTGTTCAGAGAAGTCAAAGAAAACAGTACTGTGGTTCAAATTAACACGGTATCAATAAGTAATTTGCATTAATCGAATATTTTTGAACGCTTAGTTTATTTTAAGGTTAAGCCTAGCCATAATGATTCAAAAAAAAAGTGAAAACAAAAGACTAACTATGCTACAAGTCAGTACTATATCCCGTATTAAAAAAAAATCCTGTTACATTCGGCATCAACCTATTGATAGTAATTTTGTTTGTGGACTTTGTAACGGGCCGGTTGTCCGCATTCCATTGCCTGACATTATTCCGGCGGACGCAGAGTTGGCAGGGAAAACAAACCGGGTTGATGCCCCGTACTCAACTTTCGGAGCAACGCGTAATCAAAACGCCACAAGGGTTTGAGAATAATTTATACGAACAAGACTCAGGAGTAACCCATGAACGATTTCATTCAACAATTCGATCCAGTGATACAGGCGCTCATAGCTACCTGTTTCACCTGGGGTGTAACTGCCGCAGGAGCCGGGCTTGTTTTCTTTACAAAAATAGTTAACCAAAAGCTCATGGATTCCATGCTTGGATTTGCCGCTGGTGTTATGATTGCAGCAAGCTTCTGGTCTTTGCTTGCTCCGGGCATAGCAATGGCTGAGCACATGGGGCACATTCCTTGGGTAACCGCGGTAATAGGTTTCATGGGTGGTGGTATTTTTATGCGACTATCCGACCGATTGCTACCGCACCTTCACCCAACCCTGGCATTGGATAAAAGTGAAGGAATCAAGACCTCATGGCAACGAAGTACGCTTCTGGTACTTGCCATTACCCTGCATAACATTCCCGAAGGCCTTGCTGTAGGTGTGGCATTTGGAGCGGTAGCCGCCAACCTTCCATCTGCCACAATTGGTGGGGCTATTGCACTTGCAATTGGGATTGGGCTCCAGAATTTTCCCGAAGGTGCTGCTGTTGCGTTGCCGCTTCGCAGAGAAGGAATGGGGCGTATGAAAAGTTTCCTTTTGGGTCAAGCCTCCGGTTTGGTCGAGCCGGTTGCCGGGGTGCTCGGCGCGCTATTTGTTCTCCATATGCAGGACGTTCTCCCCTATGCACTTTGCTTTGCCGCAGGCGCGATGATTTTTGTTGTCGTAGAAGAACTGATCCCGGAATCGCAACGCAAACAGGAAAATATCGATTTGGTAACTATGGCAACCATGGCCGGTTTTGCGGTGATGATGATTCTTGATGTTGCTTTGGGGTGATTGATTATAAGTAACGCATTCCAATACGGTTTATATGTAGTGTGAAAAGGATTCGACCAGACGGCTTTCATTGCATTGTAAAGAATCATTCTTGTCGTTTACGGGTGCATTTCACATTCAATGGCAATTTTAGTTATTGTTGAAATCGAGAAGAATATTGGATTTCTGTTCAGTTCCAGAAAAAACCCTTCACCGTAGGTTAAATCAAACAAGGAGAAAGCTCTATGCATAATCGTAAAAGCTCAAAAATCATCAGACTGTTGTTTTTCCCGTTTGTCGGTACCTTCTTTTTCTGTGCGCAGGCGGTACCGGATAAACAAGTTTCAAAAGTAACTATTCCAGTTATCCAGAGCGCAGATCAATTCACTGCGTTACTTGACAGATCGGGTGGCAAGCTGCTCATGTTCGATCTCTATGCAGATTGGTGTATGCCGTGCAGGGTGCTGTCGCCAATACTAGAAAAAGTATCCACTAATATGAAATCGTCCGTGGCTGTTTATAAAATTAATATAGACAAGAATCCCGATTTAGCGTCACTCTTTCAAGTATCCGGCATTCCCTTTGTCGTTCTTATAAAAGACAAAAAAGCGGTTCAATCTTTTATGGGAGTTCAGCCAGAAGCAGTGTATCGTCGCGCAATCTTGGCTCATAGATCTGATACATTGCAGGAACGTGCAGACCAGCCTGATGGAGAATTGGTGAATGGCGTACGGGTTATTACGCTTACTACTTCAACAACCGTCGGGAATCTCTATGTCTATCGCGGAGAGGAGGTGCGCCTTGTTTTTGAGAAAGTCGAATTCCCGTATTCGGTTCACATCCCTGCCCTAAAAGCCACCGGCAGCGCAGTGGCAGGACAGCAGCTTTCTCTTGAATTTAAAGCCAAGGAAACTGGCGTATATTCCATGATGTGCAACGGTAAATGCCCTGTCGGTGATGGCCAGCAATTCGCAAAGATTGTGGTGCTTGAGTACGAAGTCGAGAACTCCAAAGCGATTTTCAAAAGCATCAACCCTAAAAAAGCTAGCGAGATGATCGCAACCGACAAGCCTCTTATTCTTGATGTGCGAACACCCTCTGAATTTTACTCAGAGAGAATTTCCGGCGCTAAGCTCATTCCTGTTCAGCAACTTGCGGATCGAATAGGTGAACTCGACGCCTATAAAGAAAAACCGGTTCTTGTTTATTGCCGATCGGGTAATCGCAGCATCCCCGCATCCCAGATACTCATGCGTAATGGTTTTAAAAAAGTTTACAACATGCAACACGGCATCGGCGGATGGATGAGAGATAATCTGCCAGTTGAGCGTTCGCAACAGTAAGTAATGGCCGGGCAACAAACTGGCGGCCTTGCGCCGCCGACTGGTTGAAATGTTCACAGGCAACCGGATTGCATCTTCCCAGGCAAGCGAATCAACCATTCCCGGAAACTGAGTATTTATGGAATTTCTGATAATAGTAGCACTCATTGCAATCAACGGTTTTTTCGCTCTTTCGGAAATTGCATTTGTTTCTTCAAGAAGAGAAATAATCGAATCTGAACGAGATCGTGGGACCCGTAATGCCGACACCGTTTTGCGGATGATGAATGAACCGGACAGGTTTCTTTCATCAATACAAGTCGGCATAACACTAATAGGTGTATTCTCTGGTGCTTTAGGTGGTATCGCCATCGCAGATGATGTTTCCCAATTGATTATCAGAACCGGGTTACCGCTTTCGCACAATATTTTGACTGATTTTTCATTGGTTCTCGTCGTTGGAGCAATAACCTATCTCTCAATTGTTCTTGGAGAACTGGTTCCCAAAGCAATCGGGTTGAAATCGCCGGAGAAAGTAATCCTTCGGGTTATTCCTGTTATCAATACCTTTTCGAATATTGCACATCCTGTTGTCAGCCTTTTAAGCTGGTCTACCAAGATAATCCTTCGTATCTTCGGTATTAATCGCACAGGAATTGGTTCCTCCGATGATCCCTTGCGCGAAATACTTGGTATTGCCAAGGCGGCGGCGGTCAGAAACAGGATTAGCAGGGAGCAGGAAGGCATAATCGCGAACACATCACGCCTTCGCTTAACAACACTCAATCAAATAATGGTTAAGCGTGCAGAGATGAAATGTCTGACCTCCGCTATGTCTTTACAGGACGCGCTAATCGCATCACATGCACATCACCACACACGATTTCCCCTTATCGAATCCTCTATAAATAAAATAATCGGATATGTCAACTTCAAGGATATAGTCAATACCTTGCGGCTCAACCCGTCCAATCCTTCGCTCATAGGCATTTGTCGCCCACTGCCATCTTTCAAGGAAACTGATACGGTAAATTTGGTCTTGCGGAAATTGATTACAACCCATCAGCATATTGCGTTGGTTCGCAATCAGGAAGATCAGGTTTCTGGCCTGGTAACCATGGAAGATATTCTTGAGACTATTGTTGGCAGCATTCAGGATGAATACGATGTTCTTCCAGAACATTTATATGAAATTGCATCGCATCGTTTCGTAGCGGGAGGCGGTATCACATTAAGAAGGCTCAATTCAGTTTTAAGACACAACCTGCCTGATGATGACCGTACGCTCGATCAATGGATTCGTGAACGCATAGGTAATAACCTTAAGGTAGAATCTTTCGTTATATACAATGCGCTCCTGTTTACAATTAGGAAGGTAAGCAGGTCTCATGTTTACGAGACAATTATTGAAGTCAAGAATATGCAGAATGGAGGCACAACCCCGGAAAATGGACAGCAATAAGAATGCGCCGCAGAAAAAGTAAGAGAACGGGCTGGAATGCCAAAACGAAGAGAAGAGCCGCCTCAGAAAGACATTACACTATGGTAGCGTCCCGGTTTACATCCACCAACAGCCCCTTTGATGCTGCGGCCGGAATACCGCCCTTGGCCTTCGGCAAATTGCCTGTGTTTGAATCCAGCGTGTCATGTCGCAAAGCCTCCATCACGCTGGCTAACGCTGACAACTTCACAAAAGAGCAAGGCTTTGTATGCGATCTACCGAAAAGTAAATACCTCTAAGCCCAACAAGGCTCACAAGAAGTACCCATATCTTCTGCGGGGAATAACAATCAAACGAGTAAATCAGGTTTGGAGCCCCGATATTACCTATATTCGCTTGAAAGGAGGCTTTGTTTTTCTCTGTGCGGTAATTGATTGGTACAGCCGATATGTTCTTTCATGGCGAATTTCAATGACATTAGATAGTTCATTTTGCGTGGAGGCGGTTGAGGAAGCCATTACCAAGCATGGCACACCTGAAATCTTCAATACGGACCAGGGTTGCCAGTTTACCTATGAGGCCTTCGTTTCGGTACTGGTAAAAAATGAGATCCAAATAAGCGTGAACACTCAGCACTCTTGTATACCTACCCGTCAGAAATATATTTTGGGAAAGTGATTTTACAAAAAGGAGCTTGATATACAACAATACCGGATACAACTAACAAATCGCTTTTTTCTGTCGAATTAATTAGATCACCGCACGGGGATGGTTGCGTCATTTTCAATACGTCGGCAATTAGTGAATTGCGAAACCGTAATTGATAATTAAACGAAATAAATAGTATAAACAGGTCATTCGGCTATGATGCACTTCATAAAGATATTTCAAAAATATCCCGT
>JBBRUX010000051.1:0-25443 GCA_038247415.1 Chitinivibrionales bacterium | reverse complement strand
TTAAGTACCTATTACTCGTGATAGAAATATTTGATCATGAAAAAATTATGCCTTATTATTTTTGTGACGTGCTTACAGAGTGTAACGCAAGCTCAAACTGCTACTGCTCTCAAAGACTCATCGAAATATTTTGCCGACCAGATTGTCGATTCGAAAATCCCCGTGCTAGTAGACTTTTGGGCACCTTGGTGCGGGCCCTGCAAAATGCTTACGCCCATACTCAATGAGTTAGAAAAAAACTATCATGGGAAAGTGCTTTTCTTGCGTATCAACATAGATATTCACCAACGCATTGCCTCATACTTCAATATATCCTCCATCCCTGCAATAATTATTATCGATCACGCAGCAGTATCCAAAGTACTCATGGGATACCGACCCAAACCAGATTATATTTCAGCCCTCGATTCGGTCATTGCAGTAACAAGCAGTACCCCTCCCGCCGCACCTACAACCCCACAAGATTTACAAAAAAAGAAATAAAAATTGACTCAAGGAAACAAGTCAAATCCTTTTGCCCTTGTTATAAATGCCTGGGTAACCGATTTCAAACTCTACGATGAATGGATGCATCCGGCAGGCCTTTATTTCCTCGTCGACGCGCTTGTTTTTTCTGGCTATAATGTTGCATTGTGCGACCTCATTGCACGACCCTACGAACATGGAGCCAACACTCATTTTTCCACAGGCCCGATTGACCATGAAGTCATCGAAAAACCGGCACTCTTTAATGATCTTAAACGTCGATACAAACGCTATGGTTGTTCCCAAGATTCTTTCACATCCTATTTGCTCGGTCTTCAACCGCAACCAGATATCATATGCGTTGGCACTACCATGTCCTACTGGCTTGACGGACTCGAACATACTATCGCAACGATCCGAAAAATCTTTCCAACAACCCCTCTTGTAGTTGGGGGGATTTGTGTTTCACTCATGCCCGAGCATGTAGCAGAAGTACTCAATAAGTACACGGTAATTACTGCACCAGGCAAACTCGGTGAAACACCGGGTATTCCTCATTTAAAAATCCCCGACAAGCTTTCATTTATCAATGCATTTAAGCTTAAGGGTCTTATGAATCATGCTCCGATTCTCACATCGGGTGGATGTCCCATGAGCTGTTCCTACTGCGCAAGTCGGGCTCTGGGAAATACCTATACGGTTCGACCAAAATCGCTTATTCTTGATGAAATTGATTGGGCAGTAAAAGCGGGCACCGTGCGCAATTTTGCATTCCTCGATGACGCACTTCTTTGGCGCGCAGAAGAACATTTTATGCCACTTTTAGAGGCTATCATACAAAAGTACCCTACTATCTATCTGCATGCGCCAAACGGTATGCACCTCTGCTATATTACTCCCGCAATCGCCAAACTTATGTTTCGTGCAGGCATCACAACCATTCGCCTGGGTTATGAATCCTCAGATCTCCGGTTCGCGCACTCCACTTCGCATAAAGCGAATGAATCACAATTATCCAACGCGTGCTCTATGCTTAAAAAAGCCGGATTTAGTTCGCGTCAAATTGGGGTTTATGTCATGGCTGGCTTGCCCGACCAAACTCCTGATGATGTTCACAAAGAAATAGATTATCTACAGAGCTTACAGATTATTCCAAAGGTGGTCTTTTTATCGCCCGTCCCAAAAACACTCGTTTTTAATGAATATGCAATTAAATTCCCACATATTCGCACGAATCATCACTGGCACAACGATACCTTTTTTATTACCCAGCTTCCTTCTTGGAACATTGAAGCCATTGAGAGTATTAAAAACCATGCTAAAAATGCTGCTCACGCTCTGTATTAGCACCTTTCCCGGCTTTGTTTAACCCACGAATAACGTTTGTGTTAGGAGAACTCTTTCGGGTAACGTATTTTTTAGAAAGTGTAGCTAAAACTAGAACTTACTCGTAGTATAATACACACTTCATGAAATAATTTCACTTCCTTCAAGGACTCCACCATGCGATCCTTTTGCACTCCATACTTACAAATATTACTATTGGGGCTTGCTACCTCGCTTTTTAGTCAAGTAACGATTCTCGAAAACACCTCTAAAAAGCTTGTATTCACCTTCGAAACCAAAGATGTAGTTGTTTCAGATCTAAATGGTACAGCCGTATCGCTTTCGTTTAAGAATCAAAATACCCAGTGTGGCCTTAAAGATGAACCATTACTTCCCGGATACGCTTTTCAGATTGGCGCACCATCGGGACTAAACCTGCCCGCAATCTCCCTAGAACCGCTCGAAATCGGTACCCAACAACTATCGGCCCCTCTTGTTAAAAGTAAAGGAATAGACGCAGTATGGAATCCAAGCTTTACAGGATCCTATCTCTCTTGGGCACGTAGCACCTCAATGCGGGGATTGCGCGTAATGCAATATGTCATTAAGCCCTTTCTCTATGATTCAAGCTCAAGCAAAGTTACAGTTTTGCACCGTGCTACCATCACAATTACATTCCCCGATGCACCTGGTACCGTGCTTCAAGATGCTCAAACATCTGAATGGGAAAAGGCACGGGCATCTCTGTTACTTAATGCAAGTATCGCTGTCCGCTGGATACCCCCACGTTCAATGCTACGAAAAACAACCGCAGCATCATTTCCCCTTACCCGTACCAAGCCGCTCATCCACTTTACTATTGGAGATGGCATTGGCAACTTTAACGAAACTACTACCAACGAAAATGGAATACTAAAGATTACTGCCGCACAGTGCACCGGCCTTGGAACTATCCCCCTTGGGTCACTTGCCCTTTTTGCATCTGTTAAAGCCGAATTACCCACACACATACCCAACCCTAACGCCATTCCACAAGGGTCGATACAAATTCCTCTTGTTAAGTACGACCTCGATAACAATGGTTTTTTTGACAATAACGATTACTGTCTTACACCGGTAACAGGAATCTGCGACTGGTATTGGAATAAAGACACGCTTGGTGCTTCATGGAAATTCGGTCTGAATCGACTTGAAACATCTCGCCACTACTGGATTACCACGCTCGCACAATCACTTGTAAATTCCTCCGAAATTCAAGCTTCGCATTCGATTGTCTCCGATACCATAACATCAGTTCCTCAGTATGTTGAATTTAAGCAAGCAACAAACCTCCCAACAGATCCTGCGTCGAGTGGGGATACATACTTCAGTGTTCCTGGCGGCATCGACTACATCTGGAATCGGTTAACCCCCAAAGCCTCCGATTTCACAATACAACTTCCTCTGGACAATATTATTCCTACAAAACCTGGCTTTATTCAAGTTAACACCTACGAAGGCAGAAACGAACAGCTTTCGCTAACGTTTGCCGGAAAATATTTTGGTTCTTCAATTCCGCTTAATATGCCAATTCCCGTAATGTCATTTTCTTCGGGAACAGCTTCAAGCTTTTATGCAAAGCTGGCGCTTCACAATGCAAATGCCTCCTACTTTGACATTGACAACATTATTGTATCCTACACCATGAATTTAAGCTTACAAAATCGTGATGTTCTTTTAATTCTTTCTCCCGCAACCCCAGGATTTACAACCTATAAAATCTCGGGACTTACCAATGCAAATGTCGTTGTTTTAAGATCAACGTATGACGAACAAGGTACTACCGTAATGAATGTATCCTTTTCGTCAAACAATACAGAACTTTTCTTTTCAGATTCTACAGGTAAAGGCTACAAGTATTGTATAGCCAACCTGGCAAACATGCAATCTGTTCCTTCTTCGGCAGAGCTCATCCCAGCTGCATCAAACTCAGGGCAGCTTATAATAGACCCATTCGATCCTATCACGTGCAATTACCTCATAATAACGCATTCATTGTTTAAAGAAGCGGCACTGGCATTGGCAGCGCACAAGCAGAAATGGGCAACATTTGCTAACCCAACACCAAAAGTTATTGATGTTGCAGATATCTACCGCAACTTTTCTGGAGGAAATCTTGATCCGAGTGCGATTCGCAATTTTCTATCGTATGCCCTTAACACGTGGAAAGAATTAGATTATGTCGTCCTTATGGGAAACGGCAATTTCGACCCAAAAAATATTCTCAAGAAAAATGAACCCACATTTATTCCTGTTTACGAAGCGCAAGATAAAACCTGTTTAGAAAATTATTTTGCATGGCTGGATACCGTATCCTCAAATAGCCAGATTCCAAGCCTTATCCTTGGCCGAATACCCGTGCAATCGGCCGAAGAAGCCACGGGCTATGTGCAAAAAGTCCGTGAAATGGAAGATCCTGCATTTGCCGACTATTCGGCTTGGCGAAACCGAATCCTCCTTGTTGCCGACGATGATATGCAAGGCCCGAGCGTAGATCCCATACTAGATCACTTTTACAGCTCAGAGCAGATTTCAATAAAAGTAAGCCAAAGCGCACCCTCTGTTGACATTAAAAAGGTATATCTTTTCGAATACCCTCGTAATCAATTTTTTGAAAAACCAGAAGCATCACGAGCGCTTATCAACGGCATCAACGACAATGTCTCATGTGTCAATTGGTTTGGTCATGGCGCTGATGTATTGTGGGCAGACGAGCATATCTTACGAACCTCAACACTTGGCAGCCTTAAAAACGCAGGTCATTATCCTCTTGTATCATCATTTTCATGCTCGGTAGGCAGGTTCGATGCCCCTGATGAGAGTTGCCTCTCCGATGCACTCGTGCGCCAAGCAGCGTCGGGCGCGATTGCAGCTATCTCTGCAACACGGGTATCCTATGCAGGCAGCAATACTACTTTGGCTGTCAATTATTATGGGAGCCTGTTTGATTCGACCACAACAACCTCATTTGGCAAAGCTTTTTTAATTGCAATGTCATATCCCTCGGCCGATAATAAATATTGCTACCTCGGCGATCCATCAATTGCTCCGGCGGCACCTTCTTTTTCAGTCAATCTTTCACTACGAGATACCCAGGGGGTATCACTTGATACAGTTAAAGCACTCCAGAATATTCGCATTGGCGGAACTATAACACCAACACGCACAGGAAACGGAATATTCTCAAGCGGTGCCCAACCAGCAAGCGTTCAAATAAATATTTTTAATCCCGATAAAATATCCCTTCGTAAAGATGGGCTCTCAACCTCAAATCCACAATATGCAATGTCTGGAGCCCTCCTGTATTCTGGAATCGTGCCCGTTACTAACAATTCATTTAATCAGACAATTCGAGTTCCCCGTAATGTTGCCTTTGATAAAAGTGGGGCTAAAATAACCGCGTTTGTCTATCGCAATGATGCCTTGATAAACGCATCGGGGGCTCTCCCGATCTTCTTTTATGGCTCTGATACGGGAGTTTCAGCCGATACTAATGGTCCTTCGATTTCTGTTAGACCTGTTTATTACGACAAGAAACGAAATGCACAGGTTTCATTTTCCAATAAGCTTACTACGGCAACTCCCGGTGAAATAGAAATTCTCCTTTCAGATTCATCGGGGATCGATGCTTCTGGTGATGGCCCCGGAGAAGGCATTATGGTAGAAATTCCACAATTCATGGAAAAACACAATGTTAAAAACAACTTTAAATTTACCAACGGTAATTACCGTATGGGATCGGTAGTTATAAGTCTTAAAAAAGATGAAATTCCTCCTGGAGACTATAGCATGCTTATTACTGCGCGAGACCTCTTAGGACACACTTCAAATGCAACGATAACCATGACTATTTCACCAGAACAAAATTTTAGTCTCTCTCGCGTATTTAATTACCCAAATCCAATGAGGGTTCATCAAAGTACGAGATTCTTTTTTTATGGAACTACCGCGTCGCTTGACAATGGAGTTTCTGAACTCGATGCCACCATCAAGATTTATGCTCTCAGTGGAAAGCTGCTTCGTGTTTTTAAAAATGCCACTAATGGCGAAGTGTGGGATGGAACCGATCAATACGGCAATCAGCTTGGTCCAAACATCTATCTTTACAGAATAACATCAACCTCCAGAAACCCCGTTACCAATGAGCTTCAATCGGATAAAAGCCCTATTACAAAACTTGTGATACAGGCGCCGAAACGATAGTTCTTTTAGCAAAGTTGTATATAGGCTTGGATAGATTATGCTCTATCCAAGTTTACTTTTGCCCTGCATTAGTCCTGGATAAACAACTCAATCTCGACCATTGCACAGAGCACATGGTAAAGGGGCAAATGAAACTCTTGAATTTGGGCTGAGGAGTGCGCAGGCACCTTAAATGCAACAGTAGCCTCGGGGGCAAGACTCCCTCCTTTTTCTCCTGTAAATGCAATAACAGGAATCTCAAAAGCGCGAGCCACAACCGCTGCATTCAGTACATTAGGACTATTGCCCGAAGTTGACAAGGCAATCAGGACATCGCCGGGCTTACCATAGCCAAACACTTGCTGGGCAAACACCATATCAGCTGCAACATCATTAGCGATAGCGGAAATAAGGCCAGATTGACTCGAAAGATCTATTGTGGCAACGGTTCTATTAAGTTTACCGATCAAATAATCGGCATTGGGAGAGCCTGTTGCACGCAGCTTACATTCGTGGTCGGATGTAACCGGACGAGGAGAATTGAATTTATTCATCATCTCCCCCACTATATGGGCAGCATCTGCAGAACTGCCTCCGTTACCACACACCATTACAAGTTTTTTATTAATTCCAGCCGCAACGAGAATCTCAAATGCTTTATTAATCTCTGGCGCTAAAAACGCCAGAGCTGGCTGACGTGACAAAAAAGATGTCAAGCAAATATGTGTTTTTTGTTTCATTACATTATAAACTTTCTGGAACTTCGCGAACAGCACCAGTATCTGCAGACGATGCGAAAAGTGCATACGCCCGCAAAGCATCCGATACAACCCGAACACGATCGGGTTTGAAAGCTTTAACACCACGAGCGGATTCTGCATCCCGCCTCTTCTGGAGTTCACTGGCAGAAATCATGACATTGATTGACCTTTTAGGAATATTAATTTCGATGGGATCCCCTTCTTGTATGAGCGCAATAGCTCCGCCGGCCGCAGCTTCAGGAGATACATGCCCAATAGAGAGCCCACTTGTCCCACCCGAAAAACGCCCATCGGTGATAAGCGCACAAGACTTGTCCAGATGCATTGACTTAAGATACGATGTTGGATACAACATTTCCTGCATCCCTGGGCCACCTTTTGGACCCTCATAGCGAATCACGACTACATCTCCAGCCCCGATTTTACCGGCGAGAATTCCTTCACAGGCGTCTTCTTGAGTGCAGAACACCTTGGCAATACCTTTATACTCAAAAATAGAAGGGTCAACACCAGCAGTCTTGACAACGCACCCTTTTTCGGCAATGTTTCCAAACAGAACACATAATCCACCATCTTTAAAATACGCATGCTCTAAATCGCGGATGCACCCACTCGCCCGATCGAGGTCGAGTGTATCGTACATGGCGGACTGTGAACCCATAACAAGGTTACGACCAGTTCCGCCAGGTGCACTCTTATACATTGCCACGGCATCGGGAGAAACTGCACTATTCTTGACATCATACACAGAAAGGGCCGTTTTAAGCGTTGCCCCATCAATGCGGTCGACACTAGTGTCTAAAAGTCCTGCACGATCCAGTTCTGCCAAAATGCCAAGTATTCCGCCTGCGCGATTGACATCTTCAACATGGTATGATGAACTCGGAGCAACTTTACAAAGAACAGGAATTTTACGCGAAAGTTCATCGATATCATGCATGGTAAAATCGACACCTGCAGATCGTGCGATTGCAAGCAGATGCAAAACCGTATTGGTTGATCCACCCATGGCGATATCCAGAGCCATTGCATTGACAAAAGATTTTTTGCAGGCGATAGTTCGTGGTAATACAGTATCGTCATCATGATAATACCATGCTTCTGCCATTGCAACAATTCTGCGTGCTGCGGTATCAAATAAATTGAATCTATTCGAATGCGTTGCAACAACGGTACCATTACCGGGCAACGACAATCCCAGCGCCTCAGTAAGACAATTCATTGAGTTTGCGGTAAACATCCCTGAACACGACCCGCACGTGGGACAGGCTGCAACTTCAATAGCTGCTATTTCCTCATCGGAGACACTCGTATCCCCTGCCTTAACCATAGCGTCAACAAGATCGTAGCGTTTTTCACCAATCCGACCAGCTTCCATTGGACCACCGGAAACAAATATGACAGGAATATTAATACGCATTGCAGCAATGAGCATTCCCGGGGTAATTTTATCACAATTGCTAATACAAATCATCGCATCGGCCTGATGCGCATTAACCATATATTCAACACTATCGGCTATAAGCTCGCGTGACGGAAGCGAATAAAGCATTCCGCTATGCCCCATAGCGATACCATCATCAATAGCAATGGTATTGAATTCTGCTCCAAAGCAACCGAGTTCGTCGATCGCTTTCTTGACACGCTGCCCAATATGCTGCAAATGGACATGCCCCGGTACAAACTGTGTGAACGAATTGACAATAGCTATAATCGGTTTGCCGATCTGATTTTCTTTCATTCCGTTGGCACGCCACAAAGCCCGTGCGCCAGCCATTCTTCTACCCTGTGTTGTAGTTGCAGATCTCAAAATTGGCATAAAAACTCCTTATATAAAAACGTAGAGTGTATTTTCTAAACCTTAGTAACATTAAAAATAATCGTCCGACACTCTCCTTTCATAATGGATCTGTTAAATAATCGCTGAAATCTTGTTTTAAAGCACAGCTATGCGCATTTTAATCACTGGAATAACCTCAATTCATGGGTGGCCACTCTTTACCCACCTTCGCGATCGGTTTGGGCATTCTGCGGTCTTTGGTATCCGATCACCTAAAATGGAACTGCCCCACGGCGAGAACATTGTATCATGCTGTGTTACAGATGCAGCAGTCCTACAAAAAATCTGCACACACTTTAATCCGACCCATTTAATTCATGCTGCAGGAGTGTGTGATCTAGATGTGTGTGAGGAGCGACCCCACTGGGCCCATACGCTCAATACCCAAAGTGCAGAAATTATTGCTTCAATTTTTGGGACCAATTCGCATATTTTTCATCTCTCAACCGACCTCGTTTTTTCTGGAAACAATCCACCGCCGAAAGGCTACGCCGAAACCGACCCAATCGATCCAATAAGTGTTGCTGGCAAAACTTTTGCACGTGGCGAAGAAGCAATTCTTAAATGTCCTAACGCATGTATCGTTCGACTTGGACTACCTCTGGCAGAATCCCTAACAGGCGACAAGGGCGCCTTAGACTGGATCGGATCACGCTTTCGTAAAAACCTTCCCGTGACTCTTTTTACCGACGAATACCGCAGCGCAATCCGTTCGCACGAAATCAACGAATTTATTTCGGCACTATTAATCAATAATGCCAAAGGTATTTATCATTGCGGAGGAATCCAACCATTAAGCCTTTTTGAAATCGGCACAATGATACTCACCAGCGGGAATTTTCCTTCCCACCTTCTCAAGGGAATCACCACAGCTCAGGAAATAAACGGCCCTCCTCGAGTAGGAAATATTGCACTCAATTCGGAGAAGATTAGGGGATTTGTGGCGGAGAAGATTCTCGATCAAGGACACGCCAAAGCCTAGCCCGATTTGCCGAATAAAAAATGGTGTTTCGTTTGAAGAAGCGACAGAGGCATTTCTAGATCCAAAACGCAAAATCCGTCTCAACGTAAAACATTCAGAAGCTGAGATGCGTTATTACTGTCTGGGGTTTGTCAACGATTGTATTCTTACAGTGAGATTTACTGTACGAGGCAGCAAAGTTTGAATTATTGGAGCTGGAAACTGGAGAGAGGGGAGAAAAATTTATGATCAAGACTAAGGGATATACTAATGCACCAAGGGCTATCGCTGACGAACTCGAAAACTCCGTCGCAACCGAAGACTTTTTACCCTCACCAGCAACTATCGCCAAATCTTTGAAAAAACAGGTGACAGTACCGGTAACCATGAAACTTAAAAAAGAAACCGTTGATCGATACAAGGAATTTGCTACAAAAAAGGGTATAAAATATCAAACTTTTGTTTCGACAATACTTGATACCTATGCAAAACACCTTTGATTTTATCAAGCATTTGCTCTGCACAAGCTTATTGTTAGCCAGCGTAGAACCAAACCGGACAAACGAGATAAGGATATAGAATCGGCTCGCGGAATGATCCAGTTTTTTAAAGGTAAAGCCCACCACGTCAAGCATCTACACCAGCTAATCAATGACATGTCCAAAGGTTGGCAGAAAAAAATTACTTCGGCATTGAATGCCACCGGCATTTTGTTACCAATAATATCGGAGTAGCTTACACTCAATTGCTGCTTGTATTCCGTATTCATCATCTCCCAAACCGATGCCCATACACAACATATTTATCAAAAGCGTATTTTAATTTTGCACGTAAAGAAAGAAACGCCATCGCATTAGAATGCAGATGATAGCTCGGATCGAAGTAGCAATTTATATGACACCCTTCACAAAAGGGGTACTTGCCTTGGTTGTTTTGTGCGAGGTTGCGTATTTTGGTTGGAATTTCCTGGTGCAAAGAGGCAATCCCGCCCTCAATAAATTCTGTGCGATGATGATAACATGGTAGCGCGATGCGATTGTCGGGCATTACCACTATGGTTGACGACACAGCCTTACAAATTGGAGCTAACACGGAATTACCACCCTGTTTACGTAAACGGAGGTGTGCAGTATTGAGGTACACCCCGCGTTTGTGAGCCAGACTTTGCGCTCGTGCGTGGGTCGCAATCGAAACTGGATCGACTTCTCCTTCGGCAGAAAATTCCGGATCCAGAATAAGCATTAATTTGTGCGATTGAGCTAGTGCAATTGTACCAGCTACCGACCCAATGTTGTTATTATTATACGTAAACAACAAATCGGGTGCCAAACCGAGTCCTTTTGCAATTTCCACCGAGGTCATGACGGCATCAAAAGACTTGACACCCCTAAAAGCATCATGCACCTGTGCGCAGTCGCCATCCAAACTAAAATGTAAAAGATCAACGTATCCAGCTATTTCCTTAGCACGTTTTTCAAAGAGCAAACAATTAGTTGTTACCGAAGTGATTAATTTTAATTTTTTAGCTTCGGCAAGAAACTGGGGCAAATCAGGGTGCAGTAGCGGCTCCCCTCCCGTAAAATCTACAAACGTGCAACCTTGTTTTTTAGCATGCGAAAGATTGACGATAACATCTTTAAGCCGTGCGTCAACCTTGGGGTTTTCTTGCCAGATGGTACAAAAAGAACACCGGGCATTGCAGCGATTTGTTATATAATAGTGAAGTAGAATTGGTTTCATATAGTATGCTTTGTAATGCTCTTACTAACGTGTTTCAGAATTGAGAAAATTACTTTACTCAACCAAACGCGTTTGTTTCCATACGGGACGAACGCCAACAATAAGGGCGCCCAGCAATGCCAAACATTCGATCGACAACAACACCGGGTAGATCGGCAAGAACCACCAGGGGATCTTTGCATCTGCGTTAGTTAATGCGATAATGCTAACCGCAACAAAGCTTATTCCAAATACTGCAGGTAGTACCCAAAGCATTGTGCTAGAAGCACTCATTGCTAAAAATACGCCACTGAATGCCACAGCAAGAGCGCACATTCCCATCCAGAAGAGCTTTGACGAAGGCCTGAGCCCACCCATCGCCCAACGTAATAACTGATTATAATACTGGCGTAGCGTTGTACAGGGGTAGGTTTGAGCAGTGCTCGTAAAGGGCTCGCACGCTGCACTTTTAAAACCTTTTTTATGCAAGAGCTGCAAAAAATCGTAATCTTCTACAATGCTATAGCCCAACCCTTTTTGCCCCCCGCAAGCCACATATGTTGTACGTGATACCAGCAGGTTGTTGCCCATACATGATCCGGGTATTCCCAGCCGAGAGCATACATACGCAAGAGTAAACAGAATTTCGAGCTGATACGCTTCACATCGTTTTCGAAATGAATTCTGTGACTGAATAATTGTGGTATGACCAAACACGCACGCCACGCCCATAGAAACTGCACTATCAACAAGCTCAAAAATCCACGACACAGAGAGAACCATATCCGCATCTGTAAATAATAAATACCTTCCAACAGAAGCCGAAACACCAACATCCAGAGCATGCTGTTTTCTAGACAAATTAGACTTTGTTTCATCATAGCATGAATCAACGAGTATGATATTCAAGAGCGATTGAAATGGGCTAACAACTTCGTGCCAAGAATCTGTGGAGCCGTCGTTTACCAAAACAATATCAAAAGGGCCTTCATAGTTCTGATTTTTAAGCGAAGTAAGCAACATCCCTAAATTATGTGCCTCATTACGAAAGGGAATGATAACAGAAACCTTTGACTCCTTAGGAGGGGAAGTCGGTTTTTTTATTCGCCCGCAAAACAGAAGCGTATATACGCAGAAGAGCATGACAATCACGCCAACAATACTCAAACATGCGGTAAGGGGGATCAATAAAATCATACTTTGAAAATAGCTCCTCCTGCACGAACCTGCCATATTTTGGGTGAACAAGCAGTGAACAAATATTCTTTTCCCCAGAGAATTCGAAATAATCTTGTTCAGAGTAGACTCTTTTCTTATATTATAAAAAGTGGATCGAGAGCTTACTACCAAGCTATTTTCCCCTCCTAAAGGATCTGTCCATGAAACATTTGCATCTAGCCTCTCTTTTAAGCTTAAGCGCTTTGATTGTCTCATCATGCAATCTTTTCGAACCATCAGAAAGCAACCGTGACAAAAAAGCCCAAGCACAGGGGGCAGCGGCCCTAGTATTAGAAGGTCAGCTGCAAATGAATGCAGCAACCGGAAATGGAGATACTCTTCGTTATAATCATGCAATAGCGCTTTTCGATTCGGCAATTAAACTCGATTCATCAAAATCTCAAGCTTATTTTTATCGTGGGAAATGCATTCTACGACGAGATAATATTAGTCTTTCGAATGTTTGGGATCAGATAAATCCTCCTGCTGGCCACGAAAAAGATATCCCTTTTCTCTTTCATCAAGCAGCTACCGACACTCGCCCTTTTACAACAAAAGTCAAATCCCCACTTTATCCCTCTCCTGTTATGCTTATCGACTCCGTTTTCCTCGAACGAAAGCGCGTGTACGACCCTATTTGCAAGGCAATCAAGGACCTCGAAATCATTAGCAATCATCCCGAAAAAATGGATGGTATGGTGTTACGAGAGGAATATGAATCGGACTACCTCGTTGAAATCAGCGTTAAATTAGCTATCGGGTTTGCCGATCTCAATAATAATGGAGTACTTGATTTTAATTCTGCAGATTCTCAATCAAAGGAACAAGCTGCATTTTCAACTCTCTGCAAAAGCATGGTTTCACTTGACAGCCTCAAACTAGATAGCTTAAAGAGTATTTCTAAAAATCCTAACGACATCAACCCAAAAATCATTGAGCTACTTTCGATTGTTGGAAAAGCAGATACAAGCTTTAATAATTTTTCTGCGCAATTGCGTTCCGGCGCCCAATCAAACTCATCAATAGATACCAATATGGCTTCAGGGCTTGGCGATATGATAAGCCAGCTCAACAATCGACTGCTCTTCTATTTTTATAATGACCTTAAAGATAATAACGGCAATTATTACAACACGCATAAACGATACCCTTACCCCAACGAAAAAATGGGTGTATCAGACTCGCTTATGGAACCCACACTCTGGATCGATTTTGACGAAGATAGCAAAATTGATATCAATAATCCTGGTGTTGTTCCCCATCTGCATATCGGCGACGAAATAGCTATGTATCCTAAGGGCCGTAACGTGCGACCGGTTACCTCACCACTGGATTCATCGGGACTCGATACCTCTAAATATTCTTTAGTCAAGAATTCTGATACAACACTGCATTTCTATCGTTACAAAGGTCCCTACACGAGCGAGTTTATCTTTGGAGATTTTGGGATTGACGAAGACTTACTTGACGGAAAAGACAATCTCCATCAGGGAATTGTCGATGCGGATACCCGCGTTGTGGGAGATTCTATACCAATGAAACCAACACCTGCAGACTCGATGCCAAAAATACTCGAAAAGGTTTATGCGGCAGGCGTATCTCCCCTTGCACACTTTACTTTTGCAGAGCGCCAAAGCGCCATCGATTCGCTTGTTGCAAATCATAGCGTGCTACAACTTTACTGGATCAAGAAGCGAGGCACAAAATGAGAATTAGCTCTGCAAAATACTATGGTGTGGTATATATCTCTTTGCTCACATGTATTGTTGCCCTTGCAAGCTCCCCTAAAGGCCCTAATTACGACGGAATTCGTTCTATGGGGATGGGGAATACTAATGTTGCGGTAACAACAGACCGTACTGCTATTTTTCATAATCCGGCAGGGCTTGGTCTTCTTAAAGATGAATTTCAGCTTTCTGTTAAACCGATCAACTTTTCGGTTCAGGGAACTTTTTTCAGCTACCTCGACTTTTTACGACGCAATGGTAATAAATTTGGCGATATCAAAAATCTTGCCGACTCAACACTCTTCGCAGATCTTGATAAATACGACGGAAAGTGGACTAAACTTGAATATCTCCCCGAAATCACCTTGGCTAAAAAGAACTTTGGTGCAGGTGTTTATGGTGTGATGCCCGTCAATTTATCGGTTGAAACTGGACATTTTATTCCCAAGCTTGGTTTTCGGGGTCAGGGAGACTTTGTCGCAACATGGGCAGTTGGCATCCCGCTTAAAACAGAGAATAACTACTTTGGTATTGCTATGAAATACTTTCAGCGCACCGACATTCCTACCCGTATTACGACGTATAACGAAACATTCGAATACATTAAAAAATTACAGTCGGTTAGTGCCCTCGGCATTATGGGACAAATTTCGCCACCCGAACACGGCGCGGGCTTTGATCTTGGCATGATGCACAATATCAATGGTATTCGCATCGCCTATACCCTAAAAGATGCATTTGGTGTTGTAGGTGGAAAGGTCATGGTTCCCCAGCTCAATTTAGGAGGATCATATTATTTCCCGATGCTCGCCTCTGTGCCAGCGATGCGCAGCGCTATAGTCGCCCTCGAAATCACCGACATCTGGGGCTTCGATTCTCGATCGGGAAAATATGAGTCGTTTCCTAAAAAATTGCATGCAGGTGCTGAGCTCGATCTCAAATATCTTGCTCTACGTGGGGGAATTAACCAAGGATACCCTACCTTTGGCGTGGGTATAGAATTTGCCCCATTAAGCATCGACTATGTGTACTTTACAAGCGAAAACGGATACTATTGCGGGCAGGATCCACAGGTAATGCATGTTCTTTCGCTTGGGCTGTCGCTCAATGTCGAAAAAAAGCATCCAAAGCTTTCAGATGCAGAGGCAAAGCCTGCACTATGATTAAAGGTATTGGCACTGATATTGTCGAAGTTTCTCGGATTGAAAATATGCTGACCCGCTATCAGCAGAATTTCACCGCTAAAATTTTTACGCCCGGAGAAATTGCATATTGTGGCGGTATGGCGCATCCTGCTCAGCATTATGCCGGCAGATGGGCAGCAAAGGAAGCTTTTTATAAGGCACTGCCCCTCTCACTTCAAGGGCTATCGTCATGGAAAAGCATCGAAATATTGCCCTGTACCGATAGAGGGACACCAATTATTATTGTGCAGGACGATCTCTTGCGCAACGAAATGGAAACGTATAATATCGCAACGTCCTATATTAGCATCAGCCACGAGAAAAATTATTGTGTGGCTATGGTTATTCTCGAATAGATTCTTGACTTGATCGATAGACGATCGTACACTAAAAAGAGCGATATCAGGCAAGGGTTGTCCTCTTCAACACAGCTAGCAAAGGTATATTTTATGAATCATTGTCTTCTTAATCACATCTGCGCCAGTTTTATTGCCGCAATCCTTCTGTCAACAACTCTGTGTGCTCAAACAGAATATGGGGCCAGCGCACCAATTCAGAATGCAATCCTCGAAGGTGTGAACCTCCAAACCGACGACGGTGCTACACCCGACGAACGTCTTGTTACCTGCTATTTCATTTTTAATGGGAAGCCAGCTTCATATTTTTACAATATGCTTGCAAAAGAAAAAAAACTTACCTTCGAATTCAATGATGCCGAAATGGGAACCGCTCCCATTGCCTCTGCCGAGACAAATCCGATAACAGGTTTTGAAATTGAGAAAAAACGCGTTAATGCAAATGCCGACATCAAAGGCCTTAATCCCGAATGGCACGATGTTGTCGTGGTTAAATTCGCTTTGAATGCAATCCCAAAAATTACTGCCCACGACGAATATAGCATTGTTTCATTTTCCTATAAATGGACTACCGATCCTTCAAAAATTGCATTGTACACCGAACAACCTAAAAAACCAATTGCGCTGTATATTGCGCTTGGCGCTGTGGGAGTAAGCGGTGTTGGTGTACTGGTTGGGGTATTAACGAAACCACCTCCGCCACCGGCAGATGGCCCTCTCTTGATCAACGATCTACCATCGCACCAAAATTAATCGTAACTGTTCGATAACGATGGTGTTACACAATCTCCAAACTCGACCAGCGAGGCTTGGAGCATTATTTTTAGTAGTGCTTTTTGTGGGACACTTAGCTGCTCAAGATGAAAAGCGTTCCCCGTGCAGGGCATCTAATCCCCCTCGCAGCGATTCGATCTCAAACCAACAAAGCGCCGCACTATTAGCACTCTATTGCGATAACGATTCAATTCGACAAAGTGCAATTGGTGCATATATTAAGTCTCATGGATCAACCGAATCATTTTGTGCAGAAATGGATTTGCACAAAAACCTTATTTTTTTTACTTTACATAACCATAGTGGCTCACAGGGCCGCATTGCTGAATTTTTTCGGAAATATCCTTCATCAAAATACCTTCCATTGCTTGCAATACTCTCTGCAACACGCTCCCACGATACACAGTCTTTAGCAAAGCGCTTTGCCTATTCAAATACCGATTTAGCCCTTATCCCAACCATTTCCCCTTTTAAAGACACAATACAACGGATATGCCTTGGCTTAGAGAGCGAATCACCCTGTTCCGATATTCAAAAAAAAATGCTTATCTCTATAATTTATGATACAACATACTCCCCTGTCGTTCGTTTTGACTGCTTAGAAAAACTTACCCCGCGCGCGAGTGCTTGTGGAGAATGGGCTTTAATCTCAAGTCTCCTTGAATTTTTAATTCCCGTTCACGATTGCATTAAAGAAAAAAAAGGAATATCATTGTGGGTGCCCCTTGGTTTCTCTTATTTTCAAAGTGCATACTATGAGAAGGCGATTCCTGTTTTTATCAATGCCTTATCCTATGCACAGCATGCTGAACAAGCAGAAATTCATTATTGGCTTGCAATGTCTTACAAACGGCTTAGCCGTGGAATGCAGGCTCTCGTTGAGCTGCACATTTTGGCAACAACGTATTGGGATGTTGCGTTCTACGGAAAAACTGCGTATCTTGAATTAGGCAGACTCTTTGAGACAATGGGGAAACTCGATTCGGCACGATACTGGTATCAAAAAACACTCGATATCGATGATAGAACCGGCAGTTTTGGTAACCAGGCATTCACACGACTCAACGACACGCTCTTTTCGAAAAAGGGACACTAATGGATATTGCAGAAATCGAACTTTTTATCGAAAAAGTACCCCTCTTTTCAGGGCTACCTCTTGACGAACGCAGCGCGATTGCAAAAAGCATGATTTTGCGTCCATTTAACCAAGACGAGACAATCGTCTTTGAAAATGACGACAAAAACCAGAGCATATTTATCATAGTATCCGGGTCAGTCAATGTAGTTATTTACACATCAGAAGGCAAGCAAACAGTTCTTGCATCTCTTATCAAAGGTGACTTTTTTGGTGAGATGGCCCTTTTAGACGGGGAACCCCGTAGTGCCTCAGTTATAGCTGCAAAAGCATGTACGCTTCTCATTCTCTACCGACGCGACTTTTTAGCCACGCTGGAATCATATCCCCAAATTGCAATCCAAATGCTTATCGAACTTTCTAAGCGTCTGCGAAAATCAAACCGTCATATCACCACCCTCTCGCTCATGAGCGTGTATGGACGCGTTGCCGATGTGCTCTTAACGCTGGGGAAAGAAAAAGGGAAGCGTGTTGGCAATATGATTCTAATACCATCAAGGCCTACGCATCAGGAAATTGCCGATATGTCGGGTACCACCCGCGAAACAGTGAGCAGAATCATTTCGCAACTTGTTAAAAAACGTTATATCACTATCGACAGAAAGAGACTGGTCATTCTGGATGAAAAAAAATTATACGATTAGCATACCGGTTGAGACATTTTGGAAGCGATACCTTCCTCTTGGAGCATTATTATGCTGTATTAGTGCTGTGTGCGCAATTTTTATTGTAGATCGCATTATTTTGCCGCGCATTGTAAATGTTGACAAAGGGATTGTAACAGTGCCCAAGGTTACCTCACTTTCGCTCGAAGAAGCAAGGCAGGTTTTGTACAAAGCGGGTTTACGCGCCAATATCCAAGGTCGAGAGTATAGCGATAAACTCAAAAAAGATGCGATAATTTCCCAAACGCCGTTGGCAGACGAACAAATCGATACCCGCGAACGACGAGGTGTCATGATTGTCGTTTCTAAAGGATCAGAAGTATGTGCAGTACCAACTGTCAACGATATGAACGAATATCAAGCTCGTCGAGAAATTTTAAGAACTGGATTTGATATAGGAAAAGTAACCTATAAATTCTCGGATGAAGTTGTTAAAGATATGATTATCACCCTTGCGCCACCATCGGGATCAACAACGTCACGCGAAGTACCCGTTGACATCACGGTCTCTAAGGGTGCAGAGCCAACATCCACCCAAATGCCCAATGTTATCGGCGACATACTCTCTTCTGCGCAAAAACAAATAGAAGATGCAGGCCTTACCCTTGGTTCGATAAAAACGCAAAAGAATCAATCTGCGTCGGCGGGATCGGTTATTTCACAATCCGTCGCCCCAGGATCCACGGTACTATTCGGCGGAAAAGTAGACCTCATTGTAGCAGCGGGAAATTAACCGACCACCTATGCTTACTACCAACCGATACCCCGCACCAGAGAATTCAGGTACTTTTTTTGTCAACTATAAAAAGTGGCACACGAGTATTTCGTCTCAGTCATACTTGCGTCGTCGTAGAGTGTTTGGCATCATCCTCTTCATGGTTTCGGTCTTGGGCGGATGCGTGCCTTATAAAACTATCCGTCCGCCACTCCCCAAGCAGGATCCTCAAACACTCGAATTTATTAGAGGCATTCGTGCAGATCAATTTTTTCTTGCTGCACGCGCTGCCGAAAACGCACATGACATTAAAAGGGCCGAAGACTATTATCGACGTGCATACGACCTGAACTCATCATCCAAGGTGCTGCGCGATATTCTTATTCGTCTGTACCTCAATTCTAATCGAACAACACAAGCGCTACTCCTGATTAAAAACGACAAGCCCCTTGCATCGTTGACCGATGCAGATAAATCGATTGCTGCAAAAATTTACATCCGTATGGGAGATCACGAATCGGCACTAACGGCACTCCAATCGATCCAGAAAAAAAGCCCCGACGATATATTTACAACCGGACTCATTTACGAATCAAAAAACAACTTCGAAAAAGCTATTACCGAATATCTTGCCTATAGCGCAGCAAAACCCGACAACATTGCATTCGCTCTCCGTCTTGGGCAGCTCCTGCGAAATAACAATCGCTTTAATGCAGCAGAGTCGCTCTATATAGACCTTTGGTCCCGCACACAAGACAATGCCGATATCATGGCTGCGCTGGGGTCGGTGTATCTTTCTAAAGGAGATACTGCAGCCGCAAAAACAAGCTACGCCACCGCACTTCTTGTCGATTCACTCAACACGGAGGCGCTTCGCGGCACCGCTCTCTTTGCTCTATCACGCCACGAATACGCTACTGCCATACCTCTCTACGAAAAACTCATGAGCATTGACACCAATGGCTTAACATACGGTAAAACGCTTGCATTGCTTTACTATTACATCAATAATTACGCACTGGCAGCCGATCTGATAGACAAATTGCTACCGCAGGCAATCGAAGACCCCGATCTTCATATGTATCGCGGTATGATTGCATCTGCACATGGGAATAAAATGCTTGCGGCTCTAGAATATGAGAAAGTAATCGCCCTCGACCCTCAATCAACAGAAGCCAAGAAAAATCTTATACGTCTTTCGCTGCGCGATAAAAATTACGAGGAGGCATCCCGCCTGACAAATCGATTTTTAGCATCAGATAGTTTAAATGCAGAACTCTGGCAAATACAAGGCTCTCTTTACAATGTCCGCAAAGAATATCCCGCTGCGCTCAAGGCTTTACAAAAAGCACTTTCTCTTGATAGCGTTTCTTCGGAGATCTTTTTTGATATTGGAAGCACCTTCGAACGTTCTGGAGATATACGCAATGCTTCCCTATCATTTAAAAAGGCGTTGGCCATTTCTCCTGACGAACCATCAATACTCAATTATCTTGGTTATATGTGGGCAGAACAAGACACCTGCCTCGATTCAGCGAGAATCCTATTGAAACGAGCAGTGGATCTCGATTCAACCAACGGGGCATTCCTCGATTCGTACGCATGGATTCTTTTTAAAAAGGGCGATTTGCCGCTGGCGCTAGCAACCATTAAAAAGGCTTTGCAGGATATTCATGACGACCCAATTGTATATGAACATCTGGGCGATATACTTGCTAAAAGTGGAAAGCATTCCGAAGCATGCGCTGCATATAAAAAATCCTTATCTATGAAACCTGAACATGCCGACAAACTCGTTTTAAAACTAAAGCAACTAACCCCACCATGTACAACGCCTTAAAAGTCTTGAGATCTGGCAGGTATTGGATTTCGCTTGGTTTAGCTTGCTTGCTTTTTAAATGCTCGCATACCATCAACCAATCAATTGTGCCCGCGTCGAGTGGAAACTGCAGCATTAGCGGCGTTATAAGAATTCAATCAGTCGATGGCCCACTCGTTGCAACCCTATTCGCCACCACTACATCTCTGGCAACCACCATCGACCTCACAGGCCCGCTTGGAATACCCATTGCCTCTATCCGAGCAACCGCAGACTCTGTATATATTGATCAGGGAGATAACCATCGCACCTACCCCCGTTTTGCCCTGTGTGCTATTCCCGAACTTTCTCTACAATTTCCTTTCACATTTGGCGATTTTGTTCGTATTCTAGTGGGCGATTCGATTGGAGTGCATCCTTACCCAAAAGGATCAACGACTGCAAAAGATTTGTCGGCTAATTTGAATATGGTCTACAGCTCGCATGAGCATACTTTGGCATACTGGTCTTATGATTGGAAAGGAACTACTCCATGGCATTTAGTATTTTCAAAGTTCAAGGATCATTATCCCAGAAAGATCGCGCTATCTTCGAAAAAACGCGAGCTCTTTCGCATCAAGATTGTAAAAAGAGTATGCCACTAGTAAGTATTTCACTGCACCGTATTTTCCTCTGGGCACTTTTTGGAGCACTGAGCGTATCAGCGCTCACGGTTCATCCGCGTGCTGGCTCAACCGCATTTTCCGATCTCCTTTCTACATCCTTCGACGCCCGAAGCTACGCACTTGGAGATGCCTCGGTAGCGCTTCCCGGGGATTTACAAACAATACCTTCCAATCCAGCAGCGCTCGGATTTATGACAAAACCATCTGTCGCTTTTGGCTATGTTCCCATTTTGGCTGATCTAAAAGGTACTTTTGGAAGTTTTGGTGTCCCCCTTGCGCTTCTCAAAAAAGAGACAAAAGGGGTCAGTGCATTAACCATACACTACCTCTCTTTTGGCACGCTCGATGGTGTTGACGAAAACAATCTTCCAACCGGCGAAACATGGGGTCAATCATCTCTTCGAGGATCTGCAACCTATGGAATCATCGTTTCACAAGGCTTTGCAATAGGTGCATCCGTAAATGCCTTATACGGAAGGATATCTAATGAATCTTCGGTTACTTCTGCAAAGGCACTCACGATCGACGGCGGTGCCCAATATCGGACATCAGACACCCGCTTTATAGCAGGGCTTTCTTTACTAAATGCAGGATTTCTGCTCTCCGATTATTATGCAGCTGGACTTAAACCTTCTCTTCCGCTTACCGCTACCATTGGCCTTTCGGTAGTACCTGGATTTTCGCCCAATCTTCGGTTTGCAGCAGACCTGGTTAAATCCTCAGATGCTTATTTACAAATACGAACTGGCTTGGAAATAAGCATTGCAGATCAACTGATTGCATTACGCATTGGCCTTAACTTCGACACTCAAGACATTGCCGAAGGCCTTAATAATTTATCGGGCTCACCCAACGAGTCGTATGCAAAATCCAATTACTCACTAGTAACGCCAGGACTAGGCGTAAAGACTTCAATCAATAATCATCCTCTCAGATTAGATGCTGCATTACAAACCCGTGTTGCGGGATTTGATCCAGGTTTTTTACTCTCAGCGTCAATCGGTTTATAAACACGCATGCGTATTGTTTTTTTTGGCTCCCAAGAATTTGGTATACCCTCTTTAGAAGCTCTCCAAGCTGCCAGCCATACAATTGTAGGGATTGTTACGACACCGCCCAAACCAGCGGGAAGAGGTCAGAAACTCATCACATCACCCATCTACGATTATGCAGAAGCACACAAGTTCTCCCCAATTCTAACTCCCGCAACACCTCAGGATACCGACCTCCCAGAAAAATTAGCTGCATTACAGGCAGATGTGTTTATTGTAATTGCATACCGCATTTTGCCCGAAGCAATTTTTACTATTCCAAAACGTGGTACCTATAACGTGCATGCATCCATTCTACCCCGCTATAGAGGCGCTGCACCCATTCACCGAGCTTTGCAGGCGGGTGACACCAAAACAGGCATCACCATTTTTCGCATTGACAAGGGCATTGACACAGGAGAAATTCTTTGCACTGCCCACACAGATATTGTGCCAACAGAAACAACACCCCAATGCGCAGAACGGCTTGCACTTCTTGGTGCCCAAAACATTGTGCCTGCAATGCGCCTGGTTGAAAATGATACCGCAATCTTTACATTTCAAGATAGCTCTGGTGCAACGCCGGCAAAAAAGCTATTAAAAGAAGAAGCTCATATTGCCTGGAACACTTCAGCGCGCACTCTATTCAATTGTATCAGGGCCTTTAAACCTTTCCCGGGATGCTATTCACTTTTAAATAACCGCAGGTTGGGAATCGAATGGGCTATCCCCCATGAATCCGAATCGGCCGATCTTCCCGGGAGTATTGTAAACGTAACACCATCCTCATTTTTTGTAGCCTGCGAAAGAGGCACCCTGGAAATTACCCAGGTAAAACCTGAGGGGAAAAAAAGTATGAGCGCAGGAGATTTTCTGCGCGGGGCTAAATTAACAAAAGGGATACTTCTGTCATGAACATCCGTATGGGCATCTTGCGTGTAATCACCCGATTTGAAGAAGGCGATGGCAACATTGATATCTTAATTGATCGGGAAATTAAAAATAGCCGTATCGATCATCGTGATCGTCGATTTCTCTACGAAATAACCTATGGCATGCTCCGCCAGCAGCTCTACCTCGATTTTATCATCGATCACTTTCTTAAAGGCGACGGGTCAACCATTGCACCACAACTTCGTCGGATTCTGCGCATGGGTGCTTATCAAATTCTATTTCTTGATAAAGTACCAGGGTACGCATCTGTTAATGAAGCAGTTGACGAAGCCAAAAAAAACCAAGAAACAAAATATCAAAGCGGACTGGTTAATGCATTATTGCGCAATATCATCAAAAACGCCGCAAAACTCCCCCGCCCCACCTCCACCGACATCGCAACAAGACTTTCGATCGAATTTTCTCATCCAGTCTGGATGATTCGCAGATGGCTCGTGAGCTTTGGCATGTCTAAAACAAAAAAGCTGCTCGAATTCAATAATCAAAAGCCCGATATTTTTTTAAGACGCCGATTGCGCGGTATTTCCCGCCAACAATTCGAATCGGCTGCGCATCCCTTGTGTGATATGCCCGTGGGATTTCAAAATCTTTACTATAAGCTTTTACAGCCAGTACCCGTCGATGAGCTTTCGCTTTTGTCTGATGGCATGTGCAATATCCAAAGCCCCTCTTCGGGATTTGTTGTTGCCATGCTCGATATTAAAACTAACGATCGCATCCTTGACATGTGCAGTGCGCCAGGAGGCAAATCAGTTTTAGCTGCCGAATTAGCCGGCGACACAGGTCGCGTTGTTGCAGCAGACCTTAAATCTGGTCGATTAAAATCGGTTCGTGAAAATTACGAAATGCTTGCAATCCGAAACATTCTGCTTGTTGCTGCCGATGGTGCGCATGGATGCTATCGAGGGCTCTTCGACAAGGTTCTCTGCGATGCACCCTGCAGCGGAAGTGGGGTGCTGCATCGGCATCCCGATGGGCGCTGGCACAAAAGCGAATCTGATCTTGTATCCCTTGTCAAAACTCAAAAAGCAATTCTTAACGAGGCAGGAAAACTTGTTGTCAGCAAAGGTATTCTTATTTACTCAACGTGTTCTTTAGAAAAGGAAGAAAACGAAGAAGTAGTATACTCATTTATCGAAAACAACCCTGACTTCGTGTTAGAACCCGCCCCCGATGCAATCCCGCTTAAGTACACCGATAGCCGTGGTTTTTTACGCATCACCCCACATGATCATAGCTGGGATGGGATTTTTGCTGCGAGACTGAGGAAGAAGTGAACAGTAATTCAGTAAAATCAGTGGAAGAAGACCTATTATCGGCATCACTTGTTGGCATAGTTGCTGATATCAAAAAAGCATTATCCGAGGGCGCCAATGTAAACTGCAAGAACAATCAAAGTCAAAATCCTCTTTGTTTTTATTAAATTAAAAGAGACAGTTTTCAATCACAAAAGTTCATGGTTTGCTCAGCACCCTCTCGGGAAAAAATGGCAACGAATGATCGATGAATGTAGAGATGAATCGCACAATGAAAATAAATTTGTTGAAGTTTACCATAAAGAATATGTGTGAAGAATGCGCCGCTGTGCGGCTTTGTGGCCAAGAATCATACCGTAAATCGGCTTTGACGTTCTATCCAGGTTGTCTGCGCCATTTGATTATTATTCCGCAGGGATTCAAAAATACACGACGCATTTGATAAATACATCTGTTTTGCTATTTCCTTTCCGTTTGTTGTATTTTCATTTCATGGTCAAAATTCACGATACTTGGTACAAAACTCTCTTCAGCAATCCTTCGGTTGTCGAAGACTTACTCACCTCGTTTGTAGAAGAACAATTCGTGAAAGACCTTGATTTTACGTCGATTAAGAAGCTCAATGCGAGTTTTGTCTCGCAAGAATTCAAG
>JBBRUX010000050.1:0-25566 GCA_038247415.1 Chitinivibrionales bacterium | reverse complement strand
GCCATTACGATAGTTACAGGGGCAAGGGAAAGAATCAGCATAAGGCATAGTTTCTTTAACATGTATCAACTCCTCGGGTTGGGATTTTTGTTTTGATGGAGAAAAATAGTTGTTCTCCGCTGTCAAATTCAAGATTAAAATGTTGAGATTTAAAATATGAGCTATGAGCCAAGGTATTGGAGTATCCAAAAGGGAAATGGAATTATATGAATTTTCCCTTGTTGCGTTATTTGTTCACCGGTTTCATTTTCGGTGACAATGACACTCTCTTTTATGTCAAGTTCCTGCATGGCTTCTAATACTGCGCGTATTTCGCGTTGGCGTGTTTCTTCGTTTTTCAAAGTTACACATACCTGAACAAGCCTGTTTTTTTTGGGTGCGTCAGGCATATAAAAATCAATTTCAAATCCCGATTTTGTCACATGGTAATAGATTGACTCATATGACCGTCGTATGCATGAAAAAACCGCACTTTCTAGCCGGGCCGAAAACTCGAATGCCGGCTTAATGGAAAATGCGGTTATTAGTCCAGGATCTACCGGGTATATTTTTTTGGGATTTACTTCTCGTCGAGAACTCGAATGAGTAAAGAGCGGTACCGAAAAGCAACAATACGCATCTTGCAGATACTCCATAACATCATAAATCAAGTTGTTTCCCAGAGAGATTCCCGCAGATTTCAATCTGTGGTAAAGCTTGTTTACACTCAATCGTGACGCAGGGTTATGCATGCAGTAGCGTATGATTTCTCGTACCGCTGAAACATTTGTAATCGAATACCGCTCAATCAGATCACGATACATAACTACATCGATATATTGCTGGAGGAGAATCCGGTGTTGAGTATTTGACATAGCCACGGTTTCTGGAAATCCTCCCAAACGCAGATAGTTCTGCGACAGCTCCATAACTCTTGCGCGCCCACGAGTTCCCGCTCGGTCCTGCTCTTTCAGATCGAATACACTAAGGTATTCCTGAAATGAGTAGGGGAAAATTTCTTGTGTCCAGGTTCTTCCCCTTAGCGATGTGGCAATCTCTTTTGAGAGGACTTTTGCTGAAGATCCCGAAATGTATACCTCGGCGGATCGCGATTCGATCACTCTTCTAACAAATTTTTCCCAGCCATCAATAGCATGGATTTCGTCCAGAAAGAGTAGTGGCTTCTTATCAGGTATCTTTGATCCAAACAATTCATACCATGCGTCTAATATTGATTGGAACGCTGAGCTGTCTAGAACGCTGAGCCGGTCGTCCTCAAAATTGACATAGACAAAACGCTCTGATTGTATTCCAGAAGTAATAAGACTTTGCATTCTGTCATACATCGCATACGTTTTTCCCGATCGACGCATGCCAACATATGCAACAGCCTTATGAATATCTTTGGGCAAATCCGCACTAGAAAGCAACCTCGGGAAACAGTGTGGTAACTTTTCCTGGTTGAAATCAGATATAATAGTTTTAAAAAGATTAATCATAGTTTAGTTGGTAAAACTAAAATATACTATATTAGATATGTTTTTGCAACTAAAATTGACATGAGTTACATTTTTTTTTCTGTCCTTCAATTCTTTCTACACGCCGCACAAGATTTTCGACATTTTTTTAAATTCCAAGTTTTCGGCTTTTTGCTGAATGATGGTCTCTTGCAGTGCCTTAACCGCCTCAGGCACGAAGTGCCGCATGGCATGAAAGACCGGCTGGCAAAGCCAGAGCCCGTAAGAAGGGGCGACAGCGAAGCTGGAACGCCCAGAATCTTATCATAAATACCGTATACTATTGGTTTACAGTGCGCAGAATCAAATTGATTTTAGAGGAGGCACTAGAGCTTTGCAGAATGCTCTCATGGGTTTCATTAAAGCCAATGGTTTCACGAGCAACTGTTTGTGCAAGTTCAAAAAGATGACTTGACAAAGGAATTGTCCCATCGCTATTGGATTTTAAAGAAATAGCCTTTTGTTTTTTGTAGCTGAATAAAAGATAGAAATTACAGTTGATCGGAAGATTATATGCCAAGATACTTTTTATAAATTTGCTATTTACCGACAAGTCTTTCCATGCTGGAACTATTACAGGAGCATATTTTAGACTTTTAGCTGCCGACTTTATGCCTCCGTAGGGAGTGCTTAGTGTAAAAAATTCAATAGGGATTGTTTGTTTGTTGGATTGACTATAGAGGTTTATGGATTCCCGCGCAATAAGCCCACCCATACTGTGTGCAATAATAACCATTTTTTGGTCTTGAAGGCTGATCATTTTTTCGGAAAAAATGAATTCATAGAATATTTTTGCAGTTTGCTCAAGACTTTGGCCAGAAGGATAATGGAAGAAAACGGGTTGATAAAGAGCAGTATCGAGTGAATGAGATAAAAAGTAAAATTCTCGAGGGCTACCGCCATATCCATGGACAAAGAGTACAGGTATTTTGCTAAAATCCCGTTGTGTTTGGGTGTAGATGTACTGACCTGAAAACGAAGCAACCGCTGTAGGATAATAGATACCAATTTTGGAGATGCTTGATGAAAATAGGGTATCGCTTAAGGGTTTAATGTTTTCCGAGGAATAGGTCGGTAATGATTTTTGTTGGAATGAAGTAGGCAATTCAATTGAAATGGGTTGATCGACGGTGAATGCAGAATCAGATTCAATAGAAATATTGGTCGTTATGATTGAGGGGCTATTTTTTCCTTGTGCAACTGTAAGATTGACAGGTATGCCAACACCTCGATATGAGAACGTTTTACCAACTGCTAATACTAATGAACTTGTGGAGGTAAGGTTGTTTTTATCTTTATCCCAACCAAGGGCGATGTTTGGGCCAAGGCTAAATTCAAAACCATTAGGGAAACGAACACCAAGCGGAATTGTTACTGAAGGAATGATGGTGCTGTATTCTACTGCTCCAAACATAGGGATAATTTCGGTGACAAATGATGGCCCATTGCCTTCTGGAACAACTTTGAATTCGAATTGCCATCCAAACTGACTATATAATGGATTAACACCATTTTTTTGAAGTTCATCACGAAAAGATCCGTTGTTTACAATGCCGGTAAACCCTAAGCGTGGCCCGCCAATATTTACTTTAGATAAACAGACTGGTTCATCGAGCGGGTTGGTTGATGGACAATCGGCGTTAATTGACATGATACTGACAACAGTGATACAATCTGAAGTTATAAGAGTACGCATTATAGTTCCTTTATTGATGATTTATTTTCTGTTTAAGAGGCCTTTGGTGAATCGAACGATTCGAAGTTACACGGTGCACCTCCAAGTTTGCGATTAACGTTATCGTGCTTTGTTTCTCGTCTGCAATAAATATACCCCCTAAAAAGCGATGTTACTGCAAACCTCCGACGAAGTGTCGGGAATGGGGGATAAACTCCCATGGCAGGCGATACATTGCCGGGGCTATTTTATGAAATGCAGGAAAACGCGGTGTTTTAGAGCTTTTTAGCTATATTTTTTGGAGAGCTTCAAGATAATAGCGGCTTACTATGAGGTCTGCGTTGATGGGGACTGTTAGGATTACTTCGAATTTTCTGTCGCCTAATCGTTTGCACTCGCTTATATACAATATATTAACGATGTGTTTGCGGTGAATACGAAGAAATGTATCAGAAGGCAAGGTTTCTTCCAGATCTTTAAGAGAAAGATCTGAAATGTAGGTTGTTGCTTTAGTAAAAACAGTTGTGTATTTCTGGTCGGCCTCAAAGCATAGTATTTCGGAATAAGGAATAAATTTTACAGAATCGCCAACCTTGACAAGTAATCGAGATGATGTCTTTTTTGTGCGTGAGATGTTTAGAAGTTGGTTAAGCATTACGGAAAGGTCGGGAGGCGCAGATAAACTATTAATTTTAGCCAATGCTCTTTGTAAATCATCGGAATCGATAGGCTTAAGAAGATAATCGATTGCCATTGTTTTAAAGGCATCGAGAGCATACTGGTTAAAAGCAGTTACAAAAATTATGAATGTTTTTTTTGGAATTGATGCCGCAACTTCCAGTCCGTTTAATCCGGGCATTTCTATATCTAAAAATACGATATCAGGGTGTTCTCCTTCGATGATTTTTTGCGCAGTGAGTCCATCGGTTGCTTCTCCGACAATAGTGATTTCGGGGAATGTTTGAGCAAGCAAGCGTTTGAGGCGACTTCGTGCCATTTCTTCGTCGTTGGCAATACCATATTTAAGGGCGTTTTCGGCAAGCGGTTGAATGAGAAGCCCAATAGCCTTAATGTCCTGTGTTTGACCCGAGCTTGTTATTGAATAGGTTAGGCGATCGCCAAATCGCTCTTTCTCTAAGGAAGAAATGCGATCGGTGAGCGCGAGCGTTAATGAGTATGCCAATAACGAGTACGCTAATGGCTATGGCAATCGCGTAAGGTAGGCAGAAAGGCTATACTCATTGAGTGTCAGCGCGTAAACATCGGATGTGCGCACGCGAATAAGGTAGCCTAGAATTGTGTTGTGTTGCGGTATCATAAACGCTGGATTAATATCAGTTACGGTGTTACCCATTTTTTTTGTAAATAACCACATACGGCGTGCAGTTGTACCGAGCCAGAATCAAATGCATACACGTTTACAGAATCAAGTAAGGCGTGTGTAAACCTAAGAAATATAGGTCCAAAATTATTAAGAATTGGAGGTGTTATAAAAATCCATATCGGATACACATCATAGCTGCCATTGTACGGAATCGAGGGAAGGGCGTTTATTGTTGGAGCAGGAATGTGTGCAATTGAAGTTGCCGAAAGTGTGCATGAAGAATCGATAAAGAAATGATAGCCTTTAGATTGTATCGGTTGACTATAGATATTCGCACAGTAGCCGGCAAGAATAATTACAATGAATACTACAAGTGGGTGTCCAGCTGCATAAGCAGCGCGTTTCACTTTTAAAATCCAAGTAGCTTCGTTAGAATGCGTGATGCAATGTCCAGGGGGGAAACGGGAGGTGAATGGCGCAGTTCCCCTCCAGCGAAGGGCATTGATGAAAAGGGGTTTGCGCTCTGTGTTTTCTGCATTTCTATTATTCGAGCTTGCTCTTTTTCGCGCATAATCTGTTCGTGCAAAAGTTCTCCGCCTGCCTTGCGCCATGTTAAGAGTCGCCGCAATTCGCCACCGTCAAGCCATACGCCGTGGGCACTGCATTGATCTATAATGACGCCACTTTTGGTTCCAAAATTAATGCGAGTCATGAGGGCCTCGCAAACCGGACAAGGCCGATAAACAATGCGCTCCAATCCGATAGTGCTGTTTTCTGCAAGTGCCTGTAATTTAAGAAAGTCTATTGTAAATACGTCGGAGATACTATCTGCAAGTATAGATTCAAGTTCACCACGATCAAAAAAAAGCCCGTAGCATGTGTTACATTGCTCGATACAAAGCGATTTTGTTTTTCCGATATTGATGGATGGAAGCGATGCTTTGCAAGAAGGGCATTTTCGGTTGGTATGGATTGAAGAAATACTATATGGAATAGTATTGATCAGATCAACCTCGTTATGCGAGCCACAATAATCGCATACTGGCGTGCTATGCGATAGTGGAGCAGAGCAATTGATACAGCGGGCCATGGTTAGATTCAATCTAAAGTGAGTTGAGAATTTCTTGTCGTTTTGTTTCGTATTCGGAATCGGTAATAAGCTTCTTGATATGTAAATTTTGCAATTTTTGTAGCCGAATAGACGGGTCTTCGGCCGTTGGCGAATGCGCATTTTCTTGATGGCTTTGGGAGGCCATCGTGTTGCCAAGGCCAATACCAGCACCCAGAGCAACCCCAGCGCCCGCTGCACCACTTTCGTTACGTGCTGCATCACGCAGTGCTTCGAGCCGTTGGACATCGGAATAGCTTAAGCCCGTTTCTTTTGCAGCTTGCACATCGGCGCTCATATCGGCAATGCGGTTAATGCGTTTCATGGTTGCATCATCGAAATTTGTACCCTCTATGCGAAAGTCGGATAGCTCGAGCCCTAAGGTCGCAAATTCATTGGTGAGATCAGTAAAAATTGCCTGAGCAATCTCCAAGCGGTGACCATCGATATCTGCATAAGAATATCGCGCCTTAGCAAGATATGCAGTAATGGGTTGCACAAGTCGGTCTATAAGAATCGAGCGCATATCGTTTACAGAAAACATATTGACAGTACCGATAACCGTAAGAAAAAGCGCTCGCACATCTTTAATGCAGTAGCTGCAATTGCCAAAAGCCTGCAACCCCACAGGAAATGAATATACCGGGTCGAGATATTTTATAGGTGAGGTGGTTCCCCATTTTTGGTCGAGAATGCAGGTTGTCTTAAAAAAATAGAAGCCAACCTTCATTTCGCTTTCGAACATTTGCATGATGCGGGAGAGTGTTGTTAAAAAAGGAATGTTCCCGGTAGCAATAGGGTAGGATCCTGGAGTCTGAATAATTGCCCTAATTGATCCTTTGTAAACAAAAATGCAGCCTTGTCCTGGGTTAACTATGAGTGTCGATGCATTTTTAATTTCATCGCCATTAAGAGACCAGATGTGCACAAGATCCAATGGATCGGTGTCGTTCCATTCAATGACAGAACGGAATTGTTCTTTGAGGGCAGAAAATAGTGCCATGTAAGTCTCCACGAATGATGTGTAAGAGAGTTCTACTGAAAATAGCAACAGCACCTTACTAACACAAGGAGCTGGTCAATGGTTTGCAAATCGTTCCACCTCTTTAAAAAATACATGACAGCAATGAATGCTAAAGGTATTGCCTGATTATTACGAGTAGGATGCGAGCCGGCCAACAACGGCCGGCAACGCATGTTCGGTACGCAATATCCTGCTTCCGCAAGTTACTGCTGTAAACCCCGCGCTTATAAACAGGTCTATCTCCCGCTCTATAAAACCACCTTCTGGGCCAATCGCAAGAGTTATTGGTTGGTTCACATTGCACGGGCACGATTCGCTTCCATACGGGTGTGCAACGATCGCACGGGTGTCTTTAATGAGGTTTGGGATATCGTCTTCAATAAAGAATTTAAATCTTCGCTTAAGGTGTATTGTTGGCAGTATGGTGTCTCCCGCTTGCTCGCATCCGTAAAGGCAATGGCGCATGATGCTTTCTTGGGACGCTTCTGGAGATTGCCAGAAACTTTTCTCGACCCTCGAACTCCCAGTAATGTAAATGTTTTTGATCCCAAGCGTTGTGGCACATTCGATCACTCTTCGAAATGCTTTGGGACGTATCATACCAATGATGAGTGTAATACTGCTGGGTTTGGGAGGTGCCTGCGTGAGCTCTACGTCAAGCTCTATGCAGGTTTCATCGAGTCGCGTAATAATGGCTTTTCCCAACAGTCCATTAATGAGGCCAACTTTAAGAGTGTCTCCAACGTTTGAACGGCAAATTCCCTGAATATGGTGCAAGCGCCTATCACACAGCCTTATTTGAGTGCTCGTGATGTAGTCTGATTCTGAGAAAAGGATAATATTCATAATAATGAGTAATCATTTCAATGTGCGAAGGTACTGGCGTTACAATTGTTTTTCGAGGCAGACGAAGATTCTATAGGGGATAATTATGGCCTTTTTAAAAATCCGATTTTTAAAATAGGGCAAATTTCTCGATTCTTCTGTGGTTCCATCGGTGTATTCACGTTCTTTGCGCCATTGATATCCTGCGGTAATGGCCCAGCGCGCATTGGTGACGTAGGAAAGTACGGGTCCAAACTTTACATCTATAAAATCGGAAGCCCATCCAGGTGCCGATTGAGGAGAATCGTTTTTGTGGCTACTATGGTTCCACGATTCTGCTAAAATACCACTTGTTAATGATGCGTCTTTGCAAAGTGGCAGTTTATGCCCTACAAAATAAGTTTGAAATAAGCGGGATCCATTCATGTTGGTGCCACGATCGTCCTGGAATATCCACGCGGTGGTGTCTGATAGGGCACTAGACGATTGTTGGAATTCTACTTTAGATTGGGCATACAGTTGAAAATTGGCACGTAGATTCTTTAAAAGTCCCCCTGTTTCGAACTGAAGTGCAGCATCACCCCAAATTCGCACTAAAGCTTCGTCAAACGATGTGCCTGCGCGTGGGCCACCAGTATTTACGCCCATACCAACAAAGGGCCCGGCATTCCAACCACCTGCAACAAAACCCCCACCTCCTAATACGAGAAAAGCAAGAGGAGCCACTTTAAGCGATGCCCTGAGGCCGAGCGTAACAGGCGAAATTTCTGCATCGAGGGTTCCTTTAATAAAATTAGCTTTTGTAAGAAGGCCTTCGCTTTTGTAAAGAGGAGTCTTTACTTCGTAAATTGCATCTGCGAGTCCTCCGCCATCAATCCGAAAAAGATATTCTCCGCTTACCGAGACCTTTAAAGTATGGGAAAGTGTATCAGACAAAAGCTTTGCGTTGGCTGATGTGATAAACAGAAAGAGAATTAAGAGAAGGAATGAGAATAATGGCTTCATGATATGCTTACGTCAATCTAAATGCTTTAATACTGCATGCGGTATTGTTTAGTAAAGTATACCATAGAAGAGAAGGGCAGTCAATTAAAGTATGTTGAAAGTCCCTCTAGCCGGTCGTTGAGCAGTTCGACGGCACTGCACCACCTGTCGAAACGAAACGAGCCGGTGGGTCTGTGCATGAATCCCCCTTCGACCCTTCGACATGCGTAGCATTTATCAATAATCTATTTCGCAAATTTCCCGCATTTCTTCCAGATCCAACGGTGAAAGCGATGGAAGGATGTAACGGGCTCTGCGTACATGAGCACGCATTCGCCATGAATTGCAGGTATGCCAGATTTATTGCACAGGGCGATGGCTTCGGGGGATGCGCAACCACTTTGCATCCAGACCCGAGGAATTTTTGCTGCTACAACATCCTTAATTGCTAGTTCACTTTGCTGAAGTGGCACAGCAATGATAGCTCCCTCAACTAAAGCGCTTAGTGATGAGAGTTTTTTTGTTTCATCTTTTTCGTCAAGATATACAACCGTTATAACGTATCCATTCGCATTGAGCTGCTTATCCATGGGAACGCCATTAACTTTTATTTTGCGTGAGGAGCGAATAAGAGCTAGTTTACGATGCGATAAAAAATCGTCGATCTGGATTTTGGATGTCATGAAGGCTCCTCATAGGTATTAATGGTTTATCCATAAAAAAGATAGGTCTTTCTTACGGTAATTGCAACTGTACGAGTAGATGGTATAGAATACGTGTATAGATAGTAACTCTATGAAAATTAACAGGTTAATTCACTGTATAGGCTCTTATTTAAGGATATTGTGTATGTCGTATCGGTTGCCTCGGCATCACTTTATTGTTAATTGGGGTGGGACTAATCTCTGATTGCTACTGTGGAACCCAAAACGATATCAAACCATGCTGTGGGTAGCTATTTCCTGAAATAATCTCTGATCCCTTTGATCATTTCCCCCATAGCGTTATTAACTGCTCTATTGACAAGCTCTTGGTCAAGTTTGACTTGTGGGTCATTGGTGGTGCCTTTGATGGTGGCAGAAATTGATTTTTGATCATCTTTTGCAGGGTCGAGGCTATTGCGCACAAATGCTGGCATGCTTGCGCAAAAATATTTCGAAAAGAGAATTGTCGTGCGTTGAGAAAGGTTGCCAAAAGGGGAGATCCATCCATTGGTTACAAACGAAATGGGATTTCCAGTGCCTTCGGTTTTGATGTTTTCTATTTTGTCGTAAGAAAGACGAAGATCTGTTTTTATCGTTGAGAATGAAAGGGTTGCAATCTGGGGAAGCACGAGAGCCAGAAAAAGGCTTTTTTGAACAGGTAAATCGGATATTTTTACAGTGGTAATAGTTGTATTTCCTGTGCCGGTAAAACTTTCGGGGGTTAATGCGCAGGGACCAAGGTCGAGCGTTCCAGATAAAGTTCCTGCAAGCGAGCCAGGATGGGCTTTCATATCGTTATAGGCTAAGCCGCAATCGATGTCGCGCATAATAATATGAGTCGGATTTAGAAATTCCTTTTTAAGATCAAGAGAGCCCGTTGCATTGATTGAGCCTTGGTACGTTGCGGTTGAAAAATCAGTAATTTTTAAGAGTGAGGAATCAATTGCAACGTGGGCTTTTATTCTACCGGTGTTCCACTGGTCGTAAATGCGGGCGTTTTTTGCAACAATCGACCCGGTTATCATGGTGCCTCCAGAAGTGATGAATCCACAATCAATGAGAAGATCATTGACTGCTACAACAGGATCACCGTTAATCGAAATTGCTAAATCTCCGTCGAGTAGTGTGGTTCGTTTAATGACATCGAGAAACGGAGTCTTAACAAATAATCGAATGAGTTGGCAGGTTGTGCTTGGCTGAGTTTTTTTAATAGGTTTAGTTTGCGCAACGGGAAAAAAGAAGGATTGGAACTCCTTAATTGAAGTGATCGCTTTGAGTAGGTCGATTGAAACACGAACTTTTTTGCAATGCAGTACTACGGCTATCTGACTGCCTTGATTGGTTGCAAGCGTTACGTTATGGAATGTAACCTCGGGCGGGATACCAAAGGAGATTCGTTCAATTGATATGTTGCAGCGATACTCTTTTTCGATTGCAGTATCTATGGTGGCAATGAGCGCTTTGGAAGAAGCGTACATAGAAAGCGCATACAGGCAGCTTGCGAGGATAATTACAAGACTGGCCATAAAAATGCCGCTTATAAACAAAATTTTGGTTGATTTTTTCATGAGGATAAAATACGTCGATGGAAAGCTCTTGGCTAGCGAAATGGCACTATCTATAAGGTAGAGACAGAGCATTAGAGCGAATGCGACCTGTGCGTGAATATTTCACAACTACTTTTAATGGCATTTAGGTATGCCTTTGGTCTATCAACCATGTATTTTTGATTAGTATGGCACCTGTAACCGATCAAAAATCATTGCTTATTGTTTCAGCTGATACAACGCTTCGCCAGACACTCTCTGTTTCGGCTCTTGCCGATGGACGGTTCCGCGTTTTTGATGCTCCAACTCCGCATGCTGCGATATCGCGTTTAGAACGAGATGAAATCGATATTGTTATCTTTGACATCGAAAAGACCGTGCAACAGGAAATGGATCTGGTAAGCTATATCCGCACGCGCCAACCTCATGTGGAAATTGTTATTCTAACCGGTATGCTTGAGCTGGATATTGCAACCGCAGCCTTGCGCAGTGGCGCGTCATTTTATCTTGTCAAGCCGCTTGCAGTACCCGATTTTAGGGCAATTCTAGGAAAACTATCTGTTACAGTAGATCGCTTGCAAGAGCATCGCGATTTAGAGCAGCGTATTCTTGCCGATTTTGTAACCGGCTCTCCGGCCATGCAAAAGGTTTTAAAACTTGCACTCAAAATTGCACCTACCTCTTCTACCATTCTTATTGGTGGCGAAAGTGGTACAGGAAAAGAATTTTTTGCGCGCATAATACACCGAATGTCGGGAAAACCAGCTGCCCCCTTTATTGCTATGAACTGTGGAGCAGTCCCGGATACGCTTTTTGAAAGTGAGCTCTTTGGTTATAAAAAAGGGGCATTTACTGGTGCAGATCGTGATAAAGCGGGTATTGTCGAAGAAGCGCATACGGGCACACTCTTTCTTGATGAAGTAGGGGAGCTCTCACCATCTGCACAAGTTAAGTTGCTTCGATTTTTGCAAGAGAGAACCTATCGACGGGTGGGTGATGCAACGCAGCGCACAGTTCAGGTACGTATCATTGCCGCGAGTAATCGCGATCTTTCTACCATGGTAGCGATGGGAACGTTTCGGGAAGATTTGTTGTACCGGCTTAATGTCTTCACGTTGCATTTGCCACCTTTACGAGAGCGTAAAGAGACTATTCCCAACATGATTCGCCTGTTCATGCATCGGTTTAACGAAAAGAATTCGAAAAAAGTATTGCATTTGTCAAAAACAGCAGAAGCGCTGCTTGCGAACTACGATTTTCCCGGCAATGTCCGTGAACTCGAAAATATCATCGAGCATGCAATTGTGCTTGCAGAAACCTCTGAGATTACCGAAAAAGATTTGCCCGAAAGCGTATTTCGTGATCGATTACTTCTTCCTTCACCTGCGGCAACTATTTCGGGTGACGCTGCTATTGTAACGCTTGCGGAAATAGAAAAGAATTACATTGTCCATGCGCTTGCGCTCTGCGCGGATAACTATTCCGAAACTGCCAAGAAGTTGGGAATTTCTCGCTCTACGCTCTGGCGCAAAATTAAAGAATATGATATTAAAATATCGGGATTTGTAGAGGATAGTCCTCTCAAGGAGGTGTCATGAAAATTCGTGTCTATTACGAAGATACCGATTGCGGAAATGTAGTGTACTATGCAAATTATCTGAAATATATGGAACGATCCCGCACCGAGGTCTTGCGTGAAGCCGGTGTTAGCCTCGCAGTACTACGCGATGCTGGGGTTCAATTTGTAGTTGTATCTGTCAATTGTCGATATCGGGCACCTGCAGTGTATGATGATCTTTTAGAGGTGCACTCTTCTCTTGTCGAATCGACTTCAATTACCATCACCTTTCGCACCGAAATCAGAAATCCGGCAGATGTACTCCTTGTAACAGGGGATGTACGCCTTGCCTGTATCGGTCCCGACGGCAAAGTTCGCAAGATTCCCGCAGATATTCTTGCTGCTCTTAATCTGTAGGATTCTCGATGTCGTCTTGCGGTGGCCCAAGCTTGTCTTGCATTTGCTTAAAGAAATCTTCCACAAAATCCTGATAATGTTCGGCTTGTTTTTCTCCGAGTGGGCCATCGAGGAATTCTTCTGGGATTTCGCTCAGAAACCTGCAGGGAGTAACTTTTGTTAAGCTCGAACGGAAAATTTTTGTCCCAGGATAGGTGAGAATAAGACGTTTACGGGCTCGCGTCATTGCTACATAAAAGAGCCTGCGTTCTTCTTCGAGGTTGCCCTCTGCCAAAGCGCGTGGAGAAGGAATAATACTATTGTCAAGTGCTGGAACAATAACTACAGGAAATTCGAGTCCCTTTGCCTTATGCATGGTCATGAGGGTAACTGCATTGAATCCAGACCCATGGTCTTTTTCGTTTTCAGAAAAAACAAGGCTTATTTCCCTTAGATATTCAGCAATGATCATAGGGGTTGCAGCATGTTTTTGAGCAAAAGAATCCAGCCCATGAATGAGCTCTTCGATGTGCTCTAAACGAGCTGCGCTATCGCCGGTTTCTTTATACGCTCGTTCCAATAATGCAAAGTAATTGCACTCGGTAAGAAGCGCTCTAAAAATTTCGGCTGCTTGTTTTGGCTTTTCGGAAAAGAGTGCGCTGTATCTATCGTAAAGAGCTAAAAAGGCACAAATTTTTTGTGCCTGCGGAGCAGAGATTTCAGCAATGTTTTCCACATGTCTTAAAGAAGTAAAGAGGCTGGTTTTCCTATTGCTTGCGCATTCGTCGAGTGCTTCGAATGTTTCTTTAGAGAGTCCTTTGTCGGGCACTTTAAGGGTGCGCATGAGGCTGAGCTCGTCGTCGGTGTTGGCAAATAGTCGAAGATATGCCAGAATATCCTTTACTTCTTTACGCTCAAAAAAACTCTGAGCCCCTACTGTTTTATAAGAAATCTTATTCGCGCGCAGAGCCTCTTCAAATCGGCGCATGACTGCATTGGTTCTAAACAGAAGCGCATGATCGGCAAACGAAAATTCTTTGCTGTCTACATGTGATTTAATGGTTGCCGCAACCCACTGTGCTTCTTCCTCTTCGTCGTCGCCTTTGTAATGTTCTATCAGATCTCCATCACCATTGGCAGCGATGATCGATTTGAGTTTACGGGTTCGATTTTTACAGACAACAGCATTGGCCCCGTCAACAATCTGTCTGCTTGATCGATAGTTCGTGTCGAGAATAACGCTTTTGCACTGAGGAAAAAAAGTCGGAAACGATAATATGTTGTCAAGGACAGCGCCCCGCCACGAATAAATACCCTGGTCATCGTCACCTACCACCATGATATTGTTTTTGGGGGCTGCCAGAAGCAATGCCAGTTTAAGTTGCACAACGTTCGTGTCTTGGAATTCATCAACCGATACAAATGAATATTTGGCACGGTATGCTGCAAGAACGTCGGGGTGTTGCTGCAATATCCGAAGGGGTAGCAGCAGTAAATCATCGAAGTCGACAGATTGACGTTTGAGCAACATCGAAGAGTAGTTTTTGTAAACGCGTGCGGTGCGTACCTTTGTTTCGTCGCCCTGTTCGTATTCGGCCGGATCAAGCGAAGCGTTTTTCGCAAGGCTTATTGCAGTGGCAAATCCATCGTGGTCTTCATCGGCCATACGTTTGCCGATAGAGCGCATAACCCCTTTAATGGTGGCGGTTCGTTCGTAATCGTTTAGGATAGAAAATTTCGGTTTAATACCAATTTTTTCGCCATTTTCGCGTAAAATCCTCGCTCCAAGGCTATGGAAAGTAGAGACGGTCATGGCATCGGCAGTTTTTTTGCTGGTTACGGCTGCGATACGCGCTTTCATTTCTGCAGCTGCTTTATTGGTGAACGTTACCGCCAAAATCGATGATGGTTCGGCGTGTTTTTCGGCGATAATACGGGCTATACGGGTCGTGAGAACACGGGTCTTTCCGCTGCCTGCGCCTGCAAGCACCAAGAGTGGGCCATGAGTATGAAATACCGCTTCTGTCTGAGAAGCATTAAGTCCTGCAAATAAATTGCTCTTTTTCGGTGTGCTCATCGCTTGTGTGCTACTCCTTCATTTTGGGAGATAAATATAGTTCCGGCTTTGTTTTGTATTGTCAATGGTCTCCCAGATTGTTGGCAACTCCATCAAAAATGCGCTTGCATGGTGTTACGGGTAAAAAAATATCAAAAAAAGTCTATAAAAATGCTTTTGGCACGGTACTATCAAGGCCTATTGAGCATGCAAATCATGATAATCTTTATTTTGCTAGTGCCCGAAATTATTTTTGAGTCGTTAGATTTGCGGGCCCGTAACTCAGTCGGTTAGAGTAGCGGTCTCATAATCCGTTAGTCCCAGGTTCGAGTCCTGGTGGGCCCATTTTTTTTCGGTCGGCACGCTTTTTAGATGCTACAACTCGAAATGCGTCTTGCATCACTGCTCTTCTCGCTAGGCAGCGGGAAAGGATTGTTTGTTCCTGTACGTGTGCGGAACCCAGAAAGTACGCTTTACTACATCGATCAACCTTTCCAAATGGTGTGCAAGCGCTTCCTCTCGGGGAGCGCTTTTTTTTTGTGCTGAATCATTTGAGCTAACAATGGGGAGGTAATATGGATCAAGTTTTTATTCAGCTTATTGCATTGCAAGAGGTAGACCTCCGAATTCATACATTGGAGCAATCAAAGATTGATTTTCCACGTATGGTTACTCAGCTTACTACGGTTATCGAAGCAGCAGAGGCAGAAAAATCAGCTGCTCAGAAAAAAGTTGATGCGGTTCTCGCCGATGAAAAAGCGATTCAAGATAAAATTACCGACTACACGGCGTTGCTCGAAAAGAGCCAATCCCGTCTCAATTCTATTAAAACTAATCGCGAATACGATGCTATTCATGCGGAAATAGAGAATGCTAAATCGGGAACAGTTTCTGGCGCTGCAAAACTTAAGCACGTTGAAGCCGAAAAAGAACGGCTCATGGCAGTATTGCAGGAAGTTGCCGCTAAAACAGATGCTGCTCGGGCAGACAATGAACCTCAGATAGCAGAGCTTACCGAAAAAATCGCCGCTATCGATTCCCAGATCGCAGAAATTGTCAAAGAACGGGATGTCATTACCCCTTCCATTCCTCGGCCCTATCTGGCTCAATACGATTTCATCCGTTTACGCCGCAAAAACGGGCGCGCACTTAGCGTTGTGTCGGAAAGCCGTAACTGTGGCAATTGCTTCAAAATCCTCGAGTCTCATTTTATCAATGAAGTTAAGGCCGGACGAAAGCTTATTAATTGTCAATCGTGCGGATCGATCCTGGTCTGGCAATCTCAGTCAACGTGATCCCTGCTATGGGATCACGGCGATTGCCCCTGGTAATTCTCTGCTATTTCCTTATTTATCTTGTGTGGGGATCAACCTACTACTTCATCAAAGTGGCTGTCGAAACAATTAATCCGTTTGCGGTGATTGGTTTTCGATTTTTTTGTGGCGGACTTTTCTTTCTCATCATAAGTCTTATTGCCAAACGCATCAAGCGCATGCCCACAAGACAAGAGTGGTTTTCCAGCATGTTTATGGCTTTTATGCTTCTTATTATGGGCAATGGTCTGGTTACTATTGCAGAGCGTAAAGTAGATAGCTATATTGCTGCGCTTGTTGTTGCATGCACCCCGGTACTGGTAGTGATTTTTAATTTTTTATGGTTTAAGAAAAAACCCACCATGCTTGCAGTAGGGGGTATTTGTATAGGTATAATTGGTGTTGCATTCATTTTGTATAATGGTCAATCGATACGATCGAGCATTACACCGTCAATAATTATTGTTCTGTGTGCTGTGGTCTTTTGGTCGTGCGCAACATCGCTTGGGCATCGTATGAAACCGTATCCCGATATTTTTGTTTCCAGTAGCATGCAAATGGGCTTTGCCGGGATAGTCTGTTTAGTGTTTCTGGCAGTTCCTGGCTTTGCAGCACGTGTGCCTTCGGCTACCAGTGTCCCATCGCTCTTTTCGATACTATCTGTGTTCTATCTTGCCACGATCGCCTCTTTTGCATTTGTTGCTTATAATTATCTTTTGCTCCACGAGCCTGCGCAGCGTATTTCGAGCTATGCATTGATTAATCCTCTGATAGCCGTGCTTATTGGTATTCTTTTAGGGAAAGAGAAAATAGTGCCTTTTATGTATGGCGGACTTATGTGCATTATTGTTGGAGTAGGACTCATTATGTATGGTGACCTTCTTGCGCGCGCACTATTCCGTCGGAGAAATTGATTCTCTCTATATTATATTGTACTATATACAGATATAACAAACATATGTCTTTTAGCCACGTGCATCCGGTGGGTGCGTTGATTATTAGATGTGGAGAAATGCATGGCTGCTAGCAAAACATTGTCGGTGAAAGCATTGGAAGAAAAAGTTCAGGGTACTCCAGGTTCGTACGCGTTTGCCCGTTTGGCAGATGCGTATCGTAAACGTGGAGATATCGTGTCTGCTATTACCATGTGCAAAGAGGGCATACGACGCCATCCAACCTATCCCACGGGGCGGATCATTTTAGCCCGGTGCTATCTTGAGCAAGAAAATTTACCAGAAGCAATTACTGAGTTTCAAAATGTCTGTCGCATCGATAGACGCAATATAATCGCGCTTAAAATGCTTGCCGATATCTTTGTTAAACAGGGCAATCCCGAAAAAGCTGGCGACATATATGCACTGTGTGCTCGCCTCGATCCTCACAATAGTTCCTTTACGCGTCTTGCATCCGAATATCAAGGTTCGGGAGCACGTGGAATTTTTACTATTTTAGGGATAACGCCCGACCAAGCGGTGTCACCATCACCTGTGCGCATTCAGCCTGAGACCGATTCGGATTTTTCCAAGACTCCCCACTTAGAAACATTGCAGCCCTATAGTGAACCCGAAGAAGCAAGTCCCGATTTCGAATCGCTGGGTATTGTTCCTGAAGCAGAAATTGGTTCTCTTCAAGATTCGGAATTCATGATTGAGGAGACCGTTGACGATATCCATGAGGGTTCGGGTATGTCGGTTTCGGGGTCGGATATTGGTCAGCGCATGAGTCTTTTGTTTGGTGCCGAGGCTGATGATGAATTGCAAAAAGACGAACTCGAGCAGACCATTGCGTTACATCGTACTCAAGATGGTTCTATTACTCTTGGGGATTCTATAGCAGAGCCAGAGGTCGATTTTTCGAGTCTGGAAATATCGGAATCTACGGGAACCAGCGCGTTTGCCGCGGATGATATTTCTTCGCGCGTTGAAGAGATGTTTTCGGGGCAATCGAATCTCGATCGTGCAATCCTCATGGATGAAGCTGCGGAGACGCATGGTGTGGTTGATATGTTTGATTCACCAAGCGATCTGTTTGCTCCATCACAACCCAGTACAGCCCAGGATGAAGTATTTACTAGTGCGACAAACGAATATGCGCAGGTCATAGCACATTCCGAGCCATCGGTTCCTTTTGAGGACTCTCTGATTCCGCAAGAATCTTTCGAAGAGATAGGAACTACTACAACATCGTTGCCTCAAGCATCAATGGATATTCTTTCTTCCGATGACGTAACTTCACAAACAAGAGTGTATTCGCTTCCAGTAAATCAGAATGTTTTTGCATCGCCCTCACCAGAAAGTGAAGACCCTCTTGCTGCTATTTCGGGCGTTGATGTTACTGCCCGCATCGAAGAGCTTTTTAGCGACAATGAAACTTTTCCAACAGATACCGCTCGTGCTCCCGCTTTGGGTGTATTTGTGCCCGAAACTGCCGAGGATATGTTTGCTCCGATAGACACCGATACTCGTGGTACTGATACTTCCGCGATCTCTTTTGATTCCTTGATGCCGATGCCTCAGGACTCCAGAGATGCTTCCGCACAAGCGTTGCATCCTCCCACTGAAGCTTTACAAAACGACGATCTCTTTGTCGATAGGGCTTCTCCGACGTCGGCCAATGAAACAGCACTGGCCGAAGACCTCTTCGAAGAAAAAGAGCACATTGAATCCGATAGCGTTTCCGATACCGCATATGCTTCTGCCCAGGAGCTTTTATCGGGTGCTACGATTCCACTTTCTGGAAAAGACATTCAAAAGATTCAGCGGGAAATGGGCGTGGGTCAAGACTTTCAGTCTAATGATGTAGGCGCTGACGAAATTTCGGATGTTAGTCTGAATACGACGGCTTCAATTGCTCATGATATCGTTGCCCAATCGGATGAACTATCGATTGATGAAGTTTTACAGGATGAACATGTGATGTTTGATACCGATACGCATGCCTACCATCCTGTTGACAGCTTAGATGCTCATACCGACGAAATGCCAACGGGTGATGAAATTGCTCATATTCTCGATTCTGTTTTTTCCGAAGAGAGCGTTGATGATCCTGGTGTTTCGCATGATATGATGTCTATGCCTCAGCCAATTGTGGGCGAGGATACAATCCATGATAATGGGATAACTCAGGAAATGGATTTGGGCGATATTCTTGACACGGTGACTTCGGCACCAGAATCTACGGTTACACCTGTGGCAGGCGATGATATCGAAAGCCGTCTTTCAGAAATGTTTCCAGGAGATGGAATAAGCGCTGAACTCGACGCTACCCTAATCCCGGATGATGACGATGCAGATATCACTGCGGCATCCGCAGGTTTTTATAATGTTGCGGGGGAAGATGCCTTTGATCAGGATCATGATCAGGGCGAAATTACACAAGCGTATCAGTTTTCTGAGGATGCCGATGCTACACTTGCATTTGGGGAATTGTCTGCGGATGATACTATAACGCACGAGCTTGCTCATGCCCATGTTGACCCGATGGATATGTCTCATGCCACCGAGATCAAGGCTACAAACGAAGTTCCCGAAAATACGTATTCTATACCCGATCATGTTATTACGCCTACTCTTGCTGATATTTACTTTCAACAGGGGCAGCCGCTTCTCGCACTCGAAATTTACAAAAGAATTCTTGCTCGCGATCCCGACAGCACCCGGATCAAGGCACGTATCCAAGAAATCCAGAGAAGCATGACCGATGAAGACTATCCCTTAGGTACACAGGCTTCGTCGGAGCAAGTTTTTTCAGATTCAGATACGCAGTCATTTGCCAGACCTGTGTTTTCGGAAGAAGATATGCCTTTATTACCCCGCACGAGAAAAAAACCTCAACTCCCGCACGACAAGCCGCTTAAAGGTGTGCGCATTCGTAAAAAGCCACGACCCAAGGTAGACTGATGGGGAACTTTTCTCGAGCTGACAGATTGCATGCACTGCATACTCTCAGGAAACAGCAAGGCTGTTCCCATATTCTTATTTCAGACTCCATCGATGCAACGGCATTCTGTGGTTTTCCCTCAAGCAATGTAATGCTCCTGGTGAGCGAATTTAAAAGTTTTCTCATAACCGATTTTCGCTATCAAAGTGCAGCTACAGTATTTTGCGCACAGCATCCAGAGTGGCATTTAGTCATGATTACCGAAGGAACCTATTCCTGCCTTGTGCCTCTTCTCGATAAAGCCACGAAGTGCGGGGTACAATCCGAATCTCTTACGCTCGATCAATTCGCACGCCTCAAACGACAATGCGTTAAAACTATTTTTAAAACGCTCTCTGGTTCTGTCGGAACCGTTTTGATCCCAAAGGTATCGTCAGAAATCGCGGCCATGAAAAAGGCGGCCCTCAGTGCCGATCAAGCGCTCGCAGTGTGGCTCAATAGTTTACGCTACGGCACAACAGAATTGCAAGCCGCGCAGATGCTCGAGCAGTTGTGCATCAAAGCCGGTTCTCTCAAACCTTCGTTTGACACAATCGTCTTATTTGGTGCACGCAGCGCGCTCCCTCATGGGCATCCTTCATCACGCGCATTGCGCAAAGGCGATTTTATTCTGGTTGATTTTGGGTGTACTAATAATGGCTATTGCTCGGATATGACGCGCACTTTTTTTGCAGGAAAAGCAACCCGTCGACAAAAAGAGCTCTATGCATTGGTAGCTCATGCACAAGCGCAAGCACTTGCAGGTCTGCGTGCTGGTGCAGTCTGTGCATCCATCGATGCTATCGCGCGCACTATTATTACAAACGCAGGATACGGGGATCAATTTGGCCATGGCACAGGCCATGGGGTTGGTTTGCGCATCCATGAGAAACCGCGTCTTGCCAAAAAAGATACAACTATAGTGCCCGCCAATGCTGTTGTAACGGTCGAACCCGGTGTTTATATTCCAGGATTTGGTGGTGTTCGGATCGAGGATCTTGTTGTGACAACACCTCATGGAGTAACACTGCTTTCTCACTTTTCAAAAGAATGCATGGAGCTTGACCTATGATTAATACTACGGCCCTTCTTACGGCAATGATGAAAAAAAATGCATCGGATCTTCACCTCCGTGTTGGAGCACCTCCCGTATTCCGGATTAATGGCGAGCTCTTTCGTATTTCTGCACCATCATTGACAATTGAAGATTTCAATCAACTGCTTTCAGATATTATTACGCCCGATCAATTAGAACGTTTTATGCATGATCGAGAGCTTGATGCAGCCTATAGCTTGCGTGGAGTTGGTCGTTTTCGAATTAATGCCTATTCGCAACGGGGAACACCGTCGCTTGCTATTCGTGCTATCCGTACCGAAATTCCCAGTTTCGAGGAACTGCATCTTCCTGAGGTTATACTTGATATTTCGATGCGTAAACGAGGGTTGATCCTTGTCACAGGCACAACTGGTTCTGGGAAATCAACGCTTTTGGCATCTATGATAAATCATATCAATGCTTCTACAGCGAGTAATATCATAACGGTAGAAGATCCCATCGAATTTCTCTACCGCGACAACAAAAGTATCATCGTCCAGCGAGAAGTTGGTGCAGATACTGCCAATTTTGCAACCGCATTGCGTTCCTGCTTTCGACAGGATCCCGATGTTATTCTCATTGGCGAAATTCGTGACAAGGAAACCATGGAAATTGCACTCGCCGCTGCCGATACGGGGCATCTTGTTGTGTCAACACTCCATACCATGAATGCCGCAGAAACGATAACTCGCATTGTTTCCTTTTTCCCGCCGCATCAACAAGATCAGATTAGAATTGTTTTGTCAAGTGTTTTGGTTTCGGTTATATCGTTAAGACTATTGCCTCATAAAGATGGTGGTGGAATTGTTCCTGCAGCAGAAATCCTTGTCAATAATGCAGCAATTTCCGAATATATACTCGACCCAGTGGGTATTCGCATGATACCTGGCGCAATTGCCGAAGGTCATGCTACCTATGGTTCGCAAACATTCGATCAGTCGCTTATGCAATTATACCGGGATGAACAGATCACCATGCAAACCGCATTGCAATATGCATCAAATCCCGAGGATTTTGAGCTCAAGGTAAAAGGAATAGAAGGTACATCCGATAGAGGTTGGACCAATTAGCCGTGTTTTTTCAATGTCGTAACCTTTGAGGAGATTTGCTATGAAAACACTCTGTAATACTATGGTATCTTTAATGATTTTGATGTGCAGCCTCTCGCTGGCACAATCGGTAGCTACGCTCACCCGTTTCGAGGGAGACGTTACGCTTTTAAAAAAATCCCGCGGTGAACTCATTACTGCGCGACCTGGGTCCGTACTTGGCGTAGGCGATGAACTTGCAACCAAATTGGAGAGCTTTGCGGAAGTGCGCTATACCAATGGGGCAGTTCTGCGCATGGACGAAAATACCACCATTATGATCGCGTCTGCAACCGAAAAATCGTTTACGACAACAACACCGCTTGGTAAAGTTTGGATTAATATGCAAAAAATTACTAAAAAGGGAACCGAGTTTTCGGTTGCTTCACCTACCGCAACCGCAGCAATTCGGGGAACGGTTTTTGCCCTTGGTACCACTGCCGATTCTACAACGGATGTTGCAGTATTTGATGGCAAGGTTGCCGTAGGTCCAACGCGGTTGCAGGGAACCAGTGCGCCTGCAGGAATCCGAACTGAAATAGCAGGCCCTGCCGAAGTAGCTGGGCCCTACGAGGTTTCGCTGGAATCATGGAAGCTGATTGTAGCAGGTCAACAGATTACGGTACGTAAAGATGGAAAATGTGCTCAAAGTGCATTTACTAAAAAATCAAAAGAATCTGATGCTTTTATTGCTAAAAACGTCAAACTCGATAAAGAACTTCTCGGAATATAAGCCCCGGTTGTTTGCTATTAGAGAATCCTACGGCTCTCGCGGTCAAATCTAGTCATTTCGCACCCTTTCTCATCACACGCTACGTGTATCCCTGTACTATTTTATAGCAGGGTCAAGAGCGATTCACAAGATTATTTTGCCTACTCGATATCAATACAGTAAGGAGATTCTATGGCTTCACAGGAAATGGCATTGCGCTATGGGTGCAATCCTCATCAGAGCCCTTCGCGCATATTTATGAAACAGGGCGAATTGCCCATAAAAGTGCTCAATGGATCGCCTGGGTATATCAACCTTCTCGACGCTCTCAACGGGTGGCAACTGGTTTCCGAATTGCGGATTGCTACAGGTTTGCCCTCGGCCGCATCATTTAAGCATGTAAGTCCTGCTGGAGTGGGTGTTGGTGTGGAGCTTTCGGATGTTCTGAAAAAGGCTTACTTTGTTGACGATTGCGAACTGACTCCGCTGGCAACAGCCTATGCCCGTGCCCGAGGAGCTGATAGGATGTCGTCATTTGGTGATTTTGCGATTGTATCGGATATTGTTGATGTGCCTACCGCGCAACTGCTTAAACGCGAAGTTTCGGATGGTGTGCTAGCGCCTGGGTACGAGCCAGAGGCGCTTGCAATTCTTTCTAAGAAAAAAGATGGTAAGTATGCAGTTGTTCAGATCGATCCTGTATACACTCCGGCACTTCTTGAGACACGGGATGTTTTTGGCATAACCTTCGAGCAACGACATAACGATCTTCTCATTAATAATGCAATGCTTGAAACTGTCGTAACACAGAAAAAAGACCTTTCCGATTCTGTCCGGCGCGATCTTCTGGTTGCTCTTATAACTCTTAAATATACTCAGTCAAATTCTGTGTGTTTTGTTAAAGACGGACAGGTTATTGGAGTTGGTGCTGGTCAGCAAAGCCGTGTACATTGCACTCGCTTGGCTGCTTCAAAAGTTGACAAGTGGTTTCTTCGCCAGCATCCCACGACATTATCCCTTGCCTTTAAAGAGGGTATCAAGCGACCCGATCGGGATAATGCGATCGATCAGTTTTTAGAAGATGATCTCACGCCTGCAGAAGAAGTTTTCTGGAAGACTGCCTTTACCACGGTTCCCAAAAGATTTACGCGTGAAGAAAAAAGAGCGTGGCTTGATACCCTTACCGGGGTTTCTCTTGGATCTGATGCATTTTTTCCTTTTAGGGACAGTATCGATCGGGCAGTGCGCAGCGGAGTATCGTATGTTGTGCAGCCCGGAAATTCTCTTCGAGACGATGTGGTCATTGAAGCGTGTAACGAATATGCTATGACAATGTTTTTTTGCAAAGTTAGATTATTTCATCACTAAGCGTTCTATTTGACAAAGGAATATGTAATGGCCGAACAGAAAAAGAAAACAGCAATTTCACCAACCCGCACCGAAGATTACGCCGAATGGTATCAGCAAGTCATTAAGGCTGCAGACCTCGCGGAAAATTCACCGGTTCGCGGATGTATGGTTATAAAGCCATGGGGCTATAGTATCTGGGAAAATATTCAGCGCGTGCTTGACGATATGTTTAAGGAGACTGGTCATAAGAATGCCTATTTCCCTATTTTTATACCAAAAAGCTTTTTGGAAAAAGAAGCTGCGCATGTAGAGGGTTTTGCAAAAGAATGCGCTGTGGTCACGCATCACAGGCTCGAGGCAGGGCCTAATGGAACCCTTGTTCCAGCAGGGGAGCTCGAGGAGCCTCTTATTGTGCGCCCCACATCCGAAACAATTATTGGCGCAATGTTTTCCAAGTGGGTTCAGAGCTATCGCGATCTTCCTTTACTTATTAATCAATGGGCGAATGTTGTCAGATGGGAAATGCGGACGCGCATGTTTTTGCGCACAACCGAGTTTCTATGGCAAGAGGGGCATACCGCTCACGCAACCGCAGACGAAGCAATGGTGGAAACACGCAAAATGCTCGATGTATACGAAACCTTTGCACAAGATTACATGGCAATGCCAGTTATTAAAGGAGAAAAAACTGCGGGAGAACGATTCCCTGGTGCTGTTAGTACTTTTTGCATAGAGGCAATGATGCAGGATCGTAAAGCACTTCAAGCGGGCACCTCTCATTTTCTCGGCCAGAATTTTTCGCATGCGTCAGATATTAAGTTTCTCGATTCTAATGGGGCCGAAGCGTTTGCTTGGACCACATCGTGGGGGGTTTCTACCCGTCTCATTGGTGGAATGATTATGACACATGCAGATGATAATGGCCTCGTATTGCCCCCACAACTAGCCCCAACGCATGTTGTAATTTTGCCGGTTATTCACAAAGAAGAATCCCGTGCTGCGGTTGTTGAGTATTGTGAGTCGCTTAAAAAAGAACTGCGGGCTCAGTGGTATGGTTTTCGTAAAATGAGTGTCGATATCGATTATGCCGAAGGTCGTGGCGGAGACAAAAAATGGGGTTGGATAAAAAAAGGAGTTCCGCTCATTCTAGAAATAGGCCCTCGGGATATAGAAAGTAGCAGTGTTTTTGTAACCCGAAGAGATTGCCTCGAAGCAAAGCCCTTTGGCCAGCCTCGAGAAGATTTTGTCAAAACCGTTATCGACCTGCTCAATGAAATTCAAAAAGGATTGTTTGATAAAGCACTCGCAATGCGAGAACAAAATACAATTGCAATAAATACCAAAGAGGATTTCTATAATTTCTTTACACCAAAGAATGCCGAAAAACCAGAG
>JBBRUX010000049.1:0-28719 GCA_038247415.1 Chitinivibrionales bacterium | reverse complement strand
TGATATTTTAGGGGTAGCGGTGACGCTGCTGAAACCAGACAAGGCGGATACGTCGCGGTCAGAGTGCATCGTGGGCTTCGATTAGCAGAAGACGGTGAGCGAAAACTGTGCGAACGGCGAAGAAGGAAATACCTATCATTTTTTTTCCTATAGTAGAATCAAATCTAGGTCTTAACGAAACTTTATACTGTAACCTTGCAGGCGCGTAATGCCTAATCCATTAGCCCACTTATTTCCTATCGAAGAACGGCCCGACGGCGTGTATGCGACGATTACCAAAGAATCCAAGTCCCATGCAAGCCTTCCTACAATCTTTACGATTCTCGATAAAGCCCTTGTACTTAATTACGAAGCAGATCACATTGCCGATGTATATAACAGGGGTCGCGGCGCACCCGAAAAACTAGGCGCTCCCTTTGAATATTACGACACTGCTTTAGACCGTTATGTTGAAGTCAGCATTGCTGATCAAAAAGCAACAGCCACAATAAGCTCCTTGACAGTAACTGATAAAAAGGTTTTTACCCAGCACTCTTTCCTGTATTGCCTCAAACGTAAAGGTGTCAAATGCGGCTATGATACCGGGGCTATAGATGCGCTCGTAGCGAATATGGTATATGACAATACTGTTGTTGTTGCCTTAGCTACTGCACCTGTAAATGGCGAAGATGCCAAAATAGAATTTAAAATCGATCTTGCAGTTGATCTAAAGCCTAAGATCAGACCTGATGGTACTGTTGACTTTCACGAAATCAAGACATTTATCCTGGTTGCCGAAAATCAAGTTATTGCCGAAAAAGCTCAGCCAACACTTGGGAAAAGCGGTGTCGATGTGAATGGCGCTGAAATTCCAGCGCAGCCTGGAAAAGACGTATTGCTTCCAGCAGGCCAAAACACCCACACAAGCCCAGACGGGAAAACGCTCTTTGCAAGTAAGGCAGGCGTGCTTAAAACCGAGGGGCATCAGATTAATGTGTCAGAGCACCTTAAAATCCCCAACGATGTTGACTTTTCGGTTGGTAACATAAAGTATTCTGGAGAATTAGAAATTGCAGGCTCTGTCAAACCTGGGTTTACTGTTGAAAGTGATGGATCTATTCTCATTCGCGGGGAAGTAGAATCTGCCATTGTTCGTTCTCGAAACAGTAGTGTAACTATTGGATCGGGCCTACTGGGAAAAGATGACACGCACATTTATGCAAAAACCTCGGTGAGTCTCTTTTTTGCGCAAGGCTCATCTATCACGAGTGAAGGCGTGATAACTGTTGACAAATACTGCATGCATTGCTTGTGTTGCTGCGATACTTTTAAAACAACCAATCGCGCCGCAGAAGTTGCAGGTGGTCATGTGAAAGCCTATACCAGTATCGAGCTCATGCATGCTGGAAATGCAAGTGGTCTGGAAACACGTCTCTCGCTTGTTGACAAACAAAAAGAATTGCTCGAAGCGAAATCCTTAGAATTACGCAATTTGCGAACGCAAATTGTCGATAAGCTCGAACCGATCAAAAAGCAGGTTCAAGCCAAAGCGGCTATTTTCAAAAAAGCTGGCGATTTGGTTACCGATCGTCAAAAACTCGAAATGAAAAAATGGATTGATGCTTATAACGATTTAACCATGAAGCTTAAATATGTAGATCAAAAAATCGAAGAACTCAAAAATGCAATTGCGAGCAGAACCACCTTCGAAGGATTCATCAAGATTTCGGGCGATATTTATCCTGGGGTCATTATTGACCTTTATGGTATAACAAGAATCATTAAAACCCAAATGAGCAATACAGTTTTTCGTATGATCAAAGGTGATATCAACACCGGGGAATAAGGTATGAACGGGTCTTCCTTTTTAGAAAACAAATCTGAATATAAATACATTACCGTGCCACCTCTGCTCGATGCAGCTGCGTGTGAGGAAATCATCGCTTCAGTCAACTCATCGAATCCTCCTCCACACACACACTTTGTCGTTGACTTTGCTCTTTCGCCCTATTTATACAGTTCTGGCATCGGCTTTTTAATACGTCTGCGAAAAAGCACCCTTGCCTTAAATGGGACAATTTCTCTTGTCAATATTAATAAAAAATGCAGGGATATGCTTACAGATATGCACTTGGAAGCGATATTGCCAATGTTTGCAACCGATGTTGAATTCGAAATATCCCAAACCGATCTTTGGGCCACGCGATCATCCGAAGCACAAACCATCTTCTTGTGTACGCATATTTTAGAAAGTGGTATTTGTCGGATTAATCTCTGCGGAAGCATGGCCCTTCCCAATTCGCTTGCATCTATCTTGCATATAAAAGATCTTGAAACTTCGCCATGGTACATATTCGACATGACAGGGTTAGACCTTATTGATAGCCATGGTATGAATATGCTGCTTGGAGTTATTGAACATATATCAATGCTTGGTGGCCATAGCATTGCCTATGGTTTAACAGAGGTGGTTAGAGACATGTTTGATGTACTTTCTTTGGCGGCTACCGTTACTCGCTGCGCAGATGAAGCCGAAGCACTCGCACTTGTTAAAAATAAAAACAAAAATCCGAATACCTAAACTCCACGCAAAACTCTTGTTTGAAGAAGTATTCTCTATCACCTATTTTAACATCTTTGATTAACTCGCACCAAGGTGAATGTTAATGCCGAAATTATCCCAAATACCTTCCGAGTCGGTACTTAACCACCTCAAGAACGACTTTCCGAAACTGCTCTCATCGCTTACGGTTGGCGAAGCACTCAGCCAAATCCACATGACCCCCATTTCGGATAAAATCGTGTACTTCTATGTTCTTGACGAAAGAGGCATTCTTATTGGTGTTGTGCCAATTCGAAGCCTGCTGAGTAATCCTCCCGATCGCTTTTTAATCGATATCATGATAAGAAATGTGATCACCATTCCTTCAAGCGCAACATTGCTTGAAGCAAGCCAATTTTTTGTCGATCACAAGTATCTCGCATTTCCCGTAGTAGACACAAATAACATCATGCTTGGAGTAATCGACTTAACGCTTTTTGCTACTGAAATGGTTGATATAACACGACGCAGGGAAGTAGATGAGGTATTTGAAACAATAGGCTTTAGAGTAGCATCGGTTAACGACAAGTCTGCTTTTATGGCTTTTCGTTATCGGTTTCCCTGGCTTTTACCCACCATCCTTACTGGTAGCCTGTGCGCCATTCTTGCAGGGGCATTCGAAACAACACTTGCAGAAAACCTGGTGATTACATTCTTCTTAACTCTTATGCTTGGCTTAGGGGAATCGGTCTCCATTCAATCGTTAACCATTACCATAAAATCACTCTCTAAAAAACCACCTGAGCTCAAATGGTTTTTTTCTGCCTTAACCAAAGAGTTTGTAACATCACTCCTGCTTGGAATAGCATGCGCACTCATTGTCTTTACTCTCGTAATTTTATGGAAACATGACTTTTCGGCAGCAATGGTTATTAGCAGCAGTATTATATTGTCACTTCTCATTGCCTGTAGCTTGGGTCTTGCAATTCCTACACTCATTCATGCAATGAAACTCGACCCAAAAATTGCCGCAGGCCCACTTACCCTCGCTATAACCGATTTATGCACGTTGCTCTTTTATTTCGGTCTTGCAAAGCTTTTTCTCACTCATCACTAGGAGACGGTAACTTCGAGACCTTTTTTGTTAAGATTAAATTCTACAATGCGAGCTTTGCTATTTTCGTAATTTTGCACCAAAAGTTTCCTTAATTCGCTCGCATCGTCGGTTGTTTTAGACAAAAACAAAACATACCCGCCTCCCCCCGCACCTAAAAGTTTCACCCCCTGATACCAGGGTCGTAAAGCTTTTAGCATAGCATCGATCTGAGGATTTGACGTACTTGCATGAATGCGACAATTAGCCTCCCATGAGCGACACAGTATGTTTGCAAGAGCATCCTGGCTTCGCAATGCCATGGCATCCCATGCGGCTTTAGCAAGTTCTCGCGTCTGATTTATGGTATACAGGTATGCTGGCGTACTGCAATTGACATTATGTACAACCTCCTGCAAAATGTTTTTTGCAAGACGTGTTATTCCTGTATAGAACAATGTAAACCGCGAAGCCATTTCGGGGGCATCGAAAAGAAACGAATCACACTGATGTATAATGGGGGAAGGCCGAAGTCCTTCTTGGCTTTTAATAAACTTTACGCCTCCAACAACACCCCCAATTTGATCCTGCCATCCCCCACCTGTTGTCAACATTTGTTCCATTTGTAAAACTTCTAAAAACAAATCATCGAGAGTTCCGCTCATGCCAAAAAATCGATGTAATGCCCCCAAAATGGTTGCACCAAGGATAGATGATGTCCCGAGGCCAGATCCTTTTGGAACCGCACACAAAAGAGTAATTTCGATACCACTTCCACATTGCCTAAGGACCGATTCAAGCGACACTCCTGTTGCAAGCACTTGACCAAAAAGAAGCGCCAATGCGGCCTTAGGCAAGCCAAACGGTGATGTAGGATCGGTGTAATCGAGAAGCTTTTCCGATTGCGTAATGGTTTCGCTTACACCAATATCAATAGAGTGTATTCTAATGTGATACTCTGTTGTTCTTCGACAAAACACCTGAATAGGTGGTTGCCCATTAAGGTTAACTGCTACATTAACAACTTGTCCCCCAAAGCGAAGCGTATACGGAGGCGTATCTGACCAGCCGCCAGCAATATCAAGGCGAACCGGAGATCGCGCCCATACAATTTGATCTTCCTTAATTGACACCGCTGGAAATTTTCGGACTTCTTGGGAGACATAATCGATAGAAAATCCGGTAGGTGCTTCACCCCGCACGGAAGTGGCGCTTAGTGCATCTAAAAGTGCGTGTCGATACTCTTTAAGAAGTGGGTCATCTGTGCCAGTCCTCAGTTTTACTGCAGCGTCAAGCATACGGGGGTACGCCACCGCAACGGCACCAAAATCGGATGCGCATATATGAGTAAAACCTTTCCCCTCGCACATTTGATCGGCAATGATATGAGCCCTGATCTTTTTTCTGCGTTCTTCGCGGGCTTGCGCGCTATCAAGAGCATTGAGTGACGCCAGTGAATGGCGCACGGCTTTACAAAAAGCCTGTTTCCAGGATTCTTTATCTAAGGGAATTGCCCAGTAACCAGTTAACAAAGCATCTGAAAGTTCGGGTGCAAAGAGTTCTGCTTCATATAAATCGGATTCCTGGCCATGCGGATACACATGCGTTAGTTCGATACCTCTATCGTTACACCACGCAGTAAGGGGAATGCCACAAAACATTACCAAAGCAACACTATCTTGTTTTTTAAACGTATCCTGCATTGAATACACAAGTCTGATTTTTTTTCCCGTAACAACTCTTTCGTCAAGACAGATTCCTAAAGGAATAGGGGTAGTAATCTCAAGCTCGGTAACACCAACAAAAACATTATTGCCGAGTGCAGATATACACGTAAAACCATCACATCCTTCCGCAACAATTGGCGCAGCGGGGTTATTAGAAACTATGGTATTTCTGCATCCATACAGCAAAACATGGGGTGCGCTTGCAGGAAGCACTTCGGAATTACCAGTAACATAAAAAGGTTTAATGTCTTTGTGTTGTAAAGAATTCCCCGATTCGTAGAGTTCGGCAAGAGCCCCAAAATGTAAAAATGATGTTGACCGCGTAACAATACCATTAAGTGTAAATTGATGAAAGGATTTATATATTGATTGTTGTGCGGACTTACTAAGCTTGCTTGACGGTGCAATTCGCTTTATATACTCCTCTTCGGTTATATGAGCTAAACAGGCAGTAAGAACTTCGAGATAGATATCAAAATTGAGTGATCCTTGTTCAATATCGTTTCGGAGGGAATTTTTGGATTCGTGTGCATAGGAAAGCGTGCAATAGGCTACGGCTGCTGCAGGTGACAAAGCAATTATTCCCATATCGAGCGCACACTCAGAAAGCCCTTCTATTGCGGCGTGTTTGGCCAAGAAGTGCGGTGTGGCTTTCTGATAAAAATCGACTACTTTCTTTCGTGCAGTATCAAACGCAAAAACCCCATGCCGGGAACCTTGAACGTACGTTGCCGGCTTTGCAAAACCACACACATCCCCTCGATTTATTGGTACGCAGCTCACATCAAAATCGATAACCACATCTCCCGAACTTACGACAACCTCACCTTTTCTAAAAGGAAATTTAAGAAACAAGGCGAGCTGTGCATCGAGAACTACAGGCGGGAAAAGGCTACTAGAAGGCATCGGTAGCGGGGCAAACAATTTTCCTTCGGGAACATAACAGGGCAAACGACGACTTTCGCCCCCTGCATGAATAATAAGAATTCTCGTATCTTCAAAAAAAGAGAGCGGATCTATCACGCCATAATCGGCACACACCTGCGTTAATGCAAGAAATGTTCCCCCACCACTGCCCACGCGTCCTTTTTCTGGGTCTGAATATACACGAAAATCTATTTCGCGCGGGTACAGCCCATTTTTTTGACGGTCACGAATAAGGGTTGTAAAAAGTGCTGCCTGCTGGGGTGTTGAAGCTGTTACAATGCACAAGGAAAGTGTATGCATAGCCATCCATTTCTGTATAATTTCACATTAGGAAGAAGCGTTATTATCGAGCATTGATGCAACCGATGAAGATTGCTTGAGTCCAAAGGTTGCGCTCCATAAAAGTAAAATAGGAAGCATAAGCGTTATAATCCCCGAAATTATTAAGGGCCAGGCTGGACTAACGCGGCTCACCATTATTCCAAAAATAATCGATCCGCAGAGCGCTGCAACCCCTTGCCATAAAGAAATAAAAGCTGAACACCCGCCAATCTTGTCGAGATTAAAAAGCTTTGCCAAACCATGATAAAATGCAAGCAAATACATCCCATCGCCAAATTCATGAAGTGCCCGAAAACAAAAGGACCAAAGAGGATCTGGTATGGTCATGGCAATGTGAGTACTTCCACTCAATAAAAAGCCAACTATCAAGATCATGCGAATATTTTTGAGTATTCCTTTACTATACGCAACAAAACCGAGGTACGTGCCACTACCAATAAATAAAAATCCTCCCCCGGTATACCAGCCCGATTGTGTTGGGGAAAGATGCAATACCTGTGTCAGGAACGGCCCATAGGCAACTGCTTCTGCGCCCCAATGCAGCGAAAACAAAAAGAGAATTGCAGTAAAAAAAAGAACTGGCTTATTAAGAACAGCCGCCCGATATTCCTGCATAGATATGACAACAGTTTCGTTTTTTGGCATACCATAAAAGAAAGCGATCAGAACCAGGTTCCCAATGGCTGTTATCAAAAAGACCATCTCGTAATGAACGGTGTCTATAAGTACGCCCCCAAGCATCATGCCTAATGCCATCGAGGCAAAACTTACAATTTGGTAAATTCCAGTTTTGTGACCATTATCCCTGCCACTCATCTTAAAAAAGAGCGTTGACATAGCGGTATTATACAGCCGCAAGCCGAAACTGCTGGTAAAAGCAAACCCGGATACGATCCAGAAATTATGCGACAGGACAAGACCAAAACGTGAAAAAGCCAAAACAATTGCACTCGCAACAAGAATGCCCACAATGGAAAGCCTATCGGTGGATATTCCCATAGGCAAAGCAAGTAAAACATTAGCCGCACCCGACAAGCCAAAGAACAAACCAATTTGCAGGCCCGAAAAGCCAATTTCTTTAAGATACACTGGCATGAGAAATCCAATGATATTGCCTATGACTCCAGAAAGTGCTGCGACAAGAAGAAAGTATAGGAAAGATCCCGCGGATGTGCGTACAGATGGACTCATGAGTTGGCTATGATTCCTTACAATGCAGAGAGTGTCAACAAAGTGCGCGAATGTTAGTTTTCGACTGCACGCAAAAATTGTTCCGCAGCCTTTGCAGGATGAGCGGCCTGCGTAATGGGCCTGCCAATAACAAGAAGTGTTGCACCATTGTTAATTGCATCCCCAGGCGTAGCAATTCGTTGCTGATCATTGACCTCATTTTCTGGAAGGCGTATTCCGGGAGTTACTATTGTACATGATGCAGGAAGCACTGGCCGAACATGCGGTAAATCTGCTGCCGAACAGACAATTCCGCCCAAACCACTCTTCATTGCGAGCGTTGCAAGATGCTTGACCATGCTCGATACATCGAGGCAAACGCGTAGCTCTTGGTCAAGCGCTTGCTGAGAAAGAGAGGTAAGAATAGTAACCCCAAGCACACTAGGAGGATGGGCGCTTGCCTGTGCGGCTTTTTGCGCTGCTTCCATCATGGCTTTTCCGCCCTGCGTATGAATGGTGAGGTAATCAACCGAATACCCGCACGCAGCCGTTACTGCCTGTGCAACGGTATTAGGAATATCATGAAATTTAAGATCGAGGAAAATTTTTGAGTCCGACTTTCTCACAACGTCAATAATGGCTGGCCCAAATTTAACAAAGAGCTCTAAGCCTATTTTATATACGCCAATAAATTCTGATGTTTGCGCAACCATTGTGGCAACAGATTCAATAGTGTCGCTATTATCAAGCGCTAAAGCCAAACGGTCTCGCGGGGTACGTGGAGCCATATATTTTCCTTTTATGTATAGTTACGCAGAAACTGTTTTTCCACCATCATGTGCACTCGCACGATCGAGTGCCGACGTTGCATTTTCTATAAGCACCTCTGCAGTAGCGCCGTGCTTTCCTGATATGGCAACCCCACACGAAATTATCAGTGATAGATCCTGCCCTGCTGGAGATGTAAACGGCTGTTCGCATGATTCGGAGCGCATACGATCTACACCGCGTACAATTGTTTCACCATCTACCTTGGTTAACATAAGTGCAATGGTATCCGAATCGAATCGGGCTGCTAGATCGTTGCCCCGAATCGTAGTTAAAAATCGTCTACCAACCTCAGCTATAATTTTTTTACAAAAGTCATCGCCCAGCGTGAGCTTAAGCCCATCAAGTGAGCCAATGCGGCACAGTACAAGCGCAACAGTGTATCCCCCCGCTGCAGCATTTTTAAGTTCATCGACACATGCAGCATAAAAAGGCTCACGTAAAGGCAAGCCCGTATCGGCATCGAGAGTAGCAGGAGCAGCTGCATGTGTTATTCCCAATCGCCGATCAGACATAAGCTTTTGTCGAATTTCGGTAACATTAAATTGCTTTAAGTACGTATTTTCGTCTTCTACAGCATAATGCAATTTTCGCTGACCTCGAATAAATTGCTGAATATACGGATTTCGTGAAGCGCGAATTTCGGCAGGGGTGCCATAAAAAATAACTTTTCCTTCGTAAAGCATCGCAATTTGATCGGCAATTTTATACGCCGAGGCCATATCGTGTGTTACTACGATTGATGTCATAGAAAGCTTATCGCGCAATGACAAGATAAGATCGTTTATTTTATCGGTCATGATGGGATCGAGTGCTGAGGTTGGTTCGTCGTAGAGCATAACAGCAGGTTTCATAACCAGAGCTCGTGCTAACCCAACGCGGCTTTTCATACCACCCGAAAGTTCCGAGGGCATTTTGTGTTGAAATGCTTCCTGAAGGCCGACTTTTTCCAGAGCGTCAACCATGGTTGCATAAATCTCGTGCTCGGATAGCGTAGTGCGTTCACGAAGCGGGAAACAGATATTCTCGCCCACAGTTTTTGAGTCGAACAGTGCCGACTGTTGAAACAGCATCCCAAAATGATGTCTGGTTCTAATGAGCTCTTGGGGCTTTGTGGTTGGAGAACAGATTTCTTCACCATTAAAGGTGATGCGCCCTCCATCGGGCAAAATAAGCCCAATTATATGACGAAGAATAACGCTTTTGCCGCCACCCGACTGGCCAATAATGCAGAGTATTTCGCCTTTATGAACTTCAACATTAATATCGTCGAGAACGACTTGCTGGCCAAAACGCTTTTTGAGGTGTTCGATGATTAACATAATACCTTAGAAAATATATGGAAATCGTTCGATGGTGCACGATTTTTGTGCAATTTATTGAATTATACCGCTCTAACCAACCGATGCGCTTGCGCAAAAACGCTGGCGCCATCGCTCAAACATGAAAAGTGTCCAAATTTGTTTGCGATTATCATGGGTACCTGCATAATGTTCATCGAGCAGCCGTCGTATTGTTTTTGGATTAAAGAGTCCGGCCTTGGCAATATTTGTTGAGGAAAGTGTCTCTTCGAGCTCCGGCCGAAGTGACGTGCGAATCCATGACGAAAGCGGGATACCAAAACCTTTTTTTTTGCGGTAGAGTATCGAATCGGGAAGAAGCTTCCGCAAACTCTTTTTAAGAATATATTTCCTCGTTAGTCCGCGAAGTTTGTAGTGCGATGGGAGCGAATGAACAAAATTCGACAAATCCTTGTCCAAGAAAGGAGTACGCACCTCAAGAGAAAATGCCATAGAAGCGCGATCAACTTTTGTGAGGATGTCTTCGGCCAGATAGTGCCTGCAATATTGATACACGAGAGAATCTACCCAATCGCGTTCGGATGGCGCACGCGTTGAAAGATCTTCGTAGACATTATTTTTTTGAGTGTGTGCCAAAACTTCTGGCGATACAATCTGCGACAGTGTGTGCGCGGGAAATGCACCAAGCCACACCTGATTACGAATCGCCATAGGATAGGTTAGGCCTTTAAGGAATTGCTTAATCTTAAAATCCAAACTCATGTTTGCGTGCGATACGGGCAATAAACCAGCGCACGCGCTTAAAAGACTCTTGAGCGACCGCGGCATCCATGCAAGCTTGTTTGCAATGGCATGTGCGATAAAAGGGTCGTATCCTGCAAAGAGTTCGTCTCCGCCATCCCCTCCAATTGCAACCGTTACATTTTGTCGTGTAAATTGACATAATAGAGCAGTTGGAAGTACCGATGCATCGGCAAACGGTTCGTCGAGGATATTTTGGACAAAAGGTAACATATCGAGCATCTGGGAAGCTGTAAAGATTTTATGATGATGTTGCGTGCCATACTGTGTGGCAACAAGATTGGCAAACTGCGATTCATCAAACGTTGCATCTTCAAAACCAATAGAAAACGTCTTGATATTGCGCGTATCCATTTCACCAGCGAGCAATGCAACACAAGCACTGGAATCTATCCCGCCCGACAAAAAAACCCCCACGGGGACATCGGCCATGAGTCTCTTTACAATAGAAGACCGTAGCAGGGTTACCAGATGCAGAGCGACTGCTTCTTCGTTTTCATAGTCCACAGAGGTATCTCTGCAAGAAAATCCGACATCCCAGTATTTTGTAATGGTACTTCCCTGCGCAGTAATGCGCATATATGAGCCTGCAGGAAGTTTTTGGATATGCTTAAAAATCGAATAGGGTGCAGGGACATATTCAAATGAGAGATATCGAACCATGCTCATGACATCAAGTGCACCAGGCACTTCTCCCTTCGCAAGAATGGCTTTAGCCTCGGACCCAAACACAACAGTATTCGCCGACTCATAATAATAAAGCGGCTTTTTCCCATAAGGGTCGCGCGCAAGAATAACCTCATTGCGATTAAGGTCTGCAATTGCTAAAGCGAACATGCCACTGATGCGATCAAAAATACCTACACCATACTCTTCGTAGCCATGCACTAGAACTTCGGTGTCTGTTTGTGAAGTAAACTGGTGTCCTGCAACCACAAGATCCTTACGCAGCGCTGCATAGTTATAAATTTCACCATTAAAGGTTATGAAAACACTCTTATCCTCATTGGCCATGGGCTGCCTGCCCAAAGCCGACAAATCGATAATAGAAAGTCGTCGATGCGCTAATCCTATATGTAAAGGCGATGACCCAAAGCCCTGCCCTGCGAAGGTTCCGCTGTCATCGGGCCCGCGATGGCGAATAGTATCTGCCATACGCAGAAGTGAGGAGATTTCTACGGGAGATTGATTACGATTAATAATGCCCGCAATACCGCACATTAAGATTGCTCCGTGCGATTAATCACCGATTCTACCACAAAGTAATCTTTCTTTTGCACCTCAAAGTAAAACCGAATCATCACCTCACCCAAAAGCCCTAAAAACAGGATTTGCATACCGCCAAGAAGCAGAATTGCAATAAGGATAAGAATGGTATTAAGCGAAATGGGAAGTGTATGGGTTAGGCCCAGAGCCGACAAAAGGATAATCCCCAAAAGACCATAGGTTGTAATATTCTTGGCAATTTTGCCAAAAAATTGAATGGGTCGTGTCATGTAGTCGGAAAAAAATCGAACCACGACCAAATCAAAAATGACCCGCGACACCCGCGAAAGATTATACTTGGCAACACCATGGACTCGTGGACGATGGTTTACAGGAATCTCGGCTACTTTAACTCCTAGCCACGCAGCAAAAACGGGTATAAAACGATGCATTTCGCCATACAAATGGATATTTTTGACAATCCCTTTTTTATATGCCTTAAGAGTGCACCCGAAATCATTGAGCTGAACACCTGTGCCCTCTATCAATTTGTTGATAATACGATTTGCGATCATTGATGGCAATCTGCGCGTGAGGGCCTTGTCTTGACGCTTTTTGCGCCAACCATTGACAAGATCGTATCCTTCTGCCATTTTCTCCAAAAGCCTTGGAATATCTGCTGGATCGTTTTGTAAATCAGCATCAAGCGTAATGACAACATCGCCATGTGAATACTTAAAACCCGCGCCAAGAGCCGCAGTTTGTCCGTAATTTCTCCTGAAATGAATAACCGCAATACGACGATCATCACACGCGAGACTATTAAGAACCTCACGGCTACCATCTTTGGAACCATCGTTAACAAAAATGATCTCGTATTCTTCGCGTAGATTTTTGAGGACTCCGGTTAATTCCTGATACAGAATCGGGATGTTTTCGACCTCGTTATAAATGGGCACAACAATCGAAAGCCGCGACGTTGAAGCACAGAGTTTTTCACCGAACTCCTTAACAATAGCAAGCGGAGCAATCGAGTAAGACTGATTAGAAAAAGAGAGATTTGTTGAACCGACTGTATCGGAATTATGTGCAGCTTTGGTTGTTGTAGCTAGGGCAATAAGCTCTGCCACCTCGAGATCCTTTTTTTGTTCATCGGTAAACCGATTGATTAAAGCATGTAATAATGTCGAATCGCCCTGTGCACTATAGATATGACCAAGATTAACCAGGGGAACAAGATAGTCGGGTTTGAGAGCATTCGCTTTTTCGAAGTAAAACGTAGCTTTCTCTGGATTTTTTAATTCGTGATAGAGAACTCCCAGATCATTATGCAACTGAGGATCATTGGGATTAAGGGCACGTGCCGCCTCAAGGTAGGAACACGCTTCTTCACGACGATTGACTTCGTGCAAAAACATGGCATAAATCTGATTATAGGGAAACGACAATGGATCCAGTGCTAATGCGCTTTTAAAAAACTGTTCTGCTAAAACTTCATCGCCTAATGCGCGATAGGCATTGGCCATGACAAATTCGAGGGGCCCATTATGAGGGCGCAGTGCAAGAGCCCGTTTAAGACTTTCGAGTGCGCCCGGAAGATCTCCTGTATCGATGAGCGCAAGACCCTGGTTTACAAACGAGTCGTATACTTCCTGCATGTGCTTCCTTTGTCAGGGAAATGTTACTACAAAGATATGTCGCCAATTTTTTCCGGTACAATAAAAGAGGTTCGCCAAAGCATCGTAGGCTATGCCATTAAGGACTGAGCCTTCGTCAACTGCTCCCGATAAAGCAATAAGATTTGAACAATCGAACACTTTTTCAACACTACCACTTTTAGGATCTATTTCAACAATACTAGTAGAATACCATACGTTAGCATAAACTTTACCCCGCGCATATTCGAGCTCATTAAGATTGTTGAGGGGTTTGCCATTATAGGTAACCGCTATCGTGCGCACTCTTTCGAACCGGCTATTTCGTATGGTGAGCAGATCGCTCCCATCACTCATAATAAATTCATTCCCGTTGGTCGTCAATCCCCATCCTTCTCCTTGGTACTGCATACTCCGCTTATATGACAGCGATCTAAGGTCATACACCAAGGCGCTCTGATCCTTCCATGTCAACATAACGAGCTCCGAATCAATAAGCGCAAGGCCTTCGGAAAAAACTTCTCCAATTGGAACAATTTTTTCGGCAACTCCGGTAGTTGCATTGAGCCGTCGCAAGGAGGAGTGCCCCACGAGCCCGGTCGATTCGTAGAGATTATTGCGGACATATATAAGGCCCTGAACAAATGCCGATGAATCGTGATCCAGGATTCGTACCAGGGTGGGTTTTAGGATAGGTGCAAGCACAGCTTGAACAGAAGCTTGCTGCGCACCCCCCGGATGAGGGCGCGCACGATCGGAACATGCGGCTATCAAAAAGACGACGGCGCCTCCAAGAAACGCACATCGTAAAAACAGCAGCACTATTTGCTCTCAAATGAATAAGTAAGACCAACCCAGCTCACGCTATAATTATTAAGCGTAAACATCAGATTTGATTCAGTTGTCAATTTGCAGGCGGTGGAAGAATCCGCTTGGCCACATGCTGCATACGCCATTACCAAATCTGCAGCAATGCTCTTAGATACTCGAATCATATAAAACCCCTTGCTTTATACTTTGTAAAAAATGCCTATTACTTATCGAGCCGATACCGACTGCTTGAGAAGATCTCGTATCTCTGTTAATAATATCTCCTGCTGAGGAAGAACCACTTCTACGGCGATAGCTTCTTCTTTCTTATTTTTAAGCAGCAAACCTAAGAACTTTACAATAAAGACATAAAGCACAAATGCAACAATAAAGAAATTCACCACTTCGCCAATAAAAAGGCCATAGGGAATTTCTTTGGCATGAAATGCAAGCTTCCAACCCAGATATCCCTGTTTTGCAGGCAAGATTAGACTGATTCCCGGCATGATTAAATGTTTCACCAGAGAATCGATTATTTTGCCAAACGCAGAACCAATAATGACTCCAACTGCCAAATCTATTACATTGCCTTTAAACGCAAAATTTTTAAATTCACCAAAAATTGTCATAGCCGTCTTTGCAGAACCCGCCGGATTAATTTTTAATTTCGAACCACTTTTCGACATAGAATTCCCCCGTAGGCTTTTTTTAGAGTAGTCATTTGTTGTAGATTCGACACATTCATTTATGTGCTAAAATACTTTCTCCCATTTTCCCCATTTATGTGCTCTGCAAATAATATTTTGTTTATTATTACGGCTAAACCAAGATCGATTTTTTTTTATAGTTTGATACATTATTCCAATGAGGAGTTTTTGCAATGGCCAAGAAGGAACCAAAAGAAGTTCTCGATGATTCATCCAGCAAACGCAATTCTGCTGTAGAACAAGCTCTCAGCCAAATAGAAAAGCAGCATGGTAAGGGTACCATTATGCGCCTTGGTAACGAAGCGAGCCTTGGAGCAGTTCCTGTTATTTCCACAGGATCCCTGGCGCTGGACACTGCTCTGGGTGTTGGTGGACTCCCAAAAGGTCGTATTATCGAAATCTACGGACCAGAAAGTTCCGGAAAAACTACCCTCGCACTTCATGCGATTGCGAATGCCCAAAAAAGTGGTGGTATTGCCGTATTAATAGATGCCGAATACGCTTTTGATGCACAATATGCGAAAAGTCTTGGTGTCGACATCGATAATTTACTCGTTTCACAACCCGATACCGGGGAACAAGCCCTCGAAATTGCCGACACGCTTATTCGCAGTGGCGCAATCGATATCATTGTGGTTGATAGTGTTGCCGCGCTTGTGCCTGCAGCAGAAATCGAAGGCGAAATGGGCGATTCGCACATGGGATTGCAAGCACGCCTTATGTCTCAGGCGTTGCGTAAACTCACGGGAATTCTTTCTAAGTCAAACACCTGTCTCATTTTTATCAATCAGCTCCGTATGAAAATTGGTGTCATGTTTGGAAACCCAGAAACAACCACGGGTGGCAATGCCCTTAAATTTTATGCATCGGTTCGTATCGATATCAGACGGCTTGCTGCTATTAAAGATGGTGATACCGTTATTGGTAACAGAACCAAAGCCAAAGTTGTCAAGAATAAGGTTGCCCCTCCTTTTCGTGAAGCTGAATTCGATATTATTTACGGCAAGGGAATTTCCTATGTGGGCGATGTTATCGACCTTGCAGCCGAATACGGTATTGTTGAAAAGAGCGGTGCATGGTTCTCCTTCAAGGGCGAACGTCTTGGTCAGGGCCGCGAAAAAGTTAAAGATTTCCTTACCGAAAACAAGGATCTTTGCGAAACCATTGCAAATCTTATTCGCGAACGTATTGCGCAAGCAGGATCACACGCTCTAGCAGCGCCTGCAACCGAAACATCCGAAGAAGAATAATTGTAGTACCCCCGTGACCTCTTGCTGTTTATCGGGGGTACTATTTTTTTGACATGCTGCACATAAGACCTTAAGCTTAAGAAAGTACCGAAGTATCATGCCGCTTTCCATTACCGCATCCGATGTCCGGACGCAATTTATAGAATTCTTTAAAAGTAAAAAGCACACGTTTATCCCCAGCGCACCGGTAGTTCCACAAGACGACCCCACGTTACTCTTTACCAATGCGGGAATGAACCAGTTCAAATCTATTTTCCTTGGAGAAAATCGGCAAGGGCTTACGCGTGCAGCAAACTCCCAGAAATGTATGCGGGTAAGCGGGAAGCATAACGATCTCGAAGAGGTCGGTCGCGATCATTACCATCATACTTTTTTTGAAATGCTCGGGAACTGGTCGTTTGGCGACTATTACAAAAAAGAAGCTATTGGCTGGGCATGGGAGCTTCTTACCGGCGTGTGGAAATTGCCTAAAGAAACCCTCTATGCTACCGTTTACAAAAAAGACGACGAAGCCGAAGCGCTCTGGAAAAGCGAAACAGACATCCTGCAGAGCAACATTTCGCGACATGGCGACAAAGACAACTTCTGGGAAATGGGTGAAACCGGCCCGTGCGGCCCCTGCTCAGAAATTCATATCGATTGTGGTGAAGGCACATGCACTAGTCAACATGTTGAAGGACACATCTGCGGGCCTAATGCATCGGGTTGTTCCCGCTTTATGGAAATCTGGAATCTTGTCTTTATTCAATACAATCGCGAAAAAGACAGGTCGCTTAAAGAACTGCCCGCAAAACATGTCGACACCGGCATGGGCTTCGAACGTATCACACGAGTTCTTCAAGGTAAACAGTCTAATTACGATACCGATGCCTTTATGCCAATAATTGCCGCAACCGAAACACTGTGCAAAAAAGTGTATTCCCGGGGCGAAGCAGGAACACCCTTTCGGGTTATTGCCGACCATATCCGCTCGTTAACATGCGCTATAACCGATGGGGCAATACCCGCGAACGACGGGCGGGGATATGTCGTTCGCAGACTGCTGCGCAGAGCGTATCGATTTGGGAGAGAAATTGGCTTTACAGGACCATTTTTATACAAACTTGTTCCCACAGTCGTTGATACACTTGGCGGGGCATTCCCTGAGCTTAACGAACGCAAAACATATGTAGCCGATGTTATCAAAGCTGAAGAGGAGCGTTTTAGCCAGACGCTCGAATCTGGTTTGGAAAAATTTTCGGCACTTGTGCTTATCGCCAAAAAAGCCAGCCGTACGGCTATTCTTGGGGCTGATGTTTTTGTCTTATACGACACGTACGGTTTTCCTGTAGATCTCACTCGCCTACTCGCCGAAGAACAGAGGCTATCCATTGACGAAGATGGGTACCACGCGCTTATGGTCTCGCAACGGGAGCGTGCACGAGAAGCAACAAAAAAAGGCGGAGATGCCGGGCTTAGTGCCGATGGATGGATCGAAAGCCGTGCATCGGGAGGCACAACATCTTTTATCGGCTACGAAAAAGACACTGCATCGGTATCAATTATGCGCTATAAAAGCATAGGCAGCGCAAGCCAACCAGAATACCTTATTGTTCTTGACACGACTCCATTTTATGCCGAATCGGGTGGTCAAGTTGGTGATCGCGGATTTCTCGATTGTGCCGATGGTACCCGATTAACCGTTATCGACACCATCACATGGAACGATGTTATCGTACACCGGTGCGAAAGCGCAATGCCTTTGGACACTGCCCTTTTTGTTAAGCCACTCGTAGCCACCATCGATACCACTGCCCGCGCTGCGATTCGTCGTAACCATTCTGCCACGCATCTTCTGCAAGCTGCCCTACGGTCGGTACTGGGCGAGCATGTTACCCAAGCAGGTTCACGCGTTGACGCATTCGAGCTTCGATTCGACTTTACCCATCACAAAGCCCTCACCGAAGCACAGAGACTTCGTGTAGAAGATTTAGTCAATGGCTGGGTATTGGGAAATAGCCCCGTGGCAACAAAACTAATGGAACCAGCTCTTGCTAAAAGTGAAGGGGCAATGGCTCTGTTTGGAGAAAAATACGGCGATATTGTTCGCGTCGTTTCGATGGGAACCTTAAGCCGTGAACTATGCGGAGGAACGCACGTTGCTTCAACCGGTGATATTGGGCTTATTCGCATTACGCAAGATGCCTCAATTGCTGCTGGCGTTCGCCGTGTGAGCGCTGTAACAGGGCTTAATGCACTTGCGCTCTGCAGAACCGAGGGCACTCTTATCGCCGATTTGAGCCGCTTTTTTAAATGCGCAGATACAGCAATACTTGACAAAGTCGTTCATCTGAGCGAACAAAAAGCAGCACTTGAATCGGAGTGCAAAGCATTGCGTAAGGCGGGTGCCGCAACCATTGTGGATGCTATTCTTAAAGAAGCCCATACTCAAGGATCTGTTTTTAAATTTACCGTGTACGATTGTTCTTCTTATGCAAAAGAACAATACTCCGTTATATGCGAAGCCCTTACCGAAGCGCTTGTGTTGCCACCACACGACACCGTTGTTATTCTTGCAGGACATCACGATTCCGAATCTGCTAACTTTTTTGCAACTGCAGGAAGCACAGCAGTTGGTGCCGGAGCACAATGTAGCGCATTTGTAAAAGCAGCGGCCATTGCAGCGGGCGGCAATGGCGGGGGAAGTCCATCGCGGGCATCTGCAGGATCCAAGAAACCGGAACTCTTTTCCAAGGGGCTCTTGGCCGCACGAGAAATCATCTCACAGAAAGCTGCATCATGAGCAAAGCCAAAAAGAATATCCACGCCGGAATCCTTAAAGATTTAGCAGCCGGAAAGAAGCTTTACTGGGTGCTTTTAGACCCCGATGACTTTTCGGTACAAGAAGGCGCATCCCTTGCCGCCCATGCTCAATCGTGTGGCGTCAATGGATTTCTTATCGGTGGAAGCCTCATGTATAGCAACCACTTCGATTCGTTTGTGGCTGCCGTTAAAAAAGCAGTTACTGTTCCGGTTATTCTTTTCCCTGGCGATGCAACGCAGCTCTCGGCGCATGCCGATGCACTTCTTTTTCTATCACTGGTTTCTGGCAGAAACCCTGTCAATTTGATTGGCGAGCACGTCAAAGCAGCGCCCCTTATTCGGCAAACAGGACTTGAGCCAATAGCCACGGCATATATTCTTGTTGAATCGGGCAATGTAAGTTCTGTAGAATTTATGAGTAACACCAAGCCCATTCCACGGGCTAAACCCATGATTGCTGCAGCACATGCGCTGGCTGCAGAATATATGGGAATGAAATTGGTGTATCTCGAAGGTGGGTCTGGTGCTAAAGAATCTGTTCCGTCCGAAATGATCAGAACGGTTCGCGCTACCATACACATTCCCATCATTGTTGGGGGTGGTATTAGGAGCGTCGAATCGGCACAAGAGAAGCTTGCAGCGGGTGCAGATATAATAGTAACGGGAAATCTCTTGCGCGAAGAAGGCGGAGTCGAGATCATGCGCGCACTTGCAAAATCTTTACGAAAGAATAAGAAATGAATGAAACTACGCTTTTTTTCCGATTTGGAGTTGCCGCATTTATTGGCATTCTTATTGGTTTACAGCGTGAGTTCTCCTTTGACACAATTCATAAAGAACACGAAATAGCTGCTGGGGTAAGAACGTATACCCTTTTTTCACTTGCTGGGTGCCTCTCTGCATTTTTATCGGATTCATTTCATTCGTATGCTCCCTTTATTGTTACCATTGCGGTTGCAGGTTTACTAATAGGCATATCGTATTTCGTTGATGCAACGCATGGCCGTATTGGCCTCACAAGCAGATTTGCAGGCTTATGTACCTTGCTCATCGGGGCACTTTGCTTCACAAGTCATCTCGCACTTGCTGTGGCCTTGGCAGTTGGCATAACGGTTATTCTTTCGGTAAAATTTGAGCTCCAATCTTTTATTAAGCACATTACCCGCGCCGATGTTTTTGCCACGCTTAAATTTTCAGTTATCACTGCAATTATTCTGCCGGTACTTCCCAACAAACTTTTTGGGCCTCCCCCATTTACTATCATCAACCCCTTCAAGATTTGGCTTTTTGTTGTTTTTATTTCGGGTATCAGTTTTATCGGCTATATCCTTATCAAAATTGCCGGCCCAAAAAAAGGCATTGGACTTACCGGGCTTTTGGGTGGACTAGCATCCTCAACCGCAGTTACGGCCTCTCTTACCCCGCGCAGTAAAGAGACCCCAGCCTATGCCAAGTCGTTTGCACTTGCAATTCTTGTTGCCTGGACGGTTATGTTTTTTAGAGTTATTATTGCGGTAGCCGTGCTTAATATTCATTTGGCAAAACTTATCTGGATGCCCCTTACCGTATCGATGGTTGCAGGCCTCATCTATTGCGTGTATTTACACTTTAGTAAATCTGATAGTACCATAGGCCACGATGTAGAAATGAACAATCCTTTTGAACTTGGTCTGGCTATTAAATTCGGCTTGCTCTTTGTGTTGATTTTGGTGATATCCAAAGCTGCGCAGCTTTATTTAGGCAGTGCGGGTATCTACTTGTCAAGCTTTTTTGCAGGGCTTGCCGATGTTGACGCAATAGCACTTTCTATGGCACGACTTTCTGGCGACGCAGCTGGCATTGGGCTGCCCATTGCAGCGCGCGCTATAGTTCTTGCGACCCTTGCTAATACTATTCTTAAAGGAATTATTGCACTTGCCGGTGGCCATAAAGATTTACGCACCGCGCTTTTGCCTGGCTTTATTATTATGCTTATTACAGCTGCAGGGGCAATGTTTTTAATTCCCGGCTAAAGTTGATCATTTAGGCTTTTTTAATTCTTGCTATTCCTTAATCGTATTCTCTTTCATACTTTTGAATTTTTTATTGTGTGGAGATTGCTGATATGAACGAAATTCTTGTAATTGGGCATCGTAACCCCGACACCGACTCAATATGCGCGGCCCTTGGATATGCGGCTTTTAAAAATGCGATTGGCGTTGAAAATGTTATTGCTGCGCGCTGTGGAGATACCAATGCGCGCATTGATTTTGTGCTTAAAACATTTGATATTGCTCCCCCAAAATTTGTGGCCGATGTTTCTCCTACCGTAGCAGATGTCATGCATGAAAAAGTACACAGCGTAAAAACCGATTCGACTGCAGCAGAAGCCCTGCGCCTCATGGAAGACCAAAATCTACGTATTCTCCCGGTACTTGATGACGACAGACATTGCAGAGGCTTGGTTTCCCTTTTCAAACTCGGAAAATATCTTTTTCCTTCTGTAAATGGTGATGGCAACTCACGCATTGTGCTTTCGTCTCTAAAAAATCTTGCAGCAACGCTTAATGGAACCATCATTGTAGGCGTTGACATAGAGCAAGAAGATGAGCTTACGCTGATGATTGGTGCTATGGGGCTAGAATCTTTTGCCTCGCGCTTAGAGCAAACGTCACCACAACAATGGGCGGTTGTTGTGGGCGATCGGTGGGACATTCAAAACATTGCCATACGAGAAGGTGTTCGTGTTATTATTGTAACCGGCGATCAGCCCATCGAGCCTAAAACTATTGAAGCGGCGCAGCGCAATAACGTAAGTATTATAGCCTCGCCCCACGATACGGTTACTACCGCATCGCTGTGCAGGGCCGCAGTGGCAATACGACATGTTCTTACCGATAAATTTCTCAGCTTTCATCCACAAGAGCAGCTTCGCACTCTGAGAAATCGCGCCGTAGCATCGGGGCATCAGGTTTTTCCAATACTCAACGACGACAACAATATGGTTGGCATCATGACAAAAACAGATCTTCTCAAGTCTGCATCGCGCAAGATTATTCTCGTAGATCATAACGAACTATCCCAGGCTGTTCCCGGCGCCGACGAAGTAGAAATACTAGAAATTATAGACCATCATCGTATTGGCACTATGTCAACACAACATCCTATACTCTTTCGTAACGAAGTTGTTGGATCCACAAGTACCATAGTTGCAGAATGTTTTATGAAGAGCGGCCTGGAAATTCCCACACCTATCGCAGGGCTACTTTTGGCAGGGCTTGCTTCCGACACTCTTAATTTAACATCGCCTACAACAACACAGCGCGATATTGAAGTCCTCGCCCACCTTGAACAGGTTGCAGGTATCAATGCAAAAGAATTTACTGAACAATTATTTTCTATTGGTTCATTGCTCACGCTCAATACTGCTACTGCGGCAATATCTACCGACTGTAAAGAGTACGTGGAGAACGGGGCGCGCTTTAGTGTAGCTCAAATAGAAGAAACAGGTTACGTTCAATTCTGGAAACGAAAAGATGAAGTGAAAATTGCGCTGGCAGAATATCGGCACAAAAAGAAGTACGACTTTTCTGCCTTGCTAATCACCGACGTAACCAGTCAAGAATCACTTTTACTTCTTGACGGATCCTTAGAATTTGTCGCAATGATTAATTACCCGCAGATAGAGCCTGGGATTTATCAATTGTCCAATGTTGTATCGCGAAAAAAGCAACTGTTGCCCTATTTGGCACATAGACTCAGAGACCGATAATAAGACCGCTGCCTTTTTTGAAAAAAGGTGTGAGCTGGTTTTGATATCAAGGGTAGGCATCAATTATAATCAATATACAGTTCATGGTATTACTGTGTACCTCGGTAACAAGGGAAAAGCTTAATGAACTGCATGTTTTTTTGCTTATTTCCTTGAAATCAACACTGCATATTTGTTAGCATAAAGTATACGTTTTTTGTGTGTCCCGTTTTTCAAATTTTTAAAGGAGTTTCTATGGCCCTCACGCAGTCTCAGTTGATTGAAACACTTGCAGCATGTGATGAATCATTGACCAAGAAAGTGGTAAAAATCCTTCTTGGAAATATTGCAACCATTGCTTACAAGGAAGCTAAAGATGGTTTTTCTCTTCCTGGATTAGGCAAGCTTGTTCTTGTTAAAAGAAAAGCTCGCGTAGGTCGCAACCCAGCAACTGGTGCAACCATTAAAATTCCCGCTAAAACAGTGCTCAAATTTCGCATCTCCAAAGCCGCTAAAGATGCTGTAAATGGCGTTGTTCCTGTTAAAAAGACAGCAAAGCCTGCAGCTAAGAAAGTTGTTAAGAAAGTTATCAAGAAGAAATAATATCGCCTATGTCAATGCGTGCGCTGTATTTTGCAGTACATGCATTGTATCTTTTTTCTGCTAGTATGTGCCCCCAGACTAATGCTTAAATCTTTTAAAAATGACGACTTCTTTCGATGGGCCATTTAACCTGAATTCAAAAGTGATACAGAATACATTTCGGCCAACGAATGCGGAAAAAAAGGTGAAGGAGTAGGTTTTGAAACAGCCGCTGCTTTTGTTAAGTGCAATCCTTCTTGGCATAGTATCTGGTTTTGCCAGTGAACAAGCACCTAAACGATCACTCTTAGATCTTTCGCTCGACGAATTGATGAATATCCAAGTGATCACCGCATCCAAGCACCCTGAACCTCTCGACCTTGCACCCAATGTCATGTATGTCTATACCAAAGAAGATATTCATATTTATGGTTTCCACTCGGTTATGGATGTACTCACTATGACCCCCGGTTTTCAGACGTTCCATAAAGACCTGCAGTATGTGGCGCAGGTACGTGGAATTGCCCCAAACGACAATGAAAAAATAACGCTTATGGTGAATGGCCATTCGTTGAATAATCTCACCGAACCCGATTTTCTTAATGGACCCATTAACCTCGACAATGTGGATAAAATTGAAATTATTGTTGGGCCAGGTTCGGTGCTCTATGGCTCATCCACCTTGGCTGCCACTATTAACCTTATTACTAAGATCGTTGATGGAGCAGAAGTAAATCTTGCAACCGGATTTAGCCGGGCAACCGATACATTCTCAGCCGCGCCAATGTTTTTGAAAAGAAAAATATGACGTTTACTCCGCGCCTCGCAGTTATTTATTCACCTCTAGGTACCTGGGTCACCAAGGCTTTGTTCAATACTGCAATACGTATGCCCAGCCCATGGGCAAGCCCGCAGAATAATTTATGGGGCACCCAAAACAGTGGTACAGTGGGCAGTTTTACAAGCGCGACTGACACCAGTGGTCAATGGTGGTTCTATTGCAACACGATAGCGACCAAACCTGAGAAGTTATATGCACTGGAGTGGCAGAACATCATCAATGCACTTCATTCGCGTATCATGATTAATACCTATTATCAGATTTTGAAGGACTATATAACATTTTACTATCCCTTTACCAATGTTGGCGATTTTACCGGTTATGGTGTAGAATTTGACGCACAAAGTATGCTCATTCCTAATCTGTTGAAAATGCGACTCACGGGATCGTTCCAGAAAGCATTTTTCCATCAAACAGCTCAAGTTCCTGCAGGTAGCAATTACGCGGGCGCATATTACTTTGTGGACAATGCAGTTAGTGTTGATCTGTCGGTGCTCTATGAAAATGTTATGGTTACTCCAGTAGGAATTGATGCTCGGATGTCAATTAAAAACGCGCTCAATACTACCGACCTCATTGGTGCGCAGTACCAACCTTTTTCGTATAAACCCAGAGGAATAACCGTGGAATTTGCGCTTACAGCTCATATTAAAGGTTTTTAGTTGAGTTTTTCGGGCACTGCAGAGATTGATTCCCGACGAAAAGCATTTTATAGAGTATTACTTTCTTACAAGGGCCTTTTTCGGTAACCTTATTTTTATGAATGCACCAGACAAGAGCCAGATAGATCGTAGCACCTGGAATGGTATCCGCCGGGAAGGGCGGTTTCATACCTTCGACGATAAACAACCTGGCTTTTTCCCGCTTATCGTCTGGACAATCACCAATGAGCAATCGGCGCCTTCACCGCATACGCACGATTTTTATGAGTTGGTCTATGTCCGTCGGGGATCTGCCGTGCATTGCTACGATGGTAATGAATACCCGGTCCGAGCCGGCGATTGCTTCTGCGTTCTTCCAAACGAAGACCACGGCTTCGACAAGCGGCATTCATTCAGTCTGACCAATGTACTGTTTTACCCCACGATCCTCATCCCGCATATAGCGGCGCTCAAGGAGATCCGGGGATTCGCGGCCTTCTTCTGCATCGAGCCGTTCTTCCGGTCGGAGACGTCATTTGCGCACAAGCTCCATCTCTCATTGACGCAGCAGGATTGCATGTCGAGCCTGCTTGACACGATCGAAAAAGCGCTGGATACGAAAGATCCCGGTTGGCAGGCGGAAGGAACTGGTTTGTTCCTGCAACTGGTCGTCATGGCAAGCCGGTTCTTTGGGCAATCGATCGCGGCCGATGGGATGGACGCGGAATACACCGCGAAGCTTGACAGTATTTCCGCGGCCATAGCTTTCCTCGAAAAAAACTATTCTGGTGAAGTTAAGCTTGACGATGTGGCTAGAAATGCGTTCCTCAGTCCCAACCGGCTCTGCAGCGTATTCAAGGCGGCCGTGGGCATGACCATCGTTGACTACCTCACAAAAGTCCGTATAGAAAAAGCCTGCCAGCTTCTATTGGCCAACGCCGACACCGTTACCGAAATCGCCTCTAAAGTCGGTTACCACGACCCCTCCTATTTCGGACGCACATTCAAAGCCCATATGGGCCACACCCCCTCAGAACACCTCAAAAAGATAAAGCAGTCCTGAAAAACGGTAAAATCGTCCGAGCGATGGCCGTTAATGTAGGATATGTTAAAAGCAGCCGATCCAAGGGCTCATTTAAAAAGCAATCGGCGTCTCACAATTTTTCAGGGGGATTTCTATGTTCCGGTACATTGCATCGATGCGCAGTCTCAACCGGTCATTGACCATCGCCAGTCTTGTGCTCAGTCTTGTCGCATGCGCAAGCGCGCAGACCGGCACGTGGATCTGGCAATCAGCCGACAGTCCCGCAAACACCTGGATGTGTTTGCGCAAGACGGTCTCGGTTGCTCAGGTACCGTCATCCGCGGTGATCAAGATCGCCACGGACACGAAGTACTGGCTGTGGGTTAACGGGACACTCGCCGTTTTCGAGGGCGGCCTCAAGCGCGGGCCCACTCCCACCGGCACATATTACGATGAAGTTGACATCAAGCAGTACCTCACCACCGGCACCAACACCGTTGCCGTGCTGGTCTGGTACTTTGGCAAGGACGGCTTCTCCCACAAGAACAGCGGCAAGGGCGGGCTGTGGGTCGAATCTGCCTCCTCGGGATTGACACTTGCAACAGATGCGACATGGAAGGTCAAGCAGCACCCCTCCTACGGCACGGTTGGTGGTGACGGGCCGAACGACCGGCTTGCCGAGAGCTGGGTCTCCTTTGACGCGCGCAAAGATATTGCAGGCTGGATGAACTCCGGGTACGACGACGCTGCATGGAGCGCCGCATCCGAAAAGGGAACGCCGCCGTGCGCGCCCTGGAACACGCTGGTCAAGCGTCCCATCCCTCAGTGGGCGAACTCGGGCCTCAAAGATTACACCAATGCCGCGACACTGCCCTCCACGGGCAACGGCTCGACGATTATTGCCAAGCTGCCGTACAATGCGCAGGTTACCCCGTACCTCAAGATCAATGCCGCGTCCGCGGGCCTATCCATTGACATCCGCACCGACAATTTCGATGGCGGGGGCGATGAAAATGTCATGGCCACCTACGTTACCAAAGCGGGAGTGCAGGAGTACGAAACGTACGGGTGGATGAACGGACACGATGTGCGCTATAAAATTCCAGCCGGCGTTACGATCACTGCGCTGAAGTATCGCGAAACCGGCTACAACTGCGGTTTTGTCCCTGCCTTCACCTGCAACGATGCTGCCATCAACACGCTCTGCATCAAGGCTCAACGGACCGTGTATGTTAACATGCGCGACAACTACATGGACTGCCCCGACCGGGAGCGAGCGCAGTGGATCGCCGACGCTGCGCTTGAGATCAACATTGCCGGATACGCCTTTGACACAAGCGCCTATGCTCTAGGACACAAAGCGTACAGTAACCTTGTCCAGTGGAACAAGACAGGCGGCGTCCTCTTCTCCCCCGTGCCTGCAGGAAACTGGACCGATGAGCTGCCCATGCAGATGATGCACAGCACCGGCTGGTATGGCATGTGGCGCTACTACATGGACACCCGCGACCAGGCCCTGCTCCAGGAGGTGTATCCTATAGTCAAGGCTTATCTCCTCACTAAGTACACAATGACTGGCGGGCTGGTCAACCACCGCGCAGGCGACTGGGATTGGCAGGACTGGGGAAGTGGCATAGATGCCCCGGTGCTTGACAACTGCTGGTATTACCTCGCCCTCAAGAGCATCAAGGCCATGGCCGGTGTGCTGGGGATCACTGCCGATCTGGCCACCATCAATCAGCGTATGACCAGTATCGAAACCAACTTCGACCAGACCTTTTGGAAAGGCACAGCCTATTCCGGCGGTGTTGTTGACGACCGAGCGAATGCTCTTGCGGTTCTCACCGGACTCGCTCCGGCGTCGAAATATCCTGCGATTCGTACAGTGTTGACAACCGTCAAAAAGGCGAGCCCGTTCCTGGAGAAATTTGTTCTCGAGGCGCTCTTTACCATGGGCTATGGCGGGGATGCCATCACGCGCATGAAGCAGCGCTATGGGACCATGATCAGCGAGAATCTGAGCACGCTCTGGGAGGGCTGGGATCTCGCTGATGGCGTTAGCACCTACAACCATGGCTGGGCCGGTGGAGCGGTCGTGGTGATGGCCGAGTGCGCAGTGGGCATTGCCCCCGATTCGGCGGGGTACGATGTCTTCCACGTGCTGCCCAACATGGCAACCTTACAGAACGCAAATCAGGTTGTGGAGACACGGCACGGCCGCGTGGAGGTAAATCTGTCCAAACAGGCCGACGGCTTCACCATGAAGGTGGTGGTGCCACCCGGCACTTCGGCAAGTCTGGGAGTTCCCGTGAACTTCGACAATGCCGCCCCAGTCGCATCGGTAAAGGTCAACGGCACAACGGTCTGGCCATCCGGCACGCTTTCGGGGATTTCCTTTAGCGTCAAAGATTCCCGATATATCCGCTTTAATGCGCAGCCGGGAACCTGGACGCTTGTTGCAGGCAATGGACCACCGGTGCGGATCGATCGCGACATGATGTCTTCACGGGTTTCAAAGTCTCTTCCAGTGGCCTTGAAGTCAACGACAGGACTCTCGCGAACAGTCCGTTTTGATCTCCCGCCATGGGTGAATGGTCACGATGCGAAGGCGACCGTTTATACCCACCAGGGAAAGATCGTGGCCGCGTTTGGCGCACAGACAAGTTCTTCGGCCAGACTCGCGCCCGGCAAGTACCTGGTCAGGATGCGCGCCGAGGGTTTTGATAAGACAGCTCCCGTGGTCATAATGCAATAGAGCCAT